>NZ_BAAGPQ010000012.1:0-974991 GCF_054783995.1 Actinocorallia aurea
CGAAGCCGCCTTCGACAAGATGCACCACGGCGAAGTCCTGCGCTCGGTGGTGATCCTGTGAAGTGGTCGGCACCCCGTAACAGGGCATGACCTGGGTGGGCGCCTGCGGCGATCGCGGCGCGGGGGACCTATCGATCTGCCCTGTGGAGGCAAGCCGTGCAGCTCGACAGCCTCGACCTGAACCTGCTCATGGCGCTGCACGCGCTGCTGGAGGAGCGCAACGTGACCCGCGCGGGTCGCCGCCTCGGCGTCACCCAGCCGGCCATGAGCGCGAACCTCGCCCGCCTGCGCCGGCACTTCGCCGACGATCTCCTCGTCAGGGTCGGGAACGGCTACGACCTGACGCCCCTGGCCGCCGCGCTCGTCGACTCCACGACGCTCGCCGTCAACGTGGTCGACCGGGTCTTCTCCGCCCGGCCCACGTTCGACCCGGAGACGAGCGACCGCGAGTTCACCCTCGTCACCTCCGACTACGTCATCAGCGTGCTCGGAGAGGCGTTCACCCGGGCCGTGCGGGAGCGGGCGCCGCACGTCAGGCTGCGGTTCCTCCAGATCAACCCGGCGCGCATCGACGACATCGAGACCACCCTCCGCTCGACGGACGGCGTCGTCATGCCGCACGGCTACATCTCGGCCCACCCCTCGGTGGACGTCTACGCCGACCGCTGGGTGGTCCTCGCCGCCGCGGGCAATCCCGCGCTGGCGGGCGGCCTCACGATGGACCACCTGTCGACGCTGCCCTGGGTGGCGACCTTCCGCACCCCGACGGCGGTCGCCTCGGCAGCCCGACAGCTCACGATGCTCGGGGTGACACCGCGGGTCGAGGTCGTGGTGGAGAACTTCCTGTCCCTGCCGTTCCTGGTCGCCGGCACCGAGCGGATCGCGCTCATCCAGGAGCGGCTGGCCCGGAGGATCGCGGCCTGGTCGGGCTGCGAGGCGCACCCGGTGCCCTACGAGGCGGTGCCGGTCCTCGAGGCGCTCTGGTACCACCCGATGCAGCAGCCCGAGCCCGCCCACCGGTGGCTGCGCGGGCTCCTGGTCGAGGTCGGCGCGATGATCGGGTGAGGCGTCAGCCGGGCGCGGGCCCGGTCGAGCGGCGGGGGACCAGCGACGGCGAGATGAAGAACCGCACGGGGGTGGTGCGCCCCTCGATGCGCTCCAGCAGGAGTCCGCCGACGGTCCTGCCCAGGGTGACGCCGTCCTGGTCGACGCTCGTCAGGGAGACGTGGGTGAGGGCCGCCATGCGCGTGTTGTCGTAGCCGGCGACGGAGACGTCGCCCGGGACGGAAAGGCCCGCCTCGTGGACCGCCGCGAGCGCGCCGAACGCCGCGAGGTCGGCGCCGGCGAAGATCGCGGTGGGCCGCGGGCCCCGCGCGAGCAGTTCGCGGGCGCCGTCGTACCCGCCGCTCTCGGTGTAGGACGTGGTGGCGATGGCGATCTCGTCGGCCAGGCCGTGCTCGCGCATGACGCGGCGGTAGGTCTCGGCCCGGATGGTCTGCAGCGAGGTGCTCGCGCGGGCCAGGCCGATGTCGCCGTGCGCGATGTGCGCGATGCGCCGGTGGCCGAGCCCGATGAGGTGCTCCATCACGAGCTCCACGCCCGCCGCGTCGTCGTCGGCGACGGAGTCGTAGACGGCCGACTTGTCGTGGGGGCCGAGGACGACCGTCGGAAGGATCCGGGCCACCTCTTCCAGGCGCTTCCTGGTGTTGAGCGGCGCGACCATCAGCAGGCCGTCGACCTGCCGGTCCACGAGCGCGTCGATCGCGGCGCTCTCCGACTTCGCCGACGCGCCGCCGCGCACGATCACGACCTGGTACTCGGTCCCGGCGATGTGGGCGTCGATCCCGTCGAGGATGTCGGGGAAGAACGGGTTGCGCAGGTCGGGGAAGAGCACGCCGATCGTGTACGTCCGGCCGCGCATCGCGCGCGCGGCGGCGTGCGGGCGGTAGCCCAGCGCCTTGATCGACGCGGTGACCTTCTCGCGCATGGCGGGGCTGACGCCGTAGGCGCTGCGCAGCACCTTGGAGACCGCGGTGGTGGAGACCCCCGCGTGCTGTGCGACGTCGGCGATCGTCGCGCGGCGCGGACGCCCTGGCTGGGCCATGGCCCCCCTCTCCCTCGACCGGCTCCTCACCGGCGAGGACCCCGCCGCAGTGTACGGGAAACGCGTTCGGCGGGGCGGGCGAGGCATGGGTAACGATACCCATCACTGGTCTTGATACCAGGAATATCCCAGGTAGATGGCGATCTATAGGCGGAGAGCGAGTGTGTAACGTTTTCCAAATCAACGCTTGACTGGCCTGAGTGTGACGCCTACGTTAACGAGCGGTCGGGGGCCACCCTCTGTCTCTCACACCCCACTGGAGTAACCCATGAAGATCACCCATCGCCGCCTCACGGGCGCGGTGGCGGCCTTCGGCGTCGCCCTCACGGCGCTGACGGCCTGCGGCTCGGGCGGAGACTCCGCCGACGGCACGGTCGAACTGTCGTTCCTCGTCGACAACAGCGAGTCGACCCTGTCCCAGGCGAACGCCGTGGCCGACGCCTTCAACTCCTCCCAGACCGGCATCAAGGTCGAGGTCGAGACCCGTCCCCAGGGCACCGAAGGCGACAACGTCGTCAAGACCCGCCTGTCCACCGGCGACATGTCGGACGTGTTCTGGTACCCGTCCGGCTCGCTGCTCCAGGCGCTCAACCCGGCCCAGTCCATCGCGGACCTGACCGGCGACCCCGTGCTCAAGGACGTCGAGGAGGGCTTCCTCCCGGTCGTGTCCCAGCAGGACAAGGTCTACGGCGTGCCGATCGGCTCCTCCACCGGCGGCGGCGTCCTGTACAACCGCAAGGTCTACGCCGAGCTCGGCCTCCAGGTCCCCAAGACCTGGGCGGAGTTCATGGCCAACAACGAGAAGATCAAGGCCGCGGGCAAGACCGCGGTCATCTCGACCTTCAAGGACACCTGGAGCTCCCAGCTCCTCGTCCTGGCCGACTACAACAACGTCGCGAACGCCGCGCCGACCTTCGCCGACGACTTCACCGCGAACAAGGCCAAGTTCGCGACGACCCCGGCGGCGCTCAAGGGCTTCGAGCACCTCGCCGAGGTCAACGCCAAGGGCTACCAGAACAAGGGCTTCGGCTCGGCGACCGTCGACCAGGGCATGAAGCTGCTCCTGTCGGGCGAGGGCGTGCAGTTCCCGCTGCTCACCTTCACCCTTCCGCCGCTCCTGGCCACAGCCCCCGAGGCCGGCACCGACATCGGCTTCTTCGGCGTCCCCGGCGACGACCCCGCCAAGGCCGGCGCCACCATCTGGGAGCCCGCCGCCGTCTACGCCGCCAAGGACACCGAGCACCTCGCCGAGGCGAAGAAGTTCATGGCCTTCGTCGCCTCGCCCGCCGGCATCGACGCCATCAAGGACGTCTCCGCCCCGACCGGCCCGTACCGCGTCAAGGGCGCCAAGCTCCCGGACGACGCGATGCAGGCCGTCAAGGACATCCAGGCCTACATCGACGCGGGGCTGTCCTCGCCCGCGCTGGAGTACCTGTCCCCGGTCAAGGGCCCGTCCCTGGAGCAGATCACCGTCGCCGTCGGCAGCGGCCTGACCTCGCCCGCCGAAGGCGCCGGCCAGTACGACAAGGACGTCGAGAAGCAGGCCAAGCAGCTGGGCCTCGCCGGATGGTAGTCGCCGACCGGCCCGCCGGGTCCCGCGCGAAGAGCGCGGGGCCCGGCCCCTCCCGGCCCGCCCCGCGGCGGCGCAAGGGAGCGGCCCAGCCCTACACGCTCTACCTGCCCGCGGGCGTCGTCTACGTCGTGGTCTTCCTGGTCCCGACGGTGATGGCGTTCTACTTCTCCCTGACCCGCTGGACCCTCTTCGACAGCGAGTTCGTCGGCCTGGAGAACTACAAGGACTTCTTCGCCGATCAGAGCCTGCGGATCGGCCTCCAGAACACGCTGATCTACGCGGTCGCCACCAGCGCGCTCAAGGTCGTGTTCGGGCTCCTGCTCGGCGTCCTGCTCACGAGCAAGCTGCGCAGCAGCGGCTTCCTGCGCTCGGTCGTGTTCTTCCCCGTCCTGGTCAGCACCGTCGCCGTCGGCATCACGTTCAGCGTGCTGCTGCGGCCCGACACCGGCCTCGTCGACAAGGCGCTCGCACTGGTCGGCGTCTCCGGCCACGACTGGCTGGGCAGCGCGAACACCGCACTGCTGTCGGTGGCGGTGGTGGACGTCTGGAAGGGCGTCGGACTGGCCACCGTCATCTACATCGCGGGCATCCTGTCGATCCCGCAGACCTACTACGAGGCGGTCTCCGTCGACGGCGGCGGCGCGTGGCAGCGGTTCCGGTACGTCACGTTCCCGCTGAGCTGGCCCGCGACCTACTCGGTCGTCCTGCTGTCGCTCATCGGCGGCCTCAGGTCGTTCGACCTGATCTGGACCATGACGCGCGGCGGACCCGGCTTCAGCAGCGACGTCATCGCCTCGATCATCTACAAGCAGTACCAGGCGGGCTTCTACGGCCTGTCCACCGCGGGCAACGTCGTCCTGTTCGTCGTGGTCACCGCGCTGATCCTCCCGCTGTCGTGGTACCTGGGCAAGAAGGAGGTCGCCGCGTGAGAGTCCTCCGCAAGCTGGCGGGGGAGACCGCCGCGCTCGTCCTGGCGGGCGTCGTCTTCCTCGTGCCGTTCTCGTTCATGCTGCTGACCGCCGTCAAGGACGGTCCGCAGGCCGCCGACCTCGACTTCTCCTGGCCGGCGAGCTGGCCCGTCGTGGAGAACCTCCGCGCGGTCGTCGAAGCGCGCGACTACATCCTGCTGCGCGCCTACGTGAACAGCATCCTCGTCACCGTCGTGTCGGTCGGGCTCATCGTGGTGTTCGCCGCGATGGCCGGGTACGTCATCCAGCGCCGCCCCGGCAGGGTCGCCTCGATCGCGAACACCCTCGTGCTGAGCGGCCTGATCATCCCGCCCGCCATCGTCCCGACGATCTGGCTGCTCCAGACGTTCGGCCTGTTCAAGACCCTTCCCGGCCTGGTCCTCGTGGAGATCGCCTTCAACCTCTCCTACGCGGTCCTGCTGTTCCGCGCGTTCGTCGCGGGCATCCCCAGGGAACTCGACGAGGCCGCCATGATGGACGGCTGCACGGGCTGGAAGCTGTTCTTCCGCGTCATCTTCCCGCTGCTGCGGCCCGTCGTGATCACGGTCGCGCTCACCACCTCGGTGGCGATCTTCAACGACTTCGTCAACCCGCTGTACTTCCTGCCCGGCGACGACCACGCCACCGTGCAGACCACGCTGTACAGCTTCCAGAGCCAGTACTCCACCCAGTGGAACCTGCTGTTCATGGACATCGTGCTCATCACGATCCCGCCGCTGCTGGCCTTCGTCTTCTTCAACCGCAAGATCGTCGCCGGGATGACCGCCGGCGCCGTCAAGGGCTGACCACCGCCCTCAGCTAGGAGCTCTTCCCCGTGTCCGATCCCATCGCCCCGTCCGTCACGCCCCCGGCGTTCGAGCACCACCGCGCGCCCCTCGGCATCGGCGAATCCGCGCCGCGCCTCTCCTGGACCGTCGCCGGGACTCCCCCCGGGTGGCGGCAGCGCGGCTACGAACTCCAGGCCGGGGACGGCGGCGTCTTCCACGCCACCGACCTGATCGAGTCCGCGGACTCGGTCCTGGTCGCCTGGCCGTTCGCCCCGCTGGCGTCGCGCGAACGCCGCAGGGTGCGGGTCCGCGTGCACGGACAGGACGGCACGACGACACCGTGGAGCGACTACTCCCACGTCGAGGCGGGTCTCCTGGAACCGGGGGAGTGGCGGGCGCGGGCGGCGGCGCCCCCGGCGGCGCTGCTCGGCCCGCCCGACGGGCCCGCCCTTCTCCTGCGCAGGGAGTTCCGGCTGTCGGGGAAGGTCGCCTCGGCGCGCCTGTACGTGACGGCCCACGGGACGTTCGACCTGGAGGTCAACGGCAGGCGCGTCGGCGACGAGGTCCTCGCCCCCGGCTGGACCAGCTACTCCCACCGGCTGCGCTACCGCACCCACGACGTCACCGCGCTCCTCACCGAAGGCGGCAACGCCATCGGTGCGATGCTCGCCGACGGCTGGTACCGCGGCCGCGTCGGCTTCGAAGGCGGCAAGACCGACCTGTACGGCGACCGGACGGCGCTGATCGCGCAACTGGAGGTCCGCTACGCCGACGGGACGACCGAACACGTCGTCACCGACGGCTCGTGGCGGTGCGCGTCCGGCCCCGTCCTCGCCGCCAGCCTGTACGAGGGCGAGAAGTACGACGCCCGCCTTCTGCCGGCGGGATGGTCCGAGCCAGGCTTCGACGACGCGGGCTGGGCGGCCACCGACGCGCTCGACCACGACCCGGCGCTGCTCGTCGCGCCCACCGGCCCGCCCGTGCGGCGCGTCGAGGCGCTCCGCCCGGAGGCCGTGCTGACCGGGCCGTCCGGCGAGACGATCCTGGACTTCGGGCAGAACATGTCGGGGCGGCTGCGCATCCGCGTCCAGGGCCCGGCCGGGCACACGGTGACGCTGCGGCACGCGGAGGTGCTGGAGAAGGACGGCTCGCTCTCTCTGCGTCCGCTGCGCAGCGCCTACTCGATCGACACCTACACGCTGCGCGGCGGCGGTGTGGAGGAGTGGGAGCCGCGGTTCACCCTGCACGGCTTCCGCTACGCGGAGGTCGCCGACTGGCCGGGCGAACTCGCCGAGGACTCGGTCGAGGCCCTCGTCTGCCACACCGACCTGCGCCGCACCGGCTGGTTCGCGTGCTCCGACCCGCTGCTGAACCGGCTGCACGAGAACGTCCTGTGGAGCATGCGCGGCAACTTCGTCGACCTGCCGACGGACTGCCCGCAGCGCGACGAGCGGCTCGGCTGGACCGGCGACATCCAGGTCTTCGCGCCCACCGCGGCGTTCCTCTACGACTGCACAGGACCGCTCGCCTCCTGGCTGGCCGACCTCGCCGCGGAACAGGCCGAACTCGGCACGGTCCCGCACTACGTGCCCTGGATCGACATCCTCTTCCCCACCTCGCCCGCCGCGGCGTGGGGCGACGCGGCCGTCCTGGTCCCGTGGACGCTCTACCAGCGCTCGGGCGACCTGGGCCTGCTCGCCGCGCAGTATCCGAGCATGAAGGCCTGGGTCGACCAGGTCGCCTCCCGCGCCGACGCCGACCGGCTGTGGCGCGAGGAGTTCCAGTTCGGCGACTGGCTCGACCCTGCCGCGCCGCCCGAGCAGCCCGCCAAGTCCCGCACCGACCAGGTGCTCGTCGCCTCGGCCTACCACGCCTGGACCACCCAGGTCCTCGCCGAGACCGCGGGACTGCTCGGCCGCACCGAGGACGCCGCGCGGTACACGACCCTCGCAGCGGAGATCCGCGCCGCGTTCCGGACCGAGTTCGTCACGCCGACCGGGAGGCTCGCCGCCGACACCCAGACCGGCTACGCGCTCGCCCTGCACGCGGGCCTGTTCGAGACGGAGGACCAGCGCGCGCGGGCCGGCCGCAGGCTCGCCGAACTCGTCGCCTACGAAGGCCACGTCATCTCGACCGGCTTCGTGGGCACCCCGCTCGTGTGCGACGCCCTGGCCTCCACCGGCTCCGCAGACACCGCCTACCGCCTGCTCCTCCAGCGGGACTGCCCGTCGTGGCTCTACCCGGTGACGATGGGCGCCACCACCATCTGGGAACGCTGGGACAGCATGCTCCCCGACGGCTCGGTCAACCCCGGCGACATGACGTCCTTCAACCACTACGCCCTGGGGGCCGTCGCCGACTTCCTCCACCGCACCGTCGCCGGCCTGGCTCCCGCCGCCCCCGGCTACCGCCGCCTGCGCGTGGCGCCCCGCCCAGGCGGCGGCCTCACCCACGCCTCCGCCACCCACGACACCCCCTATGGCCGGGCCGCCGTGAGCTGGCGGATCGAAGAAGGCGTCCTCTCGGTCACCGCGACGATCCCGCCCGGCACCACCGCCGAGATCGACCTCCCCGACGAGGCCCCTTTCGAGTCCCCTTCCGGCACTCACACGTTCACGGTGCCGTTCGACCTCTGATCGGGCCGGGCAGACCGCTGACGCACGCGGACCCCGACCGCTCCGGCGCGGATCTCCGCCACGTCGAAGAGCGGGCCGGGGTCCCGGTGGCCCGGATCTCCTGATGTGAGATCCGGGCCGTCGTGCGGGGCAGGTCGGGTCAGCAGCTGGTGGCGGTGTCGCCGCCGTCTGTCGCGCAGGTGTCGCTGCCCAGGCCGCCGTTGGCGGTGTCCCCGCCGGCGCCGTCATGGACGTCGATGTCGTCGTTGCCGAGGTTGCCGCTCATGGTGTCCGTGCCGCTGGCGTCGGCGAGGGCGTCGTTGCCGTTGGTGCCGGTGATCGTGCAACCGAGGCCGTTGACGATGTGGTGTTCTCGGCGTCGCCGTCGTTGGCCGGGGTGGGGTCGGCCTCGGTGACGTCGGCGGTGGAGGTGTCGATCACGGGAGACGTTCCCGGACGCCTGGTTGGCGGTGTACAGGCGGGTCCCCGCCGGGTTGAGCGCGATGTCGTAGGGGTCGGTGCCGATACCGGTGATCGTCGCGCTGACGGTGAGGGAGGAGGCGTCCATGACCGTCACGTTGTCGGAGTCGACGTTGGCGACGTAGGCGACCGACTGTGGGGCCGCGTGCGCGGCGGTCGGTGCGGTGACGGCGGTGAGCGCGGAGGCGGCCAGCAGCACCGCGGCCGCCAGGGCACGCCACCTGCCCTTGCTCATCCGCCTGACGAACAGCGCCGGGGTGGTCTGGGACGCAGGGGGGCTCCTCGCCGTCCGCGCCCGCCCGGCGGCCCACATCGGACCGGCACCATAGGCGGGACGCTCAACGGCACCTGAGATTCCCGCCCCCGGATGATCACCACTAGAGACCGGAAGCGTACATACTGCTATCTACCAGAAGGACGCAATTGTCGTTTCCGTGACTCTGGCGCCTCTGCTCGCCACGTGAACTCCCGCCACTGCGGTGCACGCCCGCCGCGACACCGACCGGCGGTCGGCTCAACCGCTCGCCGCACGGCGGCTGAGCCGGCCGATGGGGTCCGGCGACCTTGACCGAGATCTCGGTCGAGCCACGGGTCGAGGCCCGTGAGCACCGCGTGTACTGCGATCGCGGTACGCGGGGTGGACGCGCATGGGTGACGTGGACGGACGGGACGGGTGCTTAACCTGGGAAGAGCACATGGCGGACGGTGAGGTAGCGAGCGTGAAGAGTGGTCAGGCGTGGTGGTGGCGCCATCCGGTCGGAGTCGACGCGGCGGTGGCGGCCGCGTCGTTCCTCCTGCTCGTCGGGATGATGCGGTTCGGCTCCCATGAGGCGCCGCCCCGGGCCCTGAACGCCGTGGACTGGGTCTTCGCCGTGTCGTCCTGCTCGATCCTGCTGGCGAGGCGGCACCGGCCCGTGGCGGTCTTCGCGCTGGTCACGGTGCTGGGCGGCCTGCACGGGTGGCTGTCCTCGGTCGACGCCCAGCAGATCCTGCCCTCGCTGGTGGCGCTGTACGCGGTGACGGCGCTGCGGGGCAGCCGGTGGGGGCTCGGCGCGGGAGCCTGCCTGGTGCTGCTCGCCGGAACGCACGCGGTGGTCGGCGAGGCGCACGGGCCACCGCTGGGGGCGGTCGGGCTGGTCGCCACGACGGGCTTCGCGATCGCCGCGGGGGCCGCCGTGCGGGCCCAGCGCGCTTACGTCGCCGCGCTGGAGGAGCGGGCGGAGCGGGCCGAGCGGCAGCGGCGCGAGGAGGCGGGGCGCCTGCTCGCCGAGGAGCGGATGCGGATCGCCGGAGAGTTGCACGACGTCATCGCCCACCAGCTGACCCTGATCAACGCGCAGGCCGGGGTAGCGCTCTACCTGGACGGCACGGGGCCATCGGATCCCGGTCGGCTGGCCGAGACGCTGGCGCACGTCAAGGACGACTCCAAGCAGGCGCTCACCGAACTGCGGGCCATCGTGGGGCTGCTCGGCAGCGGCCCCGCGGCGCGCGAGCCCCTCCCGGGCCTCGCCCAGGTGGACGACCTGGCGGCCTCCTTCGCCCTCGCGGGCCTGGAGGTCGAGATCCGCCGGGAGGGGGACGCCGTGAGCCTGCCATCGGCGATCGACCTCTCGGCGTACCGGATCATCCAGGAGGCGCTGACGAACGTGAGCAAGCACGCGAACACCGACGTCGCGTGGGTCCGCCTCGGCTACGGACCGCACGCCCTGTCCATCAGGATCGAGGACGAGGGCACCGGCGTCGGAGCGGGCGGTGGCACCGGCCGCGGGCTGATCGGCATGCGCGAGCGCGCCTGCGCGGCGGGCGGCCGGGTGCGGACCGGACGCCGACCGGGCGGCGGGTTCGTGGTCGAGGCGAAACTCCCCCTGGGATCGCGGTGAACAAGGTGCCGATGCCCCCGCTCAAGGCCGCGCTCGCCGCGGGATGTTCAGGGGGTCTTCAGGGGCGGGTCAGCTCGATGAGCTTGGTGACGGTGTTCCAGTTGCGGGTGGTGGAGGTGAGGCCCTTGAGGAGGGCGGGACGGTACAGGCGGCCGGCGAGGTCGGAGCGGCCCAGGCCATCGGGGGCGTAGAGGTAGAGGGCGCGGTCGCCGAGCCGGAAGTCCTCGGGGAGGTAGGCGGCCCGGTCGATGTCGGCGAAGCGCTCGGGCTCCGGGTCGGTCGCGAAGAAGGTGACGTGCAGTTGGCGTCCTTCCAGCTCCGCCGCGGGGAACGGACAGGCCTCGGCGATGGCGCTCAGGTAGGCGTGGTCGCGGACGATCACGTCGAAGGTGCGCCCGAAGTGCTCCTCCAGTACCCGGGCGATCCCGAGCGCGAGCACGTCCTCGTCTCCGTCCTCAGCGGTGAACACCGCCTGCCCGCTCTGCAGGTAGGTTCGCACGTCGCCGTGCCCGAGCCCCTCCATGAGGGTCCGCAGCTCGGCCATCGGCACCTTCCTGCCGCCGCCCGCGCCCACATTGACCCCGCGCAACAGCGCCGCGTACCTCGTCATCCGCCAGACCCTATGGTGTCGCGTTCTGTGCGGTCCACTGGACAGGAATGGACGCGGGCGGAAGTTGGTTCCGTGCACATGAGACATCCACTGCTCGTGCCCGGCGCGCTCATCGCCTGCTCCCTCCTGACCGGCTGTGCGGCTGAGGGGCCGTCCGCGCCCTCGTCGCCGCCGGAGACCACCGTCGCGCCTACTCCCTCCGGCAGCGGAGCCGCTGTCCCGTCCGCTGCGCCCTCGGCGTCCGCGCCGCCCGGCAGCGGCGCGGCGCCGTCGGACTCCGCCGCGCCGACGAGGGCGGAACGCTGCCACACCTCCGAACTCAAGGCGTCGATCGGGCCCAACAGCCCGGGAGCCGGCCAGTCGAACTTCGCCCTCGTGCTGACCAACGCCTCCGCCCGGACGTGCACGGTCCTCGGCTATCCCGGACTCGCGTTCGTCGACGACGCCGGCGCGCAGATCACGCCGGATCCCGAACGGGCCCCGAGCGACGGGCGGCAGGCCGTGACGCTCCCGCCCGGGGCGAGCGCCTGGTCGGCGCTGACCTACGGCAGCCCTGCGATCACCGGCGTCACCACGGTGACACCGGCGGCCCTGCTCATCACGCCGCCCGATGAGACCACCTCGATCCGCGTCCCCTGGACGGGCGGTGAGGTCTCCAACACGGGCAAGGCCTCGGTCCCCCGAGTGAGCCCGCTGCGCCCCGGCGACGGCCCCTGACCCCGGCGGCACGGTCCGGGCCGTCCGCGAGGCGTCGTTCTGCCGCGTCCGACGACGATCGTGGGAGTGCCGGGATGACACGACGCGACCGGTCGGGGCCGGGGTCCCCTTGAACTCGCGGACGGCCGACCGGTGGCGGTCCGTCGAGACGGGCGCGGACGTGGCCTCCGTTGCCGGGCTACAGGATGACCTCCTCGACGTGGCGGCGGACCGAGGTGAAGGCGGTCATCGAAGCGCCGAAGCGCAGCAGGATCTGCGGCTCCGCGGCGGGGGCCAGGGTCCGGCGGATGAGGGCGCGCAGTTCGGGGATCTCCAGCGGCTGGGTGTGCAGCGCGGCGGAAAGCCCCTGCGCGCTCAGGTGGAGGAGGACGTGCTGGAGGGCCCGGCCCGCGGCGATCCAGTCGGCGGGGGTGTCGCCCTCCGTCCCGATCACGCAGGTGGTGCCGGGGGCGCGGGGCGCCGGCAGGTCCTGCGGGGCGGGCAGGCCCCGCAGGATGCCGCGGGCGAAGCCGCGTTCGGCGAAGGAGCCTTCGATCCTCTCCTCGGCGAGCGGGTAGGCGGTCGGTTGGACGCCTTCGCTGTCGGACGGCCGGGTCCACTTGCGGATCTCGGCGCCGTAGCGGGGGTCGAGCCGTTCGATCTGTTCGGCGGCCTCGCTGAGCAGCGCCAGCGCGCTCACCGCGTGGGCTTCCCGCGGGACGTGGAAGCGGGCTCCCTCGGCCGCGGCGTGATCGGCGAGCGCCTGGACGAGCCCGGGATCGGCGGGCGCGGTGTCGAACGGGCCGCGGTGGCTGCGCCTGCGGTGGATCTGCGCGGCGAGCGTCCGGATCTCCGGGGCGGGCTCGGCGCGGCCGATGACGTCGACCTCCGCGAGCAGCGCGAGGTGGTGCGGGTCGGGGATCACCGTGGTCTCGGTGGCGTACCCCGAGTCCTGCAGCGCCAGGACGAGCGTCGCCAAGGCCGCCCCGCAGCTGATCGTCCGCTCCCGCCCCCGGGGGTCGGCGATCGCCAGGGTCCGGGACAGGTCGGCGTAAACGGTGATCATGGGCGTGCCGTCGCGCTCGCCGATGGCGAACCGCCAGGGCTGCGTGTTGTGGATCGACGGCGCCCAGATCGCCGCGCCCACGGCCCTGTGCAGCGCCCTTTCGACGTCCGCGTTGATGATGGTGCCCATCGCGGTCTCCCCCCGTCGCTTCCAGGCAACCACCGTCCTGTCCCAGGTCGAAGGGCCGGAGGTCCGTATGACGAGTAAAGGTTGCTTTACCGGATGTGCGGTGGCGAGGCGAGGGCACGGCCGAACTCGCGGCTCATCGGCGATGGGCGGGCTTCGGCCGGGGGAGCGCGGCGGCATAGAGGAGGAGCCCGGCGGCGGTGAGGGCGAAGCCGGCCCAGACCGTGGACAGCGGCCCCAGGCCGGCGGCGAGGGTGATCGCCCCGCCGACGGCGCCGAGGGAGTTGGCGAGGTTGAGCGCGGCAAGGTTGAGCGCGCCCATCAGGGTCGGGGCGTCCGGCGCGAGCGCGGTCAGGCGGACCTGGATCGTGGGGATCGCGAGCATCATGGTGAAGCCGACGCCGAACAGGCAGGGCAGCAGGACGCGCAGGTCGCCCCCGGCCGTGCCGATCAGCGCGAGGAGCACCAGGACCCCGCCGTAGCCCCAGGTCAGTCCGCGATGCTCGAAACGGTCGGCGAGACGGCCGCCGACCTGGTTGCCGACCGCCATGCCGACGCCGAAGACGGCGAGGGCGATGGGGACGAATACGGCATCGTGGTGCGCGGCCTCGGTGACGAAGGGGCCGATGAAGGTGTAGACGGCGAAGATGCTGGAGATGCCGAGCGCCGCGACGCCGACCATGAGCCAGACGCCGCCCCGGCGCAGCGCGTCCAGTTCGTCGCTGACCGAGCCGCCGCGCAGGTCGTCGGTGCGGGGGAGCCAGGCCAGAAGGGCGGCGCCGGCGAGCACGCCGAGACCCGACACCGTCCAGTACATGGCGCGCCATCCGGCGTGCTGGCCGATGAACGTCGCGAGCGGCGACCCGACGACCGTGGCGACGGTGAGGCCCGCCATCACCGTGGCGAAGGCCCTTCCGCCTTTGCCCGGACCGTACATGTAGGCGGCGACGACGGCCCCGGCGCCGAAGAACGCGCCCTGCACGCTCCCGGCGACGAAGCGGCAGACGACGAGGACGGCGAGGTTCGGCGCGAGCGCGGACAGCCCGTTGCCGACGAGGAAGAGCACGATGAGCCCGAGGAGAAGGGCGCGCCTGTCGGCGCGCGCGGCGAGCAGCGTGATCGCCGGGGAGCCGATGACGACGCCCAGCGCGTAGGCGGTGATCGCGTGCGTGGCGACCGGGATCGACACGGCAAGGTCGGCGGCGAACAACTGGATGACGCCGTTGCTGCCGAACTCGCCGGTGCCGATCGCGAAGGTGCCCAGGGCGAGCGCGAACAGGACGGGTCTCGGGTTCCGTGTGAACCGCCCGGCGGGGACGTGCCGCTCGGTCCCGCGGCGGTCTTCGGAGGCCTGCTGGTGCATCTGTCTTCCTTCGGTGGTCGGTGCGGAGGAGGGGGCGTCGAGGTGCCGCGACGCCCCCTCGTCCGCGGAACGGGCTCAGCGCGCGGCGCGCCGGATCAGGTCGGCGGTGGCCGCGGGCTGCGAGACCATCGCGACGTGCGAGGCGGTGACCTCCTGTACGTGTGATCCGGCCCGTTCAGCCATGAACCGCTGCGCCTCGGCGGGCAGCACCTGGTCGCGGCGCGCGACGAGGTAGTAGGACGGGATGGTCGTCCAGGCGGGCGTGCCGGACGGTTCACCGAGCGTGCGCACGTCGGCGGGACGCTGCGAGGCCCACATCAGGGCTGCGGTCGCCCGCGGGACGTCTCCGGCGAAGACGTCGGGGAAGGAGTCCCGTTTGATGTACCCGTCGACGAGCCCGTCGCCGTACGGGCGGAAGTCCAGCGCAGCCTCGTCGAGGCGGCTTCCGGGGAACTTCGTCTGCAGGCCGAGCAGCGTCTCGCCCTGGTCGGGGGCGAACGCGGCGACGTACACGAGCGCCTTCACGTTCGGGTTGCCGGCCGCGGCGTTCGTGGCGACGATGCCGCCGTAGGAGTGCGCCGCCACGACGATCGGACCGGTGAGGGTCCGCAGGACGTCCGCCAGGTAGGCGGAGTCGGAGGCCACGCCGCGCAGCGGGTTCGCCGGGGCGAGGACGGGATAGGAGTCGCGGACGAGCCGGGAGGCGACCTCGTTCCAGCCGGACGCGTCGGCGAACGCCCCGTGCACCAGCACCACCGTGGGCCTTGCCTCCGGCCGGGAGCGGGCCGCCGCCGCGTCCGCCCCGAGGAGGGCCCCGGTCGCGACCGCGGTGGAGCCGGCCAGTACCGCTCGGCGAGTCGTCATGATGTGCACCTTTCTTCGTGGTGTTCGATTCCGGGTGCCATCGTGCGGAGGTCCGGTGGACGTCCACTGAACGGCCGATTCAGTGGACGTCCAGTGCCGCCTCCTAGCGTTCGGGCCATGAGATCCACGAAGAGCGAGAACGCCGTGAAATGGGGCCTGCGGGCCCACGCCATCGCCTACGCCATCGGAATCCCCGCCCAGATCGTCGTGTGGTGGACCGTCACCCCGGAGCACTTCTTCTGGCCGCTGTGGCCGGCTCTCGGCTGGGGCGTCGGGCTGGCCTGCCACGCCTGGGCGGTGTCGTCGACCTCCCGCGCGGGGAACTGAGCCGTGCCGTTCCTCCGGGAGTTCGCGCACGACCCGAGGGCGGTGGGCGCGGTCGCGCCGAGCGGGCCCGCGCTGGCCCGCGCCGCGACGGCCGTGGTGCCCGGGACCGGTTCCCCCGTCGTGGTGGAACTCGGTCCGGGCACCGGCGCCTTCACCGGCCCCATCCAGCGGCGTCTCGCCGGACGGGGCCGGCACGTCGCCGTCGAGGTCAATCCGCGGTTCGCGCGGCGCCTCGCGGTGTCCCTGCCCGAGGTCGACGTCGTGAACGCCGACGCGTCCGACCTCGCCGAGGTGCTCGCGCGGCGCGGAATCGGCCACGCCGACGTGGTGGTCAGCGGCCTGCCTTGGGCGGCGTTCACCGAGGACCGGCAGCGTGCCGTGCTGGCCGCCGTCGTCGCGTCCCTGCCGCCGCACGGCGTCTTCACCACGTTCGCCTACGTGCACGCCCGCTGGACGCCGCCCGCCCGCCGGCTGCACGCGGCGCTGCGGTCGCGGTTCGACGAGGTCGTGGTCGGCCGCACGGTGTGGGCCAACCTTCCGCCCGCGCTGGTCTACTACTGCCGACGTCCGGTCCCCGAGCCCGGAGGGCAGGTCCGGGGCCTCGCCTCGGCGGGCCGCGGGAGCGGCGCCGCCGGGCCGTTGACGGGCCGGGGTCGTGCTTGGGACCCTGCGCCATGGACTCCGAAATGATCGCGGCGAGCCTGCCCTACGCGCTCGGCGTCGTCATGCTGGGCCTGGGGCTCGGGCTGACCGTGGACGACTTCCGGCGGGTGGGCCGGCATCGGAGGGTCGTCGCGGTCGCGTTGCTGTGCCAGGTGGTGCTGCTGCCGGTGCTCTGCTTCGGCCTGGTGCTGGCGTTCGGGCTGCCGCCCGAACCGGCGGTGGGGCTGATGCTGGTCGCGGCGTCGCCGGGCGGCCCCACCGCGAACCTGTACAGCCATCTGTTCGGCGGGCACGTGGCGCTGAACGTCACGCTCACCGCGGTCACCTCGGTCCTCGTCGTCCTCACCCTGCCGATCGTGGTGAATCTGTCGACGGCGTACCTCCTGGCCGACGGGGCCGAGGTCGGACTGCAGGCCGGGAAGGTGCTCCAGGTCCTCGCGATCGTGCTCCTGCCGGTCGCGGTCGGGATGCTCGTGCGCGCGAGGGCGCCCCTGGCGGCGCGCCGACTCGACCGGCCGGTCCGGGTGCTGTCGGTCGTGGTCCTGGTCGTGACGATCAGCGCGGTCCTGTTCGGTCAGTGGGAGAACCTCGCCGGCTACTTCGTCTCGGTCGGGCTCGCCGCGCTGGCCTTCAACGTGGTGTCCCTGCTGGTCGGGTACACCGCGCCGCGCCTCGCCGGAGCCGACCATCGCGAGGCCACCGCGGCAGGGTTCGAGATCGGCATCCACAACACCGCGTTCGCCATGACGGTGGCGCTCGGCCCGACGCTGCTGAACAACGCGGAGATGGCGGTTCCGGCGGTGGTCTACGGCATCGTCATGTTCTTCACGGCGGCGGGGTTCGGGCGGCTGATCACCCGCCGCGGATGGCGCATCCCGGACGGGCACGTTCCGGTGGCGGAACCCGGGTGATCCCGCCCGGGCGCGGGGGCTGAGCCCTCGTGCCCGCCGGGGACTCCGTCGCGGACGCCCGGGGGCCGCGACGGAGTCCGCTGGACCCCGGCCGGAGCACCGGCTCATAATGGATGATCTGTCGTCCATCCGGGAGCCGAACGGCGTGGTCGTGTCCATCTCACCGGCTCCTTCCGGCGGCGAGGACCCGTCGGACCGGGCTGTACCCGCGGTGCCCGGCCCACGGGCTCTTGGAGAACCCGGGGAACCCGCGGACCGGGCGGGGGCCGTCCGGCTGAAGATCCTCGGCCCCCTGCGGGTGTGGCGTGACGGGGCCGAACGGGAGGCCGGGCCCCGCCAGCAGGCCTATCTGCTGGCCCTGCTCCTGGCGCACGCCGGCCGTCCGGTCACCACGGGCGAGCTGATCGACCTGATCTGGGGCGACGAGTCACCCGCGAGCGCGCTCAACGTCATCCACAAGTACGTCGGCGGGCTGCGCCGCCTGCTCGAACCCGCGATCGGCAGCCGGGGGGCCAGCTCCTACCTGCACCGCCGGGGCAACGCCTACCTGCTCAGCGCGGGTCCCGGCACCCTCGACCTGGTCGCCTTCCGCGACCTCCTGGAACGCGCGGCGGCGAGCCTCGCCGAACGGCGGCGGGAAGAGGCGCTCGACCACTACGTCGAGGCGCTCGGGCTGTGGCAGGGTCCCGCAGGGGACGGGCTCGTCCACGGCACCGCCGCGATGGCGATCTTCTCGGCCCTCGACGACGAGTTCTATGCCGCGTGCGAGGCCGCCGCGCGTCTTGCGGTGTCGCTGGGCCGGGCGGACCGGGTGCTTCCGGCGCTGCAGCTCGCCGCGAAGATGGGCCCGTTCCACGAGCCCGTGCAGGCTGCCCTGATCGCGGCGCTCGGCGCCGCCGGACGCCAGGCCGAGGCGCTGACGGCCTTCCGTACGCTCCGCGACCGCCTGGCCGACGAGCTCGGCATCGACCCGGGTCCGGCGCTGGAGGCCGCGCATCTGCGGGTGCTGACGCAGACCCCGCCGCCTTCCCCCGACGCGGGCGGCGAACCGGCGACCGGGAACCGAGGCTCAGGTCTGGTCGGCCGGGCCGAGGAACTCGCCGTGCTGCGCCAGGCACTGCGGGAGGCGTCGAACGGGCGCACCGGGCTCGGCATCGTCGAAGGCGAACCTGGCGTGGGCAAGACCCGTCTGCTGGAGGAGGTCGCGGCGGACGCCGGGCGGCGCGGCGCGCACGTCGTCTGGGCCTCGTGCCTGGAAGGGGACGGCACCCCCGCGATGTGGCCGTGGGAGCAGGCGCTGACGGCCGTGCTCGACGGGCTGCCCGCGCCGGCCCGGGAGAAGTGGCTCAGCAGCGACCTCGGCGTCCTCCTCGAAGCGCGCGACGACGCCGCGCCGACGCTCTCCGGCAGCCGCGCCCAGTTCCGCCTGTTCGAGCAGGTCGTCACCGTCATCGGCCAGGCCGCGAGCCGGCGGCCCGTGCTGCTCGTCCTCGACGACCTGCAGTGGGCCGACGCCACCTCGCTCCAGCTGTTCGGCCACCTGGCGACCCGCCTGCCGGTCCGTGCCGCGCTCATCGGCTCGCTGCGCGACCGGGCGCCGGAACCCGGCTCGGAACTCTCCCGGGCCCTGGCCGCCGTCGGCCGTCTGCCGGGCCACCGCAGGATCCGGCTCGGCCCGCTCGGCCCGGCCGACGTGGGCGAACTCATCCGCCGCGAGACCGGCCGCGATCCCGGTGCGGACGTCACCCGCACCATCCATTCGCGCACCGGCGGCAATCCGTTCTTCGTCCGCGAACTGTCCCGGCTCCTCAGCGACACGGGCGCGCTCGCCGACGGCGGAGCCCCGGAGCGGACGGGCGTCCCGGCCACGGTGCGCGACGTGGTCCGCGACCGGATGGCCGGCCTCGACCGCGGCGCGGGCGAACTGCTGCGGATCGCCGCGTTCATCGGCCGCGACGTCGAGGCCGGGCTGCTCGCCCGCGCGGCGGGCCTCGGGCTCACCGAATGCCTGGAACTGCTGGGGCCGCTGCGCGCGCTCGGCATGCTGGAGTCGGCGTCGGCGGATCCGTTCGCGCTGCGCTTCTCGCACGACCTGGTCCGCGAGGCGGTCACCGAGACCACCGCGCACCAGGTGGCGCTCAGGCTGCACCTGCGCATCGCGGACGCGATCGAGGAGGCCGACACCGACGACGAGTCCGGCACCGAGCGGCTCGCCTACCACCTGGAATCGGCGGGACCGCTGGCCGATCCGGTGCGCGCCGCGGAGGCGCTGAAGCGCGCGGGCCGCCGCGCGACGGCCAAGCTCGCGTTCGCCGCGGCCGACCGGCATCTGCAGGAGGCCGCCCGGATCGCTCGGGCGGCCGGGCTCCCGGAGCTGGAGCTGTCGGCCCTCTCGCTGCTCGCCATCGCCCCGCGGCGGCAGGCCGGCTACGGCGGCACGACCTTCGACCTGCTGGAGCGGGCGGAACGGCTGGCGCGCGATCTCGGTCGGGACGCGGAGGCCGCCGGGCTCCTCTTCGCCCGCCTGTTCGGGGCCTACACGTTCCTGGAGTGGGATCGCGAGCACCTGGTCCGCCGTCTGCACGACCAGGGAGAGGCGTCCGGCGATCCCGTCGTCCGGGTGTACGGCAGGCAGGCCTGGGGCCTGCACCGGTGGGACGTCGGCGATATCGGCGAGGCGTACCGGTACTTCAACGAGAATGACCGCGCCATCCGCCATGGGGTGGCCGCCGCGCGGGCCGACGCCCCGATCCGGCGGGACGTCTCGGGCGAATGGCCCGGCTGGCAGGCCGTCGTGACCGCGCTGCACGGCGACGTCGAGACCGCCGGGGTCATGATCGACCGATGGAACGGCCCTGCCGACGGGTACGCGGTGGCGACGTGGGCCTACTACATGACCATGATCGCCTCGATGGCCGGCGACGCCGCCTGGGTGCTGCGGGTGGTCGACCGGTGGACCGCCGTGGGCACCGGCCGCCTCGCCCTCCAGCAGGAGCACTACGTCCGGCTCGACTGGTATTGGGCCCGCGCCCTCACCGGAGACGATCCGGCCGGGAATTGCGCGGAGGCCGAACGGCTCCTGGCCTCGGCGCTGACCGACCCGCCGCGCTTCGGCCTGGCCTACCACCTCGGCCTGATCGCCGAGATGTGGCTGGCCGCCGGGCGCTCGGACCGGGCCGCGGACGCCCTGGACCGAGCGGACCGGGCCCTTGAGGCCCACGGCCAGCGCTACGCCGAAGGCCTGCTCCGCCTGCTGCGGGCACGTCTCCTGCACGCCCGCGGCGCCCCCGCCCACGCCGTCCGCGCCGCCGCAGAAGCCGCCTGCGACTGGTCCGCCGCCCACGAGACCCACCTCTTCGCCCGCCGAGCCCAGGAGTTCCTCACCACCCTCGAACCCCGCCCGGCCTCCCACACCGGCCCCTCACCCGAAGAGCACGACTGACGTCCCCGAGCGGCCCCGGCCGCGCAGACCCCGGCCGGTAGCACGCCCGCAGCCTCCGGAGACGGGCGCGTGTCAGTCGGCGACGGTGACGCCGAGGAGGGTTGCGAAGGAGGGGGCCAGGTCGAGGAGTTGGGGGGAGGTGATGGTGAGGCCCGCCAGGGCGTCGCGGCCCGCCTGGAAGGTGAGGGAGCGGGCCTTGCGGACGTCCACGCGCCGCATGGTCGTCCGGTCGAGCCTGATGTCGGTCAGCGTGGAGCCGGGGAAGGAGACCGAGGTGAGCTTCGCGCCGGTGAAGTCCACATCGTCGAGGGTGCAGTCGATGAAGGCGACGTCGCGCAGGGACGCCTCGCGCAGGTTCAGCGCGACGAGTTTGCACCCGAAGAAGGTCACCCGGGTCAGCTCCGAGCCGTAGAGGGCGGTGCCCGCCAGGGAGCCGACGGTGATCTCGGAGTCCAGCCAGCGGGTCTCGGCGAGGTTGGTGCCGACCAGGCGGCCGGACTGCATCCACACGTCGTTGAACAGGGCGTTGCGCAGCACGGCGTCGGCCAGGTCCACATGGGAGAACGCGCTCTCCAGGAACCGCGCGCCCTCGGCCCGGACACCGGTCAGGTCGAGGTCGGCGAAGTGGACGGTCTCGTAGTCCCCCGACCGGACGGGAGGTCCGTCCGCCGCGGTGAGGTACCGGGCGTAGGGGAGGTCGGTGAGCGTCCGCGGCTTGCGCATGGGTTCCTCTCCGGGGCACGGTGCGGCGGCTCCACGGCTCCGCGTGCGGCCCCGTGGCAGGATGACCACCGATCACCGCCATTAAGTGGAACAGAACAGTACCACTTATCCCCGACCGTTCCTGTGAGCCGCCATGACGCACCCGAACCAGCAGCTGCGCGCCGACGCCCGCCGCAACCGGGACGCCGTCCTCGCCGCCGCGATCGAGGTGCTCGGCCGACGCCCGGAGGCGAGCATGCAGGAGATCGCCGCCGCGTCCGGCGTCGGCCGCACCACCGTTTACCGGCACTTTCCGGCCCGGGAGGACCTGGTCCGAGCCCTCTTCGCGCAGGCCGTCGACGAGCAGCGGGCCCTCGCCGCGGCCGCCGTCGCGGCGGGAGGGGCCGCGGCCGACGTCCTGCGCAGGCTCGGCCCCGAGATCATCCGGGTGGGCGCGCGGTTCCGCTTCCTCGACGTGCACCGCGACCTCGCCGCAGGTGATCCGCTGAAGGAGCCCGAGGCGGACGAGCCCCTGCTGGCGTGGCTGCGCGCGGCGGGCGAGCGCGGCGAGCTCAGGCCGGGCCTCCCCGCCGACTGGACCTACGCGATGATCCGGGCCCTCGCCGTCTCGGCCAACGAGCAGGCCCTCACCGGCCGCCGTGATCCCGGCGAGGCGGGCCGCCTCCTCGGCGAGACCCTCGTGCGCGCCTTCGCGGCCGGGACCGCGGGGCGGGATCACGGGTGCGGCGAGGGCCGGTAGCGGAGTTTCCGGACGCCGCCGTCGCAGTTCAGGTGTGGTTGCGGCGGCGGCCCAGGAGAGTGGAGAGGGTGACGGCGCCGGCGAGGGCCAGGCCGTTGAAGAGCTGCTGGATCCAGGAGGCGGCGCCGATGAACTGGAAGCCGCTGACGGCGAAGGCGACGAAGTAGACGGCCAAGAGGGTGCCGGGGACGTTGAACTTGCCGGGGCTGAACGCGCTGCTGCCGAGGAACGCGGCGGCGAGGGCGGGCAGGAGGATTCCGCCGAGCGAGTTCTGCGGGTCGCCGGAGCCTGCCTGCCCCGTCTGGAGCACCCCGGCCAGGCCCGAGACGACACCCGCGGTGACGAAGGCGGCGACGGTGATCCACCGGACGCGCAGGCCCGCGAGCCGGGCGGCCCGCTCGTTGGAGCCGGTCGCGCCGAGGTGGCGGCCCCACGGGGTGTGGCCGAGCACGTACCAGAGCACGAGCGCCACGGGCAGCAGCCACAGCAGGCCCTTGGGCACGCCCAGCCAGTTGCCGGAACTGGAGGAGATCAGGCCCAGAGAGATGTCGCCGGAGATCGTGTCGCCGCCGGTGTACCAGAGGACGAGGCCCTGCAGCACGGTCGCCGTCGCGAGGGTCACGATGAACGAGCTGACCCCGAGGTAGGCGACGACGACGCCGTTGACCAGCCCGATGACCGCGCCGACCGCGAGCGCGGCGGCGATCGCGACGGCGAGGTGCTGGTGCCCGTGGGACATGACGGCGGCGGTGACGATCGAGCAGGTGCCCATGACGGCGCCGACGGAAAGGTCGAACTGCCCGGAGATGAGCGGGATGATCGAGGCGAGCGCGACGAGTCCGAGCACGGCCTGGGTGCCGAGGATGATGCGCAGGTTGTTGGGGCTGGCGAACGGTTCGGACACGAGCCCGAACACCGCCATGACGATGACGAAGAGGCCGAGCAGCCCGAACCGCTCGATCTGCCAGGCGAAGGACGAGCCGCGGGTGCCGCGTGCGGGCCGGGCCGTGTCGCCGGACTCCGTGGTTTCGGCGACCGCGGCGGGCGCCGGGGGAGAGGCCTGACTGCTCATCTGCGCGACTCCTTGGTGAAGAGGGGGTGGTACGGCGGGGGCGGAGGGACGGGTGGCGCGCCCCTCCGCCCGTGCGGGGGAGGTCAGTGCCGCCGGCGGCGGGTCAGGAGACGCCCCACACCTTCTTGTAGGCGGACGCGAAGTCGACGGGGCTCACCCACGGGCCGGAGGCCGGGAGGTTGTGGTCCTTGTCGACGAGCTGGAAGCCGACGCCCTGGTCGACGGGGGCGGATCCGGGCTCGGCGAACTGCCGGTTGAGGGCGTCGACGGCGGCCCAGCCTGCCCACTCGGAGTTGAGCACCACGCAGGCCTGCTGGGGGCCGCCGGACCGGATCTGCTCGATGTTGTCGGGCAGGCACTCGCCGCCGATGGCCGCGATGCCCTGGCGGCCCGTGGAATTGATGGAGCTGTTGAGGAACTGCTGGAAGACGCCGTCGGCGTAGGCGTGGATCGCGTTGGCGTCGGGGTGCCGCTGGAGCACGGTGCTGAACGCGGCTCCGGCGCGGTTCGCGGCGAGGTCGGCGAGGGAGATCTCGTGATGGTCGAGGATCTCGCAGTCCGCGCACTGGGCTTCGAGCGCCTGGGCGAAGCCCTGATCGGTGAGCTCGGTCATGAGGAAGCCCGGCACCCACAGGGTGATGGCCTTCGCCTTGCCCCCGGTCTTCTCGATGACCCACGGCGCGCGGGCCGCGCCCCAGCCCCGGATCGCGTCGCCCGCGGTCTCGTACCCGTGGTACTTCACGAACGTGGAGAAGACGCCGGGGCCGGTCTTGTCGGCGGGGTCGTCGCAGTCGAAGGCGTAGAGCCCGACGAGCTCGATGTCCGCGGCCTTGGCCTGGGTGTAGGGTCCGACGACGCCGGCGCAGTCGATGGCCTGGGTGAGGATGCCGTCGGCGCCCGCGGCGATGGCCTGGGTGATGCCCTGGCCGAACCGCGTCGGGTTGCGCTCCCCGTCGAAGACCGTGACGTCCCAGCCGATGGCCTCGCCCGCGGCCTCCATCGCGTTGACGGGTGTGGCGCAGGCCGTCGAGGCCTGGCCACAGGAGATGATCCAGACCTTCTTGCCCGCCTGGGCCTTCGGTCCGGACGCGGGCGGCGCGGTGAAGGTGCCCTTGTAGAGGGCTTCCAGCGCCTCGGCGCTGGTGCCCCACTCGCTGCCCGGCACGGGGCCGGACGCCGGGGCGGACGGCTCCTCGCCCTTCGCGGCGCAGCCGGAGACGAGCAGGGCGAGGGCCGCCGAGACGGCCAGTGCGCCGCGCCGGAGCGCGGTTCCTGCAGAGGGACGACTCATCATGACCTCCGTGGTGCTTGGACTGACGAAGAGAGCCCCCGCACTCTGTACTGATCGGTCGGTACCTGAGTACCGACTGATCGGTACGGTAAGTGGCCGACCGTCATCGGTCAATGGCCGATTGCAGGTGTGTTACGCGAATGATTTCTAGAGAATTCACGATCTCCACGGAGAATTTCCGTCCGGGCATGCCGAGGTCCCCGTCCTCCTCTTCGGGAGGAGAACGGGGACTCGCGGGTTTCTGCGGAGGCCGCAGCGGGCCTCACGCCGTCATCGGGCGGTCCAGCCTCCGTCGACGGCGAGGATCTGCCCGGTCATGAAGGAGCTCGCGTCGCTCGCCAGCAGGAGCATCGCCCCGTCCAGTTCGTCGGAGCGGCCGACCCGGCCCATCGGGGTGTTGCGGCGCACCCAGGAGCCGCCCCGCTCGTCGGCGAAGAAGTCCTCGGTGACCTCGCTCGGGAACCAGCCCGGCGCGATCGCGTTGACCCGGACGCCGGTGTTCGCCCACTGGCAGCCCAGCTCCCGCGTCAGGTTGACCACGCCGCCCTTGGCCGCGCAGTACGAGGCCTGCGACGACGGCGCGGCGGCGACCATGCCGAGGATCGAGGCGATGTTGACGATGCTGCCCTGCCCCGCCTCGATCATCGAGCGGCCGAACAGCGTCGCCAGCGCGAAGGTCGCGGTGAGGTTGAGCGTGAGGGTGCGCTCGAAGTCCTCGACGCTCTCTTCGAGGGCGGGCTTGCCCTCGCCGTGCCCGGCGTTGTTGACGAGCACGTCGACGGCGCCCTGGTAGGAGCGGGCCGCGTCGTGCAGCCCCTGGCGGGCCTCGGCGTCGGTGACGTCGCAGGTGATCGGGATGACGCCGGCGACGCGGTCGGCCAGGGCGTCCAGCCGCTCGCGGCGGCGGGCCGCGGCGAACACCGTCGCGCCGCAGCCGGCGAGCAGTTCGGCGAACCACATGCCGAGGCCGCTGGACGCGCCGGTGACGACCGCGACCCTTCCGGACAGGTTCGCGGTCAGGGTTCCGGGTGCGGTCATCGCGGGTCCTCCATCGTTCGGGTGTCCTTCTGCACGGTGTTCGCGGCGGCTCACGTCCACCGCTCGATCAACGTGGCGTTGGCCATGCCGCCGCCTTCGCACATGGTCTGGAGGCCGTACCGGCCGCCGCTGCGCTCCAGCTCGGCCACGAGCGTGGCCATCAGCTTGGTGCCGGACGCGCCCAGCGGGTGGCCGAGGGAGATGCCGCCGCCGTTGACGTTGACCCGGTCGAGGTCGGCGCCGAGCTCGCGCTGCCAGGCCAGGACGACGGGCGCGAACGCCTCGTTCACCTCGAACCTGTCGATGTCGCCGATGGCCAGGCCCGCGCGGGCGAGCACCTTGCGGGTGGCGGGGATCGGCGCCGTCAGCATCAGGACGGGGTCGTCGGCGGCCAGCACGCCGTGCGCGAAGACGGCCCGGGGGCGCAGCCCGAAGGACAGGCAGCGCTCCTCGCTCATCACCAGCACCGCCGAGGCCCCGTCGGTGATCTGGGAGCTGTTGCCCGCGGTCACCCGCCCCTCGGGAAGGAAGGCGGGCTTGAGCGCGGCGAGCCGCTCGTCCGAGGTCGCGCGGATGCCCTCGTCCGAGGTCGCCGCCGCGTCCTCGGCGATGACCGCACCGGTCTCGCGGTCGCGGCGCCGCACCTGGACCGGCACGATCTCGTCGGCGAAGCGTCCGGCGTCGCGGGCGGCGGCGGCCAGGGTCTGGCTGCGCAGCCCGAACGCGTCGAGTTCCGCGCGCGACAGGCCCCACTTCTCGGCGACGAGTTCCGCCGAGACGCCCTGGGGGACGAGCCCGGTCTCGCCGAAGGCCTCGCGGCCGGCGTAGCGGGCGTGCACGACGTCGCCGTACGGGTCGGCGCCCGCGGCGTTGGAGAACATCGGGACGGTGCTCATGCACTCCACGCCGGCCGCGACGACCACGTCGTACGCTCCGGCGATCACGCCCTGGGCGGCGAAGTGCAGGGCCTGCTGGGAGGACCCGCACTGGCGGTCCACGGTCGTCGCCGGCACCGACTCGGGCCAGCCGGCCGCGAGGACCGCCGCTCTGCCGATGTTGGTCGACTGGGCGCCCACCTGGGTGACGCACCCCATGATCACGTCGTCGACGAGTGCGGGGTCCAGGCCGGTGCGCGCGACGAGCGCCCGCAGCGTCTCGGCGGCGAGTTCGGCCGGGTGCCAGCCCGACAGTTGCCCGCCGCGCCGCCCTCCGGCGGTCCGCACGGCGTCGACGATCACAGCTCGGGTCAATGCAGCTCCTCGGGGGAAGGAGGCCCGGCCCTGATCGGTCCGGACCCGTTGACGCCTACCGAAGGATGGTTCTACTGTACTGATCAGTCGGTACGCAAAGTGACCTGGAACACTCGGCACCGATTCCACGTTCGGGAGAGGTGATGTCGATGCGCGGCCATGACCAGGCGGAATTCGCCCTGATCGCCGAAGACCTGTCGAAGACCTACGGCGGCCACAAGGCCCTGGACGGGGTCGGCCTGCGGGTTCGGCGCGGCACCGTCCACGCCCTCATCGGCGGCAACGGCTCGGGGAAGTCGACCACCGTCAAGATCCTCGCCGGGGTTCTGCACGCCGATCCCGGCGGCAGCGTCGTCATCGACGGTCGCCGCCAGGACGCGCACCGCCTCGGCCCGGCGGACGCCAAGGCCATGGGCCTGCACGTCGTCCACCAGGACGTGGGGATCTTCCCCGACCTGAGCATCGCCGAGAACCTGGCCATCGGCCGCGGGTTCGAGCTCGCGGCGGGAGGGCGCATCCGGTGGCGCAGGCTGCGTGAGCGGGCCCGCGCCGTTCTCGACCGGTTCGACCTCGACGTCGACCCCGCGCTGCCCATCGGCGAGTTGCGCCCGGCCGAGCAGATGGTCGTCGCGATCGCCCGCGCCCTGCAGGACCAGGAGGGCGCCCACTCCGGCGTCCTCATCCTCGACGAGCCGACCGCCGCCCTGTCGGCCTCGGAGGTCGACCTCCTGCTGAAGAGCCTGCGCAGGTACGCCGAGCGCGGCCAGTCGATCCTCTTCATCAGCCACCGCCTCGACGAGATCTGCGCGGTGAGCGACGAGGTGACCGTGCTGCGCGACGGGCGCCGCGTCGCCACCGTCGAGAACGAGGGCCTCACCCCCGCCGACCTGGCCCGGATGATCATGGGCGGCGAGATCCCCGAGGCCCCGCCCCGCCTCCCGTCCGCCGCCGGCCGGCCCCGTCTTGAGGTGCGCGGGCTGTCCAGCGGCGGGCTGCGCGACGTCTCCTTCGACGTCGCCGCCGGGGAGATCGTCGGCATCGCCGGGCTGCTCGGCTCGGGCCGGTCCCGCGTGCTGCGCTCCCTGTTCGGCCTGGAGCACGGCGCGGGCACGATCTCCCTCGACGGGGAGCCCGGCAGCTTCGCGGGCCCGGCCGAGGCCCTCGCTCGGGGCGTCGGCTACGTGCCGGAGAACCGAGTGGAGGACGCCCTCTTCGCCGAGCAGTCCGTGGCGCACAACCTGTCGATCACCGACGTCGGCCGCTACTGGGGCCGCGGGAGGCTGCGGCACCGGGCCGAGCGCGCCGACGCGGTGGCCTCCATCGCCGAGTTCGGCGTCGTCGCGCCGGGACCGGACGCGCCCGTCACCGCGCTGTCGGGCGGCAACCAGCAGAAGGTCGTCATCGCCCGCAGCCTGCGCCGCGACCCGCGGCTCCTGCTCCTCGACGAGCCCTCCCAGGGCGTCGACGTCGGCGCCCGCCTGGACCTGCACCGCATCATCCGCGCCGCCGCCGGGCGCGGCACGTCGGCCCTCGTCGTGAGCTCCGACTTCACCGAACTGGCCGACCTGTGCGACCGGGTGCTCGTCCTCGTGGACGGCCGGATCGAGACCGTCGTCCAGGGGCCGGGCATCGACCCCTCCGCACTCGCCCACCTGGTCTACGGACCGGCGGGAGTCTCAGCGTGACCCACCCCATGCGCCCGGCACGATTGGGAGAACCATCTATCATGAGGCCAGTCAACCCACGGAACGGCGGTTATGGTGCTGCGAGAGACATCGCAGAAAGAGCGAATTCTGCAGGCTGCGGCGGAACTGTTCGCCCGGCATGGCTACCACGGGGTGGGCATGTCGCAGCTGGAGCAGGCGGTCGGTCTGCAACGCGGCGCTCTCTACCACCACATCGGCAACAAAGAGGCGCTCCTCTACGAGATCAGCGTCTCGCAGTTGAAGGTGATGGTGGAAACCGCGCGGCGGATCTCGGCCGAGTGCGCCGACGAGGTGGAGCGCATCAGGGAACTGGCGCGGGCCGTTCTGCGGAACATCGCCGAGCACCGGCTGGAATGGACGGTGCACTACCGCGATTTCAACGCGCTGACCGGCGAGAGGCTGCGCGACGTCCTGGAACTGCGCGCGCAGTACGAGCGGGCCTGGCTGGACGCCTTCCGCACGGGCACCGCCAAGGGACTCTTCCAGCCGATGGCCGACGAAGTGGCCTTCAAGGGCATCCTCGGCATGTTCAACTACGCGTACGTCTGGATCGACCAGAGCGGCAGGGTCTCCCCGGACACGATCGCGGACATGTTCTGCGACATCATCCTCTCCGGCATCCGGCCCCCTCAGCCGGTGGGCGGCGCCACGGCCTGACCTGCGCGCCCTCCCGCGAGGGGAGGGCCGCCCGGTGAAGCGCGACCTCTTCGACGACGACCACGAGACCTTCCGCGAGACCGTCGCCGCCTATCTCGACCGCGAGATGGTCCCGCACGCCGAGCGGTGGGCGCGCGACGGCGTCATCGACCGCGCCGCCATGACGGCCGCGGGCCGCGCCGGTCTGCTCGGCATCGCCGCCCCGGCCGAGCACGGCGGCGGCGGGACCGCCGACTTCCGCCACAACCTCGTCATCACCGAGGAGATCCAGCGGCGCGGCCTGGCCGGCGCGGGCATGGCGATCACCCTGCACAACGACGTCGCCCTGCCCTACCTGCTGAAACTGGCCACCCCGGCCCAGCTCGGCCGATGGATGCCCGGCGTCTGCTCCGGCGAGCTCATCCTCGCGCTCGCGATGACCGAGCCGGGCGCGGGCAGCGACGTCGCCTCCCTCACCACCACCGCGACCCGCGACGGCGACCACTACGTCGTCAACGGCGCCAAGACCTTCATCACCAACGGGCTCAACGGCGACCTCGTCATCACCGCGGTGAAGACCGACCCGTCCCGCAGGCACGACGGCGTCAGCCTGCTGGTGCTGGAGCGCGGCATGCCGGGCTTCGAGCGGGGCCGCAAGCTCCACAAGATCGGCCAGCACGCCCAGGACACCGCCGAACTGCACTTCACCGACGTGCGCGTGCCGGTCGCCAACCTGCTGGGCGAGGAGGGCCGCGGGTTCGGCTACATGATGGGCGGCCTGGCCCAGGAGCGGCTGTCGATCGCGATGACGGCGACCGCGGCCTGTGCGGCGGCGTTCGGCTGGACGCTGGACTACGTGAAGGAGCGCACCGCCTTCGGCCGGCCCGTCGCCGACTTTCAGCACACCAGGTTCGTGCTGGCGGAACTGGCCACCGAACTGGAGATCGGGCAGACCTTCGTCGACCGCTGCGTCCTGGAACTCAATGCAGGAACGCTGACCGCCGAGCGCGCCGCCAAGGCGAAATGGTGGTGCACGGAACTGCAAAAGCGACTCGTGGACCAGTGCCTGCAATTGCACGGCGGATACGGCTACATGCTCGAATATCCGATCGCACGCGCCTATCAGGACGCCCGGATCACCACGATCTACGGCGGCACCACCGAGATCATGAAGGAGATCATCGGCAAATCCCTGGTCCGCGGCGGGGCCGGCGCGAACGCAGCGAAGTCCGCGCGATGACCCCGATCGCGCTTATCCACCCCCACCCCTGGAGTGCGCAATGAGCATGCCCGCAGCCGTGCGGTTCTGGGCCGTCTGGCGGCCCGACGGAATCGCGCTCCGATTCGGCGAGGAGAACTGGACGTGGCGGCGGCTCGACGCCGTCACCAATGAGATCGCGGCAGGCCTGGCCCGCGCCGGGGTCACCGCAGGAGACCGCGTCGGCATCTTCTCCGAGAACCGCCCGGAATGGTGCCAGACCGCGCTCGCCGCCGGGAAGATCCGCGCGGTGACCGTCCCGCTGAACGTGCGGATGACCGCCGCGGAACTGCGCTTCACGCTGGAGCACTCCGGGTGCCGTCTCGTCGTGGTCGACGACGCCCACGCCGAGCGCGCGGCGACCGCGGTCGAAGGCCTCCCGGACGTCACCGTCGTCACGCTGGGCGAGGCGCGGGACAGGTTCCGCCCGTTCGCCGACCTGGTGGCGGCCGGTGCGCCGGACCCCGGGCAGGTGCCCGACGAGGAGGAGCTCGCCTACCTCTGCTTCACCTCCGGCACCACCGGACGTCCCAAGGCCGCCATGATCACGCACGGGAACGTGTCGGCCCTGGCCATGAAGAACGGCCTCGCCGACGGGCTCACCTGGGACGACAGCTCCTACCTGCCCACCTCCCTGTCGTTCACCGGGAGCGTCCTCACCGTCTGGGCGCCGATCGCCCACGCCGGCGGCACGCTCGTCCTGGCCCCCGGATTCGACCCGGCCGAGACCGTCGCGCGGCTGAGCACGGACATCACGGTCTTCTACGGCCCGGTGCCGCTGTGGGCGGCGATGGCCGAGGTCCCCGGCATCGACGAGCGCGACTTCAGCGGGTTGCGCCTCGCCCGTGCCGGTGCCGGCCCCGTGCCGCCCGCCCAGCTCACGGCGTGGCAGGCGCGCGGGATCACCCTCGGCCAGGGCTACGGCTGCACCGAGTCCAGCGGCTCGGGCATCATGCTGCCGCCCGCCGACGCCATCGCCCGCAGCGGCTCCGTGGGCCGCCCCCTCATGGGCACCCAGGTCAGGGTCGTCGCCGAGGACGGCCGCGACTGCGACGTCGACGAGGTGGGCGAGCTGCTGATGCGCGGCCCCGAGGTGATGGCCGGGTACTGGCGCGACGAGGCCGAGACCCGCAGGGTCCTGGCCGACGGCTGGCTGCGCACCGGCGACCTCGCCGCCCGCGACGCCGACGGCTACCTGCGCATCGTCGACCGCAAGAAGGACATGTTCGTCTCCGGCGGACTCAACGTCTACCCCGCCGAGGTCGAACGCGTCATCGGCGGCATCCCCGGCGTCGCCGGGGTCGCGGTCGTGGCCCGCCCCGACGCGCGCTGGGGCGAGGTCGGCGTCGCGTTCGTCGACGCCGACCCCGGCCGGATCACCGCGGAGGCCGTGCTCGCCGCGGTCCGCGCCGAACTGTCGGACTACAAGGTGCCGCGCTCCGTCGTGGTGGAACGCGACGCGCTCCCGCGGACCATGTCCGGCAAGGTGATGAAACCCGCGCTGAAAGAACGCGCCTTGACCGACCCCGCCGCCCGTCCCTGAACGTCCTTCCACCCGCTTTCTGTAGGAGAACACGTGGAATCCTTCATCCAGTACCGCAAGGGGACCACCCCCCGCCACGTCCACCGGGACCTCGACGGGCTCAAGGACGACGAGCTCGGCCGGATGGGCTTCGTCGGCCGCCAGGCGCAGCTCTACCGGCGCAACGACCCCACCGCCTATCGGTACGAGGGCCCGATCCGGCCGACCGACGCCCTCGTCGGCGACCTGGAGCCCACCGACCTGGCGGACCCCGAAGGCGCCCCGGTCACGCTGCTGTCCAATGCCGACGTCCGCTTCCGCCTGAGCCGCCGCAGCGCCGCCATGCCGTTCTTCGCGCGCAACGTCTCGGGCGACGAGCTGTTCTTCGTGCACCGCGGCACCGGCGTGTTCCAGACCGAGTTCGGCGCCATCCCCTACGAGCCCGGGGACTGGGTGCTGCTGCCCAAGGCCGTCACCTACCGGCAGGTCCCCGACGCAGGCGGCGCCGCTGGCGCGTTCCTCATCGTCGAGACCAGGGACGAGCTGACCGTCCCCAAGCCCGGCATCCTCGGCAGGCACTTCCCGTTCGACCCGTCCACCGTCTTCGTGCCCGAGCCCGAGGTGCTCACCGACGGCGGCCCGGAGTGGCGGGTGCGGCTGACGTCCGGCGAGGAGACCGGCTGGCTGCTCTACGACCACAACCCGTGCGACGTCGAGGGCTGGAAGGGCGACTACTTCCCCTTCAAGCTCAACATCCGCGACTACAACCCGATCACGTCGGAGTCGATCCACCTGCCGCCGACCGTCCACCTGTTCCTGCAGGCCGAGGGCGTCGTCGTGCTCAACTTCCTGCCGCGCGGCGCCGAGATGAGGCCGGGCGCCGAGCGGATGCCCTGGTACCACCGCAACGTCGACTACGACGAGGTCGCGCTGTTCCACGGCGGCTCCCTCTTCGGCATCGACATGCCGCCCGGCCTGATCAGCCACGCCCCGCAGGGCATCCACCACGGGCCGCCGGAGCGGGCCCGCGAGCGCGCCCGCCGCAAGTTCCCCGACTACGACCGCATCGAGTGGGAGGTCATGTCGATCGACGTGCGCCGCCCGCTCACCGTCCACCCCGCCTTCTCCCATGCTGCCGGAGGCCCCGCGTGACCGCAGTTCCCTACCAGCGCATCCCCTTCATCGTCGTCTTCCCCGACTCCTCGGCGGCCCGCGACACCTACGGGGGCGGCGGCGCGAACGTCGTCCTAGAAGCCCAGCTGCTGAAGCCGGAGACCGAGTCGGACACCGTCGTGGTGTTCATGCACCCGATCGGCGGCGGCGCCTACCTCCCCATCACCCCGGCGCTCGCGCGGGCCGGGCACCACGTCATCTACTGCAACAGCCGCTACCGCGGCGTCGACTCGGCGCTCATCATGGAGAAGGTCGTCGAGGACCTCGGCGCCTGCGTCGCCCATGCGAAAAAGGAACTCGGCTACCGCAACGTGGTCCTCGCGGGCTGGAGCGGCGGCGGCTCCCTGTCGGTGTTCTACCAGCAGCAGGCCGAGAAGCCGACCCTCACCTCGACCCCCGCAGGCGACCTGCCCGACCTGACGGCCCTCGGCCTCACCCCGGCCGACGGGCTGATGCTGCTGGCCGCGCACGTCTCCCGGCACGGCACCCTCACCGAGTGGATCGACCCCTCCATCCTGGACGAGGCCGACCCGTCCAAGCGGGACAGGGAACTCGACCTCTACGACCCGGAGAACCCCAACCAGCCGCCCTACACCGAGGAATTCCTCCAGCGGTACCGGGAGGCGCAGATCGCCCGCAACCGGCGGATCACCGCCTGGGTCAAGGCCAAGCTCGCCGAACTCCGCGAGGCGGGCCGGCCCCTGGACGAGCACGCGTTCGTCGTCCACGGCACCATGGCCGACCCGCGCTGGCTCGACCCCGCCGTCGACCCCAACGACCGGGTGCCCGGCACCTGCTACCTCGGCGACCCGCAGGTGGTGAACAACAGCACGGTCGGGCTCGCCCGCTACACCAGCCTGCGCAGCTGGCTGTCCCAGTGGAGCTACGACGACGCCCGCGGCGACGCGCCGAAGGCCGCCGCCGACGTGACGGTGCCCGTCCTCGTCATCGGCAACTCCGCCGACGACGCCTGCACCCCCAGCCATACCCGCCGCCTGTTCGACGGGTTCACCCAGGCCGACAAGACCTTCCACGAGGTCCCCGGCGCCACCCACTACTACCTCGGCCCGGATCAGCGCCCGCAGCTCAGGGAAGCCGTCTCGGTGATCGGCCGCTGGCTGTCCGAGCGCGGCTGGGCGCCCAAGAGCGAGGCCTGATCCGTCCCGTCCCGTCCCGGGCGGGCGCGGGCGCGGCGCCCGCCCAGGGACGGAACCCCCTCTCGAGAAAGGCGTGACCACCATGAGCAGAGCCACCGTCGCCGCGTTCTTCGCGGCCATCGAGTCCGGCGACATCGAGGCAGTGCGGGCGCTCTACGCCCCGGACGCCGTCATCTGGCACAACGACGACCTCGTCGAGCAGACCGTCGAGGAGAACCTGAAGGTGCTCGGCGGGCTCCAGCGGATCGCCCGGCACCTGCGCTACGAGATCCTCCGCCAGGCCGACACCGGCGACGGCGTCCTCCAGCAGCACGTCCTGCACGTGGGCCTGCCCAACGGCCAGGACTTCGGCCTGAACGTCGCCATCTACGTGCAGGTCAAGGACGGACGCGTCACCCGGATCGAGGAGTACCTGGACTCCGCCCAGCGCTCCCGCATCAGCCGCTTCCGCGAGGCCCTCACCGACTGAACGCGCGCCGACTGCCCTCCCACCCCTAGCGCAGAAAGGCATCCCCAGTGCTGCTGGCCGACATCGTCGAGCGGAACGCCCGCTCCTTCCCCGACCGCCAGGCCCTCTGGTTCGCCGACGACCGGATCCGGACCTGGTCCGCGCTCGCCCGGCGGACCCGCCGCCTCGCGAACGCGATCGGCGGCCTCACCGCGCCCGGCGAGCGGGTCGCGATCCTCGCCGAGAACTGCCCCGAGTACTACGAGTGCTACTACGGCGTCCCGGACTCCGGGCGCGTCCTGACCCTGCTGAACTACCGGCTGCACCCGCAAGAGCTCGTCTGGATCCTGAACGACGCCCAGGCGACGGTGCTCATCGCGCAGGCGTCCTATGCGGCGGTCCTCCAGGACCTGCGCGCCGAGCTGCCGTTCCTGCGCGAGATCGTGACCGTGGGACCGGAGGTGGCCGGGACCTCCTCCTACGAGGCCCTGCTCGGCGCGGCGAGCGACCGGCGGGCGCCCGGGGCGGGCGGCGACGACCCCGCGTGGATCGTCTACACCAGCGGCACCACGGGGCGGCCGAAGGGGGCGATGCTCAGCCACCGCAACCTCCTCACCGCCGTCGTCCAGACGGTGGTCCACTACGCGCCCGGCCCGCGCGCCCGGTTCCTCAACGCCTTCCCGCTGTGCCACGTGTCCGGGTACATGGCGATCGCCCAGCAGTTCCGCGGCGGGACCGTCCTGCAGCAGGGGCCGTGGCGGCCGGACGCGTGGCTGCGGACCGTCGAGGAGCAGGGCGTGACGAGCGCGGGCATGGCCCCGTCGATGATGGCCGACGTCCTGGACGACCCCGGGATCGGGCGGCATGACACGTCGTCGCTCACCGCCCTCGGGTACGGGTCCGCCGGGATGCCCGTCGGCACGCTGCAACGCGCGGTCGACAGGTTCGGGCCGATCATCTTCACCGGGTTCGGCATGACCGAGACCGCAGGGAACATCCTCGCCCTCGACACCGAGACGCACGCGCGCGCCGCCCGGGGCGACGACCACCTCCTGGCGTCGGCGGGCGCGGCGATGTGCATGTCCGAGGCGATGATCGTCGGCGACGACGGCGCGGAGGCTCCGAACGGCACGGTCGGCGAACTCGTCGTGCGCGGCGACCAGACCACCCTCGGCTACCTGGGCCGCCCCGAGGCCACCGCCGAGTCCTACGCCGACGGCTGGTTCCACACCGGCGACCTCGCCCGCAGGGACGACGAGGGCTTCTTCTACATCGTCGACCGCAAGAAGGACATGATCATCACCGGCGGCGAGAACGTCTACTCCACCGAGGTCGAGCACACCCTGGTGCGCCACCCGGCCGTCGCCGAGGCCGCGGTCTTCGGCGTGCCCGACGCGCACTGGGGCGAAGCCGTCGCCGCTGCCGTGGTCCTGCGCCCCGGCCACCGTCCCGCACCGGACGACCTCATCGCCTTCTGCCGCGAGCACATCGCCGGCTACAAGCGCCCCCGGCACGTCCACTACACCGACGCCCTCCCGAAGACCGTCACCGGCAAGGCCATGAAGCACGAACTGCGGAAGTCGTTCCTCGCGGACGGCTCCCCCTGACCGGCCGCGGGCGGCGGGCCGCCCCCGTGAGGAGGCCCGCCTCCCGGTCCGTCAGACGCGGCGGCGTCCACTGGAGGTACTCGCGGGGGCGGGCGGTCAGCCCTCCGCACTGCAGGGACACGCGCTCGCGGAGGACGGTGCCCCTTCCCGGCCTGCCCGCCTCGGTGCCCTCCTCCGCCACGCGGTAGTACCGGCGGGCCCGGCCGTGGGTTCGCCATGACACACGCTATATATCGGCTTACGAACTATGCAACCATCGTGATGCGTGTGCTTCTGGTCCGCGCCCCGTCGGTCGGCGGAGGTGGCGGCGGCGTCAGCGGGAGACCTGGTCGGGGGCGCCGTTCGAGATGGCGTCGAGGAGGCGCTCCCACTCCGGGTAGCGGGCGAGCTTGGCGCGGTGCAGGGCGGTGATGCGGTCGTCGAGGGCGGGGTCGGCGTCGTCGGAGAAGCGGACGTGGGTGAGACGGGACAGGTGGGGGAGGATCTCGGGGTCGCCGGCCAGGTGGACGGGGTCGTGGATGTACCGTTCGAGGGCGGCGAGGTCGGGCAGGGCCACGCAGTAGCCGTGGGTGAAGCCGTCGTCGGCGCCGCCGAGCTCGGGGCCGACGAACGAGAAGGACGTCGACTCCACGGCGGAGGTCCGCCGCATCGCGGTGAGGACCGCCTCCTGCCGCTCGGGCGTGGTGCCGGCCTTGAAGCTGAAACGCTGGGTGATCAGGATCATCGGTCTCTCCTTGACGAGTGGTCCGCCCCTGACGCTAGGGCCCGTGGGGGAGACGGCCAATGCCGCCGGATCTTGATTCACTACGCGATCGTCTCGCCCGGTAGTTTCGTCAGGTGGACGTGCTGAGCGATGTGATCGCCGTGATGCGCACCGGAGCCCCCTCCTCGGCACGCGTGGAGAGGCATGCGCCGTGGAGCGAGCGGTTCGCCCACGCGCCGGGCACGGCGGGGTTCGAGGTCGTGCTGTCCGGGTCGTACTGGCTGCTCCCGGCGAAGGGCGCGCCGATCGAGCTGCGCACCGGCGATGTGGTGTTCTTCCCGCACGGCGGCGAGTACGGCCTGGCCGACAGCCCCGAGCCGCCGCCGGACGGTCGGCGGGACGGGCCCGCGCCCGTCGGCCCGCCGAGCGCCGTGGTGCTCTGCGGCGCCTACCGGCTCGACGCCGACCGCGGCCATCCGCTCCTGGCCGAGCTGCCCGCCGTCGTGCACCTGCCGGCCGGAGCGGGCAGCCCGTCCTGCCTCCGCGCGGCCGTCGACCTTCTCAGTGCGGAGCTGCGCGCGCCCGGTCCCGGCGCGGACGCGGTCGTACCGTCGCTGCTCGACACTCTTCTCGTCTACGTCCTGCGCACCTGGCTGCAGGAGCAGCCCGCCTGCCGTGAGTCCGCGGGATGGGCCGCAGCCCTGGCCGACCCCGTGGTGAGCGCCGCGCTCCACGCCCTCCACGACGACCCGGCCCACCCCTGGACGGTCGCGGAGCTGGCGCGGCGTACCGGCCTGTCGCGCGCGGCGTTCGCCCGCCGCTTCACCGCCCTCGTCGGCCGCCCCCCGCTCACCTACCTGACCTGGTGGCGCCTCACCACCGCCGCAAAACTCCTCCGCACCTCCGACGCCCCCCTCTCCACCATCGCCGCCCAGGTCGGCTACATCTCCCCCTACGCCTTCGCCACCGCCTTCAAACGCGCCTTCGCCCAACCCCCCGGCCACTACCGCCGCACCCCCTGACCCTTGCTCGATCCCGGCCATCGCACTGGAGCCGGCGGGGACGGGCGGGTAAAGGTCTGGTTCGGGTCGGTTCGCGGCGGGGGCGGGTGGTGACGATGTAGGTATGTCGCGAGATGACGGGGTGGTGGCGGGGCAGCCCTGCTGGGTGGAGCTGGCCGCGGGGGATCCGGGAGAGGCGGCAGGCTTCTACGGGGAGCTTTTCGGGTGGCGGCTGGAGTTCGAGGAGCACATGGGCTACGGGCGCTTCCTGCATGAGGGCAGGAGGGCGGCGGGGCTGTGGCCGGAGGCGACGTCGGGCGCCGCGGCGAACTGGACCGTCTACTTCATCGTCGAGGACGTCGAGGCGAGCGCGGATCTGGTGCGAGAGGCGGGCGGGCAGGTGGTGGTGGAGCCGCGGTCGCTGAACGGGCACGGCATGCTCGCGGGCTGCCTTGATCCCGAGGACGTGTTCTTCATGCTGTGGAAGCCGGAGGACTGGGGCTGCACGGAGGTGTCCGGGCGTGCCGGGTACTGGTCGTGGACCGAGCTGTTCACCCGTGATCCCGCTCGGGCGGAGGAGTTCTATCCGCGGGTCTTCGGCTGGGGCAGGTCCCGGGAGGGCGACCGGGTGCGCTGGACGCTCGGCGGGCGCGTCATCGCGGGCATGGTGCCGATTCCGCCGGACGTCCCCGCCGAGACGCTGTCTGCCTGGCTCGTGCACATCGCGGTCACCGACGTGCGGGAGGCGGCGGACCGCGCCGAGGCGCTGGGCGCGGTCCGCATCAAGGAGTCCCGTGACCCGGCCTACGGCCTCGCGATCACCCTCGCCGATCCGCAGGACGCCCAGTTCGTCCTCATCCCCGAACCCCCGCCGGAACTCACCGGCCGTTTCCCCCTCGCTGTCCGCTGACGGGCGGGGCGGCGCCCGCACGGGCAGGCCGACGAACCTCCACGTGGCGGCCCGCCCGGCCTCCCGGGCCCGCACCGCGCCGACGATGTCCGTTGACGGGGCGCGGTCGTGTTGATCGGTTTCGGGCGTGCGCGATGGGCCCAAATTTGCCGGATCTGGGTGGGTTCGGATGAAGCGCGCTGCGGTTCTGCCGACCGCCGTGCCGATCGGGGTGCCGACGCTGCGGTGGGCCGACGTGCAGCACGGGCGGAATCCGCATCCTCGCCGACGTGCTGATGCTTCGCGAACTGCGGATCGTGGCCGACGCGGCACGGGAACTGCCCGCACTGGCGGACGGGCTTCCCCTGGTCTTCCGCGCCGCGCTGCCCGGAGCCGTCGGCGGCTGGGGTGAACTCGAGCAAGCCCCGCCCCGGGACCTCCACCCGTGGGCGCGCCGCCACCTGAGCCGTCTCGTCGAGCTCGAAACCGGCTGGCTCGACCACGCGTCCGGTCACACGCTCCTGCCGCCTGCCCGCCCCGCCGGACGTCCCGAACCTTCGCCCTTACCAGGCCCGCGCCGCCGACGCCGCCCTGGCCTGGACCCGCCACCGCACCGGCTGGTGATCCGAAGTCCGCTGGGCCGGCGGGTGAGGGGAAAAGCGGTTGCCAGGGGGCGGGTGGGCTCGCCAGGATCGCCGGGCATGGGGAGCGCACTGGTCGCGGGGATGCTCGCGGGGTACGGGGTGGCGGTTCCGGTCGGGGCCATCGGGGCGTTGATCGTCGGGCTCACGGCTCGGACGTCGCTGCGGATCGGGGCCGCGGCGGCGCTGGGGGTGGCGACGGCCGACGGGGTTTACGCGGTCGCGGCGCTGCTGGGCGGGGCGGCGCTGGCGGGCCTGCTCGCGCCCGTCGCGGTTCCGCTGAAGTGGGCTGCGGCGGTGGTCCTGCTGGTGATCGCCTTTCGGACCGCGCGGTCGGCGTTCGCGGAGTCGGCAGGGCGGTCCGCGCCGCTGTTCACCAGGGCGTCACGGGCCTACCTGGCGCTGCTGGGGCTGACGATCCTGAACCCGGCGACGATCGTGTACTTCGCGGCCCTCGTGCTCGGCCGGCAGGGCGCGGACGTGTTGAGCGGGGCCGAGCAGGCGGTGTTCGCGGCCGCGGCGTTCGGCGCGTCGCTGAGCTGGCAGCTCCTGCTCGCCGGTGGGGGAGCGCTCGTCGGTCGGGCCCTCACCGGGCCGCGCGGACGGCTGGTCACGGCGCTGGCCGCGTCCGCGATCATCGCGGTGCTCGCCGTCGTCCTCGTCGTCTGAGGACTGCCCGTTTCGACCCCGGTGCGGCCGGGGTGAGCGGTCGCACGGGGTCGAAACGGGCCGGTGACCGGGCGATGCCTCAGTCCTCGTACGCCTCTTCCGCTTCTTCGTAGGCCTCCTCGTACGCGTTGGCGTAGGCGGCGTCGACGGCGGCGTCGAACCTGGCCTGCTCCGCGGCGTCCTCGATCGCCTCCTCCAGCTCCTCTTCTTCGTCCTCGTCGTCCAAGAGGGCGTCGACGGCCAGCGCGGCGGCGGCACCGCCCGCGAGGCCGACGGCTCCGGCCGCCGCGACGGAGCCCCATCCGGGACCGTTGTGGTGCTCGTGCCCGCCGTGGTGCCCGTGTTCGTGGTCGTCGCCGTGCGCGTGCGCCGCGACGGCTTCGAGCCAGCGGGTGACCTCCGCCTCCCACGGGACGTGGAGGGCTTGCTCGTGCTCGGTGCGGAACCTGCCGAACGCGTCCGCACCCTCGCCGAAGATCCCGGCGGCCCTGTCGGCTTCGAGGATGACGTCGAGGTGATGCGGACCGGCGACGAAGGTGAGCTCCACCTCGTTGATCCGGCCCTGGTACCGCGGCGGGGGGTAGAACTCGATCTCCTGGTAGAACGGCAACTCCTGGTGGACGCCGGAGATGTGCCCGGCCTCCAGGTCGGCGCTCTTGAACTGGAAGCCGAGCGCGCCGAACGCGTCCAGGATCCGCTGCTGGGAGGGCAGGGCGTGGACGGCGAGCGGGTCGAGGTCGCCCTTGTCGCGGGCTCCGGCGACTTCGAGTTCGGTCCGGACGCCGACGGCCATGCCGGGCAGGTGCCGCCCGTGGACCTCGGTGACGGGAAGTTCCCACGGCACGGGGAGCCGGAACGGGAACCTGTGGTGCTGCCCGGCCGGCAGAGGGAAGGGGCCGGCGATGGCGCCCCGGTTGAACTCGTGGACGACGGTGCCCTCCTCGTCGCCGTCCTCGGTCTCGACGCGGGTCACCAGGCCGACGTAGACGCCCTGGATGTCGACGTCGTGGTCGCCGCCGACGACCCGCACCTCACCGGTCACGAACTCGCCCGGACGGGTGATGGACGAGGCAAGGACGGTCTCGACGGAAGGACCGCCCACACCGAAGACGCCCGCCAGCCGTTTGAAGATCACGCAGCCCCCTTGGCCGTTGCAGTTATTACTACAAGTGTAGTAGTTCGCGGGTCGGTCAGCGGCGCGATCATCGGTAGCGCGGAAGATCATCGCGAATTCGACGGGAACGCAAGGCGAAGGAAGGCGGAGCGCACGAGTCTTTCGCCGACGGTGTGGCATGGCGGCTGCCCGCGGCTCCGGCAGGGCATGGGAGGCGATCGTCCCGGCTCAAGAGGCGCCGTCGCGGAGGTGGACCGATCGCGAGGAGACCTGCGCGTCCGGCTTCGCACCAACGCGGATACGGGCCGGCGGCGCACTAGGATGACGCCTGTAGGAGCCGGAACGCGGGGTGGAGGTGCCTTGACGAGACGTCAGCTCGGGCAGCTCGAAGCCGAGGTGCTGGCCGCGGTGGCGATGGCGGGGCCGATCAGCGCGGCCGAGGCGGCCGAACGGGTTCCGGGCGATCTCGCCTACACCACGATCAACACGATCCTGTTCCGGCTGTACGACAAGGGTCTGCTGACGCGGGAGCGGGAAGGCCGCCAGTTCCGCTACCGGATCGCCGTCGACGAGGCCCGCCTGGTGGCCGACCGGATGCACCACCAGCTCCGGCACGCCAGTGACGCGACGAGCGTGCTGAGCAGGTTCGTCCAGGCGCTCAGCCCGGACGAGGAGCGGGAACTGCGCAGGATCCTCGACCGAGGCGGGCAGGCCCCGTGACCTGGCTGACGCTTCTGCCCGCGGGCATCACGTTGCTGCTCGGCCTCGCACTCGGACGTCTACCGCTGCCGCTCCACCCGGTCTGGGAGGCGAAGGTGCTGGCCACCGTCGCGGCGACGACGACGCTCGCCGCGGTGGGCACGGCGGGCTTCGTGGCGGTGAACTACTGGGCGACGCTGTGGCCGCACGCGGCGGACCGGCTGCCGGAGTGGGTGCTGTTCGGGGACGACGTGCCCGTCCCCGCGCCGCTGGGCGTCGCCGCCTTCGTCCTGTTCGCCGCGGCCCTGCTGGTGGCGGTGCGACTTGCCGTCCGCTGGTCGGGGGAAGTGAGGTCGGCGCGGGAGATGGCACGCGGCGTCGTCGAGACCGAGGTGCCCATGGCGCTCGCGGTGCCCGGCCGCAACGGCGGCGTCCTGGTGTCCCGGGGGCTCATGGACTCCCTGGAGGCCACCGAACTCGGCGTCGTGTTCCACCACGAGAGCTCTCACCTGCGGCACGACCACCACCGCTACCTTGCCTTGGGCGCGCTCGCGGCCGGGATGCTGCCGCCGCTCCGGCGCCTCGACGAGCGGATGCGCTTCGCCTTGGAGCGCTGGGCCGACGAGGAGGCGGCCGAGGCCGTCGGCGACCGGGAACTCGTCGCGCGCACGATCGCCCGCGTCGCCCTGCTGCAGCCGCGGCGCGATCCCGGATTCCTGGGCGCGTTCGCCGACTCAGGCGTCGTCCGCCGCGTCGAGGCCCTCCTCGGCCGGGCCCCCGGGCGCAACCCCGTCGTCGGTCCGATGAGCCTCCTCGGCACCGGCCTGGTGACGGGCCTTGCCGCGTCGATGGCCCTGCACCTGGACCACGCCCTCAACCTCAGCTTCCTCTGAAGGCCCGGCGGCCCGCCCGGCGCGTCGTGCCGGAAGGGCCGCGCGGGGGCCTCACTGCACGGCGAAGCGGATCAGCGCGGGGCGGTCGCCCTGCTTGATCTTGCCGACGCGGTTGAGGACCTCCAGCTGCCAGGAGCCGCCGTTGCGGAAGGCGCGGCAGATCGCGTTCGCGTTGTCGGTGCCGAGGAGGGACGGCCAGATGTCGGCGACCTGGGTGCTGGAGCCGCCGGTCGCGTCGTAGATCTTGAACGAGACGTTGTTGGCCTTGTCGAACGAGCTGCCCCGCTTGAACGCCGCGGCGATGAAGACGATCGACGTGATCGCCGCGGGGACGTCGGCGAAGGTCACGTGCACGGTCTCGTCGTCGCCTTCGGCCGCGCCCGTCTGCTCGTCGCCGGAGTGCCGGACCGAGCCGTTGCCGAGCGGGTCGAGCGAGTCCAGGCCCGCGAACCGCACGGGCTCCGCGCCCTGCAGGAGCACCGCGACGAGGTCGAGGTCCACGCCCTTCTTGCGGCGTGCCAGGCCGAGGATCCCGCCGCTGGCACCCGCCGAGGGATCCCAGGAGACGCCGACGGACATGTGCGTGATGCCCGCGAGGTCCGCGGCGCCGTCTTCTTTGGTGAGGGTGATGGCCATGGTCGCTTCCCGTCTCCGTGCCGGCCGCGCTTCATCGCGCGGCCGTCGAGGTCCGCTCGGCCGCGACGGCGGCTGAGCGCCGCGATCGTCACGCCGACGACTCCCCATGAACTACTACAACAGTAATAGCAACGTATCCGCCCACCCCGGGGTTCCCACCCGGGATGCTCCCCACGAACATGAGACGCCCGCCACGCCGGCGTGCGGCTCGACTTCAGCCGAGCGGGGTCGCACACTGCGGTGGTGGCCCCCGCAGCCCTCGCCGATGACCCGCGGACGGGCAACCGCCTGGACGCCTTCCTTCCCGCCGGTGGACCTCCGCGGCGCCCGGACGTCCCGACGCCCGCGGCGCTCGTCGCGGTCTGGCACGGATCCCGCCTGCTGCCGGTCCACGACCGGCACCGCGCGGCGTGGGAGCTGCCCGGAGGCGGCATCGAGCCGGGCGAGACCCCGCACGACGCCGCTTCGCTCGGCTGACCGTCCGGCGCATCGGGAGCGGCGCGCTGTGGACGTGCGCCGCCGATGCCGAAAGCTCGATGAAGGCTGAGCCGTGGTGCTGCCGGGTTGCGTGGGCCGGACGGAGGATCGCCTACTCGGCCGGGGTTCCGATGTCGAGGGTGCCGACCTTGAGGTGGGCGATCTCGACGGTGCCGGCGGCCAGGTGGTTCACCAGGGCGCGCTTGACCGAGAGTCTGCCGATGGCCAGGGCGCCGATGGCCAGGGCGCCGACCGCGGCGGACCCGAGCAGGAGCGCGCCCAGCGCGAGCGTGCCGGTGGCGCGGGCGCCCACGGCCTCGGCGCCGACGGCGGTCGTCGCTTTTCCGTTGCAGGCGGCGCATCCGCAGCCAGTCGTCTCGTCCATGAGGCATTCCTACCGCATGCCCGGAATCGGGAATCCGGGCCTCGTCGGGGTGCGGCGACCGGAGACGGTCAGCGCGTCACGCGGTAGCGCAGGTGGACCGCTTTCGAGGCGAAGGTGCGGGTTTCGAGCAGTTCGAGGTCCACCCTGTGCTCGTCGCGCGGGAAGAACGGGACGCCACCGCCGACCAGTACCGGGTAGACCCTGGCCCGGTACTCGTCGATCAGGCCCAGCGCCGCGGCCTCGGCCGCGAGGGTCGCGCCGCCGATCGCGATGTCGCCGTCTCCGGGCTCGGCGCGCAGCCGCTCGATCTCCTCGGCCAGGCCGGCGGAGGCCAGCCTGGTGGCCTCGCCCCGCACAGCCGACAGCGTCTTGGAGAACACCACCTTGGGCAGTGGCTTCCAGAGCTCGGTGAAAGCGGATTCGAGCGGTGAGATCGACGGATCCTGGTCCGCGGTCTCCCAGTACAGCATCGTCTCGTACAGCCGTCGCCCCAGCAGATGGACGCCCATCTCCCGCACCTCGTCGGTGGCGAAGCGGAAGACCTCCTCGTCGGGCGCCGACCAGCCGAAGCCACCGTCCGGCCCGACGATGTAGCCGTCGAGCGAGACGCTCATCGAGTAGATCACGCTGCGCATCAGCAGTTCTCCTGAGTGACGGGGCCGACCCCGGGACGGCCGAATCCCCGGGCCCAGCCTGCTCAAGAGATCGGTGCCCGAGATCACCGTGCGGCGGACGGCCACGATCGCAGACGTCCGAGCACAGCGTCAAGGACCGGATTCGGCGGGGCCGGTGGGGTGTTCGGGCGGCCAGGGCGGTCATGGCAGCCGCACCGAGACGTTGCCGCGGTACTCGCCGCGCAGCAGGGCCAGGAACGCGGCGGGGACGCCGTCGATGGTGGTCTCGACGACGGTTCGCGGGTAGACGAAGCGGCCTTGGTCGAGGGCGGTGCGGAAGTGGCGGCCCCAGGCGGCGACCTGGTCGGGCGTCTGGTGGCAGGAGAACGGGAGGAGTTCGACGCCCCGGGCGTGGGCGGCGGCGCGGTCGGGCGCGGGGAAGCGGTCGGCGGCGGCTCCGAGCTGGGTGGACAGCGAGCCGCACAGGGCGAACCTGGCGCCCGGTGCGGCGGCCTCCAGCGCTGCGTCGTACAGTGCGCCGCCCACGGTGTCGAAGAAGACGGTGACGCCCTCCGGGGCCAGTTCCTTCAGTGCGGCGACCGGGTCGCGATGGTGGTCGAAGGCCGCGTCGAAGCCGAGTTCGCGCACGAGGTAGTCGGCCTTGGCCTGGCTGCCCGCGCTGCCGATCACCTTCGCGGCGCCCAGGTTGCGGGCGATCTGCCCGGCCAGCGAGCCGACCCCGCCCGCCGCGCCGGAGACGAACACGACGTCGCCCTCGCCGACCTTGGCCACGTCCGCGACGCCGTGGTAGGCGGTCGGGCCCTGCGCCAGGTGGTAGCTCGGGTCGGGATAGGCGTCGGGGTCCAACCTGGTGTAGGAGGCCGCGGGTCCCGCCGAGTGCGTGCTCCAGCCGCTCATCGACTGGACCAGGTCGCCCTCCCGCAGGGCGGGGCTCGCCGAGCTCACCACGGTGCCGAGCGCCATGACGCCCACCCGCCGCCCCGGCTGCCAGGCCGGGATCGGAAGACGGCAGTCGGCCCGCATGAGTTCGAGGTAGGTGGCGGCGAGACCCAGGTGCGAGGTGCGGACCACGACCTCGCCCTCGATCCGCTGCTGGACGACGGTGAAGTGCTCGGGTCCGGGGACACCGGTGATCTGGGCGGCCAGCTGAATCTCGTGAGTCATCATGGCGGCCACGCTAGAGAGGCTTCCGGCCAGTTTCTGTCCGGAAATGTCGCCATGATGGCGTCATGGCCAACACGAGTTCCCGCACGCTCGCACTGCTGTCGCTGCTGCAGACGCACCGCCACTGGCCGGGTGCGGATCTGGCCGATCGCCTCGGCGTGTCGGAACGCACGCTGCGCCGGGACGTCGACCGGCTGCGCGAGCTGGGGTATCCGGTCCGCGCGTCCCGCGGCACCGACGGCGGCTACCAACTGGAGCCGGGGGCCGTGCTGCCGCCGCTGGTGCTCGACGACGAGGAAGGGGTCGCGCTGGCGGTCGGCATGGGCGACGCGGCGCAGAGCGGCGTCTCGGGCCTGGACGAGGCGGCGGTGCGCGCGTTGACCAAGGTGGTGCAGGTCCTTCCGCCCCGGCTGCGGGCCAGGGTGAACGCGCTGCGCGCGATGACCGTCTCGGCGGCCCCGGCCGGACCCGTCGTCCCCGCGGAGGTGCTGACGACGATCGCCCAGTCCTGCCGGGATCAGGAACGCCTCGGTTTTCACTACACCGCGCGCGGCGGCGCGCGCACCGAACGCGAAGTGGAACCGCATCGCCTCGTCGCGCTCGGCGGCCGCTGGTACCTGCTGGCCTACGACCTGACCAGGCATGACTGGCGCAGCTTCCGCCTGGACCGGCTGGAGCAGCCGCGCAACACCGGCGTCCCTTTCCTGCCGCGGACGCTCCCGGGTGGGGACGCCGTCGCGTTCGTCCGCACCGCTGCCCGGGTTCCGAACCCGCGCACCGTCGTCGTCCTGGTCCACGCGTCCGCCGAGCACGTGCGTCAGGGCGTCGGCCGGTGGGGTGAGGTCGAACCGGTCGCGCCTGACCGGTGCAGGCTCACGATGGTCTCCACCGGCCTTGACTGGCCCACGCAGGCGCTGGGCAATCTCGGCGCCGGGTTCGAAGTGCTCGAACCGCGAGAGTTCGTCGATCACCTGCGCGACTGGGGCACGCGGTTCCTCAATGCCGTCGACAGGTCGGCGTCCCCTGAGCGCGAAGGCTCCCGTCGCAACGCGATGCCGGAGCAGCCGCCCGCCACCGAGCCGACCCACTGAGCGGCGGCCCGCCCGCGCCGGTCACGAGGTCGTCGGGCGGCTGCGGGGCGCGGGGCTGCGCCAGGCGAGGGCGCCGGGGAGGACGGGGAGCCAGAAGGAGAGGGCGCGGTGGGCGAGGACGGCGACGACGGACTCGGTGACGCCGCCACCGAGCATGGTGAGGGCCAGGACGAGGACGGGTTCGACGAGGCCGATGCCGGCGGGGAGCGGGCCGAGGAGGCGCAGCGGCGCGGTCGCGAGGAACGCGGCGGCGAGGGCTCCCGGGCCTACTTCGACGCCGAGGGCCTGGGCGGTGGCGAGGAACGACAGGACCGCGGTGCCGGTGACGGCGGCGCTGCCCGCGAGCAGCGTCGCCATGGCCGCGGGGCCTTCGAGCGCCAGCCCGGCGAAGGCGTCGCGCAGCGCGCGGGGGAGGCCGCGCTGAGCCCGCAGCTGGACCAGCAGGCCGACGCCCGCCAGCACGGCGGCGATCGCCACGAGGACGGGCCAGCGGGGCAGCGTCAGCGGCCCCGACCGTTCGGCGAACGCGGCGGCGACCGCCGATACGAGCCCGGTGACGTGCACGAGCATCCCGGCCAGGCGGGTGCGGCCGACGGCGCCCTCGGCCTCCCGCACGGAAGCGCCGGAGACGTGCAGGTACTCCGAGAGCACGGCGGCGGAGCCGAGTCCCGGTAGGTGCTGCCGGGAGGAGTAGGAGGCGGCGAGCTGCCTGCGCGCGGTCAGGAAGAACGGAAGCCGTCGCCCGTACGCGCCCATCAGGGCGAGCGCTCCGGCGGCGTAGGAGACGCAGATGAGCACCACGGCGGTGGCGAGCCAGCGGAGGTCGGCCCCGGCGAGCACCTCGGCAGGGTCGTGGACGTCGGGCAGCCCCGTCAGGGCGACGGTGGTGGCGGCCATGCCGAGCAGCGCCAGGAGCAGCATCCACGAGCGCGAGGGCAGGCGCGAAAGGCGGGCCTCCTCCTCGGCTTCGAGCCCGGTGGCCCGTCCGATGGCGCTCTTGATCTCCTCCAGCAGTCCGGGCTTCTCGCGCAGCGCCTTGCGCGTCGCGCTGCCGAACGCCAGCGGCTGGAGCAGCGGCACCGCCGCGGCGAGCTCGGCGGGCTCCAGCACCGCGGCGGCGGCCCGCACGGCGCGCTCGGGGCCGGTGCGCAGCGTCGTGGAGCACAGCAGTTCGGCGACGTCCTGGGCGAGCCGCCGGTCGCTCGCGCCGTCCTCGGCGAACCCGAAGTCCACCAGGACCGGCCTGTCCTCGGCGTCCACGAGGACGTTCGCGGCGCGCAGGTCGCGGTGCGCGACCCGGGTCCTGTGCAGCGCCCGCACCTCCTCCCACAGGGCGCGCAGGAAGTCGTCGGACGGCTCGGGCAGGTCGGCGAGCTCCCGCGCGTCCTCCACCGCCTCTTCGGCGAGCAGGTAGGTGCCGCCGCCGCACGGCGCGAGCCCGGCGAACGGCGGCACCCGCACGCCCGCGGCCTCGGCCCGCATCACCAGGCACGCCTCGTGCTGGAGCTGGCGGCGCGGGGTGGAGAACGGGCTCTCGTCCTCCAACCCCCGCAGGGTCGCCAGCCGGGCCAGCTTGAACAGCAGGTCGGCGTCCCTGTGGTCGCGGCTGACGGCCTTGACGAACAGGCCCGCGCCGTCGTCCTCGCGCCGGGCGAGGAACGGGACGGAGCCGCGCGCGTCGGCGTCCAGCGGCCGGACGTCCGAGACGTCCCCGACGGCCAGGCGCAGCCCGCGCACGATGTCGTCGCGGGTCGGCAGGATCGACGGGGTGCCCCACAGAAGGTGGAACGTCCCGCCGATCACCAGGCCGAGCCCGAGGCCGGCGACGACGTCGAACGGGAAGTGCGCCCCGACGTAGACCCGGCTGACCGCGACGACGGCGGCCCAGGCCCAGAAGACGCGGCGGAGCCTGCGCGGCACATGGGCGGAGGCGATGGTGGCGAGGGTCGCGGCGACGGCCGCGTGCCCGGAGATGAAGCCGAGCCCGCTGTCGTGGGCGCCGCGCAGCACGACCTCCTCCAGCAGCGCGCCGGGCCTGCCGCGGTCGGCGAGTTCCTTCAGGCCCTTGGCGAGGAACCACGCGAGCGTGCCTCCCGCCGCGAGTTCCGCGCCCAGCCGCACGCGCCCGAAGGCCAGCGCGACGGCCGCCGCCGCGCCGACCGCGCCGAGCGCCCCCGCCTGCATGAGGACCTCCAGCGGCCGGTACGCCGCGTCGGGCATGCCGTTCACGAGGCGGAAGAGATCGGCCTCGACGGGCAGCAGGAACCCGTCGGCCGCGTAGAGCGTCAGGAACGCCACGAGGAAGACGCCGACGGCGACACGGACGACGTCGCCGGGGTGCCGCGCGGTGTGCGGACCGGTGCGGTTCCAGCGGCGCGGGGCCCGCAGCGCCGGGAACTCCGGTTCGCCCGCGCGCGCACGGGCCGCCGCCGCCCTCTGCGCTCCGACGATCTTCGCGGTGATCTCCTCAAGCCGGTCCCGGTCCCGGCGCAGCGCCTTCACGGGAGCGCCGGAGCGGGCCTTCCCGAAGGACGTCAGCCAGGGCTGCCCCTCGGCGTCGACGACGAACGCGTCCGGCTCGATGGCCCGGTGCGCGATCCGGGCCGCGCCGAGCACGGCGAGCTGGCGCCACAGCTCGTCGAGGAGCGCGTCGGGGACCTCCGGCAGCGCGGAGAGCGGCGTGCCGTCGACCAGGTTCATCGCCAGCACGCAATCGCCCGACGGGTGCGCGGCGAACCGCTCCACGGTCGGCACCCGCGCGCCCCGGTGCCGGGCGAGCTGCAGGACGAACTCCTCGTGCTCCAGCTGCCGCCGCGTCGTGGCGAACGGCGCGCCCGGGAACGTCCCCGGTGAGCGGAGCCGGTCGAAGAAGTCGGCGTCGCGCTGGTCGCGGCCGATCGCCTTGAGGAACAGGCTCCGGTCCGGCGCCCGGTAGACGACCGCGCGGCGGATGTCGGCGCGCAGCGCCTGGAGCGGCACCGAGTCGGGCAGCAGGTCGGGGAAGACCGCGCGGATCCGCGCCCCGGACGGCAGGTGCGGGGGCGTCCCGAGCAGGAACAGCACCGCCGCGCCGACGCCCCAGCCGAGCGCGGTCCCGCCCAGCACGTCCAGCGGCAGGTGCGCGCCCAGGTAGACGCGGGCGAAGGCCACCGCGGCGACCAGCCCCCACAGCAGCCGCCGGTAGGCGCGCGGCAGGTACGCCGAGGCAACGGTGGCCAGCGCGGCGGCGACGGCGGTGTGCCCGGCAACGAACCCGACGCCGCCCGCCACGGCGTCCCCGCGCAGGTGCACCTCCTCCAGCAGGGCCCCGGGCCGGTCGCGTCCGGCCACGGCCTTGACGGCCTTGGCCAGCCCCCAAGCCGCCGCGCCGGCCGCCGCGAGGGAGGCGGCGAGCGTCCAGCGGCGGGCGAGCAGCGCGAGTGCCGCGGTGACGGCGACGGCGCCGACCCAGCCCGTCTGCATGACCGCCCACAGCGGCGCGTACAGCAGGTCGGGAAGCCCGTTGACCAGGCGGAACACGCTGGTCTCCCACCCGCCCGGCACCGGCGTGAGCAGGAGCACCGTCCCGCCCAGAAGGGCGGCGGCCGCGAGCGCGCGCAGGGCGTCGCCCGGATGGTGGAACGTGCGGGGCCGCTCGTCGCGGGAGCGGGTCACCGACCACTGCCACCACAGCCAGGCCAGCCCGCCCGCGGGCAGGTACAGCAGGAACGTGAAGAACCGGAAGAGCAGCACGCCCGCGGCGACCTTCGGCAGGTCTCCGCCGGTCAGGCCGAGCCCGCCGATGAGCGCGAGTTCGATGACGCCCGCGCTGCCCGGCGTCAGCGGGATCGCGGTGACCTGCCGGGCGATCGCGTACACCGCGAACGTCTCGATGACGCCCGCCTCGGTCACCCCGACCGCCAGCAGCGACACGTACAACACGCCGAAGGTCGCCAGGTGGTAGGCCAGGGTCGTCACCGACAGCGGCGCCCACCGGTCATGGACGAGGTCGCGCACCTCGCCGCGGAACAGTTCGAGCTTGTCGGCCCCGATCCGGGGCTTGCCGGGCAGCAGCCGTCCTGCCCGCGACAGCAGCCGGGCGATCTTCTCGGCGGGGAACGTCCCCCAGAAGAGCCATCCCGTCGCGCCGAGCACGCCGACGGCGAGGGCGAGCCCGAGCAGACCCGCGCCGCGCACCCCGTCGGGGACCGCCGAGGTGAAGGCCGCGGCGCCGAGCGCCGCCAGCGGCAGGACGAGCCGGGCGACGAGGTTCCACACGCCCGTCGCCAGAGCCTGCGTGGCGATCTCCTGGAAGCCGAAGCCGACCTTGCGCAGCATGGTCACGTTCAGCGCCGCTCCCGCCGCGCCGCCCGCGGGCAGCCCGTAGGAGACGGCGGTCGTCACCACGTTCACCGCCGCCGCGTCGCGGAACCTTAGCCCGGGAAGACCCGCGATGAGGATCCCGGCCGACGCCGCGACCGACGCCAGCGTCAGCGCGACGAGCCCGCCGAACTCGCCGGCGTCGACCTTGGTCGCGAGGAGGTCCCCCACCTCGCGCACGTCCACGAGCCGCGGCAGCACCGCGCCGAACAACACCGCGGCCAGCACGAATCCGACCACCGACCCGACGACCCGTCGACTCGGCCTCCTGACACGAACACCGCGAAACCGCGCGCCCTTCCGGCACAACATGGGGGGCTCTTCTCTTAGGCGTCTCCAACGCCAACACCCTTTCCGCCCACAACCCCCCAAAACCCCAACCCCGTAGGGCTCCGCTCACTCTCCGCCAGCCCGGAGGGCGACGGTGAAGCCGAGCCGCGGGCCATCGGCAGGTCGACCGGCGGAGCGGCCGGTCGTCGAGCCCCGCAAGTTCCAGCCTTCCGTGCACGGTGGCGCGGTGCCGGTAGAGGCGGCCGAAGCGGTGTCTTAGACGGCGTGGCACAACCGGCTTTCCCCGGAGGCGCACGGCGCTGAGGTGAATTGTTCTTGCCGGGGATCCTCGTTGTTTCGGCATGGGCGAACTGAGGATGCGGTGTGATTGGTGGCGGGGGTCGGTGAAGTTCGGTGGATTCGGTGCGGGGATGGGACTGAAATGTGTCGGGGACTCGTCGGGTGTGTTCGTCGGAGGTTGTGGGATCGGACTAGTTCTGGGGGGAGGTTGGTGGTGGGGGACGATGTTCGTGGGGTGGTGGGGGGCGATTCTTGCCTGACCCCCCAAAGAGAGGTGCGATGGAATGCGCACTTTCAGTAGAGGATTGATGGCGGTCGTGTTCGCGGGCGTCACCCTTTTGCTGGGCAGCCCGCCTGCCGCGGCGGAAGGGAATGCGGCCGATATCGCGGCGGCGATGCAGCAATGGCAGGCGAACAATCCTGAGACGGCCGGGAACCGCGGCAGAACGCCGGGCCTGATCGCCCGCTGGGACGCGGGCGGAACCCAGGTGACGGTCGACGTCGGCGTGAAGAAGCCGAACGGCAACCCCGTGACCGAGAAGCGTGACGTGAACGACCGCTTCCGGGCCGGCAGCAACACGAAGATGCTGATGAGCGTCGTCATGCTGCGGCTCATCGACGCGGGCACGTACACGATCGACGGTCAGCCGCTGACGCTCGACTCGCCGATCCCGCTGTCGATCCAGAGCCAGATCACCGGCTGCAACATCATGTACCAGGCGTGGTACGGCGGGAACACCTCCGAGCTGTGCTTCGACGCCTCGAAGATCACGATCCGCAGCCTGCTCCAGCACACGAGCGGTCTGGAGTCCTACGACAAGATCTACGACTGGCAGGCCAGCGTCGGCGCGGACTTCCTCCTCGGCCCGAACGGCCCGCTGCGCGACGGCCAGTACTACCTGGCACAACTGCTGGCCGACGGGGTGAGCCAGGGCCCGCTGTTCCCCGCCGACTGCGGCCGGAGCACCACGGACGCGATCCTGTGCCCGAGCAAGATCGACAAGGGCTTCTACTACTCCAACACCAACTACGTCGTACTCGCGATGATCATGCGCCAGCTGACGAACAAGAGCTACGGCCAGCTCATCACCGAGCAGATCCTGCAGCCCGTCGGCATGACGCAGAGCAAGATGCCCGCGAGCTGGAACGCCGACGAGAAGACCGGCGTCGTCCGCGACCTCGACAACCCGCACTCCGAGCACTGGACGGGTCTGCGCCTGACCGGCACCGACCCGAAGGACCCGACCCCGCTCGGCCCGTACGACGCCACCCGCTTCAACCCGACCCTCACCGCGGGCGCCGGTGACCTCATGTCCACCACGGCGGACCTGATCAAGTTCGACAAGGCGCTGCTGGGCGGCCAGCTCCTGTCTTCGGCCCGCCTCGCCGACATGATGAGCTGGTACACGCAGTTCGACGAGACCGACGAGTCCCTCGCCTACAACGAGGCCGCCGACGGCGTCGACAACGACCTCGACGGGCTGGTCGACGAGACCACCGCGGGCACCGTCCCCGGTGACCTCGCCGAGGCGAACCACCCTTCGGTCACCGGTGACGCCCACATGACCTATGGCCTCGGCCTGTCCATGCGCACCTTCGACTGCCCGTCGGTGCCCGGCAAGTCGGTGACGGTCTACGGCCACAACGGCTTCGTCCCCGGCTCGCTCACCTACAACTACATCACCCCGGACGGCGGGAAGGCGATGGCGTTCAACCTCAACGCCGACTGGCCCGCCAAGCTCCGCCCGTACAAGGGCAAGAACTCCGGCACCGGCGCGTTCGACGTCGACCTGTACTGGAACTACGAGCTCGTCATGATGTACGACATCCTGCGCGCCGGCTTCTGCTAGCGCCCGCGCGTCGAGGCCGCTCCCGCAACGGCGCGGGGGCGGCCCTTCCTGGTCGAAGGGCCTGGTCGGAGCCCGTCGTGAGGCGCCGGTCAGCGGATGCCGGTGAGGGACTTGATCAGGGTGGTGAGTTCGTCGAGGAAGGCGTCGCGGGGGATGGCGGGGCGGTCCAGGACGTAGCGGATGGTGAGCTGCTGGAGCGCCTGGAGCGCCATCCAGAGCGCGGCAGGGCTGCGCGGGGCCGCGCCGCTCGTCAGGGCCGCCAGGTAGCCCGACGCCAGGTCGGAGGCGCGGCGTTCGATCGTCCTGATCTCCTCGGAGCCGCCGAGGCGGGGCATCTGCTCGACCAGGACGCGGACGAGTTCGCGGTTGTCCTCGGTCGCGTCCAGGACGGCGGCCACGACAGGCCGGACGGCGTCGGGGCCGGGTGCGGCGCCCAGGGCCTCGAACGTCTCGACCAGGCGGGCGCCGATCCGCTCGATCATCCGCTCGACGGTGGCCGCGACGACCGCGTCCTTGTGCGCGAAGTACTGGTACAGGCTTCCGGGGCTGATCCCCGCTTCGGCGGCGATCCGGTGCGTGGAGGCCCCGTCGTAGCCGGACGCGGCGAGAATGCGAGCAGTGGCGTCCAGGATGCTCTCGACCATGCGCCGGGACCGTTCCTGACGTGGGATCTTGCGGGGGATCTGCTTGGCCACACCGTGCTCCGAGCCCTGGAAAAACGCGAATGGTATGCGACTAGATGGTCGCATTATCGTCCTCTTCATGGCGACCACAGCGAACGTCGACCGTCCGAGCCTGCCCGAGCGGCTGATGGACCGGGTCTTCCAGCCGGTCCGCGAGGAGTTCTTCAAGAACGTGCAGTTCACCGAACCGGCGGGCGACGCGGGCTGGTTCGGTCCCGGCAGCGCCGTCTGGCACGTCCACGCGCATCTGCCCGCCGTCCAGATCGGGCTGGCCGCGGCGGCGATGATGGAGACGCTGCATCCGACGATGGCCTGGATGGGCTACGAGCACACGCGGGCGATCGAGCGCGTCGACGGGGTGCCGACCGGCAGGTTCGACGCGAGGGGGATGGCCTCGCGCACCGGCAGGTCGCTGGCGTTCTTCCTCGGCGTGACGCTGGGCCCGACGGAGGTGGCCGACCAGGTCTGCCGGACGGTGCGCGCCATGCACGACAGGATCGAGGGGGTCCGGCCTGACGGCCACGCCTACCGGGCCTCCGATCCGGAGCTGCTGACGTGGAACTACGCCACCCAGGCGTGGGGGCTGGCGGCCGCGCACACCGCCTTCCACCCGCGGCCGCTGCGCGGGGAGGGGCTGGAACGGTTCTTCGCGGAGTACGCCCGGGTGGGTGAGGCGCTCGGCGCGGTCGATCCGCCGCGGACCCGGGCCGGGGTGATGCGGCTCCTGGAGGACTCCGTGCCGCACCTCGGCGTGACCCTGCCGACGGTCCGGTACCTGAATCCGCTGGCGCCGTGGCGGTATCCGGCGTACCAGCGGCCGGTCTACGCGCTGGTGCAGTGGGCCGTGCAGGACCTGCACCCGGCGTGGGCGCAGGAGCTCATGGGCGCGCCGCGGCACACCCCGCCGGGCCGCCTGGCCCGCCGCACGGCGATGAAGGCGCTGGTGAACGCCCTGGGCGGCGCAGGCATCCGCGAGGTCCGTCAGTCGCGGGCACGGGCCGCGTCCCTTCCAACCGAGGCATGACCGGAGCGCCCTGACCCCCGCGCCGACGCGCCCGAACCGCGAGAACGCCGGGGAGGCCGCGTCGGGGCGTCCGGCTCCGGCCCCCGCGTGACCTTTCGGTGGCTGGTTCGTTATGTCCGTGGGGTCCTAGGTGCGGATGCGGCTCGGGGCTTCGGTGGCCGGTGGCGCGGCCTCGGCCGGCATCCGAAGTGGGGGCGTTATGGGACGGTTCGCACAGGTCTTGGCGCGGGTTCTCGACGGGCCGGCGGGGTCGTCCCGGGCGGAGATCGAGCTCCGGACCCGGCGGCTGGTGCTGCCGAGCGTCCTGGTGGCGAACATCGGCGGGGCGCTGGTGGTGCTCGCGCTCGCGATCGTCGTGCTGCCCGACCCGGACGACCTCGCCGACCCCGCGATGCTGCGCCGCTTCAACACCGCGCTGCTGCTGGCCTACCTGACCGTCGCGATCGTGGTCGGCGCGGTCTGGGGGCTGCGCCTGTTCCGTCCCGTGCGGCGGCTGTTCCTCACCGGCCGTCGGCTGGAGGACGACGAACGGCGGCTGATGCTGCGCGCGCCTTTGCGGATGATGCGGGTGCACGTCGCGCTGTGGGGGCTGGCCAGCGTCGGCTGGGCGCTGATCGACCTGTGGTTCTCGCCGCTGATGGCGCTCAAGGTCGGCCTCACCTGCCTGCTGGGCGGCGTCACGACCTGCGCGATCATCTACCTGCTGACCGAGCGGCTCCTGCGCCGTCTCGTCACCGACGCCCTCAGCACGCGCGTGCCCGAAAGGTCCGGCGCGCCCGGCGTCGTGGCCCGGCTGGTGCTCGCCTGGACGCTGGGGACCGCCATCCCCGTCCTCGGCCTCCTCATCTTCGGCGCGGTCGCGCTGCTCGGCGCCGACGTCACCGCGGCGGAGATGGCGTGGGTGTCGCTGACGCTCGGCGGGACCGCGCTCATCGTCGGCGTCGCGGTCACGTACCTCGCGGCCCAGGCCGTCGCCGGCCCGATCGACTCGGTGCGGCGCGCCATCGGCCGGGTGGAGCGGGGCGACCTGGACGTCGAGGTGCCCGTGTACGACGGCAGCCAGATCGGCCGGCTCCAGGCGGGCTTCAACCACATGGTCGCCGGGCTGCGCGAGCGCGAGCGCATCCAGGACCTGTTCGGCCGCCAGGTCGGCGAGGACGTCGCCCGCCTCACCCTGGAGCAGGGCGTGGAGTTCGGCGGGGAGGTCCGGGACGTCTGCGTCATCTTCGTCGACCTCGTCGGCTCCACCCGGATGGCGGCGACCCGGCCGCCGATCGAGGTGGTCACCCTGCTGAACCGGTTCTTCGCCGTGGTCGTCGAGGTCGTCGAGGAGCACGGCGGCTGGATCAACAAGTTCGAGGGCGACGCGGCCCTCGCCGTCTTCGGCGCGCCTTCACCGCTCGACGACGCCGCCACCCGCACCCTCGCCGCCGCCCGCACGATGGCGGCCCGGCTGGCCGCCGAGGTCCCCGAGGTCACCGCCGCGGCCGGCGTCTCCGGCGGCGAGGTCGTCGCCGGGCACATCGGGGCGGTGAACCGCTTCGAGTACACCGTCATCGGCGATCCCGTGAACGAGGCGGCCCGCCTCACCGACCTGGCGAAGAAGACCCCGGCCCTGCTGATGGCCGCCGGACCCGTCCTGGACGCCGCGTCTCCCGCCGAGGCCGCGCACTGGCACGTCACCGGAGAGGTCACGGTCCGCGGCCGCACCCTCCCCACCCGCACCGCGACCCTCCGCCCTCCGGCCGAGTGAGGACCGGGCCGGGAAAGCGGTGGGCCCCGGGGTTCTACCCAGCCCCGGGGCCCTTCGGTCCGCCCGTGTCCGCCGGCGGATTCGTGGCCGGGGATCAGTCGTAAGGACGGTGTGCTCTGCCTTTGAGCTACCGCGCCAGGTGGAGGCGCAGACCGGACTCGAACCGGCATCCCACCGTGCAGTGTCCCCGATCGGCGACCGGCGGTGAGCGGTGCGTGCTGAGACTGGAGCGAGAGCCTGAGCTTGACGGGGCTGCCTCTGCCACTGGGCTACCCCGGCATGGGTGCCGGGGACGGGAATCGAACCCGCGCTGTCACCGCCTTCAGACTGAGCATCATCCTCAGCTTCTCCGGGCTTGCGCCCGGACCCCCGCGCTCCAGCGGGGGAGTCCTTGATCAGTCGAGCAGGTAGCGGAAGACTGCGTCGCCGACGCGGCGGTCGGTGACGTCGACGCCGTTGGCCTCCTCGCGGGCGTACTTGACGGCGGCGGTCAGCCGCTCGGCGCGTTCCTTGAGCTCGTTGACGCGCCGGGCCGGGAGGGCGCCGGAGAAGCCGACCTTCGTCCAGGTGCCGACGACGACGTCCTCGGTGTAGGTCTCGACCTGGGCGGGGTGCTTGTCCGTCGCCTCGTACAGGACGTGGGCGCGCGGCACCTTCTTCGTCCGGGTCGTCCGGACGGGCTCGGTGCGCCACTGGTCGGCGGAGTCGTCGAACGTCCACGTCTCGGCGGCGTCCAGCACGGGCAGCTTCCCGAGGAAGGCCTGGAGTTCGGTGAGCTGCTTCTCCAGGAACAGCAGGTAGGTGACCGGCACGTCGGACAGGACGGTGTTCCCGTCGACGACGACGTCGGCACGGGCCTCGCAGTTCGCCCAGTCCTTGGTCGCGACGACGTCGAACAGCCGCGCCAGCGACGCGCCCGCCTCGCGCAGCACGTCCTCGGCCCGCACCTGCACCTTGGTCGACTCCGCGGGCAGCGTCTCGCCCTCGTCGTCGTTCGGCTGGTAGGTCCGCGAGATCCCCGACAGGAGCACCGGCTTCTGGAGCCGGCCGTGCGCGTCCGCGAGATCACGCTGGGCCCGGGACTTGGTCCCCTTCTCCACCGCGATGATCTGATTCAGCTTGGTCACATCCCGGACGATACGGAGCCGGCCCCGCCCGTGTCGCCTCATTTTCCGGTCGGGGGCCGGCGGCGTCACGGGGACGGGGCCGCGGACTCCTCGGTCGGGGACCAGGCCGACCAGAGGGCGGCGTAGCGGCCCCGGAGGGCGAGGAGGTCGGTGTGGGTGCCGGATTCGACGACGGCGCCGGCGTCCATGACGACGATGCGGTCGCAGTCGCGGGCCTGGGTGAGGCGGTGGGCGACGACGACCGCGGTGCGGCCCCGGACGAGGGCGGTCGCGGCGCGCTCCAGGTCGCGGGCGCCGGAGCTGCCCGCTTCGGCGGTGGCCTCGTCGAGGACGATGACGGGCGGGTCCCGCAGGAGGAGCCGGGCCAGGGCGAGCTGCTGGACCTGCGCCGCGGTGAGGGGGTGCTCGCCTTCGCCGACGCGGGTGTCGAGGCCGTCGGGGAGGGCCGCGGTCCAGCCTGACGCGCCGACCTCGGCGAGGGCGCCCAGGATCTGCGCGTCGGTGCTGCCGGGGGCGGCGAACCGGACGTCGTCGCGGAGCGTGCCGGTGAAGACGTGGGTCTCCTGGGAGATGATGCCGACCCAGTCGCGCAGGCGGTCGGGGTCCACGTCGCGGACCTCGACGGGGCCCTGCCCGTCGGTGAGGGTCACGGTGCCCTGCGCGGCGGGGAAGGCGCCGCCGAGCAGCCCCGCGAGGGTGGTCTTGCCCGCCCCGCTCGCGCCGACGACGGCGAGGGACGTGCCCGCCGGGACGTGGAGGTCCACTTTCCGCACGACAGGTGCGCCGCCGTCGTAGGTGTGGCCGAGCCCTGCGCAGGAGAGGGCGACGGGCCCCTCCGGCGCGCGCACGACCGGCGCCTCCACCGGCGGGATCATCGCGACGCCGACCACCCGGGCCAGCGCCGCGCCCGCCCGCTGGACGTCGTCGAACGACATCAGCAGCATGCCGAGCGGGGAGAACAGCCGGTGGAACAGCAGCGCCGCGGCGGTCACGTCGCCGACGCTGACGGCGTCGGCCCGCACGAGGAAGAACCCGGTGGCCAGCAGCGCGCTGAGCCCCGCCGCCTCGGCCCCGTTCATCGCCATCCCGAACCGGGAGAACAGGCCGAGCGACCTGAGCGCGTCGTCCGTCGAGCGCTGCGACGCCTCCCGGACGCGCTCGGTCTGCAGCGCGTGCATCCGGTAGGCCCGGACGGTGCCGAGCCCGTGCAGCGAGCCGAGCAGCACCCGCGACCGCTCCGCCGACGACCTGCGCTCCGTCGCGTACAGCGGCCCCGACCGCGCCAGGTACCACCGCAGGGCCAGCGCGTGGATCGGGAAGACGACGCAGAACGCCAGGGCGAGCCGCCAGTCCAGCGACAGGAAGCCGAGGAGCGCCACCGCGACCGTCACCAGCGCGGTGAACACCGCGGCGCCCAGCGGCACCGACTCGACGAACTTCTCTACGTCGTCGGTGACCCGCGAGGCCACGTCGCCGCCGCCCGCGCGCTCCAGCACCGCCGCGTCCATGCGCAGGGCGCGGTCCAGGGTGTCCTCGCGCAGGTCGGCGGCGACCTGGACGCCTAGGCGTTCGGCCGCGCGCTGGGCGAGCGCGGTGAAGACCGCGGTGAGCAGCACCGACAGGCCGACCGCCGCCATGATCCGGACGAGGACCTCGGTCCCGGCGTCCGTCCGGTCGACGAGCAGGCCGAGCAGCAGCGGACTCGCGACGACGCCCGCGCTGGACAGCAGGGTGAACCCGAGCGCGGCCGCGGCCTTGGCCCGGTGGGCGGCCGCCGCGCGCAGCAGGGCGCGCCACGTCGGGCCGGGCGCGGCGATCGGGAGGATCTCCCGCTCGGTGCTTCTGGGGGCCGGGACCGTCATCGGATGACCGCTTTCGTGTAGTCCGCCAGCCGCAGGAGGTCGGTGTGGCGGCCGGTCTCGGCCCTGCCGCCGGCGTCGAGGAAGACGACGCGATCGCACCGGCTCAGCAGCGGCGGGGAGGAGGTGACGACGACCGTGGCGCGCGCCGAACCGGGATGCAGCGCGGCCAGCGCCTCGGCCACCGCGTCCTCGGTGACCGCGTCGACCGCGGTGAGCGGGTCGTGCAGGACGAGGACCGCGGGCGCGGCCAGCAGGGCACGGGCGAGGGCGACGCGCTGGCGCTGGCCGCCGGACAGGTTCGTGCCGTGGTCCTGGAGCGCCGCGTCCAGGCCGGACGAGCGCAGGACGTCGCCCGCGCCCGCGGAGGTGAGCGCGGCGGCCTTCGCGGCGTCCGAGGCGGGCACGGGCTCGGTGTCGAGGGCCTCGCCGAGGGTGCCGCCGAGCAGGTGGACGGCGTGCGGCTCGACGTGCAGGGCGCGCCTGCGCGCGTCCGGGTCGAGCCCCGCCAGCGGCGCGTCGCCCCAGGAGACCGTGCCTTCGGAGGGAGTCCGGGAGCCGTCGAGGAGGCCGACGAACGCCGCCGCGCCTTCGGGAGTGGCCGCCGCGACGCCGATCAGGGCGCCCGGTTCGACGTCGAGGTCGAGATCGCGCAGCGGGCCAGCGGACACGCCGCGCAGGCTCAGCCGTCCGGGCGGAGCCTCCTGCGGGGAGGCGGACGGGGCGTCGAACTCGGCGTAGAGGGCGGCGAGCCTGCGCGCGCTCGCGCGGGACACCGCGAGCTGCTTGATCGCCTCGGAGATCCCGCGCACCGGGTCGGCGAGGAACGACGCCATCGCGACGACCACGACGAGCTCCCCGAGCGTGATCCGCCCGGAGACGGTGAAGGAGACCGCGACGCCCGCCGCGCCGAGGAGCACCACGCCGGTCGCCAGCAGGCCCGACCCGACGACCACGGCGTGCGCCGAGGCCGCCTCGCGCGCCGCCGCCAGCGACGCCCGGCTCTCGCCCCGGTACCGGCGGATCGCCTCCGGCACCCCGCCGAAGCCCCGCAACGGCCGGAGCGCGCCGACGAACTCGGCGGCCGCCGCGGCCGCCCTGCCGCCCGCCTCCTGCCGCCCGTGCACGCGGCTCTCCAGCCACGGGCCGAGCCTGTCCAGCCCGAGCACGAGCACCGGGAGCACGATGAGGAGCCCGAGGCCGAGCGCGAGGTCGATCCGCAGCAGCACGACCGCCGACACCACGAGCCCGGCTCCGGCCGACACCATCCACGAGATGATCCGCACGACGGCTCCGGTCGCGGTCGCGTCCGAGGTGGCGGCCGCCAGGACGTCCCCGGCGCGCCTGCTCTGCTCGCCGCGCGTGTCGCCGAGCACCCTGCGCACCGTTTCGACCCGCAGATGGTGCGCTTCGCGCAGCGACGCCGCGTCGACCATCCAGTATCCGACGGCACCGCCCGTGGCGAGGAAGCAGAACAGCACGATCACCCCGGCGATCGCCCAGGCGAGCCGCTCGGGATCGCCTCCGGCGACCGCAGTGTCGATCGCCAGTCCGATCGCGACCGGGACGAGCGCCTCGCACGTCTGGTGCACGACGGTCGCCGCGCCGCCGATCGCCGCGGGCCTCGCCTGCCTGCGCAGCACCCCCCGGATGAGCACGCCTTCGGCACTCATGACCGCATTCCCCCGACCCTCTCGCGAAGACGTCCCCGAGCCCCGGCCCGTCCGGACCTCGCCCTGCGCGCCAGGTCACCGGCACCGCCCGTCCCCGCCCGCCGAAGGGCCGCGCCACCCTAGCCGATCCACCGCACCCGCCCCAAACGATTTTCCGCCGTCCGGCCCGGCCTCCCCCTGATCGGCTGGGCCCGACCCGCAGGGGCGGCCCGCTTCCGTTCGGCGGGCTTGCCGTCCAGCGGGAACCCCATGGCAGGACGAGGCTCGGTGCGATAGACAGCGGTGGAGTCTTCCGAGCGCGAAGGGGCGGCCGATGTACGCGCGGGTCCGGGGCACGAGCCTGTATTTCGACGTCGAGGGCGCGGGGCTCGTCCGTGAGCGGGGGGAGATGCGGGAGAAGCCGGTCCTGGTGGCGCTGCACGGCGGGCCCGGCGGCGAGCACTCCGCGTACAAGCCGGTGCTCTCCGGCCTCGCGGACAAGGCGCAGATCGTCTACCTGGATCATCGCGGCAGCGGCAGGTCCGCGCGCGGGCCCCGTGCGACGTACACGCTGGAGAACAACGTCGAGGACCTGGAGGCGCTGCGCCTCCATCTGGGTCTGGAGAAGATCGCCCTGCTCGGCGCGTCCTACGGCGGGATGGTCGCGCTCTCCTACGCCGCCCGCTACGGCGCGCACCTGTCGCATCTGGTCGCGGTCGCGACGACCGCGAGCCACAGGTTCCTGCCGCGCGCCCGGGAGATCCTCGCCGAGCGCGGCACGCCCGAGCAGCGGGCGGCGGCCGAGCCCCTGTGGTCGGGCACTTTCGAGAGCGAGGACCAGGTGCGCGAGTACTTCGAGATCCTCGGTCCCCTCTACTCGCTCACCTACGACCTGGCCGAGGCCCGCAAGAAGCCCCGCATCCACAGCCCCGAGGCGCTGAACGAGGGTTTCGGTGGCTTCCTGCGCACCTACGACGTCACCGCCGACCTGCCGCGCATCACCGTGCCGACGCTGGTGATCGGCGCCCGCCACGACTGGATCTGCGCCCCGGAGTTCTCCGTCGAGATCGCGCACGGCATCCCCGGCGCGGACCTGCGCCTGTTCGAGCGCAGCGGCCACAGCATCCTGTCCGACGAGCCCGAGGCGTTCACCGACGCGGTCCGCGGCTTCCTCACCTACAACGCCTAGCCCAGGTTCTCGCGGGCCCATTCCTCGAACGAGGTGAGCGGGAGGCCGAGGGCACGGGCGAACGCGGGGCGGCCCGGCTGCGGCGAGGCGTTGAGCCACTCGTGCGACGCGCCCATCGCGGGCATTCCGGCGGCCAGTGCCTCGGCCTCGGTCATGTCCGGCGCGGACAGCGGGACGCCCATGACGCGGGAGAGCACGTCGGCGACCTCCGTCAGGGACAGGTGGTCGCTCGCCAGCTCCAGCTCGACGCGGTCGAACCGGTCGGGCTCGGTGACCGCGGCGGCGGCGGCCCGCCCGATGTCCGCGACGGCGACGAGGGACAGCTTCACGTCCGGACGCAGGACGCTCACCAGGCCGCCGTCGACGCCGCGCGGGAACAGGAACGCCATGGACGGCAGGAAGTTCTCCATGAAGAAGCCAGGCTTGAGCAGCGTCCAGCGGGGGAATCCGGCGGCGCGCAGATGATCCTGGATCGCGGCCTTCGCGCCGAGCGCGGGCTCCACCGCCCAGCGGCCTTCGGCCCAGTGCGGCGAGCGCGTGTGCTGCCCGGCGCCCGTGACCGAGGTGTGCACGAACTGCCGCACCTGGGCGGCCTTCGCGCCTTCGATGAGGTTGACGCCCTGGGCGACCTCCGCGTCGAAGTCGAAGCCGTCCGCGGTGTAGGGCGCCTGCTGGACGGAGAAGACGGCGCGGACGCCCGCGGCGGCCCGGATGACGGAGTCGCGGTCGTGCAGATCGCCCGGCACGAGTTCGGCGCCGAGCGCCGCGACGGCCCTGGCCGGGGCGGCGGACGGGTCGCGCACCAGCGCCCGGACGGGCACGCCCGCCGCGAGCAGGGCGCGGGCGGTCGCCCCGCCCTGCCTGCCGGTGGCGCCGGTGACGAGGACGGGTGCGGAAGCTGCGGACATGGTTCTCCTCGGGTCGTCTCCCCAATAAGTGGCGGGGCCCGCCACTTATCTTCCGGTACGATATGGCGGACCCCGCCGTTTAGCAATCCCTGGAGGAGACGCCATGTCCGAAGGACGGCGCGCGGACGCCCGCCGCAACTACGCGCGCATCCTCGCCGTGGCCGAGGCGGAGGTCGCCGCCCACGGCTACGGCGCCTCGCTGGAGCAGATCGCCCGTGTCGCGGGCGTCGGCTCGGCCACCGTCCGCCGCCACTTCCCGACCCGCCGCGCCCTGCTGGAGGCCGTCTCCGCCGAACGCGTCACCGCCCTGTGCGCCCGCGCCGAGGAACTCGACCGCCGCGGCGACGGCCGGAACGCGCTCCTCGAATGGCTGGCCGAGGTCGTCACCTACTGCGTCGACGCCCGGGGCCTCGCCGCCGCCCTCTCCTACGACGGCGACCCCTTGGGTGAGAACAGCTGCGCCACGGCCATGGAGAAGGCCGGCGCTCCCCTCCTGCGCCGCGCCGTGGCCGACGGGACCGCCGCCCCGGACGTCACCGTCGCCGACCTGATCGCCCTGATCGTCGGCATCGTCCTGGCCACCGAGCACCACCCGGCGCCCGCCGCGCAGGCCCACCACCTGTTCCGCCTCGCGACGACCGGCCTGGCCCCGCGCCCGGTGACCGCGCCGGACGCGGCGGCCCCGGCCTAGCGCGCCGCCCCGGGCACCGGAGTCGGCGGTCTACGCGGCCGGGCTCGGCATCGCGTCGTCCGGCTCGCGCGACGGGGCGGGGACGCGGGCGACGAGGAAGGCGCAGGCGAGGGCCGCGAGGGCGAAGAGCCAGAAGCTGAGGCGGTAGCCGGAGAGCAGCGTCTCCCGTACCGCTTCCGCCGGAAGGTTCTTCGCGCTCGCGTACAGGACGTGCCGGTCGTCCGGGGCGAGCCGGGAGGAGACGACGGCGAGGCAGATCGCGGGGCTGAGCGAGACCCCGAGGAAGTGGACGGTGAGGCGCACCCCGTTGACGACGCCGAGCCGCTCGCTCGGCACGCCCATGATGAGCACCGTCGTGTTCGCCGTGTAGAAGATCCCGGCGCCCGCCGAGACCAGCACCATGCCCGCGGCGATCAGCGGATAGGGCGTGTCCTCGGCCAGGCCGAGCGCGAGCAGCGCCAGGCCCGCGGAGGCCGCCGCGGTGCCCCACACCGCGATGCGCTGCGGGGCGAAGCGCGCGCCCAGCCGCCCGCCGACGGGCGCGGCGATCGTGCCGGCGATCGGTCCGGGCAGCACCGCGAAGCCCGCCTCGACGGTCGACATGCCCTGCACGTTCTGCAGGTACAGCGCGATGAGGAACCCCGTGCCGACGATGCCGACGGCGCTCAGCGGCGCGGCGAGGTTGCCGAGCACGAACGCGCGGGCCGCGAACAGATCGGGGTCGATGAGCGGCGCGGGGGAGCGCCGCTGGTGCACCGCGAACAGGACGAGCACCAGCGGGCAGAGCAGCAGCGGCACCAGGCGCGGCGCGGCGAGCCAGTCGCCCGAGCCCGCCTGCGAGACCACCAGGACGAGGAGGGCGAGCCATCCGGTGAGCAGCGCGGCGCCCACCGCGTCGATCGGGTCGCGGGACGGGTTCGCGGCCTTCGGCAGGCAGTACGCGCCCCACGCCAGCGCGGTGAGCCCGACGGGGACGTCCAGGAGGAACACCCACTGCCAGCCGAACGTGTCGGCGAGGTAGCCGCCCAGAGAGGGCCCCAGCAGGGGCGCGGCCCCGAGCGCCCCGAGGTAGATCCCCATGCTCTGGCTGAGCCGCTCCTTGGGCACGGCAGCCGCGATGAGCGCCGTCCCGTTGGCCATGGCCATGGCGGCGGCGACGCCCTGCAGCGTGCGCAGCGCGATGAGCACCTCGATGCTCGGCGAGAGCGCGGCGGCCAGGCTCGCGACGGTGAACAGCGCGAGCCCCGTCAGGTAGACCTTGCGCCGGTCGAACCGGTCGGCGAGCCGTCCGCAGACCACCAGCAGCGACGTCTGCACCAGCATGAAGCCGAGCACGACCCACGTCGCCGCGAGCGGCCCTGCGTCGTAGTGCGCGGCGATGAGCGGCAGCGCGATGTTGAGCACGGTCCCGCTGAGCACGAGCATCGTCGTGCCCAGGCTGACCGTGGCCACGATCTGCCACGACGCCTTCGGGGCGCCATCGAACGCGGAGACCAGCGGACCCTCCTGGGTGACGTCGCACCCGGTGCGGGGGACGAGGTTTCCTGGACCGTTCTAGAATAGCGTTCGGGTTCCCTGTCGACCAGATCCCCGGGCGGACCGTGGGGGCGTCTGCGTCGTCAGACGAGCCGGTCGATGATGCGGTGCAGCTGGGCCCGGAACCGCGCCGCGTCCAGTCGGTACGCGGGGGCGCGCCGGTTCGCGTGCCGGAAGAACCTGTCGTTGACGTAGGCGCTCACCGGCCACATGATCGTCCAGCCGACGGAGGTCAGGTCCACGTAGGGCGCAGCCCAGCGGTCCCGTCCGGCGCCTCCCGCGCGGCCCGCTCCATGCACTAGATCGCGCACCCCGCCACCCCCTTCTCCTTCCTCTTCAACGACGGCCGCGCCCCGCGAGGAGCCGGCGAAGAAGAAAGCCTTGGAACGGATCCGACCATCCGCGCCCACCCTCCCGAGTGATGCACATCATGGTTCGGGTCCGTCCGGGTCGGCGGTCCGAACGCGGTCCGTGCGCACGGGGAGGGTTTCCGGCCTGCGGAAACGCATCGACCACGGGGTCGGGGCGCGCGCCTAGGTTTCTACGGGCCCGGCCCGGCCGGAGGACTGCCGCCCGCCTTCGGCGCGGGCTCCTCGCCGACCACTTCGCCGGAAGACCCGACGCCCGGCCTCGCGGGCCTCACCGACCACGTGTGCGCCGCCTTCGCCTACAGCACGAACGTGTTCATGCGCGACTCGGGCGTCCGCGAGACCCGCGCCCTCGCGGACGTCCACGAGATCGACCTGTCGGGCACCGGCGCCACCTACCGGAACACCGCCCCCGACATGAAGCCGTTCGTCGTCATGGAGGACGACCGGGTCCGCGTCAGCGCGGTGCCGGTCCCGCACGGCCCGGCCTTCCCCGCCTTCGGCTACTGGTTCGACACCGCATACGGATCGGTCACTTTCTCGGGCGACACCACCTACAGCACGAACCTCGAACGCCTCGGGGCACGGACGGAAAGGCAAAGAGCATCGGGCACGGGACGGGTCACGCCGCCGCACGTGTCCGGACGGGCCCTGGCGACCGCGTACGGCGGTCGCCAGGGCCACCCGCGCGGGGGGGCGTCGGTCGGGTTTGGTCAAGTGGCGGTGTGGTCGGTGGGGATGGGGTGGGGGGCGGTCTAGAAGTGGGGGTGGAGGCGGGCGACGGGGGAGCGGGGGCGTGGGGGCAGAGGGCGGGGAAGGGCGGCTGAAGCGGCGGCTGGCCCTCGTGTTCGTGTCGCTGCGGGGGCGGATCACACTGCTCTCGCTCGCGGTGTCGGCGATCATCCTGGCGGCGTGCCTGTTCCTGGTGCTCGCGCTGTTCCGGCAGGAGACGCAGTCGCAGGCGGCGCAGGAGGCCGCGCGAACCGCGGTGCGGGTCGCGTCGGAGGTCGTCAAGGCGCCGCTGTCGCAGGAGCAGTTCACGGACGGCGCAGACTACGTGCAGGTCGTGGCCGACGACGGGACGGTCCTGGCGGCCAGCGAGCCGCTGAAGGGCAGGCCCGCGATCACCAGGGCCAGGTCGGACGATCCGGCGGATCCGCGGGCGGACGTCACCGACTGCTCCAACGGCCTCGGCTCCTGCGTCTACATCGTGGGGCTGCGCGTCCGTAACAACGCCTACGGGCAGCCGGTCACGGTGTACGCGGCGGCGCGGGTGGCCGGGGTGGTGGGGGACGAGGCGTCGCCGGTCGGGTTCCGGACGACGGTGATCCTCATCGGCGTGCTCGTGCTGATCGGCGTGCTCACGTGGCTGTCGGCCTACTCGTCGCTGCGCCCGGTCCGGCAGATCACGCGGGAGCTCTCGGACATCACGGCGTCGGATCTCTCCCGGCGCGTCCCCGTCCAGTACAGCGGCGGGAGCGAGCTGCAGGAACTCGCCGAGACGATCAACGACACGCTCGCCCGGCTGGAGGAGGCGACCGACCGGCAGCGGCGGTTCGTCGCCGAGGTGTCGCACGACCTGCGCAACCCGATCGCGGGACTGCTGACCCGCCTTGAGGTGCTGGACGCCGAGGACGAGGACTTCCCCTGGAAGGAGGACGTCCACCACGCGGTCGGCGACGTCGAGCGGCTCAGCTCGATCGTCGAGGACCTGCTGGAGCTCGCCCGGCTGGAGTCCGGGACGCCGCCGCCCACCGAGCGGCTGGACCTCGGCGAGCTCGTCGCCGCCGAGCTGGCGCGCCGCCCGCCCGGCCGCCTGCCCGTCGCCGCCGACCTCACCGCCGACGTCCGGGTGGACGCGGGCAGGCTCCGCGTCGCCCGTCTGCTCGGCAACCTCCTGGCCAACGCCCAGCGCCACGGGAGGACCCGGGTGGACGTCACGGTCGCGGTCGAGGACGGCCTGGCCGTCCTTCGGGTGGACGACGACGGCGCGGGCTTGGCCCCCGAGGACACCGAGCGGATCTTCGAACGCTTCGCCCGCCTCAAGGAGTCCCGCGAACTCGACTCCGGCGGTACCGGCCTCGGCCTGCCCATCGCCCAGGAGATCGCCCGCAACTACGGAGGCACCCTGACCGCCTCCCCAGGGCCCGGCGGCCACTTCACCCTCCGCCTTCCCCTCTCCCCGGGCTGAGCGCGGCGTCGTCGGCCAGGTCGTCCCTTCGCAGGGCGGCAGGGTAGGGGGCGGTGCCTATCGTCGGCGTATTGAAATCCGCATACGCCGGGGCGACGCCGGGTGGTGTCGGATGGTGCGGAGGGCCGAACGCGCCCCGGGGCGGCGGGCGCGGCCCGCGCGTCACGGGGCGGTGCGCCGTGGAGCCTGGGATTCGGCGGTGGCCGGGGGAGTGAGGGAAGAATGACGGAACGGGTGGCGACGGTCGAGGCCGGGCAGGGCGGTGCGGGGCGAGGCGGTGCCGAAGCGACGGCCTCGGGAGAGCGCCGGGCGTGGGCCTGGCGGCGCGGGTCGGTGCTCGCCGGGGCTGCGGTGGTGCTCGGGCTGGTCATGCCGCTGCACGGGTGGATCCCGAATCGGGTCTGGCACCTCGGGAGCCTCGTGGAGACGGTCCTGCCCTGGTCCTGGCTGTTCGTGCCGGTGCTGCTGGCCGGGGCGCTCCGGCGGCGGTCGGCGTCGGCGGTCGTCGCGCTGCTGCTGCCCGTCGTGGCCTATCCGGCCCTCTTCGGCGGGGCGCTCGGCGACAGGTCGCACGGGGGCGGCGACCTCATGGTGGTCGGCCACAACGTCGGCGCGGGCAATCCGGATCCGGCCGGCACCGCCCGCGCGCTGGCCTCCTCCGGGGCCGACGTGCTGGCGCTGGAGGAGGTGACCGAGCAGACCAGGGGCGTCTACGAGGAGGAGCTGGCCGACGGGTACCCGTATCACTCGGTGCAGGGCACGGTCGGACTATGGAGCAGGCTGCCCCTGTCGGACGTCCGGGCGGTCGACACCGCGATGGACGCCGGACCGCTGGGGGACGCGAAGCCGCTCGACGTCAAGCTGCGGTACAACCGGGCGCTGCGCGCCACCGTGGCCACGGCTCACGGCCCGCTGGCGGTCTACGTGGCCCATCTGGGTTCCGTGCGGGTCGACCTGAAGGCCGGTTTCCGGACGGAGGGCCGCGACAGGAACGCCCGGGCCCTCGCCGAGGCCGTCGTCGCCGACCCGAACGAGCGGCTGGTCGTGCTGGGCGACTTCAACGGCACCACCGACGACCGCGCCTTCGCCCCCCTCACCTCCCGCCTGACCTCCGTCCAGGACGAGGCCGGCGCCGGGTTCGGCTTCACCTGGCCTGCGGCCTTCCCCGTCGTCCGCATCGACCAGATCCTGGTCAAGGGCATGATCCCGACCAAGTCCTGGGTCCTGCCCCCCACCGGCAGTGACCACCTGCCGATCGCGGCCCGCATCGCCTGGTGAGCTGAGCGCGTCCGGGGCGCTTGGAGTCCTGCGGCGGGCCTCGATACGGGTTCCGCTGGTGGGGAGAGGGCTTCTTATGCTCATCGGAGGAAGTTCTACACTTGCGGTCCGAGCCCCTACCAGAGGAGTGCCCCCGGTGGCCACCGAACGCATAGACAGTCTCGCCGCGGTGCTCGCTGCCGTTCGGAGTGGGGAAGGTGTGACGCAGCCTTGGCTGACCGGACGGGTGGGTCTCGGGCGCAGCGTCGTCGCGGCGAGGGTCGCGGAGCTGGAGAAGACCGGGCTCATCGTGCAGGACGGGCTTGCCGCGTCGACCGGAGGCAGGGCCGCGCGCCTGCTCAGGCTGCGCCCGGACGCCGGGTCCGTCGTCGCCGTGGACCTCGGCGCCACGAGCATCGCGGTGGGGATCGCCGACCTGCACGGCAGGATCCTGGCCCGGCGCGCGGAGGAGGCGGACATCGGCGCCGGCCCGCAGGAGGTGCTCGGCAGGGTCGAGAAGCTCGCCGACGAACTGCGCCGCGACCTCGGGAACGCCCCGCCAGTCTGGGGCGTCGGCGTCGGTGTGCCGGGTCCCGTCGAGTTCGAGACGGGGTTGCCGATCGCCCCGCCGATCATGCCCGGCTGGGACGGCCACCCGATCCGGGACCGGCTCTCCGAGCGGTTCCGCGCGCCCGTATGGGTCGACAACGACGTGAACCTGCTGGCCATCGGCGAACTGCGCGGCAATCCGGCCGCCGCCCAGGCCGGCGACATGCTCTACGTGAAGATCGGCACCGGCATCGGCGCAGGCCTGATGTCCCGGGGGCGCCTGCACCGGGGGGCGAACGGATGCGCCGGGGACATCGGCCACGTGGCGGCCGCGGAGGCCGAGGGCGTGGTGTGCCGGTGCGGGAACATCGGCTGCCTGGAGGCGGTCGCCGGCGGCGCGGCGCTCGCCCAGGACGGCCGGCGACTGGCCGAGAGCGGCGCGAGCCCGCTGCTGGCCGAGCGGCTCGCCGCGACGGGCAGGGTGCGCGCGCAAGACGTCGTGGCGGCCGCGGACCGGGGCGACGCGGCGGCGCGCGCGTTGCTGACCCGGGCGAGCCGGCTCGTGGGCGCGACGCTCGCGACGCTGGTCAGCTTCTACAATCCCCGCCTCGTGGTGCTGGGCGGAGGGGTCGTCGCCGGCGGCGATCACGTGCTGGCGGCCCTGCGCGAGTCGGTCTACCGCAGGTCGCTCCCGCTGGCCACGCGGACGCTGCGCATCGAGACGACGCGGCTCGGCGACGCGGCGGGCATCAGCGGGGCGGCGCACCTGGTCCTGGACGAACTCTTCGACGTCGGTCGGCTCGTGCGTTGGCTTCCGCAGGGGTCTCCGGTCGGCCTGCCGGAGATCGCCGCGGTGCCGGACCTCTCCTGATCGAGGGACGGGGATCGGCGGCGGCCGAGCCACAGCCCCTGTCCGCTCGGGGGTATTCGTCCGATGGATGGTCGTCATCCTCTTTGGCGATGGTCAATATGCTGCTGGCGCGTTGACTTCCTCCGGTGGGAGGAAGAAGACTTCGGGACCACGAAGAGTGGCATGAGCCACAGGTTCCGAAGGAGGGCTCATGGCCGATCGCGTCCGGGCCGGTGTCATAGGCACCGGCTTCATGGGCACGGTGCACGCCAAGGCGATCCAACGGGCGGGCGGAGTCCTCTCCCGCGTCGCCGGATCGACCGCGGCGTCGTCGCTGGAGGCGGCGGAGAGGCTGCGGGCCGAGCACCGCACCGGGAGCGCGGCGGAGCTCATCGCCTCCGACGACGTCGACGTCGTCCACGTCTGCACGCCGAACGCCACGCACGGACCCCTCGTACGCGCGGCCCTGGAGGCCGGCAAGCACGTCGTCTGCGAGAAGCCCCTGGCGACCGCGCCGGAGGAGGCCGCCGCGCTCGCCGACCTGGCCAGGAGCGCGGGCGTGACCGCGACCGTGCCGTTCGTCTACCGGTTCTACCCGACGGTGCGCGAGGCGCGTGCCCGCGTCGCCGAGGGCGACGCGGGGCAGGTCCGGCTGCTGCACGGCTCCTACCTCCAGGACTGGCTCGCCGAGCCGACCGACGACGACTGGCGGGTCGACCCGGAGTCGGGCGGACCGTCTCGGGCGTTCGCCGACATCGGCGTCCACTGGTGCGACCTCGCCGAGTTCGTCTCCGGGCACCGCATCACCCGCCTGTCGGCGCGCACCTCGATCACCGTGCCCGAGCGCTCGGGCCGCGCCGTCACGACCGAGGACACCGCGGTCGTCATGTTCGAGACCGACCGCGGCGCCTCGGGCAGCGTGACGGTGAGCCAGGTCAGCCCCGGCCGCAAGAACCGGCTGTGGGTCTCGGTCGACGGCGCCCGCGAGAGCCTGGTGTTCGACCAGGAGAACCCCGAGAGCCTGTGGGTCGGCGGCCGCGGGGCCAACGCGCGGCTGATGCGCGGCGCCGACGGCCTGCGGTCCGCCGACCGGTACTCGGTGCTGCCGTCCGGGCACCCGCAGGGCTACCAGGACTGCTTCGACGCCTTCGTCGCCGACACCTACGCCGCGCTCGAAGGGGCGGTCCCGGACGGGCTGCCGACCTTTGACGACGGGCTGCGGGCCGCGCGTCTGACCGCCGCCGTCCTGGACTCCTCCGCCCGCGGCGCCTGGGTGGAGGTGGCGGCGTGAAGCTCGGATTCCTCACCGCCTGCATGCCCGAGCGGCCGCTGGAGGACGTCGCCCGCTGGGCGGCGGACCACGGCTACCAGGCCTTGGAGGTCGCCGCGTGGCCCGCCGAGGGCGACCGTCCCTTCACCGCCTCCCACCTGCCCCTGCCCGGCCTCACCGGCGCCGACGTCGAGCGCGTCGCCGCCCTGATGGACCGGCACGGGCTGGAGATCTCCTCGCTGGCCTTCTACGACAACAACCTCCACCCCGACCCCGCCGAGCGCGCGGCGGTCAACGCGCACGTGCGGACCTGCGTCGAGGCCGCGGCGGCGCTGGGCGTCCCCACGGTCGGGACCTTCGTCGGCCGGCATCCCGGCCGGACCGTCGCGGCGAACCTCCGCGACGCCGAGGAGGTCTTCGCCCCGCTCGTCGACCACGCGGGCGAGCACGGCGTGAAGATCATCATCGAGAACTGCGTCATGGAGGGCTGGCACCCCGACGGCTATCCGGGCAACCTCGCCTACAGCCCCGAGCTGTGGGAGTGGATGTTCGCCCAGGGCCTCTACCTGAACTACGACCCGTCCCACCTGCTGTGGATGGGCATCGACCCGGTCGCCGCGGTCAGGCCCTACCTCGACCGCGTCCCGCACGCCCAGGCCAAGGACGTGCAGCTCTTCCCCGAGCTGCGCGACCGCTACGGCTGGCCCGGCAAGGCGATCGACCGCCCCGACCCCTGGGACGTCGGCTGGTGGCGCTACCGCGTCCCCGGCCGCGGCCAGGTCGACTGGCCCGCCCTCGTCGACGCCCTGTACGAGGGCGGCTTCGACGGGGTCCTCAGCGTCGAGCACGAGGACCCCGTGTGGGGCGGCACCCCCGACCGGGTCGAGACCGGCCTGCGCATCGCCCACCAGACCCTCAGCCCGCTGATCGTGGCCTGACCCTCACCGGTTCGGCCACCGCACCGCCTCTCCACCACCCCAACCCCCACCCCGAGGTCACTCATGCACCGTTCCCTGCACCTGTCCGCCGCGGGCGCCGCCGCGCTCGCGATCCTGCTCACCGGCTGCGGCGAGGCCGCTCCCGGCACCACCACCGAGACCGCCTCGACCGCCTCGATCGACCAGGCGATCGGCACCGAGTTCAGCGGCGGCGCCGCCGGCAGCAAGGCCTCCGGCGCCCCGATCGTCATCGGCATGATCAACCAGGAGGGCGGCACGGTCTCCAACCCCGAGGGCTCGGCCGCGGTCGCGGCCGCCTTCGCCTACATCAACGCCGAACAGGGCGGCGTCGGCGGACGCCCGCTCGAACTCCAGGTCTGCAAGGTCACCTCCACCGAGGAGTCCGCGCAGCAGTGCGCCCAGAAGTTCCTGAACGACCCCGACGTGCCGGTGGTTCTGCAGGGCGGACTGAACGTCGGAGCCGCCGCCGTCCACCAGACCCTCAACGGCGCCAAGCCCAACGTCATCGTCCAGGCCAACCCCGGGCCCGACACCACCGCGAAGAACTCCTACGCGGTGAACCCCAGCGTCGTCGCCTCGCTGCCCGGCGTCGCCACCTACGCCAAGACCAAGGGCTACGAGTCCCTCAGCGTCGTCACCTCCAGCGACCCCGGCAGCCTCGCCATCGGGCAGGCCGCCCAGCAGATCTTCGGCGGGATGCGGCTGACGTCGAAGGTCACCACCTTCCCGCCCGGCACCACCGACCTGACCAGCACCTACACCTCCGCGCTGTCCTCCGACCCGGACGCGCTCGCGCCCACCACCGTGACCACCGCCGACTGCGTCGCCTCGGCGAAGGCGCTGGAGTCCCTCGGGACCGCCACCCCCGTCGTCGGCTCGGCCCTGTGCGCGACGGACCAGATCAAGAGCGCGCTCGGCGACTTCCCCAAGTGGTCGTACGAGGCGTCGGTCCTGTCCCTGTACGCCCCCGACGAGACCGGGCAGCTCGACTTCTACCGGGCCGTCATGGCGAAGTACGCGGGCGCGGACGCGCAGCTCGGCATCAACGCGCCGCAGTCGTTCGGGGCCGCGTTCCTGCTGGCCAAGGCGCTCAACTCGGCCGGTGGCGAGATCACGCCGAAGACCGCCGCGGCGGCCGTCAAGGGCTACTCCGGCGGTGTGGTGCTCGGCACCCCGAAGGTCGCCTTCGGCTCGGTGCAGGGCATGCCGACCCTGAGCGGCATGGCCGACCGGTTCTACACCTACGGCGGCGATGGCTCCTGGGAGGTCGGACCGTGGCAGAACGTCCCGCAGTGACCGCCCGCCCCTCGTGCCAAGGCAGGTGAACCGATGCAACAGATCCTCCTCTTCGCCGTGCTCGGTCTCGGCACCGGCGCGCTCATCGCGGGCCTGGCGCTGAGCCTCGTCGCCACCTACCGTGGCTCCGGCACCATCAACGTGGCGGCGGGCGCGATCGCCATGTTCGCGGCCTACGTCTTCTACGGCCTGCGCGGCGAGGGTTTCCTTCTCGTGCCGGCCCTGAACGTCGCGGGCGGACCGGGACGGGTGATGCCGCTCGTCCCGGCGGTCCTGCTCACCCTCGCGGTCTGCGCGCTGCTCGGCCTGGCCTGGCACTACCTGGTGATGCACCCGCTGCGCCGCCAGGCGCCGCTGGCCAAGCTGGTCGCCTCGGTCGGCGTGCTGCTCATCCTCCAGGCCTACGTCCTGCTGGTCTTCGGCTCGCAGGGCAAGGCCGCCCCGGAGGTGCTGCCCGCCGACCCGGTCCGCCTGCTCGGCGGCACCGTGCCCGCCAACCGGCTGTACCTGCTGGCGGCCGTCGTCGTCCTCACCGCGGTGCTCGCCGCCGCCTACCGGCACACCCGGTTCGGCCTGGCGACGCGCGCCGCGCAGGAGAGCGAGACCGAGGCGGCCCTCGCCGGCCTGTCCGCCGGACGGCTCGCGCTGGCCAACACGCTCATCGCCGCGCTGGTCAGCGGCGGCCTGGGCATCCTGGTGGCTCCGCTCACGCAGCTCGACTCCGGCACCCTCGCCCTCGCGGTCGTGCCGGCGCTCGGCGCGGCGCTCCTCGCGCGGTTCACCTCCTTCACGACTGCGGCGGCGGCCGGCATCGGCATGGGCGTGCTTGCCTCCCTGGTCACCTACGCCCAGAGCAGGCCCTGGTTCCCCACCACCGACGGGGTCCCCTGGCCCGGCCTGACGGACCTGCTGTTCTTCGCGGTGATCGTCGGGGCCCTGCTGTGGCGGGGGCAGAGCCTGCCCGACCGGGGGACGATGGTCGAGCCGCGGCTGCCCAAGGCGCCCGCGCAGGAGCGGATCGTGCGCCCGGCCCTCATCGCGGGCGGCGTGGCCCTCGTCGCGCTGTTCGCCTTCCCCTACGACCTGCGCCAGGCGCTCATCCTCTCGCTCATCGGAGCGCTGGCCTGCCTGTCGCTCGTCCTGCTGACCGGGCTCGTCGGGCAGGTGTCGCTCTTCCAGTTCGGGCTCGCGGGCGTCGCGGGGCTCATCACCTCCAAGCTCACCGAGCACCTCGGGCTGCCGTGGCCGTGGGCTCCGCTGGCGGGCGTCGCGGGCGCCGTCGTGCTCGGCCTGGCGATGGCGCTGCCCGCCCTGCGCGTGCGCGGCGTGCAGCTGGCGATCCTGACGCTGGCGGGCGCCGTCGCACTGGGCGGCTTCGGCTTCGGCAACTCCCTGTGGGGTGTGCCTGCCGCGGGGGCGCCGGTGGCGTCCCCGACGGTGCTCGGCTTCTCCCTGGGGACCGACTCGCCCGTCCGGGCGCTGGACGGGTCGCGGCCCAGCCCGCTGTTCGGCGCGGGTGTCCTGCTCACCCTCGTGCTGGCCGCGATGGCCGTCGCCGCGTTGCGCCGCGGCACGCTGGGCAAGCAGATGCTCGCCGTCCGCTCCAACGAGCGCGCCGCCGCGGCGGTCGGCATCTCGCCGGCCCGGGTGAAGCTGATCGCCTTCGCCCTCGCGACCGTGATCATGGCCCTGGCCGGAATCGCCTACGCCTACAACTTCGGGTCCGTCGACCCCAGCCGGTACACGGTGTTCAACACCCTGTCCCTGGTCGCCTTCGCCTACCTCGGCGGGATCACCACCGTGCGCGGCGCGGTCCTCGGCGGCCTGCTCATCACCCAGGGCCTGTTCAGCTACGCCCTGAACACCTACCTGGGGGTCTCGGTGACCTTCCAGCTCGTCATCGCGGGCGTGCTGCTGGTCTTCACCGTCATCACCAACCCTGACGGCATCGCGCTCGCGCCCACGCCGCGATGGCCCGGCCGCCTGGCACGGCGCCTGCGCGGCACGGCCCGGCCGCGGGTCGCGCCCTCGGAAGGAGGCCCGCGATGACCGACCTGCTCACCACCGACCGGCTCGGCGTCCGCTACGGCGGGAACGTCGCCCTCGACGGCGTCTCGGTGCGCGTCGGGCACGGCGAACTCGTCGGCCTGATCGGGCCGAACGGCGCGGGCAAGACCACCTTCATCGACGCGCTCACCGGGTTCGCGCCCAGCACGGGCGCGGTCACCCTGGAGGGCGCCGACCTCAGCGGCAGGTCCCCGCACCGGCGCGCCGCGGCGGGCCTCGGCCGGACCTGGCAGGGCGCCGAACTCTACGACGAACTGACCGTCCGGGAGAACCTGGAGGTCGGCGCCCACCGGCCGACGCTCGCGCAGGCCGTCAGGGAGATCGTCACCGGGCGGCGGCCCGCGCTGCCGTCCGTCGACAGGGCCGCGGAGCTGCTCGGCATCGGCGGCATCCTCGACCGCAGTCCTGACGACCTGTCGCAGGGGCAGCGCAAGACCGTCGACGTCGCACGGGCCCTCACCGCCGGCTCGCGGATGCTGTGCCTCGACGAGCCGGCCGCCGGACTGGACTCCGCGGAGAGCCTCCTGCTCGGTGAGCGGCTCCGCCGCCTCGTCGCCGAGGGGACCTCCCTGCTGCTGGTCGACCACGACATGGGCCTGGTGCTCGGCGTCTGCGACCGCATCTACGTGCTCGACCTCGGCCGCGTCATCGCCGAGGGCACTCCCGAAGAGATCCGCCGCTCCCCGGAAGTCATCGAGGCCTACCTCGGCGCCGAAGGGGCCGACGACCAGGAGGTCGCGCCATGACCGGGACTTCGCTGCTCGAACTGCGCGGGCTCACCCTCGGATACTCCTCCGCGGCGGTCGTGCGCGACCTGGACCTGACGGTCGGCGCGGGCGAGGTCGTCGCCCTCCTCGGCCCGAACGGGGCGGGCAAGACCACCACGGTCCGGGCCGCCTCTCGGCTGCTCGACCCGATGGCCGGAACCCTCTGGTTCGAGGGCGCGGACATCACCGGGCTGTCCGCCGTGCAGACGGCCCGCGCCGGGCTGGTCCAGATGTCGGACGACCGCAGTGTCTTCCGCGGCCTCACCGTCGAGGAGCACTTCCGGTTGAGCCACGGCAGGGTCCGGCTCGACAGGGACATCGCCTATGAGTACTTCCCGGCCCTGCGCAGGCTCGCCAAGCGGCGCGCAGGGCTCCTGTCGGGCGGCGAGCAGCAGATGCTCGGCCTCGGCCGGGCCCTGGCCCGCAGACCGCGGGTGCTCATGGTCGACGAGCTGAGCCTCGGCCTCGCGCCCGTGATCGTCCAGCAACTCCTGCCGATCCTGCGCCGCTACGCCGACGAGACCCGGGCCGGGGTGCTGCTCATCGAGCAGCACGTGCAGATGGCCCTGTCCATCTGCGACCGCGGCTACGTCCTCGTCCACGGGGACGTCGTGCTCCAAGGCGCGGCCGCCGACCTGCGCGGCGACCGGCACCTGCTCGCGGCCAGCTACCTGGGCGGCGAAGCGGGCCCCGCCTCCTCCTGACCACTCCTTCGATCCGAACGGAAGCCATGTCCAGAGTCCTCCCCGACCGCGTCGACGTCGCCATCGTCGGCAGCGGCCCGTGCGGCGCCGCCTACGCGCGCGTCCTCAGTGAACTCGCGCCCGGCGCCGTGATCGCCGTGTTCGAGGCGGGGCCGCTCCTGGCCGACCCGCCCGGCCTGCACGTCAAGAACATCGCCGACCCTGCCGAGCGGGCCGTCGCCCAGCGCCGGTCCGAAGGCCCCCGCCCGCTCGGCGACGGCACCGCGACCGACCCCATGGACGGCTACGCCGACGACTCGCCGCGGCTCGTGCGGCCCGGCACCTTCCTGCTGTCCTCCGGATATCGGCAGCCGGGGGAGGACGGGCTGCCCGGCGCCGCCATGTCCAGCAACGTCGGCGGCATGGGCGCCCACTGGACCGGCGCCTGCCCGCGGCCCGGCGGCTCCGAGCGCATCGGCTTCCTGCCCGACCTCGACGAGCTGCTGACCGAGGCCGAACGGCTGCTCGGCGTCGACCCGCACGCGTTCGACGACGCGCCGTTCGCCGACGAGGTCCGCAAGCGCCTCGGCGAGGCGCTCGACGGAACCCGGCCCGATGACCGCCGCGTCGCGCCGATGCCGCTCGCCGTCCGCAGGGGCGCCGACGGAGCCGTCTTCTGGTCGGGCTCCGACGTCGTGTTCGGGGAGCCGACCCGGGCCAACCCGAACTGCACGCTGCTGCCCGAAGCCCTGGCGGTCCGGATCCTCGTCCAGGACGGCGGCGCAAGGGGACTGCGAGTGCGGGACCTGACCGACGGCACCGAGCACGAGGTCGCGGCCCGGCGCGTCGTCGTCGCCGCGGACGCGCTGCGCACCCCGCAGCTCCTGTGGGCCTCAGGGGTGCGGCCCGAGGCGCTCGGCCGCTACCTCAACGACCAGCCGCAGACCGTCTTCGCCGTCCGCCTGCGCGACGTCTCCTCGGCCGCCGCGGACGGGCCGCCCGCCGCGGAGACGGCGATCACGCCGCAGAGCGGGGTGAGCTGGGTGCCGTTCACCGACGCCGAGCCCTTCCACGGCCAGGTCATGCAGCTCGACGCCTCCCCGGTGCCGCTGGCGCCCGACGACGCCCCCGCCCCCGGCACGATCGTCGGCCTCGGCTGGTTCTGTGCCAAGGACGTCAGGGCCGAGGACCGGGTGGCCTTCGACGACGCCGAGGCGGACGGCTACGGCATGCCCGCCATGCGCATCCACTACCGCCTCACCGAACGGGACCACGCGACCATCGCCGCCTCCCGCCGCGCCGTCCGGCGTGCCGCCGAGGCGCTGGGCGACCCGCTGGGCGACGAGCCCCTGACCTTCGCGCCGGGCGCGTCCCTGCACTACCAGGGCACCGTGCGGATGGGCGCGACCGAAGACGGCGCCTCGGTGTGCTCGCCGGCCTCCGAGGTCTGGGGCGTCCGGGGCCTGTACGTCGCGGGCAACGGCGTGATCCCCACGGCGACCGCCTGCAACCCCACCCTCACCGCCGTCGCGCTCGCCGTGGCGGGCGCGCGCGACATCGCCGCGCAGCTGACCGCAGAAAGGATCTGAGCACCGTGCTCGACCGCAGCACCATCCAGGGCCGGGGATTCCGGAACGTCGTCGAGGACGGCCGCGTCACCGGATTCCAGCTCATGCTCCGCAACCCCAACTACCGGGGCACCGCCGCGAGCCTCCTCGACGGCGTCGACGTCGTCGTGGACGGCGAGCGATGGGACGCGGAGATCCCCCTGTGGACCCTCCAGGGCCGGACCTTCACGCTCGACGCCCTGCGCGCCACCACCGACGCGCGCTGGCAGCTGGACGAGCCGGCGATCATCACCGTGCCGAAGCCCGGCGGCCTCGCCCCCGGAGTCCACACGATCGAGGTGACCGTCCACCTTCGGCGGCCCTACTTCCCGCCGCAGGTCTCCCGCTCGGCCTTCCGCGACGCCGCGACGGGGGTGATCGTGCCGGACGCGCCGGCCGGCGGTCCCCGCTACGGCGTCTCGCTCTACAGCTACTCGGGCGACATGTACACGTCGATGACGCTCGAGGACGCGATGGCCGACATCGCCGACCTGGGCGCGTCCGGCATCGAGATCCTCGGCGAGGGCAACGTCCCCGGCTACCCGGAGCCCTCTGCCGCGTGGATCGACTCCTGGCACGCGCTGCTGGAGAAGTACGCGCTCACCCCCACGAACTACGGCTCGTGGGTGGACACCGCGATGTGGCACGACCGCGACCTCACCGCGGCCGAGGGCGCCGCCCAGATCGAGCACGACCTGCGGTTGGCCTCCCGGCTCGGCTTCACCTCGATCCGGCCCAAGTTCGGCGTCACCTCCTTCGACCTCGACCCGCACCCGATCTGGCGGGAGGCGACGGAGCGGGCCCTGGAGACGGCGGCCGAGCTGGACCTGGTCATCTGCCCCGAGATCCACAGCCCGACCCCGATCAAGCACCCCGTCACCCAGGGGTATCTCGACTTCATCGAGCGGACCGGATCTCCCCACTTCAAGCTGCTCATCGACACCGGCATCTTCCAGACGGTGCCCGTCGACGACGGCCACGAGGGCGTCGACCCGGAGAAGGGCAAGAAGCGCCCGGCGTTCCTCGAACCACTGGCCGTCCCCGCGTCCGACCTCGCCGAGATCCTGCCGCACGTCCACCTGATCCAGGCGAAGTTCTTCGAGGTCGACGACTCCCTCACCGACCTCCACATTCCCTGGGCCGACCTCCTTCCCGTCCTGCACGAGGCGGGCTGGAGCGGCTGGCTGTCCAGCGAGTACGAGGGCCGTCGCACCCCCTACCGGGGCCGCGACCAGGTCCGCCGCCAGCACGCCCTCCTCCGCACCCTCCAGCCCCCACGCTGACCCCACCGAGACGGGCCCCGCCCTCTGTCGTTCACGGGGCCCGCTCTCCTCGCCGTCGACGGCGTCGCGAACCCGTCGGTCGCCGAGCCCTTAATGCCGTGGCGGCGAGTGACGGGCGCCGGTGAACCCGCGGGAAGGCGCCTACGGGGGCGCGGAGTCGGCGGCGATCTCGGCGAGAAGGGCGCTGAGGGCGGGGCTGCCGAGGAGGGAGTTCCACCGGGCGGCCATGAGGGCGGTTCCGGTGCGGAGGGAGGCGGCGAAACCCGCGTAGGTCCACTCGTCCGCGGGGGTGCCGCAGACGGCGTCGAGGCCTGCGGAGGCGATGCGTTCGGCCACGCCGGAGGCGGCGGCGCACGCGCGCAGGACATCGATGCCGCCTGCGGCGTCGTCGCGTTCGACGCGGAAGAGGGGGAGGTGGCGTTGGATGAGGGCGGCGCCTCGTTCCAGGTGGCCGGTGCGGGCGCAGAACTCCAGGTGGGCGGCGACCTCGCCGGGGTCCCGGGCGGCCTCCCAGGTGTCTTCGTGGATCGCGCGGGCCTGCGCGAGGCGTCCGGCGCGCAGGTGGGCGGTGAGCAGCCATGGGGCCGCGGACGGCTCCTCGGTGAGCAGGGTGTCGGTGAGGAGGGTGGCGGCGGCGTCGGCGTGGCCGAGGTCGAGCAGGTGGCGGGCGCGGCGGACGGTGTGGGCGCGCGTGCCGTGCGCGGGGGAGTGCGGTAGGGCGTCGAAGGCCGCTTGCGCGGTCCGGGCGGCGGCCGGGTCGCCGCATCGCACGGCGAACTCCAGCTCGCACCAGCGCAGGAAGTGCAGATCGTCGGTGCCGGGCCTGTGGTGGCGCTCCACGGCGCGGACCAGGCCGCGGATCTGCGCCGCGTGGACGGTCGGGAGGGTCAGCGCGAGGTCCAGCGCGCGAGGGACCGCGCGCCAGACCAGGTCGAGGGCTTCGCCGTCCAGGACGCGGGTCCCGGCGTCGTGCCCCCGGACGAGTTCCACGAGCGTGGCGAACAGGTCGAAGCGCCAGTCGTCGTTCATCGCGTGAAGCTCCGCGAGGAGCGCCACCCGGACGCGGTGCGCGGCGTCGTCGTCCCGCGCGCCGACCGCGCTCTGCAGCAGGCGCTGCAGGCGCACGACCCGGGCCGACCGGCGTTCGAGGGCCCGCGCGTCCGCGAGCCCGCCGACCAGGTCGGCCTCCGCGCCCGGCAGGTGCGCGCACAAGGGCGGCGTCGCGCGGTGCCGCGGAGGTGAGACGTCCGGGGGCAGCGGCAGCGCGTCGGTGACGGGTTCGGCGTGCAGCAGCGCGAGGATCCGCTCACTCAACGAGGCGGTGCCGTTCAGTTCGTCGATCCGGAGGGCGCGGTCCACCGCCTCCCAGTACAGGCGGGAGGCGAGCGCGGAGTACGACCACGCCGCGAGGAAGTCGCACCGGGGATCGGCGCAGTCGCACTGCCAGAACCACTGCCGGTCGAGGTCCCGCGCCATGACCCGTTGGCACAGCAGCGCTGCGGCGGCCGCCGTCCACGTGTGCTCCACCGAGGAGACCCGGCCGGTGACGTGCCCGAGGTTGCGGTGCAGCACGTCGAGGCCGCGCTCCTCGTTGCCGGTGAGCGCGCAGAACTCCAGGTGCGCGGCGGTGTCCTCCACCTTCATGCCCGGCCTGGCGTAGACGCGCTGGTGCGCGGCCGCCGCCTCCGCCAGGCGTCCTTCGCGGAGGAAGGGGACGACGAGGTCGTCGGTGCGGAGGTCCCCGTGCGGCCCGGCCATGCGCGGGGCGAGCAGCTCGACGGCCCGGTCGGGCCGGCCCAGCCGCAGCCACATCACGGCCCAGGTCTCCGCCGCCTCGCCGCGCAGGTGCTCCGTCGGGACCGGGTGGCGGCGCACCCGGGACCAGAGCCGCTCGACCGCCTCGACGTCCCCGCGGCGGGCCTCGGTCTTCATCCGGTAGTTGTCGATCGCGTGGCGCGTCGCCCCCGCGTCCGGCGGGCAGTGCCGCGCGAGTTCGTCCAGGAGGCGGTGGATCCGCGGCGCGGGCTGCGGATAGAGCCAGATGTAGGCGTCGACGACGAGGAAGAGCTGGTTCCACATCGCGGTGACGTCGCCAGGGTCGAAGAGGTGCGGGTCGGCGTGCCAGGCCAGGAGGCAGGTGCGCAGCAGGGGGAGGACCTCCGCGAAGAAGTCGCCCTCGCCGTCAGGCAGCGGCCGGTAGCGCATCGCCCAGGTGAAGGACAGCCTGACGCGGAAGAGGAGGCCGGGGTCGCCGAGTGCTTCGGCGTCCGGCAGGATCGCGCGCATCGCCTCGACGTAGAGCTCCCCGCCGGGGCCGCCGTCCTGCTCGTCCAGCCTGTTGGCCGCGTCGAGACGGGCGAGGACGCTCTCCCTGGTCGTCATCGCCTCACCGCTGGCGGATCGCGTGCTCGACCAGGCCGAGGAAGGCGCGGTTCACGCCCGCCGCGTCGGCGGGGCGCAGCGGGCGGTTCCCGGCCAGCAGCGCGTACCCGTACAGGGCCTCGGCCGACAGCCGGACGACGTCCTCGTCCAGGGTGCTGGTCAGGCGGGCGACGAGCGGGTGGCGGTGGTTGAAGACCAGCAGCGGAAGGGCCCGCGCCGTCTCCTCGGGGACGGCGTCCGCCATCAGCTCCGCCCAGATCCCGTCGTCCTCCTCCCGGACGGCGCGCAGGCCCGCCGCGCGCCTGGCGTCGCTCCCCTCCAGGAACAGGACGGGCAGGGCGACCGGCGAGAAGGAGCGCAGGACGGGTTCGCAGCCGCGCGGTTCCAGGGCGGCGCGGGCGATCCGCAGGAAGTCGCGCGCGGCGAACTCCGCTGCGGGGTCCAGCGCGTCGAAGCGGGTGGCCAGGTCGTCGGGGTCGAGGCGGCGGACGGCGAGGCCGGGATCCAGCAGGGGAAGGCGCCGCAAGATCTCGGCGCGGTAGGAGTAGCCGCCGTTGACGAGGCCGAGCCCCTGCGCGGCGGCGATGCCCGCGAACTTGTGGAACTCCGGGACGGTCGCGGTGTAGTACACGACGCGGTGGCGGCGCCGGAACTCGCCGAGCGTGAACTCCCCTTCGCTGGTCTCGAACGGCACCCACTCGTCGGCGATCCGCAGCATCTCGGTGTCGTGCGGGGCCAGCGCGAGGACGCCCCGGTAGTGGACGCCGAGGAACGCCGCGAGCCGGTCCGGCGCCGTCGCCGCCAGCTCCACCAGCCAGCCGCGCAGCCGGGCGCCGAGCGCGTGGCGGGCGGCCTCCAGCAGATCGTCCTCGTACAGCTGCTCCCGGCTCGCGGTGGGGCGCAGCTCCGCGGTGTCGATGACGCAGCGGACGAAGAAGCCCCAGTCGGGCACGAGCCCGTCGACCTTCTCGCCCAGCAGCATGCGCTTGAGGTAGACGCGGTGCGCGGGCCGCTCGCCGGGCGCGGTCTCGAACGGCAGCACGTAGGCCACGCCGGTCAGGCCCGCCTCCGGCACGTCGAGGTCGATGACGTCGAAGGGGCGCGCGCCGAGGAGCCGCTCGCCGTGCGCGAGGAGGGCCTGCCTGCGCGCGCCGGGATCGGGATGCGGGGCCTGCCACGGCAGGGCGCCCTCGGTGAGGATCTCCCGGCCCACCCGCACCTCGCAGGGCAGGAGCGCGCCGTAGTGCCGGACGAGCTCGGTGACGGTCGACGCGCTCAGCCAGTGCCCGAAGTCCCGGCGCGGCCGCAGGACGACCGTGGTGCCGGGCTCGTCGCGCGCCGGGCCAGCGGTGACGGTGTAGCGGCTGTCGGCGTGCCCGCGCCAGACGACGGTGGGGGCGTTCCCGCACCGGGTGATCACTTCGATCTCGTCGGAGACGAGGAAGCAGGACAGCAGCCCGATGCCGAACTGGCCGAGGAGGTCGCGCCGGGCGAAACCCAGTTCGTCCCGTTTCGCGGAGCCGCCGATGGTGGCGAGCAGCTCGTGCACCTGCGGCTCGGTGAGCCCGATGCCCGTGTCGTGGATCCGCAGCGCCCCGTCCGGTGAGGCGTCGGCGGGCTCGATGCGGATGAGGGTGGGCACGTCCGGCCCCTCGACGGCGCGGCGCGCGGTGATCGCGTCGACGGAGTTCTGCAGCAGCTCCCGCACGTACACCCGCGGACCGCTGTAGAGGTGGCGGCTCAGAACATCGACGATGCCGCGCAGATCGACCTGGAAGACATGCTCCACCCCTCCACCGTACGAGCCCGATTCCTCACCCGTCGCCCCTTCCGCCACATCCGTCCCTGTCCCGGATCTGTACGCTGCGGCAAGGCCGTCCACGACGGCGCTTCGGTGACCATGGACCGCCCCTACCCGTCCGACCGGAGTTCGCTGACGGCGGCGGAGTGAAAGCTCGCCGACGACCACCCCTACATCCTCAGCGTCCTGTCCGAGAAGGAGTCCGCCCGCGTCGAGACCCGCCGCATGGTCCTCGGCTACACCATCGCCGCGGCCACCGCGGTCTTGAGCGCCGCCGCCTACGGCAGGGCCTATCACCTTGCCGAGAAAGACCCCGGCCGCCGCCGCTGACGTGGCCGCGGTCGAGCAGGACCCTGGCAGCCGTGGAAGCCCTGTCCTTCCGGAACCCGGATCGGGGGTGCGGGGTGGTGAGCGGAAGGGATGATCCGTCATGCACCCGTCATTTGCCCTAGACGTTGGAGACGGTCCCGCGTTCCGTGGCACGATGAGGCTTTCATCGTGATCAAGGCGTGGGAGGCGGGGTGTCGGACGCGCAGGGTACGGCCGCCGGACGCGAACTCGGTGGCAGGTACCGGCTGGAGTCCCTGATCGGGCAGGGCGGCATGGGCCAGGTGTGGCGGGCGACCGACCAGCGGCTCCGCCGCCAGGTCGCGGTCAAGATCCTGCCCGCCGAACTCGCCGTGGCCGCGGGCGGGCTGGCCCGGTTCGAGCGGGAGGCCGAGGCCACGGCCGCGCTCCAGCACCCGGGCATCACCACGGTCTTCGACATCGGGCAGGAAGACGACGGGCTCACCTACCTGGTGATGGAGCACCTCGAAGGCGAGGACCTGCGCGCGGTCCTCGACAGGCACCCCGACGGCCTGCCCGTCGCCGACGCCGCGGGCTTCGCCCGTCAGATCGCCGAGGCGCTCGCCGCGGCGCACGCGCGCGGCATCGTGCACCGCGACATCAAGCCCGCGAACCTGTTCGTCCTCGGGGACGGGCGCCTCAAGCTGCTCGACTTCGGGATCGCGGGCCTGTCGGAGGCCGCCACCCGGCTCACCCGCGACGGCGGCTCGGTCGGCACCCCGCTGTACATGGCGCCCGAGCAGTTCAAGGGCCAGGCCCCCGACGCCCGCACCGACCTGTACGCGCTGGGCGGCGTGCTGTACGAACTCCTCACCGGCACGCCGCCCTTCTCCCCGGCGTCCGGACTGCCGGGACTGCTCTACGCGCACCTGCACGAGCCCGCCCCGTCCGTCGCCTCCCGCCGTGCGGACGTCCCCGAGCACCTCGGGCAGCTCGTCGCGGCGCTGCTGGCCAAACCGCTGGAGGAGCGCCCGCAGGACGCCGCGGCCGTCGCCGCCTACCTCGCCACCGGGTCGTGGGGGCCGTCCGGCGCGGTCGCGCCGCCGCCGTCGGGACCGCTTCCGCCGCTCGGCGCCCTGCCGCCGCCGACCCCGCCCCCCGGCGCGGCCACCCTCCCGCCGCCGCCCAGGCCGATGACGCTGCAGCCGCCCATGTACCCGACGATGCCGCAGGCTCCGGCGAAGAAGGGCGCCTCCGACGCGCTGATCGCCGTGGGAGCCGTCGTCGCGGTGGGGGCGCTCGCCGGCGTCGTCCTCGTCGCCGTGAAGGGTGTGCCGTGGGGCGACCAGCCGTCCACCCCGAGGGCCGCACCCACCGGCGTGGCCACGACCTACAGCCCCAAGCCCCTGCCGGACCGCACGATCGTCTACTCCGTCACCGGGTCGGGCAAGACCTCCCGGGTCAGCTCCACGGACGGCAAGGGCGGCATGTCCAGCAGTGAGGTCAGGCTCCCCTGGACGAAGAAGTTCAAAGTCAAGTCCTTCACCTACCTCAGCCTCATCGCCGTCAGCGGCATGGACGGCGGCTCCGTCCACTGCGAGATCACCATCGACGGCGAGGTGCTCCAGGAAGCCGACGGCTCCGGCCAGTTCTCCTCCGCCAGCTGCCAGTACTACCCCGGCATGTCCGCCCAGCCCCGCTGACCCCGTCAGGCGCGGCGGAAAGCCGTGCGGTACTCGCGGGGGCGGCGGCCGGTGCGGTGGGCGAAGAGGGCGGCGAACGTGCCGGGGTCCCGGTAGCCGACCGCGGCGGACACCGCGGCGACGGTCTGGTCGGTGGTCTCCAGGAGGTGGCAGGCGCGGCGGACACGCGCCGACTGGAGGTAGGCCAGGGGGCTCTGGCCGGTCTCGTCGGCGAAGCGCCGCAGCAGCGTCCGCGTGCTCACGTGGAACGCGTCGGCCAGGGCGGCGAGGTCGTAGCGGGCGGCGAGGTTCTGGTCGAGCCGGCGCATCACCCTGCGGGAGAACTCGTTCCCGGGCTGCGGGAGGAGCCTGGCGTCGACGTACGGGGTCTGCGACGAGCGGGCGTCGTCGAGGAGCGCGATCCGCGCGGTCGCCCGCGCCACGCGTGCGCCGCTGTGCCGGCGGATCAGCTCCAAGGCGAAGTCGTACATGGCGCTGAACGCGGCGGTCGTCGTCACGCCGCCGTCGGTGACGACCAGGCGTTCGGGGCGGACCTCGGCGTCCGGGCAGCGCCGGGCCAACTCCTCCGCGAGCAGCCATGCCGTCGTGGCCCGGCGGCCGCGCAGCAGTCCCGCCTCCGCGAGCAGGAACGCGCCGACGCAGACCGAGACGACGGCTCCGCCCGCGTCCGCGTGCGCGCGGATCGCCGCGACGTCGGGGGCGAGCGGCGCGAGCTTCGCGTCCGGGTCGAGGCCGGGCACGAGCTCGCATCCCGGCACGACGAGGACGTCGACGGCACGGAGCGGCGAGACGGCCAGCGCGACGCCGCCCGACGCGATGACGCGGCGGCGGGGCGAGACGATCGCCACCTCGTATCCGTCGTGGTCCGGCCCGGCGACGTGCGCGGCCATCGTCAGGAGGTCGGGTATCCCGAACACCTCGGACGCGAAGCAACCCGGATAGGCCAGAACACCGACCCGCAAAGCGCTCATTTCCGTCTCCTGCCCGCCCGGTCTTTGGCGGGATCACCCTCGCATATGGCGATCTGGCCTGTCGTCCCGTCCCGGGGGAACGGCCCACACTGTCGCCATGAACGCAGCCAGTGGACGTCTTGACGACGCGATCACGGACTTCACCCGCCGACTCGTGGACGTGGAGGGGGTGGTGAAGACGGTGTACGTCGCGGGTTCCGGGCCCGCCGTCGTCCTGATGCCGGAGATGCCCGGCATCAGCCCCGACGTCCTGCGGCTGGCGCGGTGGGTGAGGGACGCCGGCCTCACCGTCTTCGTGCCGTCCCTCTTCGGGACCGACGGCGCCCACCCCACGGCCGAAGGGGGCGCGGAGATCATGCGGCGCGCCTGTGTCAGCGCGGAGTTCCGCGCCTTCGCCGGAGGCGGCACCAGCCCCGTCGCGTCCTGGCTGCGCGGGCTCGCGCGGCTGGCCCACGCGGAGTGCGGCGGTCCCGGCGTCGGCGCCGTCGGCCTGTGCTTCACCGGGAACTTCGCCCTCACCATGCTGCTCGAACCCGCCGTCATCGCCTCGGTCGTCAACCACCCCTCGCTGCCGCTGGACGACCCCGCCGGACTGGAGATCGGCGACGACGACGCGCGCGACGTAGCCGAACGCGTCACACGCGAACGGCTGAAGGTCCTCGCCTACCGCTTCGAGGACGACCGCTGGTGCACCGGCCGGCGCTTCGCCGCCTACCGGGCCCTCCTCGGCGACGCCTTCGACGGCCGCGTCCTCCCGTCCGGCTCCGCCGCCGCCGACCCGCCCCCTTTCTTCCGCGACGTCGTCCGCTCCCCGCACAGCGTCGTCACCGCCCACTTCGTCGACGAGGAAGGCCACCCCACCACGCAGGCCAGAAACGAGATCCTCGCCTTCCTCACCGACCGCCTGGCCATCCCGAACCCCTCGCCGGACGCTTGACGGCCGCCCCTGTCCCGGGCGGCGTGGACTCTCCGGGAGCCGTACGGCGGCGCCTTCGCCCCGTGCGCCCTCCTCGCAGGCACGGTAGGCGGAGATGGTCGCGGAGGTCCTGGCCGGTTCTGCTCCGCATGTATATAATGAGATTATACATAACGCCATTATGTAGTTTGGCGGCGTGCAGAGGAGGGGCGATGAGTGGATCGGGTGGCGGGGTCGCCAGTCCGTTCAGGCAGCCGAAGGCCGTCTGGGCCGTGGCGTTCGCGTGTGTGATCTCGTTCATGGGGATCGGGCTGGTCGATCCGATCCTGCCGGCGCTCGCGGAGAGCCTGGAGGCCTCGCCCAGCCAGGTGTCGCTGCTGTTCAGCAGCTATCTGATCGTCACGGCGGTGGCGATGATCTTTGTGGGGTGGGTCTCCAGTCGGATCGGGGCCAAGCGGACGCTGGTCATCGGACTTGCCGTCATCGTGGTGTTCGCCGGATTGGCGGGGACGACGGGGTCGATCAACGGGATCGTCGGTTTTCGGGCGGGGTGGGGGCTGGGGAACGCGCTGTTCATCGCGACGTCCCTCGCGGTCATCGTCGCGTCGGCCAGTGGCGGGTTCGGCGGGGCGATCATCCTGTACGAGACGGCCCTGGGGCTGGGCATCGCCGTCGGGCCGCTGCTGGGCGGGCTGCTCGGTGACATCAGCTGGCGCGGGCCGTTCTTCGGGGTCGCCGCGCTCATGGCGATCGCGCTGATCGCGACCGTCACCCTGGTCCCGGCCACGCCGAAGCCCGCGCGGCCCACCTCGCCGATCGCCCCGCTCAGGGCGCTGCGGCACCGCGGGCTGCTGACGATGGGCGTCGTCGCGCTGATGTACAACTGGGGCTTCTTCACCATGCTGGGCTACGCGCCCTACCCGATGGAGCTCGACGCCGTCCGGCTCGGCCTGGTCTTCACCGGATGGGGTCTGCTCGTCGCCGTCTTCAGCGTGTTCGGCGCGCCGCGCCTGCAGGCCAGGTTCGGCACCGCGCCGACGCTCTACGCCAACCTCGCGGCGCTCGGCGTCATCATGGCGGTGATCGCCGCGTGTGTCCGGACGCCCTCGGTGGTGATCGCCGCCGTCATCGTCAGCGGCGCGTGCATCGGCGTCAACAACACCCTCACCACCCAGGCCGTCATGCTCGTCGCACCGGTCGAGCGGCCCGTCGCGTCGTCCGCCTACGGCTTCCTGCGCTTCATCGGAGGCGGCATCGCGCCCTACGCCGCCGGAAAGCTCGCCGACGCGCACGGCCTCGGCCTTCCCTTCTACGTCGGCGCCGCGTCCTTCGTGCTCGCGATCCCCGTCCTGGCCACCGGCCACGACCTCCTGCGCAAGGCAGAATCACAGCCCGCCGACGCCGAAGCCGTCACGCCGTCGTTCACCCCGGTCGGCGCCCCGACCGGTGTTTCGGCCGACGGTCCGGCCGTCATCGTCGCGGTGTCCGGCCACGACCGGGCCGCCGAGACCGTGCTCGCCGCCGCCCGCGTCGCCGCCGACACCGGCGGCCCCCTGGAGATCGTGCACGTCCGGCAGGCCGCCGTCGTCGAGGAGCAGACCGCCGACACCGAGACCGCCGACGCCGCCCGCGCCGCCGTGACCGCCCACCTCGACCGGGTCACCGCCCAGCGCGTCCCCGCGCACGGCCAGGTCCTCACCAGCGTCGGCGACCACGCCGCCGCCGCGCGCGCCCTCGCCCAGCACGCGGCGCGGATCGGCGCGCGCACCATCGTCATCGGCCGATCCCCGCGCGGCCCCCTCGCCCAGTTCGCCGACGGCGGCTTCACCGCGGCGCTCACCCGCACCGCCCCGTGCACGATCCTCCTCATCGACCCCGACCACGCGCCCCGCCCCGTCACCGGAGCCGACCTCGAAGGACTGCGCACCGGCGCGGCCTGACCGACCGGGGGAGGCCCGCCCGTCCCCCGGCGAAGCGGAGGCTCGGCGGCGGTCAGCGCGGGACGCTGCTGTCGAGCGCGGCGAGGCACAGGCGGGTGCAGCTCTCGGCGAGCACGACTTCGGCGGCCGGCTGCGCGGCCTCGGCGCGTTCTCCGCGCACCCCAAGTGGGACCCGGCGAACGGCGAGATGTTCAACTTCGGCGTCGCGTTCTGGCCGACGCCGCGCCTGAACTGCTTCAAGGTCGACCGGACGGGACGGCTGGCGAAGCTCGCGTCCGTGCCGGTGCCGCAGATGCCGTGGAACCACGACTTCGCCCTCACCACCGAGCACCTCCTGTTCGTGCTGGACCCGATCCAGCCCGACCTGCGCCGCCTGCTGACCGCAGACGGGCCGATGATCGACGCGCTCGACCACCACCCCGACCGCGCCACCCGCTTCCTGCTGGTGCCCCGCGACGGCGGCAGGCCCCGCTTCGTCGAGCACGACGCGCTCCTGCACGTCCACATCACCAACGCCTACGAGGACGGCACCGACACCGTCGTCGACCTCGTCTCCTTCGAGGACTGGGAGACCCTCAAGAGGGACCTCTCCGATTTCCGGACCCGGTTCGTCGACCTGCCGCCCAGCCGTCTCTTGCGCTACCGCATCACCCCTTCCGGCAAGGTCATCGAGCAGGAGCTCGCCCCCTGCCACGGCGAGTTCCCCCAGTTCGAGTCCGGTACCCCGCGCCAGCCGCCCGCCCCATCCCAGCCCCGCCCTCCTGACGGACCGCCCGCCTGTGCCGGTGCGCCCTGCCGGCACAGGCGGGGTGGGGTTCAGCCCGCGTCGGGTCGGCTGAACCGGGGGGTCACAGGCCGGGGCCGGTGAAGGTGTACTGACCGCTGACGTTGATCGTGGCCGGGCAGAGCCCGCTGAGGATGCCGCTGCCGGAGATCTTGCTGATGGAGGAGCCCGAGAAGGTGACGGCGACGGAGCCGCCGCTGAAGGCGCCGGTGGAGCCGGTGATGGTGCCGCCGTAGAGGCAGTTGACGAGGCTCGGCACGACGGCGCGCACCCGGAACCCGGTGAAGCTGGACGACGCGCTCGGCGCGAGGTTGCCGCCCCAGGGGGTGTTCTCGGGCGTGACGGAGAGGTTGGAGACGCCGTCGGCGGTGCAGCCGCTGATGGAGGCGGTGCTGACGACGAGGGCGTCGTTGGTCGCGTTGACGCTGCCGGTGAGGTTGGAGGAGGTGCAGACCGCGTTGGCCAGGGAGACCGTCAGCGGCTGGGTGAGGGTGGCCGAGACGGATCCGCCGGTCCAGGGGGTCGCGCTCGCCGCGGTGGCCGTCAGGGCGACGGCCGCCGCGCCGGCCGCGGCGGACGCGGCGAGTCGGGTGGTACGGGACATGGGTCTCCTCTTTCAGGAGCGGGCGTGGGGCGCCCAGGGGTGGGGGACGGCCTGGCGAGGCCGTGAGGTCGGCGCGGCGAGGCCGCGCCGGGGGATCCGTCCCGCCTATGTCGGGTAGGCGGCGGTGAATCCGCGGCTTCTAGGGGGCTTCGGGTTCTCGCTTTCCTTTCAATGATGTGAAGTCTCTTAATGAAAGGTAACAAAGCGGGAGAATCCGTCAAGGGCCCGGCGCGCCGCGATCCGCCGGAAATGGCGCGTCGGCGGATGGGCGTTGTAAGAGAGGAGGGCCTGCCTGGGCGCTCCGGCCCGTGACGTCCGGGGAGCTGGGGGATCATGTCGGAGGACCGCGGTACCGAAGGAGTCCTGGACGTCGCGCTGCGGTTGTTCGCCGGCCTCGGGTACGACGGCACCAGCACCGAGATGATCGCGGCCGCGGCCGGGGTCGGACCGGACCAGGTGCCCGGAGGGCGGAACGGGGCCTATGAGGCGATCCTCAGACGGTTCCGTGACCAGCAGATGGCCATGTACGAAGAGGTGCCGGGCGTCTACACCGAAGGCGGGCTGCACGGCGTCCTCGACCTCGTCCTCGACTTCTACCTCGATCATCGCCTGGAGCTGCGGGTCTGGCAGTACCGGGGGCTCGAGGACGCCACCGACGTCCCGTGGGCGGAGGAGGACTACCGGACCCCTGTGGCCCGGCGGCTCTTCGAGGTCGTCGGATCCCTGGAGAAGCTCCCCGACCCGGACATGTGGGTCAGCCTGGTCACCTGGAGCCTGACCGGGTTCGTCAGCGGCGGCATCATCTCCCCGCGGCCGGGCCCGACCACCCCCGACGATCTGCCCGCGAGGCTCCGCTTCCGCGCCTTCATGCACCGGCTCATGGACGCCGTCGGCCCCGTCGACCGGGGCGACTCCGCGTCCTGAACGGACCGCGGCAGCGCCTCCGGAAGCGTCCCGCCCGGCCGTCGGTGGTCGCGCCGGCGAGGCCGCGCTCAGGAGACGCGCGCGGTGAGCGAGGCCTTGACGTCGGGCCATTCGGCGTCGATCACGGCGAAGACCGCGGTGTCGCGGAGCAGGCCCGTCTCGCCAGGGGCCCAGGACGGGGCCCAGTTGCGCAGGACGCCTTCGAAGCGGGCGCCGAGGCGTTCGATCGCCCGCCGGGAGCGCTGGTTGCGGGCGTCGGTGAGGATGTCGACGCGGGACACGCCGAGCGCCTCGAACGCGTGGGTGAGGAGCAGGAGCTTGGCCTCGGTGTTGATCCCGGTGCGCTGCGCGGAGCCCGCGAGCCAGGTGCCGCCGATCTCCACGGCGTACGGGTGCGCGCGGTCCGGCAGGGTCCGCGGGTTCAGGAACGTGGTGCAGCCCACGGCGCGGCCGTCGGCCTGCCGGATCTGGGCGAACGGCGTCCAGCCGGGACGGCCCAGCCGCGTGCGCACGTCGTCCTCGGCCTCGGCCGCGCGGGGCACCAGCGTGAACCCGTAGGACGAGCGGTCCTCCTCGGCGGCCCGCGCCAGATCGGGCGCGTGCCGCAGCGCCAGCGGCTCCAGCCGCACCCGCGCCCCCTCCAGCACCGGAACATCAAGCCGCAGGTCCATCCGCGCCGCTCCCTCCCCGGCCTCCCCGCCGGGCCGTCCGCAGATCATCGCGAGCCCGCCCCGGCCCCGTCAAACGCGCGCCGCCGCACCTGTGGGCGACCGCCGCGGCGCTGATCAGCGCGCTTGCCGGACGCTAACCTTCCGCTGGCTAGCTTGAGCGCGAACCCGACTGAACAGGACATTCGGATGCGCGAGCTCGCCATCGACCCGCCCCAGGCACCCCGACCGTGGTCCGTCGCGGTGGGCATGCTGCTGGGCTTCCTGACGCTGCTCGTCGTCGAAGGGCGGACCGCGCCGTTCGACCTCGCCCTCCACGACTGGGCGATGACGCACCGGCCACCGTGGGCCGAGTCCGCGGCGAGGCTGCTGACCGACACCGCCGTGGGCCTTCCCGTCGCCCTGCTGGCCCTCCTCGCCGGAGCGGTCCTGGCCGGGGCCGCCGCGTCAGCGCGGCGCAGGGCCGTGTGGGCGCTCCTCGCGCTCGCTGCGCTGCTGGCGGGCGCGCTCGTCCGGCGCGGGGCGGGGGAGCTGATCGGCAGGGCGCGCCCGCCGCAGGCCGACTGGGCGGTCTTCGCCGCGGGCAACGCGTTCCCGTCGGGGCACACCACGGCGGCGACCGTCGTCGCGGTGCTGCTGGGCGCGGCGTTCACCCGTCCAGGGGTCCGGGTGCTCATCGCGGCCTGGGCCTTCGGCGTCGGCCTGACCCGGATCTGGCTCGGCGTGCACTGGCCCGCGGACGTCCTCGGCGGATGGTGCCTGGGTCTGCTGTGGGGCGCCGCCGCGGTCTGGTTCCTCAGGAGCGGCCTGCCGGATCGGCTGGCCGGCCGGAACCGCCGAGACCACCGCGACCGCGCCTCGGCATAGCATGACGCCATGGCCCGGCTGCTCGTGGTGGAGGACGACGAGACCATCGGCGACGTGCTCGAATCCCGGCTCCGCGCCCAGGACCACGACGTCGTGTGGGAGCGGACGGGCCTGGGCGCGCTCAAAGCCGCCGAACTCGTCCAGTTCGACCTCGTGCTGCTCGACCTCGGGCTGCCGGACGTGGACGGCGTCGAGGTCTGCAGGCGGCTGCGCCGGATCCAGCCCGCGTGCGTCCTGGTGATGCTGACGGCCCGGCAGGACGAGATGGACGTCGTGCTCGGTCTGGAGGCCGGCGCGGACGACTACCTGACCAAGCCGTTCGGGTTCGCCGCGCTCCTCGCCAGGGTCCGCGCGCACCTGCGGCGGGGCGCGCCCGCGACCGTCGCGGACGGGCGGATCGCCGTCGGCGACCTCGTGATCGACACCGCCGCGCGGCGCTGCACGGTCCTCGGCCGGCCGCTGGAGCTGCGGCCCAAGGAGTTCGACCTGCTGGCGCGGCTCGCCGCCGACGCCGGCACCGCGCTCACCAGGGAGACGCTCATGGACGACGTGTGGGACCTGCACTGGCACGGCTCCACCAAGACGCTCGACGTCCACGTGGCGGCGCTGCGCGGGAAGCTCGCCGCGGCGGCCGAGGAACGCGGGGCCTCCCTTCCCGGGATCGCCACCCTGCGCGGGCACGGATACCGGCTGGAGAGTCCCTCCGGTCCCTGACACGGGCGGCGGGGCGGGAAAGGGGACCGGGGTGCGGAAGCGGATCGTGCGCCTGAGCGTGCTGGCGTCGGTGCTGGCGATCAGCCTGTTCGGAGTGCCGCTGGCCGTCGGGGCGGCCCGCTACTACCTCGCCGACGAGCGGGGGGAACTGGAACGCGTCGCCACCCAGGCCACCCTCGCGATCTCCTCGCAGGTCCTGCGCGGCGCCGTCGTCGCGCTCCCCGAGATCGACGACGAGGCGTCGCTGGGCCTCTACGACGCCTCCGGCCGCCGAACCGCCGGGGCCGGTCCCGCGACGGGCGACGCGGCGGTCCGCGACGCGCTCGGCGGCCTCGTCGAGAACGAGGACGGCCCCTTCGACTTCGTCGTCGCGATCCCGATCGTCGGCGAGAACGGGACGGTGGCGGTCGTGCGGGCCACGGAGTCGCGCTGGGAGGTGTACGGCCAGATCGCGGGCACGTGGCTGCTCATGCTCGCGATCGCCGGAGTCGCGGCCGGGCTGACCTGGCTGCTGGCCCGCGGGCAGGCCCGTCGCCTCGCCCTGCCGATCGAGGATCTCGCGGCGACGGCGACCCGGCTGGGCGAGGGCGACTTCAGCGTCCGCACCCGTCCCAGCGGCATTCCCGAGGTCGACGCGGCGGCCGCCTGCCTGGACGCCACGGCGGAGCGGATCGACGGTCTCATCACCCGCGAGCGCGCCTTCTCCGCCGACGCCTCCCACCAGTTGCGGACGCCGCTCACCGGCCTGAAACTCCGGCTGGAGGAGGCGTTGGAGGACCCGGCGAAGGACAGAACGCGGACGCTCGCCCAGGCGATCGGCACCGTAGACCGCCTGGAGGACACGATCGCCGACCTCCTCGCCCTCGCCAGGCACCGGCCGGACCGCGACCTGCGCCTCGACGTGCCCGCGCTGGCCCGGGAGATCGAACACTCCTGGCACGCCGACGGCCGCGCCGCGTCCCGCCCGCTGCTCGTCCGCCTCGATCCCGACCTGCCGCCGAGTACCGCCTCCGCCGCCGCCGTCCGCCAGATCCTCGCCGTCCTCCTCGACAACGCGTTCCGGCACGGCGCCGGCACCGTGACGGTGACGGCCCGCGACGCCGCCGGCGCCCTGGCCCTGGACGTCTGCGACGAGGGCGACCTCGCCTCGGCCGACGCGCTCTTCGACCGCGCCCCCACCCGCGAGGGCCACGGCATCGGCCTCCCCATGGCCCGCTCCCTCGCCGAGGCCGAACACGGCCGCCTCACCCTCACCCGCCCGTCACCCACCACCTTCACCCTCCTGCTGCCCGGAGACCGGGAGAGCGAAGGCGGCTGAGGCCCGGGGAAGGTCCGTCAGGGGCGGCGACTGTTGAGGCGGGCGGCCTGGCGGGTGAGGTGCAGGCGCTCGGCGGAGTTGGGGGCCTGGCGGGCCGCTTCGGCGTAGAGGCGGGCGGCCGTGGCGGGGTCCCCGTCGCGTTCGTGGAGGTAGGCGGCGACAGCGGCGTAGCGGGGGAGCGAGGGGTCGAGGTCCGCGAGGGCGGCGAGGCCGGCGCGCGGGCCGTCGGCCTCGGCGAGGGCGACGACGCGGTTGAGGCGGGCGATCGGGCTGCCGGTGAGGGCGACGAGTTCGTCGTACCACTCGACGATCTGGACCCAGTCGGTCTCTCCGGCGGCGGGCGCGTCGGCGTGCAGCGCCGCGATCGCCGCCTGCGCCTGGTACTCGCCGAGCCTGTCGCGGGCGAGCGCGGCCTGGAGGATCGCGACGCCCTCGGCGATCGCCCGGGTGTCCCATAGGGCGCGGTCCTGCTCGGCGAGGGGGACGAGGTCGCCCTCGGGGGAGGTCCGGGCGGCGCGGCGCGCGTGGTGCAAGAGCATGAGCGCGAGCAGCCCCGCGACCTCGGGGTGGTCGACCGCCGCGGCGAGCCGATGGGTCAGCCGGATCGCCTCGGCGGCCAGGTCGACGTCGCCGGAGTAGCCCTCGTTGAACACGAGGTAGAGGACGCGCAGGACGGTGGCGACGTCACCGGGCCGGTCCAGGCGGGTTCCGGTGACGGTGCGCTTGGCGCGGCTGATGCGCTGCGCCATGGTCGCCTCCGGCACCAGGTAGGCCCGCGCGATCTGGCGGGTGGTGAGCCCGCCGACGGCGCGCAGCGTCAGCGCGACCGCCGACGACGGCGTCAGCGACGGGTGGGCGCACAGGAAGTAGAGCCAGAGCGTGTCGTCCGTCTCGGGCACCGGGCCCGGCGCGGGCTCCTCCTCGACGAGTTCCTCGCGCCGGTGCCGGGCCGCGTCGCCGCGGGCGGCGTCGAGGAACTTGTGCCAGGCGACGGTCACCAGCCAGCCCTTCGGGTCCCGCGGCGGGTCGGCGGGCCAGCGCCGGACCGCCTCGACCAGCGCGTCCTGGACGGCGTCCTCGGCCGCCGCGAAACCCGCTCCGCGGCGGACGAGGACCCCGATCACGCTCGGGGTGAGGCCCCGCAGGAGGGCCTCGTCGAAGGGCGTGGTCACTCCGCGGTGGCGGGCGGCTCGGTCAGGAACGGGCGCACCTCGAGCCACTCGTGGATCGGCGCGCCGCCCGCCCCGGGCGCGGCCGACAGCTCCCCGGCCAGCTCGACCGCGCGCTCCCAGGTGTCGACGTCGATCACCATCCAGCCGGCGATGAGGTCCTTGGTCTCGGCGAAAGGGCCGTCGACGACCGGCGGGCGCCCCTCGCCGTCGTAGCGGACGAACGCGCCCTCCTGGGACAGCGCCTGGGCGTCGACGAACTCGCCGGCCTCCTCCAGCCGTGCCGCGAAGTCCCGCATGTACTGGACGTGCGCGGTGATCTCCTCAGGCGCCCACTTGTCCATCGGCACGTCGTTCACCGGAGCCGGCGCGCCGCGGTAGTGCTTGAGCAGCAGGTACTTGGCCATTGTGTCTCTCCTCGCAGGCGGTGCGACCCATCTTGGCCGCTTCCACCCCGGGGACGGAGCCGCCCGCGCGTTCTCGACATCCCCTGCCGAAGTTTTTTCCGATTCTCGCCGGGGCGCTCGGCAGGGGGGCGAAGCACCAGGTTCCGGGCTTGACGGTGGAGCATGACGGGGTCTAAGTGACAGAAGTCCAGGTTGATGTGACGAGGAGAGGAACGCGCATGACGGATGCGTCCGAGAGGGTCACCGTGGCGGTGGCCGACGGGGTCGCCGACGTCCGGTTGAACCGGCCGGAGAAGCGCAACGCGCTCGACCCGCAGACGTTCACGGCGCTCGCGGCGGCGGGGGAGCGGTTGAAGACCGAGCCCGGCGTGCGCGTGGTGGTGCTGTCGGGGGAGGGGCCGGACTTCTGCGCGGGGCTGGACTTCACCGCCTTCCAGGCGATGCGGGACGGGCAGCCGCTCTTCGCGCCCACGCCCCTGCCGCCCACCGACGGGCCCGCGCGGGCGGTCGCCCAGCGCGCCGTGTACGTGTGGACGGAGCTGCCGGTGCCGGTGATCGCCGCGGTCCGCGGCAACGCGCTCGGCGGCGGCCTGCAGATCACCCTCGGCGCCGACATCCGCATCGTCAGCCCGGACGCCAGGCTCAGCGTCTTCGAGACGGCGTGGGGCCTCATCCCCGACATGACGGGCACCCAGCTCCTGCCCGAGCTGGTCGGCCGCGACGTGGCCAAGGAGCTGACGTTCACGGCCCGCATCGTCGGCGGCGAGGAGGCCGCCCGCATCGGCCTGGCGACCCGCACCGACCCCGACCCGCTCGCGGCGGCGTTCGCCCTGGCCGCCGAGATCGCCGCCCGCAACCCCCACGCGATCCGCGCGGCCAAGCGCCTCCTGAACCTGGCAGGCCGCACCGACCTGGCCACCGGCCTCGCCGCGGAGCAGAAGGAGATCGCCGCCCTCATCGGCAGTCCGAACCAGGTGGAGGCCGTCACGGCCCGCTTCGAAAAGCGTCCCCCGCGCTTCGAGGACGGCTGAGCGAACCCCACGGGCGTCGCCCGTGGGGTTCAAGGGTTGTCTTATCGGGGGATCGGAAGCACCGTCTCGGCAGCGGGAGGAAAGTAGGCTACTTTTCATACTTGATTGACATGAAAAGGGGTGATGGGGTGCCTGTCGTCCCCGTGGCCGTGAGTCTGCGCGGCGTGGGTCGGAGCTTTCCGGCAGTGGGTGGGACCGGGCGGCGTGCGGTGCTCGACGGAATCGACCTGGAGATCGCTCCGGGGGAGATCGTCGCGGTGCTCGGGCCGTCCGGGTGCGGCAAGTCGACGCTGCTGCGGCTGATCGCCGGTCTCGACACGCCGTCCGAAGGGCGGGTGCTGCTGGACGGGCAGGGGGTCGAAGGCGTCGATCCGCGGACCGCGATCGTGTTCCAGGAGCCCCGGCTGCTGCCCTGGCGTGACCTCACGGGCAACGTCGCGCTCGGCCTGCCCAAGGGCCGCGGGCGCGAAGAGGCCGAACACTGGCTCGACCTCGTGGGGCTCGCCGACTTCCGCGGGCACCGGCCCCGGCAGGTGTCCGGCGGCATGGCCCAGCGGGTCGCGCTGGCCCGGGCGCTGGCCCGCGACCCCGGCGTCCTGCTCCTCGACGAGCCGTTCGCCGCGCTCGACGCCCTCACCCGGCTGCGCATGCAGGACCTGCTCGACGACGTGCGCGGCGACAGCACCGTCGTCATGGTCACCCACGACGTCGGCGAGGCCCTGCACCTCGCCGACCGGATCGTCCTGCTCAGGACCGAAGCCGCCGGCGCGGTCGTCCACTCGGTGACGCGGATCGACGAGCCCCGCCCCCGCGACCGGGGCGGTCCCGCGCTCGCGGCGCTCAGCGCCGAACTCCTCGAACAGCTGGGCGTGCCCAGCCACCATCCGCGAGAACAGGAAACAGCCCGATGATCAGAATGACCGCCGCGCTCGCCGCCCTCACCCTCCTGGCCGCCGGCTGCTCCTCCGGCGAAGGCGACAAGCCCGAGGTCAAGCTCGACTACGCCTACTACAACCCGGCGAGCCTCGTCGTTCGCGAGCAGGGCTGGCTGGAGAAGGACGGCCTCGACGTCACCTGGGTGCTGTCGGCGGGGAGCAACAAGGCCAACGAGAACCTGCGGGCCGGCACGATCGACGTCGGGTCGACGGCCGGGGCCGCCGCGCTCCAGGCCAGGGCGAACGGGACGCCCATCAAGGCGATCGAGATCTACAGCCACCCCGAGTGGACCGCCCTGGTCACCGGCAAGGACTCGCCCATCACTTCCGTCGCCCAGCTCAAGGGCCAGAAGGTGGCGGCGACGAAGGGGACCGATCCCTACTTCTTCCTCCTCCAGGCGCTCCGCGAGGGCGGCCTGTCCAGTACGGACGTCGAGGTCGTCAACCTCCAGCACGGCGACGGGCAGGCCGCCCTCAAGCGCGGCGACGTCGCCGCCTGGGCCGGGCTCGACCCCATCATGGCCACCACGGAGCTGACCGACGGGTCCAAGCTGTTCTACCGGAACACCGAGTTCACCTCCTACGGGTTCCTGAACGCCCGCGAGGCCTTCATCAAGGACCACCCGGATCTCGCCCAGAAGGTCGTCGACGCCTACGAGAAGGCCCGCGAGTGGATCGCCGCCCACCCCGATGAGGCGGTCGCGCTCCTCGCCAAGGAGTCCGGGGTGACGCCGGAGGTCGCCAAGGTGGTGCTGACCCAGAGGACGGACCTCACCGTCAGCCCCGTCCCCGGCGACGCCCAGCGCACGGTGCTGGACCGGATCCTGCCCGTCCTGGTCGAGGAGGGCCAGGTGAAGGACGAAGGCTCGGCCAAGACGGCGCTGGACACCCTCTTCGACCCGCAGTTCGCGCAGAAGGCGGCCGCCTCGTGAGGCTGCCGGTCAAAGGCCTGGTCGTCCCGCTGGCCGCCCTCGCCCTGTGGCAGGTCGCGGTGACGACCGGGCTGTACGGCAGGGAGCAGCTTCCGCCGCCGTCCGATCTCGTCGCGGCGGCCGGGGAGCTCATCGGGCGCGGCGAACTCTGGGAGCATCTCGCGGTCAGCTGCCGGCGCGTCCTCATCGGATTCCTCCTCGGCACGGTCGCGGCCCTGGTGCTCGGCGCGCTCGTCGGGATGGTCCGGCCGGTGCGCGACCTCGCCGGTCCGAGCATCGCCGCGGTGCGGGCCGTGCCGTCGCTGGCCTGGGTGCCGCTGCTGGTGCTGTGGATGGGGATCGGCGAGGGCCCCAAGATCACCCTGATCGCGATCGGGGCGTTCTTCCCCGTCTACACGACGGTCTCCGCGGCCCTCGAACACGCCGACGCGCACCTGCTCGAAGTGGGCCGCGCCTACGGCCTGCACGGCCCCGCGCTCCTCGGCCGGATCCTCCTGCCGAGCATCGCCCCCGCGGCCTTCGCGGGCCTGCGCCTCGGCCTGGCGCAGGCCTGGCTGTTCCTGGTGGCCGCCGAGCTGATCGCCTCGGCCGTCGGCCTGGGCTTCCTGCTCGTCGACAGCCAGAACACCGGCCGCACCGACATCCTGCTGCTCGCCATCATTCTGCTCGCCCTGCTGGGCAAACTGACCGACGCGGTCCTCGGCCTCGTCGAACGGCGCGTCCCGGCCTGAGCGCCCCGCCGCGGAGGCCGCGGCGGGGCGCCCGGCGCTACTCGACGACCTCGGCGCGCTCGATGACGACGTCGTTCAGGGGAACGTCCCCGTGCCCGCCCTGGGAGCCCGTCGGGACGGTCTTGAGGGCGTCGACGACCTCCCGGCCCTCGACCACCTCGCCGAAGACCGCGTAGCCCCACCCGCGCGGCGTCGCGGAGGTGTGGTCAAGGGCCGGGTTGTCGGTGACGTTGATGAAGAACTGCGCCGTCGCCGAGTGCGGCTCGCTCTTGCGGGCCATGGCGACGCTGTAGGCGGTGTTCTTCAGCCCGTTGTCCGCCTCGTTCTCGATGGGCGCGCCGGTCGCCTTCGGCTTCAGGCCCGGCTCCATGCCGCCGCCCTGCACCATGAACCCGTCGATGACGCGGTGGAAGACCGTCCCGTCGTAGAACCCGTCGCCGACGTAGCCGAGGAAGTTCGCGACGGTCTTCGGCGCCTTCTCCGCGTCCAGCCGGATGACGATGTCGCCGAGGCTGGTGTGCAGCCTGACCTTGGACATGGGCGTCCCCACCTTCTGATGCGTAGACGAAAGAAGGCACCCATGATGGCAGGAGCGCAGCCCGATCCCGTCATCGTCGCGCCGGGATTCACGCGTCCGGCAGATCGAGGAGACGCGAAGGGTGGAGGCCGTCGACGGCGCCGATGAACGGGGGGTGGATGCTGTAGCCGAGCATGCGGCGGATATCGGCGGAGACGGCGCGGACGGTCTCCCGCGAGGTGGACAGGGCGAACGCCTCCTGGGTGCGCAGCCACGGCTCGCAGTACTGGGCGGTGGCCGCCAGGCGCGCACGGCCGGTGCGGTTCGCGCCGCCGCCGTGCCAGAGGGTGCCGAGGAACAGGACGCACGATCCGGCGGGCATGACGGCGGCGGCGCGCGGGTCGGCGTCGGTCGGCCGGCGGCCGTCGGGCCAGCGGTGGCTTCCGGGCACGACGACGGTGGCGCCGTTCTCCTCGGTGAAGTCGTCGAGCGCCCACACGGTCGCCACGGACAGCGCCTTGCGCGGCCTGGGCACCGGGTAGAAGCCGTCGTCCGGATGGAGGATCTGGGCGTCCTCGCCCGGCTCGATGTTGATGATCTGCAGCTGGGAGAGCAGGTAGTTGGGCTGGAGCAGCCGGTCCAGCAGCGCCAGCACGCGCGGATGGTCGATGAGGCGGTCGGTGGCGCGGGTCTTGCCGAGCACGCTGTACAGCCGCTGGGTGCGGTGGCCTTCGAACGCGTTGCGGCCGCGTGGGCCCAGCAGCGGGGCCACGGCGGCGCGCACCCCGTCGAGGTCCGCTTCCGACAGCAGGCCGGGCAGCACCACATGGCCGTCGCGGCGCAGCGCCGTCAGGTCCGCCTCCAGGGTTGCGGGGTCGACGCCGCGGTCGCCGCCGTGGTCGGAGCGGTGCGTGCGGGCCAGATCGGTGGCCAGGTCCTCCAGCCGGTTCACCTGCGGATCGGTCATGACTCGTGCCCTCTCTCCAGGGGAGCGCCGACGGCTCCGGTGACGAACGCCCACAGTTCGGCGGTGACGCGGGCCCGGTCCGGCCGCGGTGTCCGCCCGAGCGCGAGCGCCACGGCCTGCTGCACGCCGCCCAGCACGGCGGCCGCCAGCAGTTCGGGATCCCGGTCCGCGGGCAGGTCGCCGTCGCGCTGCCCGCGCGCCATGTTGGCCGCGCCCATCTCGACGGCCCGGTGCCGGCGCGGCACCTCGATGTCGGTGACCGCCGCCTCGTGCCCGAGCCGGCCGAGGATCGCCGGCGCGAGCGGATCGTCGTACAGGTGTCCCACCCACGCCTCGACCCGCGCCCGCTCCCGGTCGTGCCAGCGCGCGCCCGGGAACTCCCGGACGGACGCCGCGGCGTCGAGCCGGTCGTAGAACTCGCCGACGACCGTCGCCAGCAGACCGCCGCGCGTCCCGAAGTACCGGTACGGCAGCCCGGCGCTCACCCCGGCCCGCCGCGCGACCGCCGCGACCTCCACATCCCCGTGGGCGGCGAGCTCCGCCGCCGCCGCGTCAAGGATCCGCCGCCGCGCCGCCTCACCGCGCGCCGACCACCGCCCCGCTTCGCGCATGGTCCCGAAACTAAGTTGAACTCAACTCATTCTTCAAGGGCCCGCCGGGCGGAACCCGTGGCCTGTGCCGGTCTCGGGCGGCCGGGCGGGGGCGTCCCGTGGAGGAGGTGATCAGGGCTTGCGGCCTATGGCGCCGACGCTCCAGAAGGCGTCGGGGGCGGTGTCGCGGGAGAGGGGGGAGGGATTCCAGTCGGGCAGCGGGACCAGGCCGGGGGGAAGGAGGTCGAGTCCGTCGAGGAGCGCCCGGATCTGGGCGAGGGAGCGGACCTGGCCGCGGCCCTCGTCGAGCAGGCCCTCATCGGTGAACAGCCTGGTCATGTCCGCGGCCTTGCGCTCGGCGGGGTCGCGGACGACGTGGACGAGCAGGAGGTGGTCGCCGGGGGAGAGGCGGTCGACGAGGCGCCGGGCGACGGCGGCGGCCGTGGTGTCGTCCATGACCGCGAGGATGTTGCGGACCAGGACCGCGATCGGCTTCGCGCGGTCGATGAATCCGGCGAGTTCCGGATGGTCGAGGACGCCGTCCGGGTCGCGGGGGTCGCCCTGCACGGCGCGGACGAGAGGGCGGCCCGGTATGACGGTCTTGCCGCTGTTGTCGAGGATCGCGCGTCCGTGGACCACGACGACGGGGTCCTCGTCGACGTAGGCGACGCGGGCGGGCGCGCCGAGGTCCTGGAGGATCTCGTGGGGGCTGCCGCAGGTGGGCAGGCCGCAGCCGATGTCGACGTACTGGTCGATGCCCTCCTCGGCGAGCCGGGCGATCGCCCGCTGGAGGAACCTGCGCTGCTCGGCGATGATGACGGGCAGGTCGGGCGCGATTCCGAGGAGTTCGTCGCCCACCTTCCGGTCGGCGGCGAAGTGGTCCTTGCCGCCTTCCAGGTAATCCATCACCCGGGCGAAATTGGGAACTCTCCCGTCAATCCGGTGCACAGGCTCGCTCATCCCCCGAAGCCTAGACCTTCCGCCCGTCGCTGTCTCACCGAGCGTCGGCCGCGACGTCACCCAGAGGCACGGCGGGGCGGGCCCTCGACAGGCGGTGACGGGGTCGGCATGCTGTGGCGCATGAGCAAATGGACGGCTGCGGACATCCCCGATCAGACAGGTCGCACCTTCGTCGTCACCGGGGCGAACAGCGGGCTGGGGCTGGAGAGCGCGCGGCGGCTGGCCGAGCACGGCGCGCACGTGATCATGACGGCGCGCGATCCGGAGAAGGGACGTGCGGCGGCGGCGGGCCTGCCCGGCTCGGTGGAGGTTCGCACCCTCGACCTCGCCGACCTGGAGTCGGTCGCCCGGTTCGCCGCAGGCGTCGAGCGCGCCGACGTGCTCGTCAACAACGCGGGCGTGATGATGACACCGCGCCGCACCACCGCGCAGGGCTTCGAACTCCAGCTCGGCACCAACCACCTCGGGCACTTCGCGCTGACGGCGCTGCTGTACCCGGTGCTGCGCGCCGGATCGGCGCCCCGGATCGTCACCGTCAGCTCCGGCCTGCACAAGCGCGGCAGGATCGACTTCGACGACCTGGCCGCCGAACGCTCCTACTCGCCGAGCCGCGCCTACGCCCAGTCCAAGTTCGCCAACGTGCTGTTCGCGCTGGAGCTCGACCGGCGGCTGCGCGCGGCGGGCGACCCCGCGATCAGCGTCCTCGCCCACCCCGGCTACTCGGCCACCAACCTGCAGACGTCCGGACCGACCGGCCTGCTGAGCCTCGGCGGCCGCATCGGCAACCTCCTGCTGGCCCAGCATGTCAGCAAGGGCGCGCTCGACCAGCTGTACGCAGCCACCGCCCCGGGCGTCCAAGGCGGCGAGTTCTACGGCCCCGACGGCCTCGGTGAAAGCCGCGGCCACCCCGTCCTCGTCCGCCCGGTCCGCTCCGCGACCGACCCCGAGACCGCCCGCCGCCTCTGGGACGTCTCGGAGAAGCTGACCGGCGTCTCCTTCCCCCTCTGACCCCGAGGAGGAGTCTTGGAGTCCCACGTGCAACCCCGGGAAGGGCGGCTGAGCGGGCCGCTCGTCCTGAGGTCCGGGCAGGTGCTGCCGAACCGGGTGATGAAGTCCGCGCTCAGCGAAGGGCTCGCCGAGTCCGGCGGAGCGCCCGGCGTCCGGCTGGAGACGCTTTACCGGCGGTGGGCCTCGGGCGGCTACGGGCTGACCGTGACGGGGAACGTCATGGTCGACGGGCGGCACCTGGGCGAGCCGGGCAACGTCGTGGTGGAGGACGAGCGCCATCTCGCCGCGCTGACGCGTTGGGCCGACGGCTGCCGGGCCGGAGGCGGACCCGTCTGGGTGCAGCTCAACCATCCGGGACGGCAGGCCAACCGGCGGGTCGGGCGGAACCGGCCCGTCGCGCCGAGCGCCGTGGCCGCACGCGTTCCGGGGGCGGCAAGACCCCGCGCGCTCGACGACACCGAGATCCGCGACATCGTCCGGCGGTTCGGGGCGTCCGCCGCGATCGTCGAGGCGGCGGGGTTCGACGGGGTCCAGATCCACGCGGCGCACGGCTACCTCGTCACCCAGTTCCTCTCGCCCGCGGCGAACCTGCGCGACGACGCCTGGGGCGGCGATCCCGAGCGGCGGCGCCGCTTCGTCCTGGAGGTGCTGCGCGCGGTGCGGGCGGCGGTGAGCCCCGGCTTCTCCGTCGGGATCAAGCTCAACTCGGCGGACTTCCAGCGCGGCGGGTTCACCGAGGAGGAGTCCCGCGGCGTCGTCGGCGCGCTCGCCGCGGAGGGCGTCGACCTCATCGAGATCAGCGGCGGCTCCTACGAGGCCCCGGCGATGATGGGCGTGATGGCCGAGTCGACCCGCGCGCGGGAGGCCTACTTCCTGGACTACGCGCGGACGGTGCGCGCCGTCGCCGGGGACGTCCCGATCGCCGTCACCGGAGGGTTCCGCACCCGCGCGGCGATGGAGCGGGCGCTGGCCGACGGGGACTGCGACCTGATCGGCCTCGGCCGTCCCGCCTGCACCACCCCCGACGCCGCCGACGCCCTCCTCGTCCGGGGCCGGGACCGCCTCGACGTCCCGCAGATGCGCATGGGGGCCCGCGCCGTCCTCGGCCGGCTCACCGACCTCCGGCCGCTCGACAGCGCCGTCGACCTCCAGTGGCACGCCGACCAGCTCCACCGCATGGCCGCCGGCCGCGATCCCGACCCGTCCCGCCCCTGGTGGAGCAGCCTTCTGTCCATGCTCAGCACAGGTCCCACCGCCCTCCGCCCCCGGCGCTCCTGAACGCGGTCGCGCCGGGGCGTGGAGGAGAGGGTCAGGCCGGCGCCTCGACCGGGGCGGCGGTCTTGCGGGCGGTGCGGCGGGTGCGGGTCGGCAGGCCGAAGGTCGGGTTGGCGACGCTCCAGACGGCGCCCTTGCAGATCAGTTCCTTGTAGAGGGCGGCGACGCGGCCGGTGAGGGCGGCCGGGACGGCCCGGTCGTCGGCGGTGACGAACTGGATGACCGCCTCCTTGCGGCCGAGCGAGACGCACTGCTGGAGGTAGCGGATCGGGACGTGCGGGAGCTTGCCGCCGGTGAGGCGCGCCGCGATCGCGTCGGCGGCCTGCAGCGCGGTGAAACCGCCCGAGGCGCACGACATCCGGAGCGGCTTGTCGCCCGGGCCCATCGCGTAGGCGGCGTCGCCGACGGCGTACACGTCGGGGTGCGAGACCGAGCGCATGGTCGCGTCGACGACGATCTGCCCGGTGTCGGCCACGTCCAGCGAGGTGGCGGCGGCGATCGGGTGGACGGCGAAGCCGGTGGTCCAGATCGTCGCGGCCGAGGGGATCGAGCCGCCTTCGACGAGGACGGCCCCGGCCTCGACCCCGGTCACCGCGGTGTGCTCGTGGACGGTGATGCCGAGCGCTGCGGCGACCTTCCGCAGGTGCGCCCGCGCCTTCGGGGCGAGCCAGTCGCCGAACCCGCCGCGGGCGGCGAGGGCGACCTTCAGGTCGGGGCGGGCCTCGGCGATCTCCGTGGCGGCCTCCAGGCCGGTGAGCCCGCCGCCGACGACGACCACGGACCGCCCGGCGTCGAGGCCCGCGAGGTGCTCGCGCAGGCGCAGGGCCCCGGGGCGGCTCGCGACCTCGTGGGCGTGCTCGGCCGCGCCGGGGACGCCGTGGTCGGCCCACCCGCTGCCGAGGGCGTACACGAGCGTGTCGTATCCGAGTTCGTCCGCGCCGTCGGCGCCGGTGACGGCGACGACCTTGCGGTCGGCGTCGACGGCGGTCACGCGGGCGAGGCGGAGCGCGACGCCGGTGCCCGCGAACAGATCGGCGAGCGGGCGCGGCTTGAGCTCCTGCCCGGCGGCCAGCTGGTGCATCCGGACCCGTTCCACGAAGTCGGGTTCGGCGTTGACGAGGGTGATCTGGACGTCGTCGCGGTGCAGCCGCTTGGCGAGGCGACCGGCGGCGGTCGCTCCGGTGTATCCGGCGCCGAGGACGACGATGCGGTGCTTCATGGCCTTTTCTCCTGCTCTGTAGCGACTTCGCAACTTGAGCCGGACAGGCCGCCGATTCCTGACGGATCTCGGACGTGATGTGGGCCACATGTTCGCCAGGTGGCCGTCAGGCGCCCGTCAGGTGCCCGTCACCAGGCCGTGAACAGGGGCTCCCCGTGGTCTTCGGTGGCGGCCCACTGCGCGGTCGCCCGGGTGAGCTTGTCGGGATTGACCTGGTTGCGCAGTGCGGTGACGCCTTCGGCGGTGACCTCCAGGCACATGACCCCCACGACCCGGCCGTCGAGGACCGCGACGACGGCGGGGTCGCCGTTGGCCGTCCAGGCGTACACCTGCGGCGTGCCGCCGACGATGGCGCGCTTGGACGCGGCGGGCTTGAACAGCCCCCGGACGAACGTCGCGACCGCCAGGGCCCCCTCGAACGCCTTGGCGCGGGCCGGCACCTTCCCGCCGCCGTCGCCGACCGAGACGGCGTCCGCGGTGAGCAGCCGCACGAGCGGCTCGGTCCGTCCGCTGGCGGCCGCCGCGAGGAACTCCTCGACGATCCGGCGGGCGCTCGCCGCGTCGATCTCGGTGCGGGCACTGCCGTCCGCGAGGTGCCCCTTGGCGCGGTGGAGGATCTGCTGGCTGGCGGCCTCGGTGGTGTCGAGGATCGCGGCGATCTCCCGGTGGGGGTAGTCGAACGCCTCCCGCAGCACGTAGACGGCGCGCTCGTTCGGCGACAGGCGCTCCATGAGGGTGAGCACCGCGAAGGACACCGATTCGCGCTGCTCGGCGGTGTCGGCCGGGCCGAGCATCGGGTCTCCGGCGAGCAGCGGCTCGGGAAGCCATTCGCCCACGTAGGTCTCGCGCCGCGCCCGCGCGGAGGACAGCTCGGTCAGGCACAGGTTGGTGAGCACCTTGGTCAGCCAGGCCTCCGGCACCTCGATGCGCGCGGGGTCGGCGGCCTGCCAGCGCAGGAACGTCTCCTGGACGGCGTCCTCGGCCTCTCCGGCGGAGCCGAGGAGGCGGTAGGCGATGGCCTGAAGGCGACGCCTTGAGGCCTCGAAGCGGTCGACGTCCGCCGCGCTGAGGGGCATGGCCCACAGCTTAGAGGTCGCGCAGAGGGGCACAAGTGCGCGCTCGCCCTCTGCGCATCCCTCCTCGGGGGCGTCGGCGCTTCAGCACCCGCTCTGCCGTTGTCGTGTCCGGTAGCGGCTGACGTTCACGGCGTTCGCGCACCGAACGCTGCAGAAGCGACGGCGGCCGTTGCGTGAGGTGTCCAGGAAGACGAGCGGACATCCGCTGCGTCCGCAGTGGCCGAGCCGTCCGCCGGCGCCGTCCGCGACCAGGTGGGCGAGTCCGGCGGCGGTGAGCGCCTTGACCCGCGCGGCAAGGGGCGCGTGCAAGGGGGCGTAGTGGAGGTGGTGGGCGAGACCGTCGTGGCTGACGAGGCGGGGGCGGCAGTCCGCGGCGATGAGGAGGGCGTCCACCAGGGTCGCCTGCCGCGCCGCTGTGGTCTCGAAGACCTGCCGGAGCCGGAGCGTCCACTGCCGGAGGTCCTCGACCATCGCGTCGTCGGCGGTCGCCTGATGCACGTCATGGCCGCTCAGCAGTTCGGTGAGCCATGACGCGTGGGGTGAGGGCTGATTGACGAGCGCCGCGGCTATGGAGGCTCCCGCCGAAGTGTAAGTGTTGAACTGCACAAAGCAATTACAGCATCGTGATCCCATGGACGCGAACATGGAGACGGTCACAGCGGAGAGCAGCCGCGCCGGCGGCGGTGAGTCAGCCTTCGGTAGGGGGATGGCCAGCGGTCTGATCGCGGTGGCCATGTGGGGACTCGCCCCGGTCGCCACCCGCGCGATCGTCACCGAACTGCCGCCGCTGCACCTCGCCGCGCTGCGCACGCTCGCGGCGGGCGTCGTCCTGCTGCCATGGTGCGTGCCCGTGCTGAGACGACTCGACCGGGCCACCGCGGTCCGCCTCGTCGCCGCGGGTCTCCTCGGCATGGTCGGCTACACCCTGCCCGTGGCCCTCGGCATCCAGTGGCTGCCGGCGTCGACCGCCGCACTGATCCTGGCGACCGAACCGATCTGGATCCTGGGCCTCGGCCGGGTGTTCCTGGCCGAGTCGGTCTCCGCCTGGGCCTGGGGCGGGTCCGCTGTCGCCTTGGCCGGGATCGCCGTCCTCGCCGGTCCGGACGCCCTGCACGCCGAGTCCGGAGGCCGCGCGCTCGCGGGCTTCGGTCTGGTGATGCTGGGCACCGCGCTCTTCGGGGCGTACACGATCGTGCTGCGCCCGCTCAGCCTCGCCCACGGCCCTCTGGCGGCCACCGCGGCCTCCACGGCGGTCGGAGCCGTCCCCTATCTGGCACTCACCTGGATGATCCCCGCGCACCGGCTCGCCGCGCTGCCGGGGGCGGCCTGGGGCCAACTGGCCTTTCTCGCTCTCGGCAGCACCGTGGCCGGCATGCTGCTGTGGAACCTGGCCGTGGCCCGGTCCGGAAGCAGCCGGGCCGGCCTTCTGCTCTTCCTGGAACCTCTGGTCGGCGTCGTCGGGGGCATCGCCCTGCTCGGCGAGCGCCTCTCGGCCGGAAGCGCCCTCGGCGGGGCCGTCATCATCCTCGGCGTGACGATCGCGTGGGCGGCCCAGCGCCGAGCGGGAACGGGGTGAGGAATCCCGTGGCCGTCCTGCCGACCTGGACCCGATCGCGGTCGACGGGTCGATCACCAAAGCCCTTTGGAGGCGGCGAGGCGGGCCCGTCCGCTTCCTGCGGTACGCGCCCGAGACGGCTGACCTCAGGTGGACAAACGATCTGTTCGTGCGGGCCGCCTGGCAGAGTGGAACGCCTCTTCTGCCGGTGGAGTTCTCCGCCCTGTGACTCGGGAGGCACCGATGCCCGAGGGGATCGCGTCGCCGTTCGTGAGCGAGCTCCAGCGGATGCTGGCCGACCGCGGGATGTCCTGGCGGAGGCTCGCGGACCTGATGGGCTACCACCCGAGCTGGCTGAGCAAGGTGCGGCACGGGTCGCCGCCGTCCGCCGACTTCGTGCGGCGCTGCGACGAGGCGCTCGGGGCCGGGGGAAGGCTGATCGCGCTCGCGGCGGTGCGGGACGTCCTGCGGCCCGCCCAGATCCCGGTGCCGCCCGCGCGGTTCGTGGGACGGCAGCGGGAGCTGCGCCGGATGCGGGAGGTGCTGGTCGGACGGGCCGGGGAGGGGACGCCGCGCGTGGTGATCGTGCACGGCCCGCCCGGCGCGGGCAAGACCGCGCTCGCGCTGCGCTGCGCGCACGAGCTGCGCCACGCCGACGGCGGGCACTTCCCGGACGGCGAGCTGTTCGTCAACCTGCACGGGTACTCCGACAGACGCCAGGCGATCCGGGCCGAGGACGTCCTGGAAGAGCTCCTGCTGGCGCTGGGCGTCTCGCCCGGCGGCGTTCCGGCGGGCGGCGAGCGGCGGGCGGGCCTCTTCCGTTCGGTGCTCGCCCAGAGCCGCGTGCTCATCGTCCTGGACAACGCCTCGTCGTCGGCGCAGGTCGAGCCGCTGCTGCCCGGCGCGCCGGGCTCCGGCGTCGTCGTCACCAGCCGCAAGATGCTCGCGAGCACCGCGCTGCAGACCGAGGCGGCCAGCGTGGAACTCGGCGCGGTGACCCGCGCGGACGCCGTCGCGATCCTCGCGGCGGCGATCCCGCCCGCGGTCAGCGCCGCGCAGCGGCCCCAGCTGGAGACGCTCGCCGATCAGTGCGGCTGCCTCCCGCTGGCGCTGCGGATCGTCGCCGAACGGCTCGTCGTCAGGTCGAGCCGACAGATCGGCGACCTCGTGGAGGAACTCTCCGAGCAGCGGCTGGACGCCCTGTCGTCCGGGGACTCCCCGCCGCTGCGCAGCGTCTTCGAGTGGTCGTACCAGGAGCTCGCGCCGCCGGAGCGCCGGATGTTCCGGCTGCTCGGGCTGCATCCGGGCGCGGAGTTCGACGACGGGGCCGCGGCGGCGCTCGCGGGCGTGCCCGTGGTGGACGCGCGCCGCCTTTTGGAGCGGCTGCGGGCGGTGCACCTCATCGAGGACGCGCCGCACGGCCGCCACCAGTTCCACGACCTGCTGAAGGCCTACGCCGACGACCGGGTGCGGGCCGACGAGACCGAGGCCGAGCGGGTCAGGGCGCAGTACCGGCTGAGCGCCTGGTACCTGCGCTGCGCGGCGGCGGCAGGGCGGCTCCTCGCGCCGTTCCGCCGCAACGAGCTGGGGCCGCCCGACGCGCCGGGGGTTCCGGTCCCCGAGCTGCGCGACGCCGCGCAGGCGCTGCGCTGGTGCGACCTTGAGGCCGAGAGCTTCACGCCGGTGCTCGCCGTCGCCGCGGATCTGGGCTTCCACGAGGTGGCCTGGAAGCTGGGCGTCGCCCTGTTCGACTACCTGCGGCTGCTGCGCGTGCCGGGGCGGCTGTGGCTGGACGCCACGGGCACGGCGCTGCGCGCCGCCCGGGCGGCCGGCGATCCGTACGCGCAGGCGTGGGTGGAGACGAGCATGGCCGAGGCCTGCCGCTGGCTCGGGCAGTACGACCGGGCGGCGCGCCTGTTCGAGCGGGCGCTGGCGGTGCGGCGGCTGATCGAAGACCGTCCGGGCGAGGGGTGGACGCTGGCGGGTCTCGGGTTCCTCGCGGTGGACCGGGACCGGCTGGAGGAGGCCGGGGACTGGGCGAGGGCCGCGATGGCCGCCTTTCGCAAGACGGGCGATCTCAACGGCGTCGCCTCCGCGCTGTTCACCCTCGCCGACGTGCACCAGGGGCAGGGCCGCTTCGACGAGGCGCTGCGGGCGCTGGACGAGTCGATGGCGATCTTCGCCGAGATCGGCAACAGCGACGGCGCGGCCCTGACGGCGACCAAGCGGGCCGACGTGCATCTGGCGCAGGGCAGGCCGCAGCAGGCGCTGGCCGTCCTGGACTCGGCGATCGAGGCGCGCCGCGCGGCGGGGTCGCGCTGGGGCGAGGCCGACGGGCTGGTCCGCAGGGCGAGGGTGCTGCACGGGCTCGGCCTCGCCGAGCCGGCCCGCCGCTCGCTGGTCTCGGCCGCCGATCTCTACGAGACGGTGGACGCAGCCCAGGCCGTCCGGATCCGCGCCTATCTGCGCGACGCGGATCCGGCGTTCATGTCGGCGCGGCTGCCGCCGGTCGGCTGGTGAGGCTCAGCCCGGGGTGAAGCGGACGGGCAGTTCCCGCAGCCCCCTGATGATCTGGCTGGCCTGGCGGGGGAGGTCGGCCGCGGGCCGGGTGAGCGCGAGGTCGGGCAGCCGCCGGAAGAGGGTCTCCAGCGCCACCGCGCCCTCCACCCGGGCCAGCGGCGCGCCGACGCAGTAGTGGGCGCCGTACCCGAACCCGAGGTGCGTGAGGTCCTCGCGGGTGAGGTCGAAGCGGTCCGGCGCGGGGTAGCGCACGGGGTCGCGGTGCGCGGCGGCCAGCGCGAGGACGACGGGATCGCCTGCCTCGATCCGGACGCCGCCGAGGGTGAGCGGCTCGGTGGCGAACCGCCAGGCGGCGAGCTCCATCGGTCCGTCGAAGCGCAGCACCTCCTCGACCGCGGCGACGACCAGGTCGGGCCGGCGCAGGAGGAGGCCGCGCTGGACGTCGTCGAGGAGCAGGGCCAGCACGCCGTTGCCGACGAGCGCGACCGAGCCCTCGTGGCCCGCGAGCAGCAGCAGGAAGATCATCGATGCGAGTTCGACGCCGGTCAGCGCCCCTTCGCGTTCGGCCGCGACGAGCCGACTGATGAAGTCATCGCCAGGTTCGCGTCGTTTGGCGGCGATGAGGGCCCGGAGGTAGGGGCCGGGTTCGGGGACGTCGGCAGGGCCGGGCCGGACGGCGTTGGACGTCCACTGGCGGAAGATCCAGCCGTCCCGCTCGGGGATCCCCAGGATCTCGCCGATGACCCCGATGGCCAGCGGATACGCGAAGTCCGCGATGAGATCGGCCTCGCCCCGGTGCGCGAAGCCGTCCACGAGGGAGTCGGCGAGCGCCTGGACGCGGGGCCGCGCCGCCGCGGCCCTGCGGACGCTGAACGCGTCCGAGACGAGCCGCCGCAGCCGCGTGTGGACCGGCGCCTCCGTCGTCAGCAGATGTTCGCCGAGGTCGGACTCGTCCTCCAGCGGACGCCCCCGGTCCGCCTCGTGCCATGCCGCCAGCGCCCGCCCCGGCTCCCGGCTCAGCCGGGGGTCGGTGAGCGCGGCGCGCACCTCCTCGTACCGGGTCACCGCCCAGCAGGCCAGCCCGTCGCGCAGCACGACCCGGTGCACCGGTGCCCGCTCGCGCAGTTTCTCGTACTCCGGATAAGGATCCGCCACGGACTCCGTGCCGAGCAGCGCTTCCTTGACGCGAATTCGCAATCCCGCTCCCGGGGCTCCACATGCGCGCATGTCGTGTGTTTCCGGTAAGAGTCAACTGCTCAACACTGCCAGACCGCCGCCTCGCCCGGAAGAATGAGCGGTGATCGGCCGCGGAAGAGTTCCGGTGAGGGGGATCCGTTCATGGAACGTCTCCAGACCGCCGTGCGCGGGGCCGGACGATGACGGGCGCGGGCCGGTCGCGTCCGGGGACCCGCCTGGGCGTCCGCGGCGGAACCTCTCCCGCGGCGCTCGACGCGTTCTGCGCCGTGGACCTCGCGCACGTCGTGACGCTCGCCGAGGGCGGGCGGCTGCCCGGCGCGCGGGCCGCCGCGCTGCTCGCCGAGATCACCCGGCTGCGGGACGCGGGGTTCGCCGAGCTTGCCGGGCCGGAGTCCCCGCACGGTCTCCACCGGGCGTACGAGGAGCAGCTGAGGCGGACGCTCGGCGCGCGGGCGGGCGAGCCGCTGCGCCTCGGGCGCACGCGCGGCGGCTTCGAGGCGACGGTCGGGGCGGTGCTGCTGCGCGCGGAGCTGACGGAACTGTCCGGCGGTCTGGCCAGGCTGATCGCGGTCCTGCTGGCGCGGGCCCGCGCGCACCGGGCCGTGGCCGTGCCCGGCCGCACGCCGCCGCTCACCTACGGGCACCACCTCGCGGGCGTCGCCACCGCCCTGTCCCGCGACCTGTCGGCGCTGGAGCGCACGGTCGAGGAGTTGGTGCGGCGCCCGCCGACCGACGCGCGCCGCACCGCGGCCCTGCTCGGCTTCGCCTCGCGTCCTGCGCGCGCGCAGGACGCGGCGGCCTTCCGCGACCCGCTGCCGCGGGCCGTCGCCGTGGTCGGCTCGGCGGTCGCGACGATGAGCCGGCTGGCCACCGACCTGCAGGTGTGGAGCACCCGGGAGTCGGGCTTCGTGGTGTTCCCCGAGCGCCTGGCCGGCGGTGGCTGCGCGCCGCCGGCCGGGCGCGGCTCCGTCCTGCTGGAACGCCTCAAGGCCGAGGCGGCGGTGGTGAGCGAGGCGGCGGTGGCCGAGGCGGGGACGGGGCCACCGCCGGGCTGCGCCGAGGCGCTGCCCGCCTTCGCGGCGGCGCGGAACGCCGCGCGGCTCGCCTCGGTCACGGTCGCCGGGGCCCGCCCCGCCGTGCCCCGGCGGGAGCCTCGGGTCCGGCCGGAGTTCGCCGTCGCCCTCCGCGGGCCGACCAGCGCGGTCGGGACGCTGGTCCGCTCCGCGCCCGCGGAGGGCCGCACCGCCCCCGGGACCGCCGCCGAAGGGTGCGGCGGCGGCCCCGGGGGCACGGGGGAGGTCTTCGCTGTGCTGCGCGGCCACCTGGTCGACCACGCGGTCTGGCTCGCCGGGCATCGGGTCCGGCAGACGCGCGCGGAGGACGAACTCGCCCGCGCCGTCGCGCGGATCGTCGATCGGCACCCGCGGGACGCGTGAGGCGGGCGGACGGAGCGGTCCGCCCGCCTCATGCGCCAAGATGGACGGCATCATGCGCAGCGACCACTTCGCCCGGATCCGAAGGCTGACGGCGGCGCACCTGCCCGGCCTCGCCACCGCCCCGGTGACACCCCTGGGAGGCGGGCTGGACAACACCGCCTACGAGGTCGGCGGCGAGGTCGTCTTCCGCTTGGCCGACGGGGGCGCGGCCTCCCGCGTCGTCGAGGAGTCCCGCCTTCTGGCCGCGGTGGCGGAGATCTCCCCGGTCCCCGTTCCGGTGCCGCTGCTCACGTCGGAGTCGGACGGCTGCCTCGCCTACCGGAAGCTGCCAGGGAGCCCGCTCATGGGCGTGCCGTTCGCCGAACGCGGGCCTCTCGCTCAAGCCGCCGCTCCCGCCCTGGGCCGCTTCCTTACGGCACTGCACCGCGTGCCCGTCCCTGTCGTCGCCTCCTTCGTCGAGGTGGACGACACACCCTTCGACGTCGACCTCCAAGAAGCTCAAGCCGTCTACCCGGACGTCGCGGAAGCCATCCCGCCTTCATACCGGCCCCGTGTGGAGGCGTTCCTCTCGGCGCCTCCGCCGACCGACCCCTCCGCCCGCGTCCTGTGCCACAACGATCTCGGCGCCGAGCACCTCCTCACGTCCGACGGCGCGCTCACCGGCGTCATCGACTGGACCGACGCAGCCCTCACGACCCCGGCCCGCGACCTGTCCCGCCTCTACCGAGACCTGGGCCCCGCGCCGTTCGCCACCTTCCTGGCCCACTACGACCCGGCCCCGCCGCCGCAGGCCACCGTCTTCCTGGCCCGCTGCGCGGCCTTGGAGGACCTGGCTTACGGCCTCGCCCACCCTCCTTACCTCCGGCAGGCCCTCGCCGCCCTCCCCCATCTCTTCCCCGACGCCTGACCCGCGTCAGGGCGCGCCGAACCAGGTGGTGAGGGCTTCGCGCAGCGACGCGGTGGCGGACGGGTCGTCCGCGGGCGCGACCCAGGCGATGCGCGCGTCGGGGCGGATGAGGAGGGCGTCGGCCGGGCGGTGCTCGGCCTTGGCGGTGTGGACGTCGACGCGGTCGGCCCAGTCGCGGGCGGCCTCGCGGAGGTCGGCGCGGTCGGTGAGGTCGAGCAGGACGGGCCGGGCGGCGCGCATCAGCTCGGCGACGCCGGTGATGCCCCGGCCGGTGCGCAGGACGAGGTCGGGCGCGAAGACGCCGGCGAGGGGGTGGTCGGCGCCGGGCATCGGGTAGCGGATGTCGGAGCCGGCGAGGAGCGCCCCCATCCTGCGCAGCGGCGCCTCGTCGGCGAGGAGTTCCTGGAAGACCTCGCGGAGCGCTTCGGCCGCCGGGTCGTGCCCGCGCCGCAGGGCGACCTGGGCCTGCGTGTGCAGCAGGGTGCGGGCGCCGGCCGGATGGCGTTCGTCGTGGTAGGTGTCGAGCAGACCCGCCGGGGCTCGGCCCCGCACCTCGGCCGCCAGCTTCCAGGCGAGGTTCACCGCGTCGAGCATGCCCGCGTTGATCGCGACCCCGGTGGCGGGGAACTGGTGCGCCGCGTCCCCGGCCACCAGGATCCGGCCCGCCCGGTACCGCGTGGCCTGGCGCGCGCTGAACGTGAACCGCGACAGCCGGCTCGCCTCGGCCACGGGCATGTCGACACCGAACACGCGGCGCAGGCTGTCCTGGAACTCGGCCACGGTCATGGGGGTGTCGTCGTCGTACTCGACCGCCTCGTCCTCGGCCGTGTAGAGGGAGACGTTCCGTGAGCCCGGCGACGATCCGACGCCCAGGAGACCGTGCTCGGTCCGGGTGAACTCCGCGGGGACGGTGCCGAAGCCGGGGACGTCGAGATCGCCGTTCGCGAGCACGTCCACGGAGTCGGGCAGGACGACCTGGGCCAGCCGGTTGACCTCCGGGTACGTGGTGCCGGGGAAGGCGATCCCGGCGAGGTCGCGGACCCGGCTGCGCGCGCCGTCGCAGCCCACGACGTACCGGGCGCGCGTCCGGTACGGTCCGTCCGGTCCCCGCACGTCGAGGGTGACGCCGTCGTCTTCCTGGGCGAGCCCGACGACCTCGTGCCCGCGCCGGACGTCGGTGCCGAGTTCTGCGGCGTGCTCTTCCAGCACCCGCTCCAGCCGCTGCTGCGGGAGCGGCAGCGCGTGCATCGGAGGGTCCGGGAGCGGGCTGAGGTCGATGTGCACGCCGCCGAACGGGAAGCGGGGAGCCGGGACGGGCGCGGTGCAGGCCGCCTGGAGGCGTTCGAGCAGGCCCCGGTAGCGGAGCAGCTCAAGGATCTGTCCGCCGAGCCCGCCTGCCTTCGGGGTGTCCCGGCGCTGCGGCCGCCGCTCCAGCACCAGGGGCCGCACCCCCGCCGCGCCCAGCTCGGCCGCCAGCATGAGCCCGGTCGGCCCGGCTCCCACGATGATCACGTCGGTCATGCGCCACCTCGATTCCCAGGGTTGTGCCTAGCCTCGCAGAACGGCGCCGCCTCCCCGTCCGGGAGGCGGCGGGCCGATCAGAGGCTGCGGGCGGTGATGTGGCCGTGGGCGGTGGTGGCGCGGATGTCGAGGCCTGCGGTGCCGTCGTTCTTGAGGGCGTTGGTGACGCGGCCGTGTCCGGTGCCCGCGTCGAGGGTCGCCGAGACGCCGGGGGCGGCGCCGACGGTGATGTCGCCGGACTGGGCGGTGAGGGTCACGGTGCCCGCGGCGGCCTGGGCGATGCGGATGCCGCCGCGCTGGGTGCTGATCTCCGCGGGGCCGCCCAGGCGGCCGACCTCGACGTCGCCGTCGAGCGCGGCGAGCCGGACCGTCGCCGCCTCGTCGATCGCGATCGGGCCGTAGGAGCTCTCGACGGCGACGTCGTCGAGAGCGCCGACGGACCGGAACTCGGCGATCGCGGCCTTGGCCTCGACGCGCGAGCCCGCGGGCATCCGCACCGTCACGGCGACCGCGCCGGACGGGCCGAGGATCTCGTGGTGCACGGGCGTCTCGATCCGCAGCGTGCCGTCGGCGTACTCGACCGTGGTCCGCTCGGCGGCCTTCACGTCGCGGTCCCGGGACGGGTTCGCGGGCGAGACCTCGACGGTGGTGTCGGCCTGGTCGGCGGCGATGACGTGGACGCGCCCGGCGGGCACGTCGAGGACGGCGGAGATGGCGGCGGGGGTGGCGAACTGCATGGTGTGCTCCTGTTTCGTCTTCGTTTCGAACAATGCAAACGCTACGTTGCATTCGCGAAATTGGCAACACATGTATTGCGCTCTATCTAAGATACTACTGGTCAATGCCCGGATTTCATTGCAATGGCTCTCGGCATGAATGCAACGATCTTCCAGGGATTCGTTGCAATGAGATGAGCTTGAACGCTCTTCGCCGCGCCCGCTAAGTGAGTGGCGCGTCATGAACGCGGCGGGCTTTCGGCGTCGAGGGGAACGTTTTGCGGGTCCGGGGGGTGGAGGGGGAGTCGGGGCGGCGACGATGCGGGGAGGGGCGGGGAGTCGAGCCCTTACGCTGGCGGCGGTGCTGTTGTGCGCCGTGCCAGGTGAGTGATGAGAAGAAGGAAGGCCGCCTTGACCGAGACCTTGTACGCCGTCACCGACCCCGCCACGGGGGAGGTCGTGGCGACCTATCCGACCGCCACCGACGCCGACATCGCGCAGGCCGTCGCGGCGGCCCACGCGGCCGCGGCGTGGGGGAGGACGAGCACGGTCGCCGAGCGGGTCGCGCTCCTGCGCCGGGTCGCCGAACTGCACACCGAGCGCCGCGCCGACCTCGCCGCGACGATCGTGCGGGAGATGGGCAAGCCGCTGGAGGACGCCGAAGGCGAGATCGACTTCTGCGCCGAGATCTACACCTACTACGCCGACAACGCCGAGGCGTTCCTCGCCGACGAGCCGATCCAGGTGGGGGAGGGCAGCGCGGTCGTCCGCCGCCGCCCGGTGGGCGTGCTGCTGGGGATCATGCCGTGGAACTTCCCCGCCTACCAGGTGGCCCGGTTCGCCGCGCCGAACCTCGCCGCGGGCAACACCATCGTGCTGAAGCACGCGCCGCAGTGCCCGGCCTCGGCCGCCGCGCTCGAAGCGATCTTCCGGGACGCCGGATTCCCCGAGGGCGCCTACGTCAACGTCTACGCCACCAACGAGCAGATCGCCGACGTCATCGCCGACCCGCGCGTGCAGGGCGTCTCCCTGACCGGCTCCGAGCGGGCCGGCGCCGCGGTCGCCGAGACCGCCGGACGGCACCTGAAGAAGGTCGTGCTGGAGCTCGGCGGATCCGACCCGTTCGTCGTGCTGTCGACCGCCGACCTGGACGACACGGTGGAGAAGGCGGTGGCCGCCCGCCTCGACAACACCGGCCAGTCCTGCAACTCGGCCAAGCGCTTCGTCGTCGTCGCCGACCTGTACGACGAGTTCGTCAGCAGGTTCACCGGGAAGCTCTTCGCCGGGTCGCCGTCGGCGCCGCTGTCGTCGCAGGCCGCGGCCGACACCCTCGCCCGCCAGATCGACGCCGCGGTCGCCCAGGGCGCCGAGTACGCCAGCGCGGGCGAACGCGTCGGAGCCCACTTCCCGGCCGGAGTCCTCACCGGCCTCACCACCGAGCACGACGTCGCCCACCAGGAGCTGTTCGGCCCCGTCGCGATGGTCTTCCGCGCCGACGACGAGGACCACGCCGTCGAGATCGCCAACGACACCCCCTACGGCCTCGGCTCCTACCTGTTCACCACCGACCCCGACCAGGCCCGCCGGGTCGCCGACCGCATCGACGCCGGCATGGTCTTCGTCAACGGCGTCCTCGCCGAAGGCGCCGACCTCCCCTTCGGCGGGGTCAAGCGCTCCGGCTTCGGCCGCGAACTGGGCCGCCTCGGCATCGAGGAGTTCCTCAACAAGAAGCTCATCCGCACCGTCACCGACTGATCCCTCCCGGGCCGGCCCTCCCCGAAGACCCGGTGGGCGGCCGGCCCCGGGCGGCGCCACCCGTTCGGTTCGCAGGTCATCGCGTGTGGCCGGTAGGGTTCGGGCATGTCTTGGATGCCGCCTGCTGTTGCCGAACTGTCCGCCGAGGTTCAGGAGAACCTGGGAATCGTTCCCGTCGTCGAGCAATCCGGCTCGGGTGTCTGGCGCATGACCATCGAGAACGAGCGGGTGAAGAACGTCATCGACTTCAAGCGCACCTCGGGCTCCCGCTGGATCTGGAAGAAGTCGGTCCTGCTCGTCGACGGCGAGCCCTACCCGCCGCGCGACACCCACGAGGAGTTCTACGAGCTGTTCCGCAACACCGACGAGGCCCTGGAGCGCGCCGCGTCCGAGGAACACGCCGACCACGACGGCCACGACCATGCGCACGGCCACGGCCACGGCCACGGCCACGGGCACGGTCACTGAGCACCGGCCCGCAGGCGGGGCCCGCCCTCAGGCGCGGGCCGAGCGGCGGCGGCGCGCGATCACGACCGCACCGGTCGCCAGCGCCGCCGCCCCCAGGGCCCACAGGGCCGCGCCGTCCGGCCACGGCGAGTCGACGTACTCCGTGACGGTCACGACCGCCCGGTAGGGCTCGTCGGACACCGCCCGGGTGAACCGGATGTCGTCGGTGATCTGCGCCGCGTCGAAGTCGCCGTCGTAGCGGGTGAGGAAGCGCGGGCCGGTCAGGGCCGCGGACAGCGCCGGGTAGGCCGGGTCGGGCTTCACCTCGCCCGCGAACGTCACCTCGGGCGCGCCGCCTCGCGGCGCCGGGTTGGTGACGTCCATCCGGTGGTCGGCCAGCACGTACAGGCGCAGCGGCTGCCTTCCTTCGGCCGTGGCCGACAGCCGCATCGGATAGACGGGCGTGTCCGTCTCGTACGCCAGCCGCATCGGCGGCAGCCCGGCGGAGAGGCTGCCGGACGCCGGGGCGAGCCGCACCGCGACGACGAGCCAGCCTTCGGCGAGGTACGGGCCGAGCGCCCCGCCGAGGTCGTCGGGCAGGGTGAAGTCGTGGGCGTCGAGCCAGCGCGACACGGCGGTCGCGTCGGTGCCGGTGAGCTGGGCCACCTCGTACGGCCCGACCTCGACGTGGTCCACGACGGTGGCGCCGCGTTCGGCGGACCCCGGCGCGCCCCCCGAGCCGTCCCCGTCCACCTCCACCCGCCGCACCCGGACCTCAGGGCGGCTGATCCGGTCGAGTTCGGGGAACAGGTTCCCATCGGCCACCGCGAACCTGGCGCGCGCGGGAACCGGCATCAGGAAGGCCGCCTGGGTCGCCTCGGACCGCGCCTGCACCGAAAGGGTGATCGTCTCGGTGCGGCCGGCCAGTTCCACGAGCGCGGTCTCCCGCTGCGCGTGCAGCCTGTCGTTGGCGACGAACGCCCCGCAGGCGCAGGCGCCGGACCGCGCGGGGTCGACCGCCGTCATCGTGGCGGCCAGCGCCACCACCAAGGCGATACGGGATGCTCTGCGACCGGTTCTCATGTCCCGTCGGATGCCCAGACCGCCATGCGAGTTCGGCCTCGGCCGAAAGGGGGCCCCGGATAGGCTGTGCCGGTCCGAGCCCCCCGAGAATTCCGAGGACGTCCATGAACAGGCGTGCGCGTGCGTGCGCCGTGACGGGTTGCGCGGTGCTGCTCGCGCTCGTCGCGGTACTCCTGCCCCGGTTCCATGTGGGGCCGTGGCAGGTCGGACCGGTGGCGAACTCCGCTACGGCGAGGTTCCTGCACCCCGGGGTGGGGGTGGGACGCAAGCGGCTGGACTCGGTCCGCAAGAACCTGAAGAAGGAGCCTTTCAAGTCGGCGTACGCGAAGCTCCGCAAGGATCCACTGACCAAGCCGGGCCGGGTGCCGCATCCGTTCGCGCAGATCGAGTGCCTGCCGAACGGGGGGGAGACGGGCGACAAGGGCTGCGACAACGAGCGCGACGACTCGCTGGCGGCCTACGGCGACGCGCTGATCTGGTACATGAGCCGGAACAAGGCCTACCTGCGCGCCGCCGAAAGGATCCTGGACGCCTACGCCGCGACGGTGCAGACGCATGTGGGCGACGGCGGGCCGTACGACGCCGACGCCCCGCTCCAGTCCGCCTGGACGGGGATCAATTTCACCAAGGCCGCCGAGATCGTGCGCCATTCCCAGCCGAAGGGCAGGAAGTGGGCGGGCGCCGCCAGGTTCGGCGCGCTGCTGCGGCGCGCCTATGTGCCGTTCGTGAAGAACGGCACGCAGCAGGGGATGAACGGCAACTGGGATCTGGCGTCGGCGGACGCCACGATCGGGATGGCCGTCTACCTGAACGACCATTCCCTCTACAAGAAGGCGATCAAGCTTCTCCACGACCGGGTCCCGGCGTATTTCTACCTGGCGGCCGACGCCGATTCCAGCGGTTATCCGCTGCCGCCCGTGGACGGCACGTGGGGCATCAACCGGTCCTGGTACATGTGCCCGCAGGTTCCCGACGCCCAGCTCATCCAGCTTCCCGGCACGGGTGCGCCGTCCGAGTGCCCGAATCCCGAGCAGTACCGGGGCGCCTATTTCCCGGGCCAGACCCAGGAGACGTGCCGGGACCTGAAGCATCCCAGTTACGGCATCGACTCCGCCTTGGAGACCGCCGCGACGGCGTCCGTCCAGGGGGACGGCGCGCAGTTCTCCTGGCTCAAGGAGCGGCTGACGACGGCGATGGAATTCCATGCCCGCTACTCGGTGAAGCCCGCGCCGCAACGGCTCTGCGCCGGGCAGAAGCTCCAGGACAGAATGCTTCCCGGCTCACTCGAGATCGGCTACACCCGGTACCACCATTCGGTCGCGCTCCCGAACACGAGAAGACTCCTGCTGCAGCAGCGCAAAAAGCGCCAGGCCAATGAATTCATCGCCTGGGAGACCCTCGTCTGGGGAACCGCCGCCTAGGAGCGCGGCGTATAGCGCACCGGGCCCGGGTCGGCAAGGTGCCGTCCGGCGACAACATTGAGCCCTTGTGGGTGGTGTGCCGCCGACGGCATCGTCGTCGTCGTGGAAACGGATCATGCGAAGCGCGGGCCGGCGTGAAGGGGACGGGGCCGCTGCTCTCGTTCACCGGGGTGACGCGCAGGTTCGGTTCCGTCCGGGCGCTCGATCCCGTGACGCTGACGGTCGGGCGGGGCGAGTTCGTCTCGGTCATCGGGCCGTCGGGGTGCGGCAAGTCCACGCTCCTGCGCCTCGCCTCCGGGCTGGACGAGGCGTCCTCCGGCACCGTGGAGACCGCGACGGACGAGGTGGCGTACGTCTTCCAGGACGCCACCCTGATGCCGTGGCGGACGGTCCGGCGCAACGTCGAGCTGCTCGGCGAGCTGTCCGGGGCCGACCGCGCCGAGGTGCGGCGGCGCGCGCAGGCCGCGCTGGAGTCGGTGGGGCTGGCCGACTTCGCCGAACGCCTGCCCCGGCAGCTGTCGGGCGGCATGAGGATGCGGGCGAGCCTCGCCCGGGCCCTCGTCATGGACCCCGCGCTGTTCCTGTTCGACGAGCCGTTCGGGGCCCTTGACGAGATCACGCGGACCCGGCTGGGCCTCCAGCTCATGGACCTGTTCGTGGCGCGCGGCTTCGGCGCCCTGTTCGTCACCCACTCGGTCGAGGAGTCGGTGCTCCTGTCCGACCGGGTCGTCGTCATGTCGGCGAGGCCGGGCCGGATCACCGCCGAGTTCACGATCCCGTTCGCCTTCCCGCGCCCGGCCGAGCTGCGCTACACGGCGGAGTTCGCCGATCTGGCAGGGAAGGTCGCGCGCTCCCTCGAAGAGGCATCGAACACCGAAGAGGCATCGAGCACCGCGGAGGCGTCGTGAGCGGGCGCCTGGCCGCGCGCCGGATCCTGCCGCCGCTCGGCGTGTTCGCCCTGATCATCGCCGGCTGGTACCTCGTGACTTACGGGCTGCTGGCCGAGGACCGCAGGTTCCTGCTGCCGCCGCCGGACGAGGTCGTCACCGAGGGGTTCCTCGACGAGCGCGTCCGCGCGGACATCCTTGGGGCGAGCTGGGAGACGCTGAAGGCGGCGCTCCTCGGCCTGGCGATCGCCTTCGTCGTGGGTTCCCTGCTCGCGGTGCTCATGGCGCAGGCGCGCTGGATCGAGCGGTCCCTCTACCCGTGGGTGGTGTTCCTGCAGACGATCCCGATCCTCGCGATCGTCCCCGTCATCGGCTTCTGGTTCGGCTACGAGCTGACGGCCCGGGTCGTCGTCTGCGTGATCATCTCGCTGTTCCCGCTGGTCATCAACCCGCTCCAGGGCCTGCTCGGCGCCGATCGGGGGCTGCACGACCTGCTCACGCTGGCGCGGGCGGGGCGGCTCACCCGGCTGGTGAAGCTACAGATCCCGGCGGCGCTGCCGCAGGTGTTCGTCGGGCTGCAGACGGCGGCGGGGCTGTCGATCGTGGGCGCGGTCGTCGGAGACTTCTTCTTCGGCAGGGGCGCCATCGGGCTCGGCCTCCTGCTGTCCCGCTACAGCGGCAGGCTCCAGTCGGCCGAGATGCTGGCGACGGTGTTCGCGGCGGCGGTCCTCGGCGTCGTCGTCTTCTGGGTCTTCGGCGCGCTGGGCCGCAGGGTCGTCGGCGGCTGGTCGGAGGCCTGGGGCGCGGGCGACCGGACGGCCGGTGAGCCCTGACCGGCGACCCCCACATCTTTCCTTCTCCCGGGCAACCCCCCCGGCGTGCCTCGGCCGTGGTCAAGGCACGCCTCACCGCAAAGGACGAGCCATGTCCCATCCCCGCACCCGCCGCGTCCTGGGCGGCGCGGCCTTCGCCGCCTCCCTCACCCTCCTCGCCGCCTGCGGTGGCGAGGACGCCACCGAGTCGGCGCCCCGTTCCGGCGTCCTGTCCGGGGCGTGCCCCGCGACCGTCGTCATCCAGACCGACTGGGAGCCGGAGGCCGAGCACGGGGGCCTCTACCAGCTCCTCGGCGACGACTACGCCGCCGACGTCGAGGCCAAGGCCGTCAAGGGCCCGCTCCTGGCTTCCGGGAAGGACACCGGCGTCGACGTGGAGATCCGCATCGGCGGGTCGTCGGTCGGCTACCAGACCGCCCAGCCCCTGCTCTACCAGGACAAGGACATCCTCCTCGGCTACGGCAGGGTGTCGGAGCACCTGGTGACGCAGAAGGACACGCCCGTCGTCTCGGTCTTCGCCCAGTTGGAGAAGAGCCCGTACGCCATCTACTGGGACCCGGCGACCTACCCCGCCGCCAAGACGATCGCCGACCTGAAGAAGGACAGGGTCAAGATCCTGTTCGGCGCGGAGGCCACCGTCTGGCAGGAGTACCTCGTCGGCGCGGGCCTCGTCGACAAGGCCCAGGTGGACCAGAGCGACTCGCCCAAGCCGGCGACGTTCGTCGCGGAGGGCGGCAAGGTCGCCGAGACGGGCTTCATCACCGCCGAGCCGTACATGTACGAGGTCGAGACCGAGGCGTGGGGCAAGCCCGTCGTCGGGCAGCTCATCCACGACACGGGATTCCCCGAGTACTTCCAGTCGGTGGTCGTGCGCGAGGAGGACGTCACCAAGGAGAAGGACTGCCTGACGAAGCTGGTCCCGATCCTCCAGCAGGCCGAGGTCGACTACGTCACCGCCCCGGCCGCCACCAACGCGCGGATCATCGACCTCGTCGACAGGTACCGGACGAGCTGGCTGTACACCGCGGGCCAGGCCGAGGCCGCCGTCAAGGCGCAGGTCGATCTCGGCCTCGTCGGCAACGGCGACGACGCCACCCTCGGGAACTACGACCTGAAGCGCGTGCAGACCCTCATCGACCTGATCGGCGAGTACGCGCCCGACGCCGACATCTCCGGCATCACCCCCGACGACCTCGTGACCAACGCGTTCCTCGACCCCGCCATCGGCCTCAAGCCCTGACCCTCACCGGGAGGATCCCTTGCACGACGCCCGCACCCCCGCCGCCCCCGTGGGCACGCCGCGCGAGGAGGTCCTCGTCCGGGCCGCGTGGGTCCTGACGGTCGGGCCCGCGGGCGACGTCGAGGACGGCGCCGTGCACGTGCGCGACGGCCGGATCGCCGCGGTCGGCCCGTACCGGGAGCTGCGCCGGCGGCTGCCCGGCCTGCCCGTCGAGGGCGACGGGACGGGCCTGCTCATCCCCGGGCTGGTCAACACGCACACGCACCTGTCGGAGGCGCTCGCGACCGGCATGGGCTCGGAGCTGACGCTGTTCGAGTGGGGCGAGCGGATCGTCGGGCCGCTCGGCTCCGCGCTGACCGCCGAGGACGCCCGCGAGGGCACCCGCCTGCGCGCGGTCGAGATGCTGCTGTCCGGCGTGACGACGGTGAACGACATGTTCGTGCACTGCAATCCGGCGGACGCGGCCAGCGTCGGCGTCGTCGCGGGCCTGGCGGAGGCGGGCCTGCGCGGCGTCGTGTCGTTCGGCGCGGAGGACGCCGCGGTACCCGGCGCGCCGCCCTGGGCGGACGTCGCCCGGGTCATGGCCGAGCAGGAAGCCCTCGCCGCCGCGTGCGAGGCCGCCGAACTCGTCACCTTCCGGTACGGGATCGGCACCCTCCTCGGGCAGAGCGACGCCCTGCTGGAGGCGGGCGCCGACGCCTGCCGGGATCGCGGCTGGGCCGTGCACACCCACCTCGCCGAGGTCCGCGAGGAACTCGTGGCGGCCTCCCTGCGCTGGGGCCGCCGGACGGTCCCGCACGCCCTCGCGCTCGGCCTGTTCGACCGGCCGCTCATCGCCGGGCACGGCGTGTGGGTCACCGAGGCCGACATCGAGATCCTCGCCGCGCACGACGTGGCGATCGCGCACAACCCCGTCGCGAACATGATCCTCGGTTCCGGCGTGTGCCCGGTGCCGCGGCTGCGCTCGGCCGGGATCGCCGTCGGCATCGGCACCGACGGGGCCGCCTCCAACGACGGCCAGGACATGCTCCAGGCCGTCAAGACCGCGGCGCTCCTCCAGAAGGTCCACGCCCTCGACCCCTCGGTCATCGACGCCCCGACGGTCCTGCGGATGGCCACGTTGGACGGCGCCCGCGCGCTGGGTCTCGACCACCTCGTCGGCTCCCTGGAACCCGGCAAACGCGCCGATCTCGTGCTCCTCCAGGACTCCGTGTGCGTCTCCGTCCTGCACGACCCGTGCGGCCAGCTCGTCTACGGCGCGTCCCCTCGCGCCGTCCGCTCCGTCTGGGTCGACGGCCGCCGCGTCGTCGCCGACCACGCCTGCACCACCATCGACGAGGCGGCCCAGACCGCCCGCTGCCGCCCGCTCGCCGCCCGCCTCGCCCAGGCCTCCGGCCTGCGCGGCGCGGGCTTCTCCCGCCTTGACCCCGCCCCGTGAGCCCTCACCACGGGAGCGGACCGTGCGCGGAGAAGAACGCCACGCCCGGATAGGCGTGCCCCGGCGAGCCGGGGGTCGCCGCGCCCGTCAGGGAGCCCAGGCCGCTGCTGAGGTTCACCACGACGGGCGTGGGAGAGCGCCGCGGCGGCGGGAGGAACGCGTGGGTGACGCGGACCGTGCCGAAGACGTTGGTGTCGAACACGTCCCGCATCACCGCGCCGGTGACGTCGGCGGCGCCGATGACGCCCCCGTCGGGCGTCCGGCCTTCCACGCCTGCGTTGTCGACCAGGACGTCGAGGCCGTCGCCGTCCGACTCGACGCGCCGGGCCGCCGCCGCGACGGACTCCTCGTCGGTGACGTCGAGGACGAGGAGCCGGGCGCCGAGCGCGTCGGCGGCCGCACGTCCCCGTTCGGGATCGCGCGCCCCGAGGTAGACGGTGTGCCCCTCGGCGAAGAGGCGGCGCGTGGTCTCGTATCCGAGGCCCTTGTTGGCCCCGGTGATCAGTGTCGTCGTCATGCCACGGAAACCACCCAGCGTGAGTCGGCGCAGGCAGCGGCGCTTCCTGCCCGGAACCCGCAGCCGGCTTCCTGGGCCACATGGGGACAAAAGGGGGTTCGAGGGGCGGGGGTGGGTGAGGATGTCGAGAAGTTTTCATGTTCGAGGAGGCGCCATGCCCGTCCGCAGGGCCGTCGGTCGGATCGCGCTGGTCGGCGCGGTGGTCCTCGTCGGGGTCGCGGGGCCGCAGACCGCGCACGCCGACGCCGCGCCGCCGCCCGTCATCACCGACGCGCAGGGGCGGGCGCTGATCCTGCACGGGCTCAACACGGCGAGCAGCGCGAAAGGGGCCGGCGGGCTGCCCTGGATCGGGCGGGACGACGTCGTCCGCGAGGCCCGCGAGCTGGGCACGAACTCGGTGCGCTACCTGATCCAGTGGAAGAACGTCGAGCCGGAGCCCGGCCTGTACGACGAGGCCTACCTCGACGCGGTGGCCGAGCGGGTGGGCTGGTACCGGGAGCAGGGCATGCATGTCATCTTGGACATGCACCAGGACATCTACGGCCCCGCCGCGTGCGACGGCGCGGGCAACGGCGCGCCCGCCTGGGCCACGGTGACCGACGGTCTGGGGTGCACGCCGCAGGACCCGTGGGTGCTGACCTACCTTCAGCCCGCCGTGGTCCGCGCCTACGACCACCTTTGGAACAACCGCGGGACACATCCGGAGCTCGCGCGGCACTACGCGGCGATGTGGCGGCACGTCGCGGAGCGCTTCGCCGACGACCCCGCCGTCCTCGGCTACGACCTGATGAACGAGCCGTTCGGCGGCACCCGGCATTTCGGATTCTTCGAAGGGCCCGTCCTCACCCCCTTCTACCAGCGGATCGTCGAGGCGATCCGCGAGGTCGACCCGGACGGCTGGATCTTCGTGGAACCCGAGTCGGTCAACGCCAACCAGGGCGCCCCGTCCTCGCTCGGCGCCGTCACCGACCCGCGACCGGGGCCGCCCCGCATCGTCCTCGCACCGCACTTCTACCCGGGCGGCGTCGACCTGGGCGGTTCCTACGAAGGCGCCGCGAAACTGCTCGTCCGGGCGCAGTTCGCCCTGTGGAAGCGGAACATGCCGGCCGCGGCGCGCCGGCTGAACACCCCGATGTGGCTCGGCGAGGTCGGCGGCATGGGCCCGGACGCCCCCGGCGCGGCCGACTTCACCCGCGACTGGCTCGCCATGGCCGACGACCTCGGCATCGGCTGGGCCTACTGGTCGAACGACCCGGGATCGGCCGGCGTCGTCGACGGCGAAGGGAAGCCGACGCTCTTCGCAGGACTCCTCGCCCGCCCCTACGCCCGGGCCATCGCCGGCACGCCCACCGGCATGTCCTCCTCGGACGGCGCCCTCACCGTCTCCTGGCGGACCAAGGCGGGCGTCACCGGCCCGACGGAGATCTGGTTCCCCTCCGCGCCCGACGTCGCCTCCACCGACCCCGCCGGGACCTGGCGGACGTCCTGGGACGCGGACCGCCGCGTCCTGTCCGTCTGGGCCGACCCGGGCAGCGCCGCGCACACCGTCACCGTCACCGCGCGCCGCTGAAGCCGCCTGACCTGCCCCGGCGGGCTATGCTCGGGCGGTGAGCGGCTACGACGACGACCCCTTCGAAGGCCTTGACGCGGCGGGACTGCCGGCGCGGCAGCAGCGGATCCTTGTCGTGATCCAGGACTGGGTGGCCCGGCACGGCTACGCGCCGAGCACCCGCCAGATCGGCGACGCGGTGGGGCTGCGCTCGGCCTCGTCGGTGTCCAGGCATCTGGCGAGCCTGGAGGACAAGGGCTTCCTGCGGCGCGGCACGGCCGTCGCCAGGCCGATCGACGTGCGCGCGTTCCTGCCGTACCCCCGCTCCGCGGAGCCCGACGACGCGGTGCCCGTGCCCGTCGTCGGCGACATCGCCGCGGGCGTCCCCATCACCGCGGACGAGCACGTCGACGACCTCCTGCGCCTGCCGCGCGGCCTCACCGGCCGCGGCACGGTCTTCGCCCTGCGCGTGCGCGGCGACTCGATGATCGACGCCGCCATCTGCGACGGCGACATGGTCGTGGTCCGCCAGCAGCACGAGGCCCACTCGGGCCAGATCGTCGCCGCCATGATCGACGGCGAGGCCACCGTCAAGGTCTACCGCCGCCGCGACGGGCATGTCCTCCTCGAACCCCGCAACCCCGCCTACGAGCCCCTCGACGGCGACCGCGCCACCATCCTCGGCGCCGTCGTCTCCGTCCTGCGCAGCCTCTGACGCTCCCTCGGAGGCACTGTCAGGCGGACGGGCTACGGTGCTGTCCATGTCCCAGCGCCACTTCGACCGGGCCCTGTCCCGCCTGCGCGATCCGGATCCGGCGATCCGCCGGTCCGGCTTCGACTTCATCCTCGAACACGCCGACTCCTACGCCGCCCCCCTGGCCGAGGCGTTCGCCACCGAGCACCGTCCCGACCTGCGCCTCCTCCTCATCGAACTCCTCGCCGAGTCCCGCTCCCCGACCACGCTCCCCCTCCTCGCCGCCCACCTCACCGACCCCGATCCGAAGATCCGCCTCTGGTCCGCCCGAGGCCTGGACGCCCTCGACACCCCCGCCGCCCGCCAGGCCCTGGCCACCACTCCCACCGACCTCCCCTGACCTCCTCAGGGCGTGAGCGCCGTCCCCGGCGTGCCGCCCGGACGGGCGGCGATGCCAGGGACGGGTCGCAGGGTTACAGGCCTGCGGTGTTGAGGAGGAGGTTCGGGGTGCCGCTCGGGGCGCCGGTGATGACGGCGAGGGCGTGGGTCTTGAGCCAGGTGTCGATGACCGCGGTGGGGGCGTCGCCGTAGGTCTGCTTGTAGAGGGCGGCCATCCCGGCGACCATGGGGGCGGCGTAGGAGGTGCCGTCGGCCTGGATCGGGGTGCCGGTCGCGTCGACGGTGTCGACGGCCTTGCCCGGCGCGTAGAGGTCGACGCAGACGCCTCCGGCGCTGCTCCAGTGGATCGCCGAGTTCGCGGTGGCGGGCTGGTCGTCGACGTGGCGGTCGAGGCCGTCGCTCGCCGCGACCACGGTCGCCCTCGCCGCGTCGGACGGCGTCATGTTGCAGGCGTTCCACTTGAGGACGTCTTCCACTCCGCCGCCCTGCGTGAGCTGGTTTCCGGCGGAGACGGTGACCAGGACGCCGGCGTCGGCGAGCTGGTTGGCCACGGTGGACAGGTCGCTGCACCTGCTGTCCCAGGGCAGGCAGCCGGTCCGCAGCCAGTTGAGCGAGACGTTGACGACGGCGGGGCGCCCGGGGTTCGCGGCGTGCCGGTCGCGGATCCACTTGAGTCCGCGCAAGGCGGCGTCGAGGGAGGGGACCTCGGAGCCGCAGGGGACGGCCACGACGGACAGCAGGTTCGCGCCCTTGGCCACCCCGTGGGCCGTGCCGCCCGCGACCGCGGCGACCTCGGTGCCGTGCGGGTCGAGTTCGGCGAGGTCGCCTCCGCACGGCACCCGGTCGCCGTCCAGGACGGCCTGGCCCGCGATCCCGTCGTAGACCACGGCGGCACGGCCGCCGAACTCGCCGAGGCCGGTGTTGATCTCGGAGTCGACGATGTAGACGTCCACGCCGCTTCCGGTGGCGGTGTAGGTGTACTGGTACGGCTGCTGGGCGGGTCCCGCCTGGTCGATCCTGTCCAGCGCCCAGCCGGACTGGGTCTGCGTTTGGGGGCTCGCCGCCGCGGGCTGGACGCCCGTCAGCGTCAGCGCCGCCGCGGTCAGCGAGGTCACGAGCAGAGATCTCTTCACGTGCCGCCTCTCTCTCAAGGGGGGTGGGCGGCGCCCACTCTGGCAGACGGCTGGGGCCGCGGGCCCGCGGGGTGGGGCCGCGGCGTCAGAGGGGGAAGTAGACCGGGGTGGTGGGCTTGCTGAGGCCGTGGAGGACGAGCCAGAGGTAGCGGGCGGCGTTGCGGAGGTACTCGGCGGAGGACACCGCGGCGCGCGTGATGGCGGGGACGGCGGGTTTCGCGGCGGGGCCGAGGTAGGTGAGGGCGTTGAGTGCCTGGAGGCGGACGCGGGGGTCGGGGTGGGTGTCGAGGGCGGAGGAGAGGAACGCGACGGCGGGCCCGGGGCGGCGCGGTGCGCGGGCGAGGAGGCGAGGTCGTTCACCTCGTCGGGGTCGGCGCGCAGGTCGTAGAGCTCCTCGGCCGGCTTGGGATGCCAGAACCGTTCCTGGGCGGGTGTGAGGGTGCCGTCGAGGTGGGCCTGCTCCCAGTCCAGGTAGCCCTTCTGCTGCCAGGCGTAGGCCTGATGCTGGCCCCAGGGGCGGTGCGGGCTGTAGTTGCGGAGGTAGCGGTACCGATCGTCGCGAACGGTGCGGACCAGGTCGTAGCGCTCGTCCATCCGGTTGCGCACCCCGAACGCGTAGCGCGGCCGGTCGGCGCGGGTGGGCGAGGTGCCCGCCATGTGGGCGGGGACGGTCGCGCCCGCGAGGGTCAGCACCGTGGGGGCCAGGTCCAGCGAGGTGACGGGCACGGTGATCACCGACCCGGGCGGCGCGGGCGCCAGGTGCGCCCACTTCTCCGGGAACCGGACGATCAGGGCGGTGCCACACCCCGGCAGGATCGAAGGCGGCGTTGTAGTCGGTCTTGTTGTTGTTCGTACAGAAGTAGCCGGTCTCGCTCAGGTATTCGGGGAATCCGAGCACAAAAGCCGGGACGTGCCCTTCGGCCCGCATGTTCTCCGCGGGCCCGCAACTCTCCGGCGGCATCCCGGTGAGGATCGCGAACCGCGCCGGCGCGCACACCGGCGCGCTGGAGAACGCGTTCTCGTACCGGACGCCCTCGCGCGCGAGCCTGTCGAGCGTGGGCGTCCGCGCCAGGCCGTCCCCGTAGGCCCCGAGGAAGGGGTTGTCGTCCTCGCTGACCAGCCAGAGGATGTTCGGCCGCTCCGGAGCGCGCGCAGCTCCCGCCGTCGCCGCCCCGGCCCCGACGAGCCCGGCCAGCAGCACACCCTGCGCGACACGAATTCCATGTCTATCCCATCTATTAAGTGGGCATGGCCGACCAGATCATGCCATAAGAACCTCATGTCCACCATGAAGCCGCAAGTGCACCCCGACCTCGATCGCATGGGCCGCGTCGAGTTCGACTCGGGCCGGCGGTGGCGATGAGGTACGAGGCTGAAAGTCGGCCCAAGGGCGTTCCATCCAGAATCGAGCCGCACCCAGGCCTTACGAGGCGGGACTTCGCATTCGCTGGACTTCGCCCGTTCTTTGCCCGCGCGGGTAGTTGCCCAGAAGCGCGCTTCTCTACCTTTGGGGGATGAGGACGCGTAAGCGGAACTACCTGATCATGATGGTCCTGTGCCTCACGCTGCTCGTCATCGCCTGCGTCGTCGCCCTCTTCTCGGCGGAAATCGCCGTCATCGTGGCGCTCGTCGCGTGCGTCTTCCCGCCGCTCGCGGCGATCATGGGGAACGACGCCGAGGCCGACGACGACAGGCCCGAATGGGACGACGACCTGACCCGCTGGGCCCAGAACGAGATCGACCAAGGAGAAGGCGCTCCGCTGACGCCCCCGTCCGGCACGTCGGCCTCGTCGGCCGCGCGACGGACCTGATCCGCGCCGACCCGACCTCGCGCCGACCTCCGCGCCCCGGCCTCAGTCGGCGCGGCGGGCGGCGGCGCCGTCGAGGATCGTGGTGAGGGCCGCGGCGAAGGCCGCGTCGCCGGTGAGGTCGATCGCGATGTCGTCGTGCTGGACGAGGGCGGCGATGAGCGGGGTGGCGTCGGGGTCGAGGTGGCCCAGTTGGCGCAGGCCCGGTGGTGGGAAGGCGGTGGCGGTGCGGCGGCGTTCCGCGGCGACGAGGCCCTCGGTGTAGAGCGACAGGGCCGAGTAGAGGTGCCAGGCGTCCAGGGGCGCGAAGCCGGCGGCGACGAGGTAGCGGATGACGGCTTCGAGGCCGCGGAAGGCGGTGTCGAAGCCCTCCTGGTCGTAGCGGGGCTGCTTGACCGCGGTGAGGTCGGCGAGCAGGGCGTCCTCGGCGAGGATCGCGCGGTGGCGGGTGAAGTACTCGGCGAGGTAGGCGCGCCACTCCGACGGGGGGCGGCCCTCGGGCGGGGGCAGCATGCCGTCCAGGCGGGCGATCGCCTTGGCGGCCATGCGCCGGAGCAGCTCGTCCTTGTTGGTGACGTGCCAGTAGATGCTGGTGACGCCGACGTCGAGGCGCGCGGCAAGTTCGGCCATGCTCAGGTTCGCCAGGCCGCTCTCCCGGGCGAGCGCGAAGGCGGCGTCGAGGATCTGCTCGGCGTCGATCGAACCGCGGGGTCGTCGGGAACGCGCGTTGGAGGCCACCTCCCCATTCTCCTCCGTCCTGGCGAGATCGCCGACGACGGCGATACTGAAGGCATTCAGTATGGGCTACGGTACTGATTCAGCAGTGTCGGGGTCCACTTACGGCACCCGAGGAGATCCCCCTGGTCCGGCTGCCGCCGGGCCGTGAAAGAGAAGGAGCACGCCCATGGCCGGTCGTGTCGAAGGCAAGGTCGCGTTCATCACCGGAGCCGCGCGCGGGCAGGGCCGCAGCCACGCGGTCCGCCTCGCCGAAGAGGGCGCCGACATCATCGCCATGGACCTGATGGAGCCCCTCCCGTTCGTCGCCTACCGGGGCGCGACGCAGGAGGACATGGACGAGACGGTCAAGCTCGTCGAGGCGACGGGCCGCCGCATCATCGCGCGCAAGGGCGACGTGCGGGACCTCGCCGGCATGAAGGCGATCGTCGACGAGGGCGTCGCCGCCTTCGGCAGGCTCGACGTCGTCTGCGCCAACGCCGGCGTCATGGTGCTGCGCGAGTGGCAGGACATCACCCCCGAGATCTGGGACGACACCATCGCCACCAACCTCACCGGCGTGTGGAACACCGTCATGGCGACCGCCCAGCACCTCGTCGCGGGCGGCGGCGGCTCGATGATCCTCACCAGCTCCGCCGCGGGCCTCAAGGGCCAGCCGTTCCTCAACCCGTACGTGGCGGCCAAGCACGGCGTCGTCGGCGTCATGCGCGCCTTCGCCACGGAACTCGCCGAGCACAACGTCCGGGTGAACTCCCTGCACCCGACCGGCGTGAACACCACCATGGTCGACGGCCTCCAGGACATGTACCCGGGCTTCCTCCAGCGCCACCCGGGCGTGGCCTCGACCCTCGGCAACCTCCTGCCCGTCCAGGCGTCCGAGGCCATCGACCAGTCCCACGCCGTCGTCTATCTCGCGAGCGACGAATCCCGCTACGTCACCGCGACGACGTTCCGCGTCGACGCCGGCACCGTCGCGGTCTGAGCGGGAGGCCACGATGTCCGCATCGCACGAGGAGCGCCTGCTGATCGGCGGGACGCTCCGCCCGGCCGCGGACGGGGGCACGTTCGACGTGCTGAACCCGGCCGACGGCACGGTCCTCGGCCGGGTGGCCGAGGCGACCCCGGTCGACGTGCGCGCCGCGATCGCCGCGGCCCGCACCGCGTTCGACGAGACCGACTGGGCCATGGACCACGGGTTCCGCAAACGCGCTCTCCTCCAGTTGCACGACGCGCTGGTCGCGGAGAAGGAGGCGCTGCGCGAGGAGCTCATCGCGGAGGTGGGCGCCCCGCGCGCCCTCACCTACGGCGCGCAGCTGGAGCACCCGCTGGAGAAGCTCAAGTGGCAGGCCGAGTACATCGACCGCTTCGAGTGGGCGCGCCGCCTCGACGACGGCGTCAACCACTTCACCGGCGAGCCCAGCGAGTCCTGGGTGGTCAAGGAGGCGATCGGGGTCGTCGCCGCCATCACGGCGTGGAACTTCCCGTTCGAGCTCATGCTCACCAAGCTCGCCGGGGCCCTGGCGGCGGGCAACACGGTCGTGGCGAAGCCCGCGGCGGAGACGCCGTGGAACACGACCCGGATCGGCCGGATCATCGCCGAGCGGACGGACATCCCGGCCGGCGTCGTCAACGTCGTGACGACCCGGGACCGGGACACCGCGGGGCTGCTGCTCACCGACCCGCGCGTCGACATGGTGTCGTTCACCGGCTCCACCGCCACCGGCCGGCACGTCCTGGAGCAGACCGCGCCGACGTTCAAGCGCACGATCCTCGAGCTCGGCGGCAAGAGCGCGTCGATCATCCTGGACGACGCCGACCTCGCCCTGGCGATCCCGCAGGCCATCGGCGCGATCGCCCACTCGGGCCAGGGCTGCGCCCTGCCGACGCGGCTGCTCGTGCAGCGCGGCGTCTACGCCGAGGTCGTCGCGGGCCTCACGCAGGTGTTCCAGAACGCGCCCTGGGGCGATCCGCGCGAGCCGGGGACGCTGGCCGGCCCGGTCATCTCGGCCCGCCAGCGCGACCGCATCGCGGAGTACATCAGGATCGGCGTGGCCGAGGGCGCGCGGCTCGCGGTGGGGGGCGGGGTCCCCGACCGTCCGGGCTTCTGGGTCGAGCCGACGCTGTTCGTCGACGTCGACAACGACTCCACCATCGCGCAGGAGGAGATCTTCGGCCCGGTCCTCACCGTCACGCCGTTCGACACCGACGAGGAGGCGATCCGGCTTGCGAACGCCAGCCGGTACGGACTGTCCGGCTATGTCTCGTCGGCCTCTCCCGAGCGCGCGCTGCGCGTCGCGCGCGGGGTCCGTTCGGGGAACTTCGTGGTCAACGGAGGCTCGATCTCGGGTCCTGACGCGCCGTTCGGCGGCTTCAAGGCCAGCGGCATCGGCCGTCAGGGCGGCCGGGAGGGCTTCGAGATCCACACCGAGACGAAGGCGATCGGCTCGGCGCTCCCGCTCCGGATCTCCTGAGGACGGGGCAGGGACGCCCGACCGGAGTCCCGAACACACGCGAAGGGCGCCGCACCCCCGGGGTGCGGCGCCCTTCGCGTCGCGGGCGGTGGTGTCAGTGCACGGAGGCCGGGGTCTTCTGCGCGGTCGCGGCCGCGTCGGCGCCGCGGGTGGGCAGCGCGGCCGCGATGACGGCGGAGAGCACCGCGACGCCCGCGCCGATGGCGAGCGCCACCCGGAACCCGCCGAGGGACGGGACGGCGTGCCCGCCGAGGTCGAGGGTCATACCGGCGAGGACCGCGCCCATGACGGCGGCGGCGATCGAGGACCCGACCGAGCGGGTCAGCGAGTTGAAGGCATTGGCGGCGCCCGTCTCGTGGTGCGGGACGGCGGCCATGATGAGGGCGGGCATCGCCCCGTAGGCGAGGCCGACCCCGCAGGCGGTGAGGATGGTGCTGATCAGCAGCGTCGGCGCGGAGTCGAGCAGGAGCTGGGCGGACAGGTACCCGCAGGCCACGACGACCGCGCCTACGGCGAGGGTCACCTTGGCGCCGTGGGCGCGGGTGATCTTCGCGCCGACGGGGCTCATCGCCATCATCATGATGCCCGAGGGCGCCATCCACAGGCCCATCGCGATCATGGACTGGCCCAGCCCGTAGCCGGTCGCGGTGGGCAGCTGGAGGAGCTGGGGGAAGACGAGGGACTGCGCGTACATGGCGAAGCCGACCAGGAAGGAGGCGATGTTCGTCCACAGCACCACGGGCCGGGCGGTGGTGCGCAGGTCGATCATCGGGTTGGCCGTGCGGAGCTCCCACCACCCCCAGGCCAGGGCGATGACGACGGCGGCGGCCAGCAGCCCGATGACGGCCGCGGAGCTCCAGCCCCAGGCGTTGCCCTTGGAGACCGCCAGCAGCAGGCAGACCAGCACGACGGACAGGACGAGCGCGCCGACGAGGTCGAACCTGCCGCGCTCTTCGGCGTCGACGCCCACGGGCGGCACCCAGACGGCGACGGCGACGGTGATCAGGACGCTCAGGGCCGCGGCCATCCACGACAGCAGCCGCCAGGACCCGTGCTCGGCGACGGCCGCCGCCAGCGGCAGGCCGAGCGCGCCGCCCACGCCCATGGACGCGCTCATCAGGGCGATGGAGGAGTGCAGGCGCGCGGGCGGGATCACGTCCTTGAGCAGCGAGATGCCCAGCGGGACGATGCCGATCCCGAGGCCCTGAAGGCCGCGGCCGGCGATCATCACGCCGACGTTCGGGGCGACGGCGCACAGGACCGAGCCGATGATCATCGGGACGGTCAGGATGAGCACGATGCGCTTCTTGCCGTACATGTCGCCGAGCTTGCCCGCGACCGGTGTCGCGACGGCGCCGGTCAGCAGGGTCACCGTGATGATCCACGACGCGTTCGAGGCGGTCGTGTGGAGCAGGGAGGGGAACTCGGCGATCAGCGGGACGACGAGCGTCTGCATGATCGCCGAGACGATGCCGGCGTAGGCGAGCGCGGCGATCACGCGCGTCTCCGTGCCGGTGCGCCGCGAGGCGCCGGAAGAGGGGTTCATATATGCATGATACATGACATATGTATGATGCATATCCCGGGTAGGGTGGCCCCGTGAGCAGGCAGAGCAGAGATATCGATCGCGAAATCACCCTTCTGGGACGGCACGCCCTCCTCGGCCCTCCCGGCTCGAAGGGCCGCGGCAACCGCCTGGACCGGTCGGCCTACCTGATCCTCATGCGCCTGGAGGACCAGGGGCCCATGTCCGTCACCGAACTCCAGGACGCCTTCGGGCTCGACCAGTCCACCCTGTCCCGGCAGACCGCCGCGATGCTGCGCGCGGGCGCCGTCGAGCGCATCGCCGACCCCGCCGGCGGCCTCGCCCGCAAGTTCCGCATGACCCCCGAAGGCGTGCAGCGCCTCCAAGCCGACCGCGGCGAGAAGCTGACCGCCCTCGCCAAGATCCTCGACGGCTGGGACGACGAGCGTGTCGCGCTGCTCTCCGCGCTGCTCCGCCAGTTCAACGAGGGCGTCGAGCGCCTCGACGGACACCCCTGGCCGCGCGACTGACGCCCGGCGGCCCGGTCCTCACCGGGGCTCGGCGGCCGGGGCCTGGGTCGTCCTCCTTGGTCGGGTGAGGGGGCTGCGGCGGTCGAGGGCGCGCAGCGCGGCGGCGGCGGCGAGGCCGGCGAGGGCGAGGAGCGACCAGGGGAGCCAGGGCGCGCGCAGGTGCGCCGCGGTGTCGAGGAGGGCGCCGGTCAGCAGGTTCGCGGCGAGGATGCCGAGGCCGGACAGCAGGTTGTAGACGCCGTAGTAGGTGCCGACGAGGCCGGGCTCGGACGCGGCGGCGATGGCGGCCATCTCGAATGGGAAGACCAGGGCGGTGCCGACGCCGAGCAGCGCGGCGCACAGGAGGAGCGCGGGCGCCCCCGCCGCCGGGAACCAGGTGGCGATCCCCGGCGGGATGAAGGCCGCGCCCATGAGGAGGAGGCCGCGGGCCATGGCCTGACCGGGCGTGTACCTGGCCTTGCTCCAGGCGGTGAGGCGCAGTTGACCGGCCAGGGCGACCAGCGCGGTCACGGCGAACAGGGCGACGGTCCAGGCGGGCCGGCCGGTGAGGCGGGCGGCTTCCAGCGGCAGCGCGAGATAGATCTGGAACGACAGCGCGTAGGAGGCCGTCATGACGGCGGCGAACGCGAGGAAGGCCCGGTCGCCGAACGCGGCGCGCCAGTCGGTGAGCACCGGCCGGTCCTCGCGCGGCGGCGGATCCTGGACCGGCAGGCGCCGCCACTGCAGCAGCGTCAGCGCGGCGAAGACGCCGGCGGCGGTCAGGCTGACGGCGCGGAAGTCGAGCCGGAGCAGGGCGAGCCCGGCGAGCGGGCCGAGGAGGATCCCGGCCTGGTAGAACACGTTGAACATGGCGAACGCCTCCACCCGCCGGTCGGCCTCGGTGTGCGCGAGGTAGGCGCGGGCCGCCGGATTGAACAGGGCCCCGGCCAGCCCGGTCAGCGCCGAGGCGGCGACGAGGGCGGGCACGGACGTCGCGAACGCGAAGAGGCCGAATCCGGCGACGCGCAGCCCGCAGCCGAGCATGATGAGCGGTTTGCAGCCGAGCCGGTCGGCGAGGGTGCCGCCGATGAGGAACAGGCCCTGCTGGCTGAGGTTCCGGACGCCCAGGACGAGCCCGACGGCCCAGAGCGCCAGCCCGGCGCCGCGGGCGAGATGGTCGGCGAGGTAGGGCATGAGCAGGTAGAAGCCGAGGTTGATGCCGAACTGGTTGACGAACAGGACCTTGGCCGCGGGACCGAAGGTCCGCCAGGTGGTGGGCGCGCTCACGTCAGGCCTCCGATCGCGGGTTGCGGACGGTCCGGCAGTACGTCCACCGGGCGACCTCGCGTTCGGCGGGGTGCGCGATCTCGTCGGGCGCGGGGGCCGGAAGTCGGTCCAGGAGGTCGTGTGCGGCGCAGTAGGCGTCGTCGTAGACGGTGTTCCAGTAGCGCCACGGCCCGTCGGGGAAGACGGCGACGACCTGTGATCCGGCGGGCAGCACGCGGCTGGTCCAGGACGCGACGAGCGCGACCGCGCCGACGCTCCAGCCGCCCGTGATGAGCTGCGCGGACGCGAGCGCGCGGCATGCCCAGACCGCCTCGTGCGCGGCGACCCAGTGGACTTCGGAGAACAGGTCGTAGGCGACGTTGCGCGGGTGGATGTGCGAGCCGAGCCCGCGCATCAGCCGGTGCCCGGCGGGCTGGCCGAAGATCGCCGAGCCGACCGCGTCGACCGCGACGAGCCGCACGTCGGGCCAGCGCTCGCGGAGCCTGCGGCCGATCCCCGCGCTGTGCCCGCCGGTGCCGACGGCGCAGACGAGGGCGTCGACGCGCGGGAACCGCTCGATCAGCTCGTCGGCCAGCGCCGTGTACGCGCCGACGTTGTCCGGATTGTCGTACTGGTTGGGGCTGTAGGCGCCGGGTTGGTCTGCGAGCAGCCGACCGACCCGCTGCTTGCGGGCCTCCTGCCACCCGCCGACGGGATGCGCCTCCTCGACGATCTCCAGCCGGGCCCCGTACGCGGTGAGGAGGTGGCGGACGAGCGGCTCCATGCCGGGGTCGCCCACGAGCGTCACCGGATGCCGGTGGACCCGTCCGGCGAGGGCGAGGCCGAGGCCGAGGGTGCCGCTCGTCGACTCGACGATGGGCGCGCCCTCGGCGAGATCGCCGCGTTCGCGGGCACGGGCGACCATGTGCAGCGCGGGTCGGTCCTTGATCCCGCCGGGGTTGCGGCCTTCGAGTTTGGCCCAGAACCCGCGGTCGCCGCCGAGCAGGTCGGGCGTCCACAGGACGGGGGTGCGGCCGACGAGGCCGGCCAGCGCGGCGCAGTCGGCGGGACGCCGCAGGGCGTCGGTGGAGAGCCTGGAGAAGAGGTCGAGCTTGCGTGTTTCGTGACGCATGGTGAGAGATCCCCGAGAAAGGGCACGGCACGGGCATACCGCGGGCATGCCGGGCCGGCGTGCGGAAAGAGAGCGCCGCGCGGCCGTCGAGGGCCGCCGCGAGCGGTCTAGATCCGGGCGATCCGGAGAGCGGCGGGGAGCATCGCCCCGCCGAGCGCGGTGCGCATCCAGTGGCCCGGAGGCCGCGCATCCGCAACGCCGGCGAAGGCACGGGCCGCGCCCGCCGGGAGCAGGCCGAACGCGAGCACGGCGCAGGCGGCGAGGACGGCGGGCCCCGGCTGCTCGACGCGGAAATCGAGCCAGGCGGCGGCCGAGTCCTCGCAGGAGGTGTGGTGGTCGTGCCGGTGGTCTTCGTGGACGGGGGAGTGCGCCCCGTCCGGCGCGGTCACCGAGTGCGCCCGGCCCGTCCCCAGCGGGCCCTTGTGCAGGCCGGGAAGGCAGAGGGCGACGTGCAGCGCGACCAGCGCGGTGAGCAGTGCCAGACCGGCGCGCACCCCGGTCCGGCACCGCGCCCTGACATCGCCCCGGCCGGTCACCCCCCGACCGTAACAACCAAGATCGAACAGCCCCTCCGCGCCGCGCCGTCAAGATCGACACAGCCGCCCTGAGACGCCAGACGCGCGCCCCGCCGGGCTTCGTCGCCGGGCGTCGGCGCTCGACGAATCTACTGATATCGGTTCCCATCGCGGCATCGTTTCCGCCCGCCGGCCGGGGACTGCCCGCCGACCTGTCCCCCGAAGCGCGGGCGGCCGGCGATCGCGGAAGGCTGGTGCACGGTGTCGCCGGCGAGGAGCCCGTAGAAGGTGAGCATCGAGTCGTCGTTCATCTGCATGGGCCTGTCGCGGAAGGCCTCAGCCGGCGGGGGACCAGACGTAGGGGGTCGTGGTGGTGACGGCCTGGAAGCCGAGGTGTTCGAGGATGGGCCGGCTCTCGTCCGAGGCGTCGACCTGGAGGTAGCGGAAGCCGAGGTCCGCGGCCAGCCGGGTCCGGACGGCCACCAGCGCCCGGTAGATGCCGCGGCCCCGCCACGGGGCGAGGGTGGAGCCTCCCCACAGCGACGCGAACTCGGGGGTGTCGCGCAGCCCCAGCCAGGCCGCGGCCACGACCCTGCCGTCGGTCTCGGCGACGAAGACCGCGATCCGCGCGGGGTCGTCGGCCAGGCCCGCGCGCAGGTGGTCGCCGATGAACGCGCAGTCCTGCCCCCAGACCTCCGACTCCATCGCCACGATCGCCCGGACGGACGCCTCGTCGTCCACCCGCCGCAGCCGCACCCCGCTGGGCGGCGCCGCGTCGGTCGGCAGGTCGGCGACCCTGCCGATGGCGACGGTCTCGCGGGGCTCGGGCACGAAGCCGGCGGCGGCGAGCCGGTCGGGAAGGTCGGCGGGCAGGTCGTGCCCGCGCAGCTTCCACTCCACGGCCTCACCGCGCGCCTCGAAGTACGCCTTCTGCGCCGCGATCAGCCCGTCGACGTCGTGCCCGGACAGATCCCGGACCGCGCTGACGAACCCCCGGTGCTGCCCGACCACCCGCAGCAGCGGCCCGTCGCGCTCGACGCTGACTCCGCGGCCGAGAGCACCGGCTCCGCGCAGGTGGGTGTCGTACAGGGTGAGCAGATCTTCAGCCATCCGGCCGATGCTAACCACCCCGCCGCCGACCCGGCGAGCGAATTTCCGGCGTCGGACCTCCACGCGGCGCGTCCCCGGGGGCGACGTCGGCGGCGCGCGGCCACGGGAATGCGCCTGCTAGATTCTTACTACGTAAAGGCGCTGGCCGGGTGACGCTTCGCATAAGCCCGGAAAGAGCCGAGCGGACTGAAGACTCATCACCGAACGGCTCGGGGAAAGGCGGCATCGCGGGGCGGAAATAAATCGGATGACACGAGAGACACGCTCGACGCATTCTGGGGTCACGACAGCAGATGGGCGTAGCTCAACGGCAGAGCGGCGGTCTCCAAAACCGCGCGTAGCAGGTTCGACTCCTGCCGCCCGTGCGCATCATCCCGGCCTTCGGGCCGGGGCCTGAACCTTGAGAACTCCACAGCGGAAACACCGGCGCCGGACGGCGGGCTGCTTCGAAGGCGGCTCGATCCTTCGCGCCATCCCCGACCCGTAAGGGCCGGGGGCCGTGCCCTACGGGGTGCGGGGTCCGCCGGGGCGCGCCGAAGGGCGCCCGCGGCGGGCACTCGGGCCTGTAGCTCCAATGGCAGAGCATCCGCCTTGCAAGCGGGAGGTCGTCGGTTCGAATCCGACCTGGTCCACAGCGGGCGGCGCATTCGCCCGCGCAAAAGCGCATCATTTCGCGCGCCGCGCGCAGTAGGGAGTTCGGCAGTCCCCGCGGGCCTCATAAGCCCGAGACCGCCGGTTCGAATCCGGCCTGCGCGCCTTGATCCGGTGTCGCCCAGAGGCAGGGCAGCGGGCTGTTAACCCGTCAGGCGCAGGTTCGATCCCTGCCACCGGAGCCATTCCCGAAGAAAGAAGCCCGGTTGGCTCAACGGCAGAGCGACGCCTTTACGCGGCGAAGGCAGGCGGTTCGACTCCGTCCTCGCGCACCAAGGTCCGGGTCCCGGTGGCCCGGGGGGCGGCCTGCAAAGCCGTCTGCTCCGGGTTCGACTCCCGGCCGGGCCTCCACCGGTCCGCCCCTCCCGCGCCGGGGGGCGGGCCCGATCCCTCGGTAGCGGAACTGCGCGACGCTCTGCGAAGGCGCCGTTCCCGGTTCGACTCCGGGCGAGGGAGCTCATCGGTGTTTCCGCTGTGGCGCCGCCCCGCTGCCCGGTGCGTGCCGGCGAAGAGATCTGAGGCCGATCGCGACGAGCCCGCAGACCGCGATCAGTGGTGGCGGGCGGTCAGGCGGTGGCGCCGCCGTCGACGACGAGGTCGTGGCCGACGATGTAGGAGGACTCGGGCGAGGCGAGCCACAGGACGGCCGAGGCGGCCTCGGCGAGGGTGCCGACGCGGCCGATGGGGGAGGTGTCCCTCATGCGGGCGGCGCGGTCGGAGAGGGTCTCGCCGGGGCGCAGCGACATGGAAGTGTCGAAGGGGCCGGGGCTGATCGCGTTGACGCGGATGCCGTCGGCGATGCCTTCGAGCGCCGCGGCGCGGGTCAGCGCGCTGACGGCGGCCTTGGAGGCCGCGTAGGCGCCGAGGCCGGGTGCGCGCTTGTGCGCGCCGAGGTTGGACGCCGTGTTGACGATGACGCCGCCTCCGTTGCCGCGCATGTGGGCCATCTGGTGCTTCATGGCGAGGAACACGCCCGTCACGTTCACGGCGAGCACGCGGTCCCAGGTCGCCTCGTCCAGGTCGGCGAGCGGCCCCGCCGCGAAGATCCCCGCGTTGTTGAACGCGACGTGCAGGCCGCCGTGGCGCGCCACGGTCGTCGCGACGAGCCGGGCGACGTCCGCGCCGTCGGTGACGTCGGCCGTGACGGCGTCGGCCCGGCCGCCTTCGGCCTCGACGAGCCGGACGGTCTCCGTCAGGGGGTCGGGCCCGCGCCCGGCGACGACCACCGTCGCGCCCTCCCGGGCGAAGGCGAGCGCGCAGGCCCGCCCGATGCCGGAGCCCCCGCCGGTGATGAGGGCGACCTTGCCGGTGAACCGTGCGGTCATCGTGTTCTCCTTCGACGCGTGCGCCATAGCAGGTGGCGGATATTTAATGAGAACGATCGGTTTAGAATTCGGGCTTGTGAAAACCTGAAGGCCTTGCGAGCAGGTCAGTCCAGGAGTGCGAGCGCCTGCGCGGCGGCGTCGCGCAGCCTGTCCGGGGCGGGATGGGCGCGGCCGAGGACGCGCAGGCCCTGGAGCAGCACGAGCAGGAAGCGGGCCAGGGCGCGCGGATCCTTGTCCGCGGCGAGCTCGCCTTGGGCGCGGGCCCGGATCAGCGCGGAGGTGAGCGCGGTCTCCAGGCGGTCCCAGCTCGCCTCGACCCGCCGGGCGACCTGCGGATCGCGCGCCACCAACTCCACCGCGGCGTTGACGGCCAGGCAGCCGCGCCTGCGCTCGTCCCGCGCGGACTGCTCGGCGAAGTCCTCGACCAGCGCCCGCACCGCGGGAAGTGCGGGCCCCGGCTGCGCGAGCGCCTCGACGATGCCCGAGTCCTTGGCCTGGAGATACCGCTCCAGCGCCCTCACGTAGAGCTCGTGCTTCCCGCCGAACGTCGCGTAGATGCTGGCCCGCGCGATCCCCAGGCGCGCGACGAGCTCGGCCATCGACGTGGCCTCGTATCCGCGCTCCCAGAACAGCTCCAGCGCCTTCTGCAGTACCGCGTCCGGATCGAACTCCTTGGTCCTCGCCACCCCTGCACCCTGTCAGATCAAGACCGATCGGTCAATTATCGGGGACGGAGGCGGGCGGGGACGTCAGGCCTCGGGGGTGAGGCGCGACGCCTCGCGGGCCGCCTCGGGGTTGAGGAGGCCGGCCCGCGAGCCCGCCAGCTTCGCGCGCAGGTGCTCGCCGACCGTGACGGGCTCGTAGAGGGCGGGCCGCTCGGGCGTGACGCAGCCGGGGAGCGGGGCGATGACGGCGTCGATGTCGCCGTCGTGGAAGTAGGCGGCCGACCGGCGCGGGACGAGCACGCCGTCGACGCGCGGGGGAGCGACCCGGTGCATGGTCGAGATCCACTGGTCGTTCGTCCAGCGGGCGAGGGCGTCGCCGAGGTTCACCAGCAGCGCGCCGGGCGCGGGCACGACGGGGTTCCAGCGCCCGTGCAGGAAGATCTCCAGGCCGGGCACCCGGTCGGCCCACAGTACGGTGACGATCCCGTAGTCGGTGTGCGCGCCCATGCCCTCCTGGTCGGGTTCCAGGACGGCGTCGGCGGACGGCATCCGGTAGTTGTTCATCCGCAGGACGTCGACGGAGTGGCCGGTGAACGCGGCGAAGTGCTCCTCGCCGAGGCCGAGCGCGCGGCCGAACACCCGGGTCATCAGCCGCGCCACCGCGCCCGCTTCGGTGAAGTACGCCATGACCGCGTCCTGGAACCCGGCGACCTCCGCGGGATGGGTGTTGACCGCGTAGTCGTCGTGCGGCAGGTCGAGGCCGGGGAAGTCGGTCCACTGCGCGCCGACGTTGAAGGCCTCGAACAGGTCTCCCGCCGAGGCGAGGCCGAGGCTCGCCCGCAGCTTCTCGGACTTGGGCGGGCTGTATCCGCGGTTGAGCCGCGGCGGCAGCCGGTAGGCCTCCTTCACCGCAGGGTCCAGCCCGAAGAACCCGTCGGCGGCCCGGGTGAGGCCGTCGATGACGTCCTGGGGCACCCCGTGGCCGACGACCTGCATGAACCCGACCTCGCGGGCCGCCCGGTCCACCTCGGCGGCGATCGCGTCGCGCACCGCGGCGGGCGAGGACGGATCGCGGAAGGCGGTGACGTCGATGACGGGAACGGTCAGCATGGTTCCTCCCGGAGCCGTGACGTGCTCGGCCGGATGGTCCCCCTGGCCGTCCGGCGTACTCCAACTGGCGAAAAACGAGCGATATCGATCGCTGTCAACGATCAATATGACCTATTCGATCGCTTCCATCAATCGTCTTGGGTAAAGGTCAGGTGAACTGCGGAGCCGAGCCCCGAAGCCGTGCTCAACGCCCGGATCGGCGCCGCGGTGCGGCGGCTGCGGGAGGAGGCGGGGCTGTCCATGCGGGAGCCGACGCGCCGCTCGGGGGTCAGCCAGCCCTTCCTGAGCCAGATCGAGAGCGGGGCCAGCGCCCCGTCGATGATCACCACCTACCGGCTCGCTGAGGCGCTGGGCGTCCTGCCGGGCGCGCTGCTGCCCGCGCCGGACATCGCCAGGGTGTCGGTGACGCGCGCCGGCGAGGGCCGCCTCATCCCCGTCGCGGCCCGCGCCGACGCCGCCGTGGGCCGCGCCCTGCTCATGCGCCCCGACACCCGGCTGGAGATCATCGAGTACGTGGTGCGGCCCGGCGAGTACCTCGAAGAATGGTTCCAGCTCAAAGGCGACATGGGCCTCTACGTCGTCTCCGGCGCTCTCGACGTCGAGATCGAGGGCGCGGGCGTCCACCGCCTGGGCCCCCGCGACCTCCTCGCCCAAGACGCCCGCCTGCGCCACCGCTGGTTCCTGGTGGGCGACGAACCCGCCCATGTCCTCCTCGCCATAGCCCACCCCGGCTAGTCCCTGCCGGCTGCCGGACGGGCACGGGGCCGGTGCTCGGCTGAGCGGGACGGGCGGGCGGGGGTCAGAGGGCGAGGCGGGCGGCGGCGTCGGTCCAGGGGGTTTCGGGGGTGGAGGGGGTGTAGCGGGTGAGGGGCTGGGTTTCGGCGATGAGGGTGCGGAGGGAGGGGAGGTCGGGGAGGAGGCCGAGGGCGCGGGCCTGCATGCCGATGTTGCCGAGGGCGGTCGCCTCGGCGGGGCCGGCGATGACGGGCAGGCCTGTGGCGTCGGCGGTGAGCTGGCAGAGCAGGGCGTTGCGGGAACCGCCTCCGACGAGGTGGACGGCGTCGATGCGGCGGCCCGACAGTTCGGCGGCCTCGCGCAGCACCGCGCGGTGGGCGAGGGCGAGGCTGTCCATGATGCAGCGGACGGTCTCGGCCCGCGTGCCGGGCACGGCCTGGCCGGTGCGCGAGCAGTAGGCGGCGATCCGGGACGGCATGTCGCCGGGCGGCATGAACGAGGGGTCGTTGGGGTCGACGACGCTGCGCGGGCCGGGCACCTCGGCGGCGGCGGCCAGCAGCGCGGGCAGCTCCGCGGAGTCCATGCCCCAGGCGCGCATCGACTCAGAGACGAGCCACATGCCCATGACGTTGCGCAGGTACCGGACGGTCCCGTCGACGCCCGCCTCGTTGGTGAAGTTCGCGGCCCGGCCCGCCTCGGTGAGGATCGGGGCGGGCAGCTCCACTCCGGCGAGGGACCAGGTGCCGCACGAGATGTAGGCGAAGTGCTCGTCCTTGGCGGGCACCGCGGCGACCGCCGAGGCGGTGTCGTGGGAGGCGACGGCCGTCAGCGGCACGCCCGCCAGCCCGGTCGAGTCCCGCAGGACCCCGAGCCGCGTTCCCGGCCGCCGGATCTCCGGCAGCAGCCCGGGGCGCAACCCGAGCGTCTCGACGACCTCCGCCGACCAGGCGCCCGCGCTCGCGTCGTACAGGCCCGTCGTGGACGCGTTGGTGGCCTCCGCGCCCTTCTCGCCGGTCAGCCAGTAGGCGAGGAGGTCGGGGATCATCAGCAACGTCTCGGCCCGGTCCAGGAACCGCTCGGCGGCGAGCTGGTAGAGCGTGTTGAACGGCAGGAACTGCAGCCCGTTGACCGCGTACAGCCGCTCGGGCGAGATCTTGGCGTGGACGTCGTCGATGACGGCCTCGGTCCGGTCGTCCCGGTAGTGCACGGGGTTGCCGAGGAGCGCCCCGGAGGCGTCCAGCAGCCCGTAGTCGACGGCCCAGCTGTCGATGCCGACCGAGGCGACCTCGGGTCCGGCCTTCGCGAGCCCGTCCAGGACGTCCCGGTACAGCCCGAGGACGTCCCAGTGCAGCGTGCCGGCGACCTCGACGGGCCGGTTCGGGAACCTGTGCTCCTCGGTGAGGTCCAGCAGTCCGTCACCGACCCGGGCGGTGATGACGCGCCCGCTGGTCGCGCCAAGGTCCACGGCGGCGATACGCGCGGTCATACGAGAAATACCTCCAGGGTGCGGGGGCCGTGGACGCCCTCCACCCGGGACAGTTCGATGTCGCTGGTGGCGGAGGGGCCGGAGATGAACGTGAGCGGCCGGGTGATGTCGAGCCGCCCGATCGCGTCGGGAAGGTCGGCGGCGACCTGGTCGGCGCGCACGACGACGAGGTGGTGGTCGGGCACGAGCGTGAGCGCCCGCCGCCCCTGGGCCGCCTGGTGGTCCAGCACGATGGTGCCGGTCTCGGCGATGCCGACGGCGCAGCCGGTGATCGTGCCGGCGGCCCGCTCCAGGTCGGCGTCGGCACCGAGCAGCCGGGTCGGCGCGATCGCGCCGGTCCAGGCGGCCGGGACGCCTTCGGGGACGACGTAGGCGCCGGGCCGCAGCGCCGCCATGAGCGCGCCGGGCAGCTCCGCCTCGCTCACCCGGTGCACGATCGCGCGGTAGTGCGCGACCCGTTCGGCGAACAGCTCGACGAGCCCGTCGCCGTGGTGGCGGTCCAGGTAGCCCCGGTGCAGCAGCCGGTATTCGGCGTCCGGGTCGCCCTCGGGGGCGCCGAGCCTGCCGAGGATCGCGTCGCGCGCGCTCATGGGGCGTCCTTCCGGTCGGTGCCGCCGTGGGTGCGCTTCCACCACGCGCGGAACGACTCCTTCGGGATGGCGGGCAGGTCGCGGGTGTCGGCCCACGCGCGCGGGAACCGCAGGTGCGGCGCGACGAAGCGGCCCCTGCTCGCGACGGCCTGGCCGAGCGCGAGCAGGGCGGGGGAGCGCAGCCCCCAGGCCGCAGCCTTCATGACGGTCTTCTCGACGGGCTTCTTGGCCGCCTTCGCCCGCAGGTGCACCAGCACCTCGGGGATGTCGATCGCGACGGGGCAGGCCTCGTAGCAGGCCCCGCACAGCGACGACGCGAACGGCAGCGAGGCGTCGACCTTCGAGCCGATGCCCCGGATCTGCGGCGACAGGATCGCCCCGATCGGCCCAGGATAGGGCGAGCCGTAGGCGTGCCCGCCCGCCCGCGCGTACACGGGGCAGACGTTGAGGCAGGCGGAGCAGCGGATGCAGCGCAGCGCCTGCCGCCCGACCTCCTCGTCGCGCACGTCGGTGCGCCCGTTGTCGAGCAGGATCAGGTGGAAGTTCTGCGGCCCGTCGCCCGGCGTCACGCCCGTCCACGCCGACGTGTAGGGGTTCATCCGCTCGGCCGTCGACGAGCGCGGCAGGAGCTGGAGGAAGACCTCGAGGTCCCGGGCGCTCGGCAGGAGCTTCTCGATGCCCATGACGGTGATCAGCGTCTCCGGCAGCGTCAGGCACATCCGCCCGTTGCCCTCGGACTCGACGACCAGGACGGTGCCGGTGTCGGCGATCGCGAAGTTCGCCCCCGAGACGGCGACCTTCGCCGCCAGGAACTTCGCGCGCAGGTGGCGGCGGGCCGCCTCGGCGAGGTCGGCGGGCTCGTCCGTCAGCCCCTCGGGCGCCGACGGCATCCGGTGCGCGAACAGCTCGCGGATCTCGGCCCGGTTCTTGTGGATGGCCGGGACGAGGATGTGCGAGGGCCTGTCGTCGGCGAGCTGCACGATGAGTTCGGCGAGATCGGTCTCCAGCGCGGTGATGCCGTGCTCGGCGAGCGCCTCGTTGAGCCCGATCTCCTGCGTCGCCATCGACTTGACCTTGACGACCTCGGTCTCGCCGGTCTCCTTGACCAGGCGCGCGACGATCGCGTTGGCCTCCTCGGCGTCGCGCGCCCAGTGCACCACGCCCCCGGCCTCGGTGACCTTCTCCTCCAGCATCCGGAGGTAGTGGCCGAGGTACTCCAGGGTGTGGTCCTTGATGCGCTTGCCGGCCTGGCGCAGCTCCTCCCAGTCGTCCAGTTCGGCGACGGCGGCGGCGCGCCGCTCGCGGATCGTGCCGGTGGCGTGGGCGAGGTTGCGGCGCAGCCGCGTGTCGGCGACCGCCTCGTGCGCGGCCTTGGGGAACGCGGGCATGCCCACGTAGGTCGGCATCCGCGACTGCGTCGCGTCCTTCTCCAAGGCGCTCATGAGGTGCTCGCGAGGATCTCGGCGAGGTGCATGACCCGCACCCCGCTGCGCTGGCGGGACAGGGTGCCGCCGATGTGCATCAGGCAGGAGTTGTCGACGGCGCACAGCACCTCGGCGCGGGTCTGCTTGACGGCGGCGGTCTTGTCCGCGCACATGGCGGCGGACACGTCGGAGTTCTTCAGGGCGAAGGTGCCGCCGAAGCCGCAGCACTCGGTCGCGTCCGGCAGGTCCACCAGGTCGATGCCCTTGACCTCGCGCAGCAGCCGCAGCGGCTTGTCGCCGAGCTTGAGCATGCGCAGGCCGTGGCAGGTCGGGTGGTAGGTGACCCGGTGCGGGAAGACCGCGCCGACGTCGGTGACGCCCAGGACGTCCACGAGCAGTTCGGCCAGTTCGTACACGCGCGGCGTCAGGGCGAACGACCGCTCGGCGAGCCGGTGGTCGCCCTGGCGGGCGGCGGTCTTGCCGTGCCAGTCGCGCACCATCGCGGCGCACGACCCGGACGGGGCGACGACCGCGTCGTAGTCCTCGAACGTGTCGGTGAACGACCGGATGAGCGGCATGGCCTGGTCGGGGTAGCCGGTGTTGAGGTGCATCTGCCCGCAGCAGGTCTGCGCCTCGGGGAAGACCACCTCGTGGCCGAGCCGCTCAAGGATCCGGACGACGGCCTGGCCGGTTCCGGGAAAGAGCGTGTCGTTCACGCAGGTGGCGAAGAGGGCTATCTTCACGGTCTTGTCGACTCCCGGATGACGAGCTCGGGCTGGAACAGGATCTGCTGGTGAGCGTGGCCCTCGGGGTCGTCGCACTCGTCCAGCAGAAGCTCGGCGGCGATCCGGCCGAGCCGGTAGGTCGGCTGGCGGACCGAGCTGAGCTGGACCGACGACGCGGTGGCGTACTCGATGTCGTCATACCCGATGACGAGCACGCGCTCAGGCACGCGGACGCCCTGCCGGAGCAAAGTCCGCAGGACGCCCATGGCGAGGAGGTCGTTGGCGCAGAAGATGGCGTCGGGCAGTTCGGCCAGCAGATGGTCGGCGGCGTCCTGCCCGGCGGCGGGGGTCATGTCGGAGACGGTGACGTCGCGCAGGGACCCGTGCCCGGCCAGCTCGATCGCCTTCTGCGCGCCGGAGCGCCGGTCGGCGCACTGCCGCAGCGTCATCGGCCCCGAGACGTAGGCGATGTCGCGGGCCCCGCACTCCAGCAGGTGGGTGACGGCCATCTGCCCGCCCGCCACGTCGTCCACGGTGACCGAGCACTGCTGCGGCCGGGTGGCGGCGTGGTCGAGCATGACGGCGGCGATGTGCCGCTCGTACAGCAGGTCGAGCCGGTCGGGGCCGCCGCTGTCGACGGGGGTGACCAGCACCCCGCGCACGCCCTGTTCGGCGAGCATCCGCAGGTTGCGGTGCTCGCGGTCGGGCGAGGTGGCCGAGCTGCACAGGATCACGGCGTGACCGCGTTCGCTCATCAGGTCCTCGACGCCGCGCGCGAGGCTGGTGAAGAACGGGTTGGCGAGGTCGTGGACCATCAGCCCGACGAGGCGGCCCTGGCCCGCGCGCAGGCTCGACGCCGAGCCGTTGCGGACGAATCCCAGGGCCCGGATGGCTTCCTCCACCCGCTCCCGTGTGGCCGCGGCGACCCGCTCAGGTCGGTTCAGCACGTTGGAGACGGTTCCGGGGGAGACGCCGGCGGCCTTGGCGACCTGCTTGATGCCGACGGTCCCGTCGCGGGGGCCGGGCGGAGACGTCGCCATGGGGCTCCTCGGAGATCGGGGGGTTCGTGGGCAGAAAGCATCACATACTTTGGGGCCACTATTAAAACGTGTCAAGTACGTAAATTTGCCGTGACGTGGGACTTGACGTGCCTGGCATCACAGACTTACCTTCATCCATCAACGCAGGATTAAAACGATTTTCGTACGAAGGAACCCGCTATGAGATCAGGAGGCCGCGAGTGAGCGAACAGTCACCCGTGCTGGCGCTGGTCGACGTGAGCAAGTCGTTCGGCGCCGTGCGCGCGCTCAAGGGCGTCCGTCTGGAGCTTTACGCCGGCGAGGTCCACGCGCTGGCCGGAGAGAACGGCGCGGGCAAGTCGACGCTCGTCAAGGCGTTCGCGGGCGTGCACCGCCCCGACACCGGCAAGATCCTCCTGAACGGGGAACCTGTCGTCTTCAACAGCCCCGCCGACGCCCAGCGCGCCGGCGTCGCGGTGATCTACCAGGAGCCCACGCTGTTCCCCGACCTCTCGGTCGCGGAGAACATCTTCATGGGCCGCCAGCCGCGCCTCGCGCTCGGCCGGATCGACCGCAAGACCATGCACGCCAAGGCCGCGGAGCTGTTCCGCCGCCTCGGCGTCGCGCTCGACCCGCGCCGCCCCGCCAAGGGCCTGTCGATCGCCGACCAGCAGGTCGTGGAGATCGCCAAGGCCATCTCGCGGGACGCCAAGGTCCTGATCATGGACGAGCCGACGGCGGCCCTCACCGGCCAGGAGACGGCCCGGCTCTTCAACGTCGTCGAGGCGCTGAAGTCCCAGGGCTGCGCCCTCCTGTTCATCTCGCACCGCCTGGAGGAGATCTTCGCGATCTGCCAGCGGGTCACCACCCTGCGGGACGGCGTCTGGATCGCCAGCGAGCCGATCGAGGAGCTCGACGAGGACAAACTGGTCAACCGCATGGTCGGCCGCGACCTGGACGAGCTGTACCCCAAGCAGGAGGTCGCCCCCGGCGAGGTCGCGCTGAAGGTCTCCCGACTCACCCGCGAGGGCACCTTCACCGACGTCTCCTTCGACGTCCGGCGCGGCGAGATCGTCGCACTCGCCGGACTCGTCGGCGCAGGCCGCACGGAGGTCGCCCGCGCGATCTTCGGGATCGACCGCTGGGATGCCGGGAGCGTCGAGGTCGCCGGCACCCCCCTCAAGAACTCCAGCCCGACCGCCGCGATGGCCGCCGGCGTCGCCCTCGTCCCCGAGGACCGTCGCCAGCAGGGCCTGGTCATGGAGATGTCCATCGAGCGCAACCTCGGCCTCACCCGGCTGAAGGCGCTCAGCAAGGGCCCCTTCATCTCCCGCGCGGCCGAGCACGCCAACGCCGCGGACTGGGCGGTGCGCCTCCAGCTCAAGTACGGCAAGGCCACCGACCACGTCGGCGTCCTGTCCGGAGGCAACCAGCAGAAGGTCGTCCTGGCCAAGTGGCTGGCGACCGACCCGTCCGTCCTCATCGTCGACGAGCCGACCCGCGGCATCGACGTCGGCACCAAGGCCGAGGTGCACCGGCTCCTGTCGGAGCTCGCCGCGCAGGGCCTGGCCGTCCTCATGATCTCCTCGGACCTGCCCGAGGTCATCGGCATGGCCGACCGCGTCCTCGTCATGCACGAGGGCCGGGTCACCGCCGAGATCCCGCGCGCCGAGGCGACCGAGGAGTCCATCATGTCGGCCGCCACCGGCCGCCCCGGCAAGGAGGCCGCATGAGCGCCGTCACCACGGCACCCGCGCCGACGCCGCCCGCCCCGATCAAGGAGAAGGACGGCCTGCTCGACAAGGCGCTGCGCGCCCGCGAGCTCACCATCGCCGCCGCCCTGATCATCCTGGTGCTGGCGACGACGATCGCCAACCCGAGGTTCCTGTCGGCCCAGGGCATCGAGGACATCTTCCTCAACGCCTCGATCCTGACGCTCCTCGCGGTCGGCCAGACCCTCGTGGTCGTCACCCGGAACATCGACCTTTCCGTCGGCTCCGTCGTCGGCCTCGTCGCGTTCGTCACCGGCAAGCTCGTCACCGACGGGCACTCGGTCGCCTTCGCGATCATCGTCGGCCTGGTCCTCGGCACGGTCTGCGGGCTGGTCAACGGCCTGCTCGTCAGCTTCTGCCGGGTCCCGGCCCTCGTGGTCACCCTCGGCATGCTGTACGTGATCAAGGGCATCGACTACTACATCGCCGAAGGCCAGCAGATCAACGCGGCCGACGTGCCGCAGGGCCTGCTCGACCTCGGCAGCGGCGGCCTCCTCGGCGTGCCCTACCTGCCGGTCATCGCCGTCGCGATCATGTTCATCGTCGGCTACTACCTGCGGGCCTACCCGTCGGGCCGCGAGTTCTACGCGATCGGCTCCAACCCCGAGGCCGCGCGCCTCGCCGGCGTGCCGATCAGCAAGCGCGTCCTCACCGCCTACGTGGTGAACGGCCTCCTCGCCGGCGTCGCCGGCGTGCTGTGGCTGTCCCGCTTCGGCACCGTCGTCGCCGACAACGCCGCGGGCTGGGAACTCACCGTCGTCAGCGCGGTCGTGGTCGGCGGCGTCGCCATCGTCGGCGGCGTCGGCACGGTCTACGGCGCGGCGCTCGGCGCGCTGCTGCTCACCACGATCGGCAGCGTCCTGGTGGTGCTGAAGGTCAACTCGTTCTGGCAGGACGCCCTCACCGGCCTCCTGCTGCTGCTGGCGATCAGCGCCGACCGGCTGGTCTCGCTGCGCGTCGCCCGGACCCTGCGCAAGAGGAGTGCCGCACGCCATGGCTCCTGACCTCACCGCCCGCCGCCTCCCCGCGCTCGGCGCGTTCCTCCGCTGGGACGTCCTCGTCGGCGTCATGCTCATCGTGGTCTTCCTCGCCGGAATGGGCACGAACGAGAGCTTCGGCAACTCCGACAACATCGCGTTCGCGCTGAGCGACCTCGCCGAGATCGCCCTCATCGCGCTGCCGATGACCCTGCTCGTCGTCTGCGGCGAGGTCGACCTGTCGGTCGCCTCCGTCCTCGGCCTGTCGAGCGCCCTGACCGGCCACCTGTGGAACGCGGGCTGGACGTTCGAGGCGATCGTCCCGTTCGTCCTGGTCATCGGCGCGGTCTGCGGCCTCGTCAACGGGCTGCTCGTCACCAGGCTCGGACTGCCCTCCCTGGCCGTCACCATCGGCACGATGACGCTCTACCGGGGCCTGGCCTACGTCGTCCTCGGCACCGAGGCCGTCTCGGAGTTCCCGCAGACGTACTCGCAGTGGGCCACCGACACCGTCCCCGGCACGCCGGTCCCTTACTCGGTCGCGCTGTTCGTCGTCCTGGCGATCATCACCGGGCTGCTGCTGCACGCCACAGGCCTCGGCCGCAGCCTGTTCGCCATCGGCAACTCCGAGGACGCCGCGTTCTTCGCCGGAGTCCGGGTGAAGCGGATCAAGCTGGTCCTCTTCGTCGTCACCGGCCTCGTCGCGGCCTTCGCGGGCATCGTCTTCACCCTGCGCTACGGCAGCGCCCGCGCCGACAACGGGGCGGGCCTGGAGATGAGCGTCATCGCCGCGGTCCTCCTCGGCGGCGTCGACTTCGACGGCGGCAAGGGCACCCTCGGCGGCGTCATCGCCGGCGTCCTGCTCATCGGCGTGCTGCGCAACCTCCTCATGCTCGACGACGTCTCGACCGAGGTCCAGGCGATCGTCACCGGCCTCCTGCTGGTGATCTCCGTCCTCGCGCCCCGCCTCGCGGTCCTGTACCGCGAAGGCAGAGCCCGAAGGCGGGCCGCCAAGGAAGCGACCGCCCCCGCCTGAACCGGCGGCATCCGAACCCAACCATCCCCGTGCGAACCACAGCGGTTCCGCTCCACCCCTTCCACCCCTTGGAAAGGCACTGAAAGTGATCACACCCCTCCGCGGCGTGCGCACCACGCTGTCGATCGCGACCGCCGGCTTCCTGGCGCTCAGCCTGGTCGCCTGTGGCGGCGGCACGACGAAGGACTCGGCGAAGGACGACGCGGGCACCGGCAGCGGCACCGCCGCCACCGCGAACCCCAACGCCCCGCTGAAGGACGGCCTGAAGCTCGCCTTCCTGCCCAAGCAGATCAACAACCCGTACGAGACGATCGTCGACCACGCGGGCATCGAGGCGGCCAAGGAGTTCAAGGGCGAGGCCAAGGAGGTCGGCCCGTCCGACGCCTCCGCGTCCTCCCAGGTCTCCTACGTCAACACCCTCGTCCAGCAGGGCCACGACGCGATCCTCATCGCGGCCAACGACGCCAACGCCGTCTGCGGCCCGCTGAACTCCGCGCGTGACAAGGGCGTCAAGGTCGTGGCCTACGACTCCGACACCAACGCCGACTGCCGCGACATCTTCATCAACCAGGCGAGCTCCGAGGCCATCGGCCGCAGCCAGGTGCAGCTGCTGTCGAAGCAGATCGGCGGCGAGGGCGAGATCGCGATCCTTTCGGCGACGGCGAACGCCACGAACCAGAACACCTGGATCGAGTTCATGAAGGACGAGCTCAAGAAGCCCGAGTACGCGAAGATCAAGCTCGTCAAGGTCGCCTACGGTGACGACGACGACCAGAAGTCCTTCCAGCAGACGCAGGGCCTCCTCCAGGCCTACCCGAACCTGAAGGGCATCATCTCGCCGACCACCGTCGGCATCGCCGCCGCGGCCCGCTACATCTCCTCCTCGCAGTACAAGGGCAAGGTCGTGCTGACCGGCCTCGGCACCCCGAACCAGATGCGCAAGTACGTCAAGGACGGCACCGTCGAGTCCTTCGCCCTCTGGAACCCGAACGACCTGGGCTACCTCGCGTCCTACGCCGCCGCTGCCCTGGCCTCCGGCCAGATCACCGGCGCCGAGGGCGAGGTCCTGAAGGCCGGCAAGCTCGGCGAGCGCACGATCGGCGCCAACGGGGAGATCATCCTCGGCGACCCGTTCACGTTCGACAAGAGCAACATCGACGACTTCGACTTCTAGTCGTCCGCGGGCCCTCCTCCGGGAGGGCCCGCCCCCTGTTGACCGACCCGGCGATACCGAAAGGCCCGACATGCAACGCGTCTGCTTCCTGCTCAAGGTCCGCAAGGACAGGATGGCGGAGTACAAGGAGCGGCACGCGGCCGTCTGGCCCGACATGCAGGCCGCGCTCAGCGCGACCGGCTGGCACAACTACTCCCTCTTCCTGCGCGAGGACGACGGCCTGCTCGTCGGCTACCTGGAGACCGACGACTTCGACGCCGCCCGCGCAGGCATGGACGCCACCGAGGTCAACGCCCGCTGGCAGACCGAGATGGCCGAGTTCTTCGAGGACCTCGACGGCGCCGCCCCCGACTCCGGGATGGTGCCGCTCACCGAGGTCTTCCACCTCGCCTGAGCCCCTTTGCGACAGAGCTTTCCGACGCGCACGACCAACCGCAGCACCTGTGATTTTCGGGGATGGAAAATGACTGACATCAGCGCCGGGCTGGACCGCCTGGCCATCGAGACGCCTTCGTGGGCCTACGGCAACTCCGGCACCCGCTTCAAGGTGTTCGCCCAGGCGGGCGTCCCGCGCGACCCGTTCGAGAAGATCGCGGACGCGGCCCAGGTGCACGCCTTCACCGGCGCGGCCCCGACCGTCGCGCTGCACATCCCGTGGGACAAGGTCGACGACTACGCCGGCCTCGCCGCCTACGCCAAGGACCAGGGCGTCACGCTGGGCACGATCAACTCGAACGTCTTCCAGGACGACGACTACATGCTCGGCTCGGTCACCAACCCCGACCCGCGCGTCCGCCGCAAGGCCACCGACCACCTGCTGGAATGCGTCGACGTCATGGACGCGACCGGCTCGCGCGACCTGAAGCTGTGGTTCTCCGACGGCACCAACTACCCGGGCCAGGACGACATCCGCGCCCGTCAGGAGCGCCTCGCCGAAGCCCTCGCCGAGGTCTACGCCCGGCTCGGCGACGACCAGCGCATGCAGCTCGAGTACAAGTTCTTCGAGCCCGCGTTCTACACCACCGACGTGCCGGACTGGGGCACCTCGCTGCTGCACTGCCTCGCGCTCGGCCCGAAGGCCGTCGTCTGCGTCGACACCGGCCACCACGCGCCCGGCACGAACATCGAGTTCATCGTCGCGCAGCTGCTGCGCGTCGGCCGCCTCGGCGCGTTCGACTTCAACTCCCGCTTCTACGCCGACGACGACCTCATGGTCGGCGCGGCCGACCCGTTCCAGCTCTTCCGGATCATGCACGAGGTGATCCGCGGGGGCGGCCTCGACGACGACTCCGAAGTCGCCTTCATGCTCGACCAGTGCCACAACATCGAGCCGAAGGTCCAGGGCCAGATCCGGTCCGTCATGAACGTCCAGGAGGCCACCGCCAAGGCCCTTCTGATCGACACCGCGGCCCTCAAGGCCGCGCAGGACTCCGGCGACGTGCTGGGCGCGAACGGCGCCCTCATGGACGCCTACAACACCGACGTCCGCCCGCTGCTCGCCGAGTGGCGCGAGTCCAAGGGCCTGGCGGGCGACCCGATCGCCGCCTACAAGGCGTCCGGATACCTCGAGAAGATCTCCGCCGAGCGTGTCGGCGGCAACCAGGCCGGCTGGGGGGCCTAATCACATGAGCGACGCTGTGAACACCGTTGTGCACGACCTGCTGAACCGCTGTCACGAGCTCGGCGCCGACCCGCGCAACACCAACTACGCGGGCGGGAACGCCTCCGCCAAGGGCGTCGAGACCGACCCCGTCACCGGCGAGCCCGTCGACCTCATGTGGGTCAAGGGCTCCGGCGGCGACCTGGGCACCCTGAAGGCGTCCGGCCTCGCCGTGCTGCGTCTCGACCGGCTGCGCGCGCTGGTGGACGTCTACCCGGGCGTCGAGCGCGAGGACGAGATGGTCGCCGCGTTCGACTTCTGCGCGCACGGCAAGGGCGGCGCGGCCCCGTCCATCGACACCGCCATGCACGGCCTCGTCGAGGCCGCGCACGTGGACCACCTCCACCCGGACAGCGGCATCGCGATCGCGACCGCGTCCGACGGGGAGGAGCTGACCCGGAGGATCTTCGGGGATCGGGTGGCGTGGGTGCCGTGGCGGCGCCCGGGATTCCAGTTGGGGCTGGACATCGCGGCGATCAAGGCGGCGAACCCGCAGGCGATCGGCGTGATCCTGGGCGGCCACGGCATCACCGCGTGGGGCGAGACCTCCGCGCAGTGCCAGGCCAACTCGCTGGAGATCATCGCCGCGGCCGAGGCGTTCCTCGCCGAGAACGGCAAGGCCGAGCCCTTCGGCCCGGTCATCGCCGGGTACGAGGCCCTGCCGGAGGACGCGCGGCGTGAGCGCGCGGCCGAGCTGTTCCCGCTCATCCGGGGCCTGGCCTCCACCGACCGTCCGCAGGTCGGCCACTTCACCGATTCCGACGTCGTCCTCGACTTCGTCGCGCGCGCCGAGCACCCGCGGCTCGCCGCGCTCGGCACCTCCTGCCCGGACCACTTCCTGCGCACCAAGGTGTCGCCGATGGTCCTCGACCTCGCGCCGTCCGCGCCGCTGGACGAGGTCAAGGCCCGCCTCAAGGAACTGCACGCGCAGTACCGCGAGGACTACGCCGCCTACTACGAGCGCAACAAGGTCGAGGGCTCCCCGGCCATGCGCGGCGCCGACCCGGCGATCGTGCTCGTGCCCGGCGTCGGCATGTTCTCCTTCGGCGCGAACAAGCAGACCGCGCGCGTCGCCGGCGAGTTCTACGTCAACGCCATCAACGTGATGCGCGGCGCCGAGTCCGTCTCCACCTACGCCCCGATCGACGAGAACGAGAAGTTCCGGATCGAGTACTGGGACCTGGAGGAGGCCAAGCTCCAGCGGATGCCCAAGCCGAAGCCGCTCGCGACCCGCGTCGCGTTCGTCACCGGCGGCGGCTCCGGCATCGGCGCGGCCACCGCCCGTCGTCTGGTCGAAGAGGGCGCTTGCGTCGTCGTCGCCGACCGGGACCTCGCCGCCGCGGAGAAGGTCGCGGCGGAGCTGGGCGCGAGCGCGCTCGCCGTCTCCGACGTGGCGATCGCGGTCGCCGCGGACGTCACCAGCGAGGACGACATCAAGGCCGGTCTGGCGAAGGCCGTGCTGGCCTTCGGCGGCGTCGACCTCATCGTCAACAACGCCGGCCTGTCGCTGTCGAAGCCGCTGCTGGAGACCACGGTCGCCGACTGGGACCTGCAGCACGACGTCATGGCGCGCGGCTCGTTCCTCGTCTCCCGCGAGTCGGCCCGGATCATGATCGAGCAGGCGATGGGCGGCGACATCGTCTACATCTCCTCCAAGAACTCGATCTTCGCGGGCCCGAACAACATCGCCTACAGCGCCACCAAGGCCGACCAGGCCCACCAGGTCCGCCTGCTGGCCGCCGAACTCGGCGAGCACGGCGTGCGCGTCAACGGCATCAACCCCGACGGCGTCGTGCGCGGCTCGGGCATCTTCGCCGGAGGCTGGGGCGCCAAGCGCGCCGCCGTCTACGGCGTCGAAGAGGAGAAGCTCGGCGAGTACTACGCCCAGCGCACCCTCCTCAAGCGCGAAGTGCTCCCCGAGCACGTCGCCAACGCGGTCTTCGCCCTCACCGGCGGCGACCTGACCCACACCACCGGCCTCCACATCCCCGTGGACGCCGGCGTCGCGGCGGCCTTCCTGCGCTGACCGCACCCGCTCCACCGACGTCCACCGATCTCGCCCGATCGGTGGACGTCGGCGTTCCACCCGTCCTGCTCCGGCCGCGGGCCGACGCCGCCGGACGTCACCGTCATCGGTGAGTCCGCGGGAGCATCGCCGCGCCGCCCGGCCCCCTGAGCGTCTGAGCGTCGGCCAGGAGCCGGCCACACGGACCCCTTCGGCACGACTCGTCCGACCGCGCCGCCTGAGCCTCCGGGGAGCCGTGACCGCGTCCGGGCGCCGTGCGGACGGAGTTCGACCTCCTTGAGCACGAGGTTCTGCACCGAGATCGTCGCCTTCTCCCGGGCCAGGCCGACCTGGACGACGCGGCCCTTGCGCCGGACGGCGTCGATGGCGCCCGCGGTGGTGGTGCCGAATCCGGCGAAGCCGATGATGACGTCGAGTTCGTCCTCGGCGAGTTCGGAAACGTCCTTGACGATCTTCCGGACGCCGATGGCGCGGGCGCGCACGGCCCGTGCACGCGGCATCGCCCTCTCCCCTCGCGGAGCCCGTCGCGGCCGCCGACCGTCCGCCGGAGCCCCCCTCGAACTGCGGTAGACGCCATGAGAACGGGATAAGTTGCTGCGCTTCCGCCGAAGCGGGCTCAGGCGACCGCGACGTCCCGCACGGGCGGAGGCCGGGTAGCCGATCACCGTGGCGAAGATCAGCGCCCACACCGCTCGGAAGAGCAGCGCACCACCCGGTCCGCACCAGGTTCCCGAACGCCCGGCGTGCCGCGGAGGAACGGCACGCTGGAGATCGCCCGGCAGGCGGGGATCTCCCGCAGCACGCTGCGGCGCCGGCTGGGCGGCACCCGCCATGCACTGGACGAGGCGGTGCGCGCGGCATCCAGACCTGCGCGCCGCTCATGCGGGAGTCCGGCGGCGGCTCCATCGTGAACATCGGATCGGTCGCCGGGATCACCGGAGCCTTCTCCGCCGCCTACTCCTCCTCCAAGTGGGCGCTGGGAGGCCTGTCCGGGTCGGCGGCCTCCACGCTGGCGGGCTGGGGCATCCGCAGCAACGTCATCCAGCCGGGCTTCATCGACACCGACATGACCGCCGCGATGAAGGCGAACCCGCAGGTCAAGGAGATGACGCAGCGGGCCATGGCCAACACCGTGCTGCTGCGGCGCACCGGCAGGGCCGAGGAGATCGCCTCCACCGTCCTGTTCCTGGCCGGCGACGAATCCTCCTGCATCACCGGCACCGACATCGTCGTCGACGGTGGATGGTTCTCCAGCGCCCCGTACCTGGGCAACGAACGCGCCCAGGGCATGCTCGACACCCTGCGGGCAGCCCGAGCCCCGCAGGGCTGACCTTCGCCTCGCTGATGCCCCGCCGTCGCCGGCGGGGCATCAGTCGCTTTCGGGGGACACGGCGGCGGCACGCAGGAACGCCGCGGCGAAGTCCTCGCACACCTCGGCGGTGTCGGGGAGCTCTATGCCGGGGAGGTCGGCGAGCATGGGCCGGGTGAGGAAGTGCATCAGCACGGGCCCCATCAGCTGCTGGGCGAGCACGGGGATCGGCATCGGGCGCAGCCGCCCGGCGGCGACCTCATCGGCGAGCCATCCGCCGATGGCCGCGAGCATACGCGGGGCGAAGTTCCGGGCCAGGGCGTGCACGCTGGGCGCGCCGGGATGGGCGAAGGCCTCGGCGAACATGGCGGGGATGACGCGCGGCTCGCGGTCCAGCGCCCCGGCGAGCATCCGGTAGACGCGGCGGACGGTCTCGGGCAGGTCCTCGCGAGGGCCGCGCAAGAGCTCCTCGGCGTCCAGGATGGGGCTGTACCGCTCGAAGATCGCCTGGAGCAGTTCGTCGCGCCCGCCGAACACCGCGTACAGGCTGTGCACCGAGCACTGGGCCGCCGCCGCGACGGCCTCCAGGGTCAGGCTCGCCAGCCCGGACTCGCTGATCAGGTGCGCTCCGGCCTTGACCGCGCGCTCACGCACGGGCCGCTGCCCTCCGGGGTCCACCCCTGAGGCGCGCACCGCCTCGTCCAGGGCCTGGCGCGACCCGCCTATGCGGCGCAGCAGGGTGCTGCGCGAGATCCCCGCCTCCTGGGCGATGACGCGGGTGGGCACGTCGGCGACGTCCTTGCCCAGCTTCCGGGCGGCACGCACCGCGGCGTCCACCACCTCTTGCGGCACCCCGGCGCCGGCCTGCGGCACTTCACTCCTCCTCATGATCCGACCATTGTCCCTTCCCACGCCGGAGCGCTCGCCGCGCGGACTCCCCGAAGGCCCGGGTCCGTCGGCTCCGGCGGACCGGTGTCCCGCACCGGCCGTCCTCGGGCCCGAAGGCCCTGGCTGGTGAAGCACGACTCAAGCTAACATGTATAAATGAGTCAAGGCTGTGTGTGGTTCGAGCGCAGCGGCGGGAAGCCGCCACCCTCACCCCTCGAAGGGAACACTCATGAGTACGACAGCCGCGGAGCCCGGGGTCGGGCGGGGACGGCACGCCGGTGAATCGGTGATCCACGTGGAAGGGCTGGTGAAGTCGTTCGGCGACTTCCGCGCGCTGGACGGGCTGAACCTGAGCGTCGCCCGCGGCGAGGTGCACGGGTTCCTCGGGCCGAACGGGGCCGGGAAGTCGACCACGATCCGGGTCCTGCTCGGCCTGCTGCGCGCGAACGCCGGCCGGGTCGAGGTGCTCGGCGGCGACCCGTGGAAGGACGTCGTGGCGCTGCACCGCCGTCTGGCCTACGTGCCCGGGGACGTGTCGCTATGGCCGGGCATGACCGGCGGCGAGGCCATCGACCTGCTCGGCAACCTGCGCGGCGGCCTGGACGAGACCCGACGCCGGGAGCTGATCGAGCGGTTCGAGCTCGACCCGACCAAGCGGGGCCGCCAGTACTCCAAGGGCAACCGGCAGAAGGTCGCCCTCGTCGCCGCCCTCGCCTCCGACGTGGACCTGCTCATCCTCGACGAGCCGACCTCCGGCCTCGACCCGCTGATGGAGGCGGTGTTCCAGGAGGAGATCGCGCGCGAGAAGGACCGGGGCCGCAGCGTTCTGCTGTCGAGCCACATCCTCTCCGAGGCCGAAGCCCTCGCCGACCGCATCAGCATCATCCGCGCCGGAAAGGTCGTCGAGACCGGCACCCTCGACCAGTTGCGCCGCCACACCCGCACCACCATCCACGCCACCCTCGCCGAACCTCCCGCGAGCCTGGACGAGCTGCGCTTCATCGCCGACGCCCGCCTGGACGGCTCCCGCTTCACCGGCAGCGTCGACCCCGCCCAGATCAACGCCGCGATGGCCGAGCTGAGCCGCCACCGGATGAGCGCGCTGACCGTCGCTCCCCCCTCCCTGGAAGACCTCTTCCTGCGCCACTACTCCCTAGAGACCGACTCCGCAGAGACCGACTCCGCAGAGACCGACTCCGCAGAGACCGACTCCGCCAAGACCGGATCCGGCGCAGCCCGATCCGGCGAGGCCGGATCTGCGGGGACCGGATCTGCGGGGACCGGATCCGTGGGGAACGGATCGGTCGAGACCGAAGGCGGTCGGGCGTGAGCGCCGTCGCAGGCGTGCGCCCTCTGCTGAAGGTCGTTCTCCGCCAGGACCGCCGCGCCATCGCCCCTTGGATCGTGCTCATCACCGCCCTGTCGGCTTCGTCGATCATCGCCTACGGCCTGGTGTTCCCCGACGCCGCGGACCGGCAGCGGCTCGCCGCGACCCTCGGCACGAACCCCGCCCTCAGCCTCCTGTTCGGCCCGGCCCGCGACCTCGCGACCGCCGACGGGTTCAACGCCTGGCGCGCCGGAGCACTGGGCGGTTTCTTCGCCGCCCTCATGGCCATCTTCACCGTCGTGCGCAACAGCCGCGCCGACGAGGACTCCGGGCAGGCCGAACTCCTCGCCTCCGGCGTCATGGGCCGCCAAGCACGGCTGGCCACCGCCGTCGCGCTCGGCTCACTCGCCTCCCTCGCGCTGGGCGTCCTGTCGTGGGTGGTCACCGTGGCCGTCGGCGGCGGCCTCGCCGACACCCTCGCCCTGTCGGCGACCTTCGTCGCCTCCGGACTGATGTTCACCGGGGTCGCGGCAGTCGCCGCGCAGATCGGATCCGACGCCCGCACGGCCAACACCATCGCCGTCGCCGTCCTGGGCACGGCGTTCATCGCCCGTGGGTACATCGACGCCGCCCAGGCGGCCGACTGGACCTCCTGGCTGACCCCGCTCGGCTGGCTCGGCCAGGTCAAGCCCGCCGCGGGCAACGACTTCCGGCCGCTGCTGCCCGCGCTCGCGCTAGCCCTGGCGCTCATGGCCGTCGCGGTGGTCCTCAACGGCCGCCGGGACTTCGGCTTCGGCATGATCGCGCCCCGGCGCGGCCCCGCCCGCGGCGGCCGCTCGGCGAACGTGTGGGGCCTGGCCCTGCGGCTCAACCGCGGCCCGATCATCTCGTGGCTCATCGCCTTCGCCGGGCTGGGCGTCGTGATGGGCAGCCTCGGCGGAGCCGTCGGCGACATCTTCTCCGGCTCGAACGTGCCCGCGTTCCTCGCCGCCTCGGCCGGGGCCGGGCCGCAGGCCCTGCTGTTCGCCTTCATCGTCCAGATCCTCCAGATCATCGCGATCATCGCCGCGGTCTTCGGCGTCCAGATCGTCCTCCGCGTCTACGCCGAGGAACTCGACTATCGCGTCGAGCCGCTGCTCGCCGCCTCCCTCACGCGAGGGAGATATCTGGCGAGCAACGCGGTCCTCGCCTTCCTCGCGCCCGCGCTCGCCCTGCTGGTGGCGGGGACCGTGCTCGCCTTCGTCGTCCACGGCACGGAACCCGCGATCGCCGTCGGCGACGTGCTGGGCCAGGCCACCGCCACGATCCCGGCGGTCTGGGTGCTGGTGGCGCTGTCGCTGGCCGTCGTCGGAGCCAAGCCGGCCGTGCGCCTCGTCAGCTGGCTGGGCATCGTCGCCACCTTCGCCCTCACCCTGCTCGGCCCCCTGTTCAACCTGTGGGACGAGATCCTCGCCATCAGCCCCCTGCACCACGTCCCCGACATCACCGCCGCGGACGCGAGCTGGACCGGCCTCGCCGTGGTCACCGCGCTCGCCGCCGTCCTCACCGCAGTCGGCTTCCTCGGCTTCGGCCGCCGCGACGTGATCTGACCCTCCGGCCCCGCACCGGGGCCGGAGGCGTCCACCCCGCCGCGTCGTCCGCCGGCTCCACAGGTCCGGCCGCGCCCGGCTCTCCCGATGTCCGGCGTTCCCCGCCGGAGCCGTCGACGCGGGTGGGATTGGCGTTCGCAGTCTTCGGCCGCGCCACACGCACGACGGGGGGCACGGACTTCCGTGCCCCCCGGGGAACTGCGTCGAGACGCGGCGCAGGACGCGTGCCGCCGCGCTCGTCAGGCGACGATGACGGTCTTGCCGGGCAGGACACCCTGCTCGAACCGGGTGTGGACCGTGGCCAGGTCGGCCAGGGCGCGCACGGAGGCAACGTGGACGGACACCTCGCCGGCGGCCACCTTCGCGAGCAGCCCCGCGAGTTGGGCGGCGTCGCCGCGCACGGCCATCCGCACGACGCGCACGCCGCGGCCGGGCTCCTGCGCCGGGGGCGTGGTCGCGCTGACGAAGGCGCCCCCGTCGGCGGTCAGCGCGGCGAGCGGGGCGGCCTCCTCAGGCGTGTTCGGCACGAGGTTCACCACCACGTCGAGCGGCCCCCGCGCGGCCTCCGGCACGGGACGCACCGTGTGGTGGACGACCGTCTCCGCCCCGTACCCGCGGACCCGGTCCGCGCTGCGCGGGCTCGCGGTGGCCGTCACCGACGCGTCGGCCCGGACGGCCAGCCGCACCGCCTGACCCCACACGCCGCACGACACACCAAGGAGCCGCGCAGCCCGGTCCGGTTCCCGGGCGCGGGGCCCGGGGCCGTGTCGGCAGGGGAGAGGGACTCCGGAGAGAGCGGGAGGCCACCTCATCGGCGAAGCGGGAGCGAGGGCCGGTGCACGGCGGCATCGAGGCGCGCGCTGCCGCACCTGCCAAGCCGACCCCGCCTCGGTGGAGGAGAGGTCAGGCCTTGGGCTGCTGCTTCTTGAGGCGGGCTGCCTCGTTGCGCACCTCGGTCTGGACGGTCTGCTCGCGCTCCAGCCACTCGGGCTTTTCCGTCTTCAGGGTCTCGATCTCGGCGGTGGTGAGGGGGCCGGTGATGCCGCCGCGGGCCAGGCCCGAGATGGAGATGTGGAGTTTGGCGGCGATGACCTGCTTGGGGTGAGGGCCTTCGCGACGGAGGTCGGTGAGCCAGGCGGGCGGGTCGGCCTGGAGCGCGTTCAGCTCGTCCCGGGAGACGGGGCCCTCCTGGAACTCGGAGGGCGCTGCCGAAAGCAGGATCCCCAGTTTCTTCGCCGCGGTCGCGGGCTTCATGGTCTGCGGGGTCTTCGCCTTCGACGTGCTCATGAGGTCAAGGGTAGCCAGTGCCGGAGGGCCTTCGGGACGCCGCTAGGCTGAGACGGTGACAGAGGGTGGTTTCCGGCTGGCCTACGCGCCGGGGGTGACGCCCGCGAAGTGGGCGGGTGTCTGGGCCGAGCGAGTGCGAGGTGTGCCGCTGCGCCTGATCCAGACGCCTGCCGCCGAGATCGTCCCCCTCCTGCGGGACGGCGGCGCGGAGGCGGCGTTCCTGCGCCTGCCCGTCGACCGCGCGGCCCTGCACGTGATCCCGCTGTATGTGGAGACGACCGTCGTCATGGTGCCGAAGGAGCACGCGGTGGCGGCGTTCGACGAGCTCGAGGTCGCCGATCTCGCCGACGAGGACGTGTTCGCGCCGCTCGACGACGTCCTGGAATGGCCCGCCCGCCCCGGACAGCCCGCCTTCACCCGCCCCGAGAGCACCGAGGAGGCGCTCGAACTGGTCGCCTCGGACGCCGGTGTGCTCCTGCTCCCGCAGTCCCTGGCCCGCCTGCACCACCGCAAGGACCTCACCTACCGCCCCGTGACGGACGCCCCCCAGTCCCAGGTCGCCCTGGCCTGGCCAGAGAACGCGACGACCGACCTCGTCGAGGAGCTCATCGGCATCGTCCGCGGCCGCACCCCCAACAGCTCCCGGGGCCGCGCCCCCCAGCAGCCCGCTTCCAACCGGGCCCCGCAGAAACGCCCGACCCCCAGGAAGCGCCGCCGCTGAACCGCGCGCCCGCCCCGTCGTACGACGGGCGTGTCGGGCGGCGGAGCGGCGGCGCCCCGGTGGGTGACACCGGGAGGGACCCAGGCGCACCGGCCCTCGTGCCGAGTGACCCGATGGTCGAATTGTCCTCTTTGTCTGTCATGCTGCTGCCGTGAACGATGCTTTCGACGACGACGCCTGGGACTACGGGGACGATGCCGCGCTCTGGGACGATTACTGCCTGACCCTCGTGCGCGGCATCTCGGCCGAGGAGTTCCTCCGCCGGATCGGGGCCCGCGTCGGCCCCGAGGTCACCGGGCTCGAGGAACTCCGTGAGGAGACCTCGGAGAGGCCGGGCATGGGCATCGGCGTGACCGAGGTCGCCGGGTGGGCGGTCGGGTTCGAGACCTGCGGCCTGATCGGGGTCTCCGCCGAGTACAACGTGCCGCTGTCGGCCGGGACCCGGCTCGTCGCGGACTTCCGCAACGTCAACGCCGTCGCCCGGTTCGTCTGGCGTGAGGACGGCGACCTGCGCTTGGAGTTCGACCCGGCAGACCCCGTCGCCCGCCACGGCAGCGACCCCGACGCCCTCCGCGACGTGATGACCGCAGCGGGCTTCGCCCTGGACGGCACGGCCGCCGACCCGGACGACATCTGGGGCGACGAAGACCGCGAAACCGACCTCGACGCCGTGATCGAGCACCTGACCGGCCTCCGCATCACCTCGCAGCACCTCCGCCGAGCCACCTACCTGACCGGCTCCGTCGGCCAGTGACCCGCCCGGGGGCACCTCCGACACGCGTCCCGAACCCGGCGGAGCGCACATGCCTTCCGCGATGAGCGGCTTACGGTGTTCCAGGTGATTTCCGATGAGGAGGCGGCCTGGCACGCGGAGGCCGACGCGGTCTTTCTGCGGCTGCTGGCCGAGACGGGGGAACCGTCGGCGTCGCCGCACACGACCGAGGTGGCGCGCGAGGCCGTCGGCTGGCTCGTCAGCATCGCGCTGCGCTGTGGAGAGCGCGACCACGTCGAGGGCTGGTGCCTTCGGCTGGGTCGGGGACTGCCGCCGGGGCATCCCATGCTGGGCCTTGTCGGACTGTGCGCCTCTGACCGGGGCCCGGGGCCCGGGACTCCGGGGTGGCTGGGCTTGGCTGCGCTGGGTGAGGGGAGGGTGGCGGTCGGGTGATATCGCGCGGGGGATAAGTCGGGAAATCTGGGCGTACTGAGAATTGCTCGGTGGTCCTGGGACCCGTGGTTGGAGTCGCCATGCAGACGCTCCCGTCGTATCCGTTCGAGACCGATCATGTCCTTCACCTGCCGTCCGTGCTGCGCGAGGCCCGCGAGGGCGGGGCGCCCGTCCTGGTCCGCCCGCCGTTCGGCCCGTCGGCATGGCTCGTCACCTCCTATGAGGATGCCAGGCGCGTGCTCAGCGGGCCCGAGTTCAGCCGGGACCGCGAACGCGTCGGCGTCCCTCTCGACGGGGTGTCCGGCGTCATCCCGATCGACCCGTCCAGCGGCACCCTCCTGGCCGCCGACCCGCCCGACCACACCCGGCTGCGCCGCTTCGTCTTCCGGACGTTCACGCCGCGCCGTGTCGAGGACCTGCGCGACGATACCCGCCGGATCGCCGACGCCCTCCTCGACGAGATGGTCGCGGCGGGGCCGCCGGCCGATCTCGTCGGCGGGTTCGGGCTCGACCTGCCCGTCCGGGTGATCTGCGAGCTGCTCGGAGTCCCCGCGTCCGACCGGGACCGCTTCACCGGCTGGCTCGACGCCATGATCTCCGGGACCGCGCTGTCGCCCGCCGAGGTCGTCGCCGCCATCGACGAGATGAACGCCTACCTCGCCGACCTCGCCGCCCGGCGGATCGATGAGCCGACCGACGACCTCATCGGCGCGCTGGTGCGCGAGGAGATCGAAGGCGAGAGCCTCACCGGGGAAGAGGTGATCAGCCTGGTCCGCGCGCTGCTCGGCGCCGGGCACGAGACGACCGCCTCGCAGATCCCCAACTTCGTCTACCTGCTCCTGCGCGACGGCGACTACGCGCGGCTCGCCGCCGACCCGGCCCTGATCCCGCGCGCCGTGGAGGAGCTGCTCCGCTACGTCCCCCTGATCTCGCAGGGCTCCTTTCCCCGGTTCGTCCTCGAAGACGTCGAGCTCGGCGGCGTCGTCGTGCGCAGGGGCGACCAGGTCCTCGTCGACCTCGGCGCGGCGAACCGCGACCCTTCGGTCTTCCCCGACCCCGAATCCCTGGACCTCGCCCGCGACGCCAACCCGCACCTCGCCTTCGGTCACGGCCTGCACCGCTGCGTGGGCGCCGCCCTCGCCCGGATGGAACTCCAGGTGGCCCTGGAGGCCCTCACCGCCCGCCTGCCCGCCCTCCGCCTCGCCACCCCCGATTCCGCGCTCCACTGGACCCCCACCCGCCTGGTCCGGCGCCCCGACAAACTCCCCATCACCTGGTGAACCGCGGCACCGCCGTGCGCGAGGGCGACCGCCCCGTACGACCAGGCGGCCTCCTGAACCGGTCCGCCGACCGTGCGTCGCGCCCCCGCGCCGGACGGCGTGGCAGGATCGCCGCGGAGGGAGGGGGCAGCCTTTGAACAGTTCGGCTGATCGATGTTTCTAGACCGGTCGAAGGATGGCCGTTGACACGTGTCATCGCGGTTCGTAGGGTGGCGGCGTCGACGGAGGGACGTTCCGGAGCACCCCGCCGGGACGTGCTGGCGAGGAGGCTGGCCGGTGTCGCTGCAAGCAGATTTCGATGTCGTGGTGGTCGTGGGCTTCGGCGTCGTCGGAGCCACCGCCGCCCTGGCCGCCGCGAAGGCCGAGGCCCGGGTCATCGTCGTCGAACAGGATCCGCTCCTGGCCCGCCGACGCCGCGGCCCGCGCTCCACCGGAACCAGGGACGCGCTGCGGGCGCGGCTGCGCAGGGCCGCCCTGTCCGCCGGAGTCGAGGTGCGGACCCAGCGCCGGGTCCATGAGCTCATGGTCGACGGCGACCGGGTCTGCGGGCTCGGCGTCGCGGCGCTGCCCGGCCGCGGGCCCGCCGCGTCGGGGCACCGCTGGGCGCGTCGGCTCGCCGAGAGCGCGCCGGAGCGGATGGCGCCCGCGCTCGACCGGCTGGCCGAGGAGGTGTGGAGGTCGGCGTTCTGCATCGAGGAGGTGCCCTGCGCGTCGGTCATCCTCGCCGTGGACCCCGCCCACTGGGAGTTCGTCGGGACTGCCATGTGGAAGGCGGCCGGGCGCGGCGGCAGCGACGGGCGGCGGCGCAGGCTCGCGGCGGTGCCCGACACGGTGGGCTCCCGGCGGGAGCTCGACGTGCGGACCTGGTGCGCGCTGCACGAGGCGTCGCCGGAGGAGGCCGCGCTGCAGCGCGACCTGAGGGTGAACGAGGCGACCGGAGAAGTCCTCGACGCCGACGACCTGCCCGTCCCCGGTCTGTTCTCGGCGGTGCACGCCGCGGAGGCGGCTTTCGAGTTCGACACCGCGCCGCGGCGCGCGAGCGGCATCCAGTGGAGTTCGCTCGGAGCGCTGGCCCGTTCGTGCGGTGTCTGGGAGCGGTCGATGGCGTGAGCGCCGGTCAGCGGCCCGTGAAGCGGGGCGCCCGGTGCTCGCGGAACGCGGCGATGCCCTCGTGGAGGTCCTTCGTCGTCATCGTGACGGGCTGGGCCAGCGCCTCCCATTGGAGAGATGCCTCCAGGCCCGCCGCCGACTGCTCAAGGCCGGTCTTGGTGAGGCGCAGGGCGATGGGGCCGGCCTCGGCGATCCGGCCGGCGACCTCCAGCGCCTGCTTGAGGGCATCGTCGGAGACGTCGGTGACGAGGCCCCAGTCTTTGGCGAGGCCGGGGTCGATCTCGCGTCCGGTGTAGAGCATGTCGCGGGCGCGGGTGACGCCGATCGCCTCGGGGAGCAGCCAGGTGGAGGCCATGCCGCCGTGGGTGCCGCGGTAGACGAAGGGGGTGCTGAAGCGGGCGTTCGCGCTCGCGTAGCGCAGGTCGCAGGCCAGCGCCAGGCAGACTCCGGCGCCGACGGCGGGGCCGTTGACGGCGGCGAGCACGGGGAACGCGAGGGATCGGGGGCGCAGCCAGCTCCGGTAGAACGGGAGCATTCTGCCGCGCAGCCGGTCGATGGTGACGTCTTCGGCCGATCCCTGGTCGAGCCAGGACAGGTCGGCGCCCGAGCAGAACGAGCTGCCGTCGCCGGTGACGACCAGGACCCGCGTCTCGCGGTCCGCCTCCACCTCGTCGAGGGCGGCGTCCCAGGCGCGCGTCATCTCCTCGGTCATCGCGTTGCGGACGCCCGGACGGTTCAGCGTCACCACCCGGATGCCGGGTCCCGCCTCGCTGAGCACCACCGCGTCGCCGGCCATCGGGTCGTCCCTTCTGCGTTTCGGGCGCACACCTTATCGCAGGCGCCGCGGCTTGCCGATCCAGCAGGTGAGCAGTGCCCGTCCGCCGATACTTCGATACATTGACAATTATCTCAATCTCGTGTTCAGTGAGGCTGCCCGGGCGGTGGCCGCCGGACGGACCGGGCCCCGGACACGGGTCCGGGCGCCGTCAGTCCTGGGGCCGCGCGCCCCGCGAAGACAGGAGATCGCATGAACTTGGACAGCGCGTCTGCGCTCGTCGTCGGCGGAGCCGGCGGATTCGGCGAGGCCACCGTGCGGCGCCTGGTCGGGGCCGGGGCCAAGGTCCTCATCGCCGACCTCGCCGAGGACAAGGGCAAGGCGCTGGAGGCCGACCTCGGCGGCGACAAGGTCCGCTACCTGTCGACCGACGTGACCAGCGAGGAGTCGGTGGCCGCGGCGGTCGCGGCGGCGGGCGAACTCGGCCCGCTGCGGGCGACCGTGATCGTGCACGGCGGACCGGCCGCCGGGCGCCGCATCATCAACCGCGCGGGCGAGCACTACCCGCTGGCGACGTTCAAGAAGACGCTCGACATCTTTCTCGGCGGCACCTACAACGTCCTCGCGCACAGCGCGGGCGCGATGAGCCGCAACGAGCCCCTGGAGTCCGGGCAGCGCGGCGTCGTCATCATGACCGCCTCGATCGCCGGATTCGAGGGCCAGGTCGGGCAGTCGGACTACGCGGCGGCCAAGGGCGGCGTCATCAGCCTCACTCTTGCGGCCGCGCGCGACCTGGCGCCGACGGGCGTGCGGGTCCTCACCATCGCGCCCGGCACCTTCTTCACCCCCGCCTTCGGCATGGCCGAGGCCGACGCCCAGGCCAAGTGGGGCCCCGGCGTGCCCAACCCCAAGCGGATGGGCCACGTGGACGAGTACGCCAGGCTCGCCCTGCACATGGTCGACAACGACTACCTCAACGGCGAAGTCGTCCGCGTCGACGGAGCCCTGCGCTTCAACGTCTGAGGCGCTCCCGAAGCCCCGTGCGGCCGGTCCCCGGGAATCGGCCGCGCATCGGCGAGGGCCGCGGGGCTCCTCTGATAGTTCGATGACCTTGATGCGGGGACGCTGACGATATGACGAATGTGGAACAGTCGGTTGGAGCGCTGGTGAGGACGGGCGAGACGCTGTTCGTCGACGGCAAGTGGCAGGGCGCCGACGACGGGCGGACCTTCGAGGTCGTCGATCCCGCGACGGGACGGGTCCTCGGGACCGCGTCGGACGCGGGGCCCGCCGAGACGGATCGGGCCATCGCCGCGGCATCGGAGGCGTTCGCGTCCTGGAGCAGGACGACGGCGTACCAGCGCGCCGAGGTGCTGTGGAAGGCGCACGCGCTGATGGCGGAGCGGGCCGAGGACCTCGCGGTGCTGATGACGTCGGAGCAGGGCAAGCCGTTGAAGGCGGCGCGCAACGAGGTCCGCTATGCGCTGAGTTTCCTGGCGTGGTTCGCCGAGGAGGCCAAGCGGGTCCACGGCTCGTCGATCCCGTCGGCGCGGGCCGATCAGCGGCTGACGGTGCTGCGCCAGCCCGTCGGGGTCGTCGCCGCGATCACGCCGTGGAACTACCCGATCTCGATGATCACCCGGAAGGTCGGCCCGGCGCTGGCGGCGGGGTGCACGGTGGTGCTGAAGCCCGCTGAGCAGACTCCCCTGTGCGCGGTCGCGGTGTTCGAGATCCTCGCCGAAGCGGGGGTTCCGGCGGGCGTGGTGAACCTGGTGACGACGTCGCGGCCCGAAGCGATGGGGGACCGGCTGCTGGACGCGCCCGAGGTGCGGAAGCTGACGTTCACGGGCTCGACCGAGGTCGGGAAGCTGCTCGCAGCGCGGGCCGCGGCGACCATGAAGCGGGTGTCGATGGAGCTCGGCGGACACGCGCCGATGCTCGTGTTCCCCGACGCCGACCCCGTCCACGCCGCCAAGGGCGCCTCCTTGGTGAAGTTCCTCAACACCGGACAGGCCTGCATCAGCCCCAACCGGATCTTCGTGCACCGTTCCGTCATCGAGGAGTTCACCGCCGAACTCGTCGCCCGCGTGGGCAAGCTCGTCGCGGGGCCGGGGGAGAGGCCCGGCGTGGCGATCGGGCCGCTGGTGGACGAGGCGGCCGTCGCCAAGGTCGCAGCGCAGGTCGAGGACGCGGTCGCCAAGGGCGCTCGCCTGCTCGCGGGCGGGCACCGGCTCACCGAGGACGGTCTGGACGCCGGAACCTTCTACGCCCCGACCGTGCTGGCCGACGTGGACGAGTCGATGCGGATCTACCGCGAGGAGACGTTCGGACCCGTCGCCGCCGTCATCGCCTTCGACGACGAGGACGAGGCGATCCGCCGCGCCAACGACACCGAGTACGGCCTGGCCTCCTACGTCTACACCAACGATCTGGGCCGGGCCCAGCGCGTCGCGGAGGCGCTGCGGTTCGGGATCGTCGGCGTCAACGACATCGACCCGACCGGCGCGGCCGCCCCGTTCGGCGGCGTCGGCGCGAGCGGCCTCGGCCGTGAGGGCGGCGCCCAGGGCATCGACGAGTACCTCGATGTGAAGCTCGTCGGCACCGTCGCCCGCTAGACCTCCCCGCCCGCGGCCCCCGGGCGCGCGGACCGAAGAACGAAGAAGGAGCACCTGATGAAGCTGCGTGTGGGACAGACCCTCCGGAGCACCGTGGACGGCACCGCCCTGGTCGTCGTCCGCGCCCCCGAAGATGACCTCGCCGTCACCTGCGGCGGCCTCGACATGTCCGAGGAGCAGGTCGCGGCCAAGTCCCCGGCCCTCGCCGGAGCCGGCTCGGGCCTCCTGCTCGGCAAGCGCTACACCGTCGACGGGATCGACGTGGAGCTGCTGTGCGTCATGGGCGGCGACCACGCGGTGTCGGTGAACGGCGCCGAGGTCGCGCAGAAGTCCGCCAAGCCGCTCCCCGCCTCGGACTGACGCGATGCCCAAGCCTCAGGCACACGTGGTGGTCGTCGGCGCGGGCCTCGGCGGGATCAGGACGATCGAGCGGCTGCGCGCCGAGGGCCACACCGGCCCGATCACCCTGGTCGGCGCGGAGGCGCATCCGCCGTATGACCGGCCGCCGCTGTCCAAGCAGATCCTCAAGGGCCAGTGGGAGCCCGGCCGCGCGGTGCTGCGCGACGACTCCGCGCTGGCCGAACTCGACGTCGCGGTGCGGCTCGGCGCGCGGGCCGTGGCGCTGCGCGGCACGACGGTCGAGCTGGCCGGCGGCGGGTCCGTCACGGGGGACATCGTGGTCGTCGCGACCGGCGTGTCCCCCCGGACGTTGCCCGGCCAGCCCGACGGCGTGCACACCCTGCGCACCCTCGACGACGCGCTCGCCCTGCGCGACGCGCTGGAGGCCGCCCGCTCGCTGCTCATCGTCGGCGCCGGGTTCATCGGCGCGGAGGTGGCGTGCGCCGCCGCGGAGCGCGGCATCGAGGTGACCGTCCTGGAAGCGGGCGCGGTCCCGTGCGAGCGGGCACTCGGCCCGCGCGGCGGGGAACTGGCCGCGCGGCTGTTCACCGAGGGCGGCGTGAAGCTGCTGTGCGGAGCGCAGATCACGGGCTTCGCCGACGCCCGCACGGTGCTCCTCGCCGACGGGACGACCGTCACGGCCGACGCCGTCCTGGTGAGCGTCGGCGCGGTGCCCGACCTGGCCTGGCTCGACGGCGCGGGCCTCACCACCCGCGACGGGCTGGCCTGCGACGCGTCCGGCAGGGCCATCGGGGGAGAGGGCGTCTGGGCGGTCGGCGACGCCGCCGCCTGGTGGGACGACGAAGCGGACCGGCACCACAGGGCCGAGCACTGGACGGCGACGATCGACCAGGCGGCGGCCGTCGCGTGCGCGATCGCCGGTGCCGACGCGCCCGTCGCGGGCCCCGCCTACGTGTGGTCCGACCAGTTCGGCATGAAGGTGCAGACCGTCGGCCGGACCGGCGCGTGCGACGATGTCGTGACGCTGCATGGAGACGGCCTGGAAGGCGGCCCGGTGAAGGGGACCGTCCTCGGGTACTTCACCGGCGGCTCGCTGAGGGGAGTGGCGTCCTTCGGGGCGCCCGGCCTGTTCGTCCGCTACCGCGCGCTCGTCGCGTCGGGAGCCGAGCGGGTCGCCGTCCTCGCGCAGGCGGGGCGGTGACCCGGTGATCGAGACCGACCTCGCCGCGGCCCTGTTGCGGGCCACTCTGGGCGTCACGATGCTCGCGCACGGCTGGAACCACGCGTTCGGCGGAGGCAAGCTGCCCGGCACCGCGCGCTGGTTCGAGTCCATAGGCATCCGGCCGGGGCGCGTTCACGCCTTGTTCGCCACCCTGGCGGAGCTGGGCGCGGGCGTCCTGCTGATCCTGGGCCTGCTGAACGCCCTCGCGGCCGCCGCCGTCGTCGGCACGATGACCGTCGCCCTCGTCGCCAACCACCTCCGGAACGGGTTCTTCATCTTCCGCCCCGGCGAAGGCTACGAGTACGTCCTGATGATCATCGTCGCCGCCTGCGCGCTGGCCGCCCTCGGCCCCGGCCGCTGGTCCGCCGACCACCTCATCGACCTCACCGTCGACGGGCCGCCCGGCCTGGCCATCGCCGCCCTCCTCGGCGGCGGAGGCGGCCTGGCCCTCCTGGCCGCCTGCTGGCGCCCGAACCGCGCGAACGCCTGACCCCCGACCCCGGCGGCCCGAGGACCGAGCACCCCTCAGGCCGCCGGACCAGGCAGGATCGAGCACCCGGACGCCTCAGCTCAGGGCCCGCGGGTCACCAGCCTCCTTCGAGGAAGGCGAGGAAGGCGGGGGCAGGGTCGGCGGCGGTCGAGGAGTTGGCCGCGGCGACGACGACGAAGGCAGCCGCCAGGACACCCGCGAGGATCCCGCACGATCCGAGCATCCGCCTGGCCGACCGCTCGGCGCGCGCCGCCGCCCGCCCCAGCAGGACGCCGCAGACGAGGAGCGCCGCCGCGACGGACGCGGAGATGACCGCCATCGCCACGTGGTAGCGCGCGAAGTCCTCGATCAGCAGGTCCAGGGCGGGAGGGTGGGGGCCTCCCGGAGCGGCGGCGAGGTTCGCCCGGACCTCGTCGAGGGTCCCGTCCGCCGGAAGCATCGGCAGCAGCGACGCGAACGGTGCGATCGCGCCCTGGACGTTCGCCATGACCGTCACCAGCGAGAGCGACGCGAGCCCGGCCGCCGCACCGCCCCCCGAGGCGAGCGCCGCCCGCCTCCCCCTCCCGACCGACGCTGCGCGCGCGGGCCCGCCAGAGCCGGACGGCGAGCATGACGAGCACGGTGAGCAGCATCCCCGCGAGCGCCGCCTTGGCCACGTGGTAGCGGGCCCAATAGCCGATGACCGTCGCCAGCTCCGCCGACGGCGCCCGCTCGCCGGACGCCCAGTACCCATCGAACGCGGCCGCCAGCGCGTCGACGAGTTCGTCCCTCCCCCCGAACCCGGCCCCCGTCCCGAGGCCGGCCAGCACCCGCGGCGTGGCGACGAACACCGCCGCCAGCCCGGCCGCCGCCGCGGCCAGGACCCCCGGGCTCCCCGCAGACCGCACCCAAGCCACCCGACCGGACATCGAACCTCCACTGTGCGCACCGTGACCTCCGCGGATCCTCCCTCCCCTCGGCCCGCCCCCACATCCCCGCAGGGACGGATCCGGACGTAGACCTGGAGCATGACCGGCCGCCCCGGCACTCCACCTGAGGCGGGCCCGCCGCTCCCGGGTCCGGTGGCGGGGAGACCGGGATGGGCGGGGCCGGGGGCGCTCGGTGGGCTAGCGTGTGGGCATGGTGGCTGGCCGGATTGCCTCATTCGCCCGTGATGGTCTGATCTTTGACGTCGTCGACGAGGGACCGGTGGACGGCGAGGTCGTGGTCCTGCTCCACGGGTTCCCGCAGACGGCCCGCTCCTGGGACGTCCTGGCGCCCTCCCTGCACGCCGCGGGATACCGGACCCTGGCTCCCGACCAGCGCGGCTACTCGCCCCGGGCCAGACCCCGCGGCCGTCTCGCCTACCGGATGTCGGTGCTCACCGAAGACATCGTCGCGCTCATCGAGGCCGCGGGCGGGCGGCGAGTCCACGTCGTCGGCCACGACTGGGGCGCCTCCATCGCCTGGAGCCTCGCCGCGGCCCGGCCCGACCTGGTCGCGACGGTGACGGCGCTCTCGGTTCCGCACCCGATCGCGTTCGTCCGCGCGATGTTCACCAGCCGCCAGTTCTTCCTGTCCTGGTACATGTTCCTCTTCCAACTGCCCCGGCTGCCCGAGTTCCTCCTCCGCCGCATCGCGGCGTCCGACCGCGCGCGGGCCCGCCTCGCCCAGGGGATGAACCCCCGCGACGTCGACTTCATCCTGACTCCCGAGAACATGACCCCGGCCCTCAACTGGTACCGGGCCATGTTCTTGGGCGGCCCGTCCCGTCTCACCGGCGGCACGATCACCGTCCCGACCCTCTACGTCTTCAGCGACCGGGATCCCGCCCTCGGGCGCAAGGCCGCCTCCCTCACTCGCGGCCACGTCCGGGCCCCTTACACGTTCCACACCCTCCGGGGCGTCGGCCACTGGATCCCCGAGGAGGCCGCACCGGCGACCGCCGCCCTTCTCCTGCCCCACCTGGCCGGTCGGCCGGCCCGCGACCCGGGCTGAGGCAAAGCGTTATCTACCCAGGTGGGGGGTCGGCCGGCCGAGCGTACGGGCAGTCCCATCGGAGGGGCTTATGGGCATGGGGAGCGATCCGGCGGAGGACCGCGTGCTGGAGGTGGCCGCGCAGCTCTTCGGCGAACTCGGCTACGACGGCATCACCACCGACCTGATCGGACGGGCGGCGGGCGTCGCGCCGGCCGAGGTGGACCGCGTCTACGGCGGCAAACGCGGGCTGTACTCGACGGTGCTGCGCTACCTCCACGAACGCGACGCCGCCTTCATGTACGAGGCGAGACGCGCGATGGGCGGCGACCGGATCGATCTGCACGCCCTCGCCGACGTCTACCTCGACTACTGCATCGCCCACCCCGTGGGCGTCGCCCTATGGATGCAGCGCCGCATGCACGACGCGGCCGACGCGCGCGGGGTGGACGAGGAACTGGTCCCGCTGGTGGAGGAGATCGGCCGGATGTCCGCCTCCGCACTCCGCCCCGGCCTCGACCCCGTCCTGACCGCATGGCTCATGACGACCTACATACAGACGTTCGTCCACAGCGGCTTCCCCGACGCGACCGGCCGCTCCGGCCGCGACGACCCGGCCGCCACCCACCGCTTCCGCGCCCACCTCCACGCCCTGGTCGACGCGATCAGCGCCCCCGACTGAGCCGGAGTCGCGCGCCGCGATCCTCCTCGATGCGGCGACGTCACCGGGTCGCTCGTTGGGGCTCGGTCCCGCCGTGCGGTGCGAGGGCTTCGCCGCTCCGGTGCTGCGGCACGGGAGCGCGGTGTGGGCCGGTCGGCGGGGCCTGGCGTCGGGTGGCGGAATGGAGGGCGGCGTAGGGGCCGTCGGCCGCCAGGAGGTCGTGGTGGGTGCCCTGTTCGAGGATGCGGCCGTCCGACAGGTACACGATGCGGTCGGCGTCGCGGATGGTCGACAGGCGGTGTGCGATGACGAACGTGGTGCGGCCCCGGCGCAGGGCCCGCATCGCGTCCTGGACGAGGCGTTCGGTGCGGGTGTCGAGCGAACTGGTGGCCTCGTCGAGGATCAGCAGGGCGGGATCGGCGAGATGGGCGCGGGTGAGGGCGAGGAGCTGGCGCTCTCCCTCGCTGAGCCCGGTGCCACCCTCCCCGATGACGGTGTCGTACCCGTCGGGCAGGGCGCGGATGAACGGGTCGGCGCGGGTGGTGCGGGCGGCGGCCTCCACCTCGGCGCGGCCCGCGGAGGGGCTGCCGTAGGCGAGGTTGGCGGCGATGGTGCCGTGGAAGAGCCACGTGTCCTGGAGGACGAGCCCGATGCCCGAGCGCAGGGCCTTGCGCGGGATCGCGGTGATGTCGGCGCCGTCGACGGTGATCCGGCCGCCGGTCGCGTCGTGGAAGCGCAGGAGCAGGTTGACGAGGGTCGTCTTGCCCGAGCCGGTGGGGCCGACGACGGCGACGGTCTGGCCGGGCTCGACGGCGAGGTCGATGTCCTCCAGCAGCGGGATCTCGGGGTCGTAGCGGAAGGACACGTCCCGGAACTCGACGCGGCCCCGGAGCGGCGCGGGCGTGCCGGTCGGCTCGGCGGGCTCCTCCTCGTCGTCCAGGTGGTCCAGCACGCGGGCGGCGGAGGCGAGCGCCGACTGGATGACCGCCGCCATCCCGGCCACCTGGTTGATCGGCTGGCCCGATTGCTGGGAGTACTGGACGAACGCCTGGACCTCGCCGAGGGACAGCGCGCCCGAAGCGATCCGGAACGCGCCGATGACCGCGATGAGGATGAAGCCGAGGCTCGCGAAGATCGCCATGACGGGCCGGGCCAGCCCCGACAGGATCTGGGCGGTCAGGCCGGCGCGGTGCATCCGTGCGTTGTGCGCGGCGAAGCGCTGCGCGGCCTCCGCCTCCCGGCCGTAGGCGCGGACGACGGTGTGGCCGGTGAAGACGTCCTCGATGTGCGCGTTGAGGTCGCCCGTGGCCTTCCACTGGGCGGCGAACCGCGGCGCGGCGCGCCGGGTGACGCGGCTCGCCGCGGCCGTCGACAGCGGGATCGAGGCAAGGCTGATGAGGGCGAGCAGCGGGGAGATCCACAGCATCATGCCGAGCAGGCCCACCAGGTGGAAGACGGCGACGAGGATCGGCCCGACGGTCTGCTGGAGCGACTGGCCGAGGTTGTCGATGTCGCCGGTGACGCGGCTGAGCAGCTCGCCGCGCGGGCGGGAGTCCACGCGGTGCAGCGGGAGGCGGTCGAGCTTGGCCTGGGCGCGGGCGCGCAGCCGTCCCATCGCCCGCTGCACCGCCTCGGTCGCGACGAGCCCCTGCACGACGCCCAGTCCGGATCCGGCGAGGAACAGCACGACGGCCACGGCGAGATGCCGTCCTGAGGAGGCGAGGTCGCCGGCGACGATCGCGTCGGTCGCCGCGCCGAGCACCCGCGGTCCGGCGACGGTCAGGGCGGCCCCGGCCGCGGCGAGCACCGCGGCCCCCGCGATCAGGGGCGCCTCGGGGCGGAGCAGGGAGAGGACCCGGCGGACGCTCATGCGGCCACCTCCGTTTCCTGGGAGAGAACGATCTCGCGGTAAGCGGAATCGACGGCCATCAGCTCCTCGTGGGTGCCGACGGCGGTGAGCCGGCCCGCGTCGAGGACGGCGATCCGGTCGGCGGCGCGCAGGGAACCCGCCCGCTGGGAGACGATCAGGACCGCGGCGTCGCCCGTCGCCTCCGGGAGGGCCGCGCGCAGCCGCGCCTCGGTGACGGCGTCGAGCGCGGAGAAGGAGTCGTCGAACAGGTAGACCGAAGGCTTGCGGACGAGCGCGCGGGCGATCGCCAGCCTTTGCCGCTGGCCGCCCGACAGGTCGGAGCCGCCCTGCGCGACGGGCGCGTCGAGGCCGCCGGGCAGGCGTTCGACGAAGTCGCGGGCCTGGGCCACGTCGAGGGCCGCCCACAGGTCGTCGTCGGTGGCCGCGGGGTCGCCCTGCCGGAGGTTCTCCGCGACGGTCCCGGCGAACAGGTAGGCCTTCTGCGGCACGTACCCGACGGCTCGCGCGAGCGTCTCGTGGGCGAGGTCGCAGACATCGACCCCGCCCACCCGGACACTGCCCTCCGTCGCGTCGGACAGGCGCGGCACGAGCGCCAGCAGGGTGCTCTTGCCGCTGCCCGTCCCGCCGACGACACCGACGACCTCGCCCGGCCGGACCGTCAGGTCCACGCCGTGCAGCACGGGCCGTTCCGCGCCGGGGTGGCGCAGGCCCGCGCCGCGCAGCTCGACCAGCCCCGGCGAGGGCAGGTCCCGGACGGGTGAGGCGGCGGGCGCGACGGTCGGGTCGGTCCGCAGCACCTCGGTGATGCGCTCGGCGCAGACCGCGGCGCGGGGCGCGGCCATCACCATGAACGTGGCGAAGATGAGCGTGCCGAGGATCAGCATGAAGTAGGACAGGAAGGCCGCGAGCGCCCCGACGCGCAGGTCGCCTGCCGCGATGAGCCGGCCGCCGAAGAACAGGACCGCGACGCACGAGAGGTTCACCACGAGCATCGCCAGCGGGAACATCATCGAGATGAGGCGGCCCGTGCGCAGCGACAGGCCGGTGAGCTCCCCGTTGACGCGGGCGAAGCGGGCGCGTTCGGAGTCCTCGCGGACGAACGCCCGCACCACCCGGATGCCCGCGATCTGCTCGCGCAGCACCGTCGTCGCCTCGTCCGTGGTGCTCTGGAGGCGGCGGAACAGGGGCGCGAGCGTGCGCAGGACCGGGCCGAACACCAGGGCCAGCCCGGCGAGCGACACCAGCAGGACCGCGGCGAGGCGCGGGCTCATCGTCAGCGCGAGGACGGCCCCGCCGAGGCAGGTCAGCGGTGCCTGCACCATCAGGCCGAGGCCGAGCTGGGCGACGGTCTGGATCTGCTGGACGTCGCCGGTGCAGCGAGTGATGAGCGAGGGGGCGCCGAACCGCGCCATCTCCGGCGCGGAGAACGTCAGGACCTTGGCGAAGACGGCCTGGCGCAGGTCGCGACCGAGCCGGGAGGCGGCCCGTGAGGCGTACACGAGGGCGCCGACGGTGACCGCCGCCTGTGCGAGCGCCACGGCGAGCATGACGCCGCCGGTGCGGACGAGGTCGCCGCCGCCGGTCTCGGCCATGGCGTCGTCGATGAGGTCGGCGTTCAGGGTGGGCAGGTAGAGCATGCCGAAGGTGGCCGCGAGCTGGAGCGCGACGATGGCGAGGAGCTCTCCGGAGCGGAGCCGGGAGCGCATGAGTGAGAGCAGCACCGGTGCCTCCGTCAGCTCGCGTAGGGGCGGGCGGCGCGCGCGTCCCGCAGGGCGAGTCCCCACCAGGCGAGCTGGTCGAGGAGGGTCTTGGCCGCTGCGGACACGCCCTCGGGGTCGACGGGCGCGCCGTCCGCGTCGAACCGGTCCCACACGCCGTGGAAGCTGACGGTGTCGCGGATCGTCACCGCGTGCAGTTCGGTGAAGATGAGCCGGAGCTGCTCGACGGCCCGCAGGCCGCCCGACATCCCACCGTAGGAGACGAATCCGACGGGCTTGGCCTGCCATTCGGCCATGTGCCAGTCGAGGAGGTCCTTGAGGGCGCTCGGGAAGCTCTTGTTGTACTCCGGGGTGACCACGATGAAGGCGTCCGCGGCGGCGAGCCGGGGGCTGAGCGCGGCGAGGCGGTCGCCGTCGTAGGCGTGCAGCCGCTCGGGGACGGGGGTCTCCAGCAGGTCGATGACATCGAGCTCCAGGTCGTCGCGGCGGGCGGCCTCGCCCGCCAGCCAGCGGGCGACGGCGGGAGCCGCCCGGCCTTCCCGGACGCTGCCGATGATGATCGCGGTCCTGAGCTTCATCACATCTCCTGTGTACGTCGTAGAGTGGTGTCTACAACGTACACAGATCGGTCTACGTTGTAAACAGACTGATACGGTGTAGACGAGGAGGGATCAATGGCAGCCGAGGAAACGCTCAAGCCGTCGGTGTGGGAGCGCATCGACACCGCAGGCGCCCAGACCCGTGCGACGCTCTCACACGCGGTGATCGCGGAGGCGGCCGTGGAACTGGCCGACGCCGAAGGGCTGGAGGCCGTCACCATCCGCAAGCTCGCCGGCCGTCTCGGCGTGACCGCGATGGCCCTGTACCGGTACGTCGAGAACAAGGAGGAGATCCTCGAACTGATGGTGGACGCCGTCTACGCCTCGCAGCCCGTGCCCGAAACCGGCGGATGGCGCGCCGTTCTCGCCGAGGGCGCCCATGCCGAACGGCGGGTCCACCTGGCCCATCCGTGGATCGCGCAGGCCACGACCCGCGTCCCGATCGGCCTGATCCCTAACAGGATGCTCGTCGGCGAGCGCGTCCTGGCCTCCCTCGACGGCCTGGGGCTCGACGCCGACACCAAGATGGCCGTCGCCGACACCGTCAGCGCCTACACTCGCGGCGCGGTGGGCGCCGAAGCGACCATGGCGGAACTGCGGCACCGGGAGGGCGTCACCGACGGCGACGGCATGCGCGACGCCTACGCCCGCCGCATGCGCCACCTCATGGAGACCGGCCGCTACCCCGCCGTCCACGCCTGGGCCCGGACCGCGCAACGCAAGGACGACGACGACTGGCGCTTCGCCCTGGGCCTGGACATCGTCCTCAACGGGATAGCCGACACCTTCGACCTCCCCTGACCCCCGCCCGCCCTCTCACCCGTTCCCCGGAAGAGTTGTTCGGGAGCTTCGGTCAGGCGAACCAAGGGTCTTCGGTGAAGGTGCGGCTCAGGCGGTCGCGGACCTCTTGACCTGCCTCGGCGCGGCCCTCCTGGAGGATCGGTGCCAGGCAGTGCTCCCGCACGGCAGGGTGGTTCGAGGCGTCCGGGCACATGAGGACGGCGATCACCCGGGCGGGCCAGATCAGCGCCTGCGGATCGAAGGCCCCCGAGGCGGTGATCAGGCCTTCGTGGAGATAGCGCCAGCTCGCGTGGGCGGCGATCCCTATCGGTCCGGCGGGCTCAAGTCCCGGCGGCACGGGGACGTCGTCCCGCCCGAGGAGGGCCCGCTCCACGGTGTAGGCGACGGTGTTCCAGAAATGCTCGTATCGGCTCAGCGCGAAGGCGAGCTGAGCCAGCAGTTCGCACCAGAAATGCGATTCCCCGGCCCATGACTGGAACTCCGCCATTCGCAGGGGCCCGAGTTCCGCTTCGAGGACCCGCAGGAAGAGCCCCTGGTCGAGCTGACGCGCGTCATTCTCGAACGCGCGTTGTTCGGCCGCTCTGGTGTGGCTGAGAAGGTGGACGTCGCGGTGGAGCCAAGAGATGACGGTCGCTCGTGCGCAGCCGATCGCGGCCTGCTTCTTGGGAAGGCTCCGCCACTCTTCCTCCCGCTCGGCGACATACTCCAGAACTTTCTCTATGGGCTTGTCCGCGAGATCGAATCCCCCTTGGCATCCGTGTCTCGCGCCGCCGCATGTGCACGTGCATTCAGGACCTTCCGCCTGAGCGCATGAGCTGTTGTGCGCCACGCGTTCCTCCTCGATCGTCAGGGGAGAAACGCATCATCCAGGGCGGAACCAGATCGGTAAATATCCGTCAAGGGTAGATAGGTGAGGCTTCCGGTGCCGGGTGATGGGATGCGGTCAGTGCGCGACGGTCCACGGCGGGGTCCAGGTGCCGGGGGCGCCGTGGTCGGCGGTGGAGCTGGTGAGGTGGGCGCGGAGGGTGGGGAGGGCAGGGTGGGGGTTGGCGCGGTGCCAGAGGAGGGAGTGGGGGTAGACGGGGGTCGGGCCGGTGATCGGGATGAGGCGCAGGTCGTGGGAGGCGGGCCAGATGAGGCGGGTGCGGGCGCCCATGAAGGTGGCGAGGGTCGGGGTGTCGGCGATGGTGTCGAGGAGGGCGTCGGAGCCGAAGTTGGGGCCGGTCGCCTCGATGGCGATGCCGAACTCGGCGACCAGGGCGTCGTAGTAGGCGGCCCATTCCGTGCCGGGGGCGATGCCGGGCATCCAGATACGGTGGTCGGCGAGCTCGGCGACGCGCACCGAGTGGGCGCCCGCGAGGGCGTGGCCGGGGCCCACGAGGAGTTGGAGCGGCTCGTCGATGACGCGGACCGAATCGATGTCGTCGGGGAGGGGGCGTCCCGGTGCGCCGACGGCGCGGAAGGACGCGTCGAGGGCGCCGGAGCGCAGGGCGGCGACGGCGGTCTCGATCTCGAAGAGCATCAGGATGTCCAGGTCGATCCCGGGGTGCGCGCCGTGGAAGCCGCGCATCAGACCGGACGCCGCGCTGCGCGAGGTGAGCACGTCGACGCGGAGCGGCCGGCTGCCGGGGCGCACGGACGCGACCGCGCGCTCGGCGACGCGCAGCAACTCGCGGGCGTGGGGGAGGAGCGCCCGCCCATCGATGGTGAGTTCCGCGCCGTGCGGGGTGCGCGTGAACAGCCGGACGCCAAGGTCGCGTTCCAGCACCGAGACGCGCTTGGAGACCGCCTGCTGGCTGACGGACAGGTCGGCGGCGGCCTTCTGGAACTGGCCGGTCTCGGCGACCGCGGCGAAGGTGCGTACTGCTTCGAGGTCCACGCCGATTCACCTTAGTGAACAACCAGCAGTTGTGGAGTAGCGGCATGATGGTTGTTTGACCTTCTATTCTGTCTCCAGATTGGCTCTTCTTGGACAATGACTGATTGTGTAGAGGAGCGCACGTGGTGGGCAGGAGACGGCTGGGGCGGCGGTTCGGGTGGCTGTGGGCGGCGTACGCGGTGAGCGCGTACGGGTCGGGGCTGGGGTTCGGGGCGCTGCCGCTCGTCGCGGTGCTGGTGCTGCACGCGGGGCCCGCCGAGGTGTCCGCGCTGTCGGCGGTGGGGCCCGCGGTGGGCGCGCTGATCGCGGCGCCTCTCGCGCCCTGGGTGGAGTTCCGCCGCAAGCGCCCGGTCATGATCGCGATGGATCTGGTGCGGTTCGCGGCGATGGCGACGATCCCCGTCGCGTACGCGTTCGGCCGGCTCGGCTTCGTCCAGTTGCTCGCGGTGTCGATCGCGGTCGCCGCGGCCAAGATCGCGTTCGGTGCGGCGTCCGGTGCCTTCCTCAAGTCGCTCGTCCGGCCGGCCGACCTGCTCGTCGCGAACGCCCGCTTCGAGTCGACGAACTGGAGTTCCATCGCGGTCGGGCCGCCGCTGGGCGGGGCCGCGATCGGCCTGTTCGGCCCGGTCGTCACCGTGGCGGCCGACGCGTTCAGCTACCTGCTCTCCGCGCTGGCCGTCACCGCGATCGGCGGCCGGGAGGACGCGCCGCGACGGACCGGTGAGGACGCCGTCCGAGCGTTCGGCGTGTTCGACGGTTGGCGTTACCTCTTCCGCCATTCCACGCTTCGGGCGCTCTACCTCAACAACATGCTCGTCTCCGGTCTGATCATGGCCACCGAGCCGGTGCTCGCCGTGCTCCTGCTCCGCGAACTCGGCTTCACGCCCTGGCAGTACGGCCTCGCCTTCGCCGCCCCCTGCCTCGGCGGCCTCGTCGGATCCCGGCTGGCCGGGCGCGTCGTGGCCCGCCACGGCAGGGACCGCGTGTTCCGGACGGTCGGCACGCTGCGCGCCGTCTGGCTGATCGGCCTGGCCTTCGTCGGCCCCGGCACGGCGGGCCTCGTCACCGTGATCGCGATCGAGCTGGCGATCATCGTCAACATGAGTCTGTACACCCCGGTCCTGGCCGCCTACCGGCTCGAACAGACCCCGCAGCATCTCCTCGCGCGCACCCTGACGGCCTGGTCGATCGGCCAGCAGGCGGCCATCGCCGTCCTGACCGCGCTCACCGGCCTGCTCGCCCACGCCACAAGCCCGCGCACCGCCCTCGCCACCGCGGGCGTCCTCATCCTGGCCACCCCCTTCCTGCTTCCCCGCCCCGCCCCGGCCCCGCGACCCGAGCCGATGACCACCCGCTCCAGTTCGACCGAACCTCGTTGAGCCTTCCCGCGGAGGAACGAAGCCCGCCGCGGAGAGTCCCCGCCCGGATAAAGTGGGCACCCAGTGCACGACCGGTGAAGCCGGCCCTCCCGCCCGGCGCACACGCGGAGGTCCCATGCACATGCTCACGGCACTTCTCCAGACCCTTCCGGCCGAACCTTCCGACGACTCCGTCCGCCCCGAGTTCCTGGTCCTGGGCGGACTCGGCGTCCTCCTCCTCGTCGTGATCGTCATCGCCCTGTACCGCAGCTCGGCCTTCCTCCCGCATGACCCCGACGCCCCCGACCGCGAGTGGCCCGACTGAGGACGCGCGGCTGCGGGCCCGGACGAGAGGTGGGACCGGACTCGTCTGCCACGGGGCGCGGTCGCTCTGTCGGCTCGGGTGCCTATGCTTGGGGGGTGACCGGGAGAGCGGGGCGGGGTGCGGAGTTGCGGGCGGACGCCGCGCGCAACCGGGCGCGGATCCTGCGGATAGCGCGCGAGCAGTTGGCCGCCGGGGACAACTCGCTGCATCTGAACGCCATCGCCAGGCTCGCCGAGGTGGGCGTCGGGACGGTCTACCGCCACTTCCCCAACCGGCATGCGCTGGTCGAGGCGCTCTCGGCCGAACGCTTCGGGGAACTCGTCGATCAGGCGCGGTCCGCCGCCGACACCGAAGACGCGCTCGTCGGCCTGAGCCGTCTGCTGCGCTTCGCGCTCGACCGCGCGCTGGACGATCCGGACTTCGCGGCGGTGCTGGAGTCCGCCGGCGATGCCGGGGCGCAGACCTCCGAGATGAAGGCCGAACTCGACCAGGCGCTCGCGGTCCTGCTGGAACGGGCCCGCCTGGCCGGCGCGATCCGGAGCGAGATCGACGCGGACGACGTGCGCCGCCTCCTGTGCGGCGCGGCCCATGCCGTGCGCTCCGGCGACGGCGAACGCCGCGAACTCTACCTCGACGTCCTGCTGGCGGGCCTGCGCCCGGCGCGCTGACGTCCCGGAGCCCTTCGGCTCTCCCCTCTTCGCCTAAGCGGATAGCTATCCGCTTGTGCTAGCGTGCCCTCATTGAAACGGATAACTATCCGCTTCGTCGGAGACGGTGAGGGGAAAGCCATGAGCGGGCGAGCAGTGGTGACGGCGGGGACCGGCGGGATCGGCCTGGAGACGGCGAAGGGACTCGCGCGGCGCGGGTTCGCCGTCACCGTGGTCGGCCGCGACGCCGAGCGCGGGGCACGCGCCGTCGAGGAGATCGCGGCGATCGCGACCGGAGCCGCGCCGCGGTTCGAGGCCGCCGACCTCGCCTCGCTCGACGAGGTGCGGGCGCTGGCCGCGGTTCTGGCGGCGGAAGGACCGCTGGAGGTGCTCGTCAACAACGTCGGGGCGATGTCCGCCGAACTGCGGCGGACCGTCGACGGCGTCGAGGCGTCGTTCGCCGTCAACCACCTCTCGCCCTATCTGCTGACCGAACTGCTGGTCGACCGGCTCAAGGAAGGCGCCCCCAGCCGGATCGTCAACGTCACCTCCGGCGCGATCAAGGTCGCCAAGCGCGGCTTCGAAGCAGTGGAACCGCCCGGCGGCTACTACGCGTTCCACTGGTACGGCCGCGCCAAGCTCGCCAACCTCGCCTACACCGTGCACCTGGCCGAGCGCCTGCGCGGCACCGGCGTCACGGTCTTCGCGGCGGACCCGGGCGGCGCCGCCACCGGCATGACCAACGGCACCATGACCTCGCCGAAGATCGTCTCACCGCCGCTGCGCCTGCTGTGGCCGCTGGTGCGCCGGACCTTCGAACGCTCCACTTCAGGCCCCGCGTCCGAAGCCGCGCGCTCGTCGGTCTTCGCGGCCACCGACCCTTCGCTGAGCGGCAGCACCGGCGTGCTCATCGGAGCGGAGGCCCGGCCCGTTCCCATGGTCCGCGCCGCCGCCGACCCCCTCACCGTCCACCAGGTCCTCACCCTCAGCCGACGGCTCGCGCCCCTGGGGTGACGATCCGGCTCGACGCCTCAGCGGGTCGCGCGGTCGCGGGCGCGCGTCCACATCTGGAGGTAGGCCTCGGGGCCGTTGGCCACGTCGTCGAGCATCGCCGGAGGCGCCGTCTCGCGGAGGTCTTCGAGCCAGTCGGGCAGGAGGCCGTAGTTGGCGACGCCTTCGGTGTTGTAATCCCAGGTGCGGACGCCGGTGGTGAGGCGGTCGAAGGTGACGGACGGGTCGAAGAACGAGGTGAACGGGTAGGTGACGGCGGAGCCGGGGCGCGGGCCGGGGAGGCTGGCGAAGCCGTTGGCGTCCAGGCCCACGCCGTAGCCGAACAGGTGGCCGGGGTCGGCGGCGGCCCTCAGCGTGCGCCAGTAGTTCACGGCGCTGTCGGGGCGGGGCTGGATCTGGGTGGCCATGCCGCCGAGCCGGTAGACGCGCGGCAGGAAGGAGGGATGCGTCCAGTTGTGAGAGGAGATGACGCCGCCGTAGCCGATCTCCTCAAGGACGTCGAGCGTCTGATCCGCGGCTTTGGCGCTCATATGGTCGATCTCCACGATCAGGCCGCGCTCGGCCATGCCGCGGAGCGTGTACTCGCCGAGAGCGGTCAGCCCGTACCTGTTGCAGTGCGGGCCCTCGGGATAGTTGGGCAGACCCTTCAGGGGGACGTCCAGCCACGTGCCGAGGGGCGCGGGCAGCGACCGCGCCGACATGAGGGTGTTGTCGGGTGGCCCGGTACAGGGCTCGACCTGCCAGAACCGTCCGGTGCTGAGGAGGTTGCCGGCGTTGACGAGGAGCCCGGCGGTGCCGCCGTCGAACCGCACCCCGCACAGCGCGTTGTCGAACTTGTGGCACAGGAACATGCTGGACACGCCCAGCGCCCTGATCTCGTCGAGTCCCCGGTCGATCTTCGCCCTCGTGCACTTGGGGACACCGAGGAACACGCCGCAGCCGAACGGCTCGGAAACCTCCATACCGGTGACGACCGCGAGCTTGCCCTGCGCGATGACTGCGCGGGCCTGCTCCGGCGAGGTGACGAGACGGAACCAGCCCTTGCCGGGGCCGCCGTTCAGGTCGTCGATGTAGGCCTGCATCTCGCGGGCGCGCCGCATCTCCAGGCGGACGGTCGCCATCTCGTCGCAGTCGTTCAGCTTGAGCGGGTAGACGTCGCACAGGATGCGGTTGGCGACGAGCTGGTCGACCAGGACGCGCAGCCCGCCGCGCCAGGCCCGCTCCAGCCACGCGTGGTAGACCATCTGGTGCGTCTGGGAGTCGTGGGCGGGCCAGTAGCTGAACGTCGGGTAACCGTCGGTGGCGTGCGTGCCGGTGGCGGTGCCGTGCGCGAAGAAGTTCTCGATGACGGCGTACTGCCCGTTCGGCCCGTGGTCGGGACAGTCCCGCAGCGCCTCCTCGATCCCGTCCGGATCGAACGGCTTCCCGCAGATGATCCGCCCGCCCATGTCCTCGTGCCCTTCGACATGCGTGTGCGCGTCCAACAACCCCCGCACCGGCCCGTCCACCACGACCGCCGCCCCGCCCCCACCCCCCGCGGCCCGAGCCGGCACGCCGAAGAGCCCCCACACCGCGACCCCCACGACGACGATCGCCCAAAACCGCCACGTCCTCCACATAACGTGAGAGTAATTCGCCTTGCCCCCCATGAGAGGACCCAAAACCAGCCGCCCCCGCGGACGTCGGTGCGGTCGGCGGGCCGGCCGATGCCCGGGCCTGCCGCCGGGATCCAGCCGAGCGCCGCGCGGTTCCTTGCGCATAATCGACAGGGGCCCTGCCGCCGGAGCGGGCTCAGGGGAGGAAGAATCTGTGAGTCGGTCTGGGCGGCGTCCGGTGTTCGCTCGTTGGTATGCGCGGGCGAGTCTTGGGATGGAGCGGGGGGTCGGGCGGTATCGGGGGGCGCTGCTGAGGGGGCTGGGTGGGGACGTCATCGAGGTGGGGGCGGGGAACGGGCTCAACTTCGCGCACTATCCGGCGGGTGTCGCGCGGGTGCTGGCCGTTGAGCCGGAGCCGCATCTGCGGGGGATCGCGGTCGGGAACGCCGCACGTGCGCCCGTTCCCGTCACCGTCGTGGACGGGCTCGCCGACCGGCTGCCCGCCGCCGACGGGGCGTTCGACGCCGTGGTGGCCTCGCTGGTCCTGTGCACGGTGCCGGACGTGGGCGCGGCCCTCGCTGAAATGGTCAGGGTTCTGGCGCCCGGCGGGCAACTGCGGTTCCTGGAGCACGTCCGCTCGCCGAACCCCGGTGCCGCCCGCGTTCAGCGCGTGTTGGACGCGACCTTGTGGCCGCGGATGGCAGGCGGCTGCCATTGCGCCCGCGACACCCTCGGCGCCTTGCGGGAGGCCGGGTTCACCGTCGACCGGGTCACCCACCTGACCGCGAAGGACACCTCGATGCCCTTCCCCGCGTCTCCCCAGATCCTCGGCGTCGCCACCCGTCCCGGCTAGCCTTCCGCGGGCCTGGGGGAGGGGAGGCGCGTCGCGCGCCTCCCCTCCGGGGGTCAGCAGTACTGGGCCTGCTTGTTGATGATGCGGTAGGGGCAGTCGGCGTATTCCATCAGGCGGAGGACCGCCTCGCGGTTGATGGACGTCTGCGGGACGATCTGCTCGTCGGGCGGGTAGAAGCCGCCGCCGCTGCCGTTCGCGCCGGGATACATCTCGAAGGTGTAGTTGAAGATCTTCTGGTTGCCCCACAGCCAGTCGTTGATGGAGCCGTCGGTGATGTAGAGGTCGGAGGACTGCTCGGGGGTGTAGCCGTTGGTGGCGGCGAGGTTCTGCCCGAGGGCGGCGTGGGCGTCGCGGTCGTCCTGGGTGAGGCCCGCGCCGGTGTCGGACGTGGTGTAGCCGTACGGCCAGAGGACGAGCTTGCTGTAGGTGTGGAAGTCGATGGCGGTCTTGATCTGCTGCACGCCTCCGACGACGCGGCCGCGCACGAAGTCGGCGACCTTCTTCACCTCGGGGGCCGACTCCGCCGACGGGCCGCGGTAGGTGATGGCGCTGGTGCTGCCGGACGAGCCGCCGCAGCAGCCCCAGTTGTAGGCCCAGTTCCGGTTCAGGTCGGTGCCGATGTTGGAGCTGCCGGTGTTCGGCTGCCGGTTCTTGCGCCAGCTGCGGTAGACGCCGGTGGCGATGTCGTACTCGCCGCCGTCGGGGTTGAGGTCGGGCAGCAGCCAGATCTCACGGCTGTTCACGAGCCCGGTGATCCGGGAGTCGGTCCCGTAGTTGTCGAGGAGCTGGTGCAGCGTGTAGAGGGCCATCTCGACGGTGAGGTGCTCGCGCGCATGCTGGTGATGGGTGAACATCACTTCGGGCTCGGCCTCGTCGGTCGCGACGTTGTCGCTGATCTTCAGCAGGATGATGTCGCGGCCCTGGTAGGAGGTGCCGACGCTCAGCTTCTGCACGATCGTCGGGTGCGCCGCCACCAGCGTGTTGATCTCCGCCGTCATCTCGGCGTAATTGTGGTAGGTCGCGTCGGCGGTGGGGAAGTCGAACGTCGTGATGTCGCTCGAAGGCTTGGGGCCGCCCGCGTCCGGGCCGGGGCCGGGCAGCTCGGTCACGGTGTATCCGAGCTTCTTGATGGCCTTGAGCTCGCTCTTCCCGGCGGTCACGATGACGTGGTCGGTGAGCACGCCGTCGATCGAGGCGCCGGTGTTCGCGATCTGGGTGCGCTGGGCCGCTGTGCTGGGCCCCTGGACCTTGTACTGCGCCTCGGCGCCGGATGCGGCGCCCGCGGTGGTGCTCCCGGTCATCGCGATGCCGATGACGAGGAGAAGGAAAGTGAGTGCTGCGCCAAGCCTGCGTCTGGTCAACGCGGGTTCCTCCTGGGGGGTCTCGGAGGTGGATCACCTCACGAGAAAGTTTCACTTCGATCCCGCCCATCCGGTGAGCTTCTTTCACGTCCGCCTCCGGCCGTGGCCTGACCAGGCGAACGAGGTTTCCCCGCACATGAAGAAGGGCCGCACGGCGATAAGCCGTGCGGCCCTTCCCTCAGGTCGTGCGCTTCGTCGTCCGTCGGCGCGGGTGGAGCTCGGTCAGTCGGCGCCGAACTCCATGGCGGCGCGGTCGAGGGGCTGCTCGGCCAGCGGGGGGTTGCCGTCGGAGGCGATGGCCTCGGCGGAGCCCTCGGGCAGGGTGCCGATCAGGCCGTTGGGGCCCGCGGCGGCGGCGCCGATCAGCGCCTGGTGGGCGTTGCCGACCAGGCCGAGACCGGCGTACTGGTCCAGCTTGGCGCGGGAGTCGGCGATGTCGAGGTTGCGCATGGTGAGCTGGCCGATGCGGTCCAGCGGCCCGAACGCCGGGTCGGAGGTGCGCTCCATGGACAGCTTGTCCGGGTGGTAGCTGAGCGCCGGCCCGGAGGTGTTGAGGATCGTGTAGTCCTCGCCGCGGCGCAGCCGCAGGGTGACCTCGCCGGTGACCGCGGTGCCGACCCAGCGCTGCAGCGACTCGCGCAGCATCAGCGCCTGGGGGTCGAACCAGCGGCCCTCGTACATCAGCCTGCCGAGCCGCCGCCCCTCGGCGTAGTAGGAGCTCAGCGTGTCCTCGTTGTGGATCGCGTTGATCAGCCGCTCGTAGGCCGCGTGCAGCAGCGCCATGCCGGGCGCCTCGTAGATGCCGCGGCTCTTGGCCTCGATGATCCGGTTCTCGATCTGGTCGGACATGCCGAGGCCGTGGCGGCCGCCGATGGCGTTGGCCTCCAGCACCAGCTCGACCGCGGAGTCGAACTTGCGGCCGTTGATCGTGATCGGTCGGCCGTGCTCGAAGCCGATCGTGACGTCCTCGGGGGCGATCTCGACGGCGGGGTCCCAGAACCGGACGCCCATGATCGGCTCGACGATCTCGATGCCCGTGTCGAGGTGCTCCAGGGCCTTGGCCTCGTGGGTGGCGCCCCAGATATTGGCGTCGGTGGAGTACGCCTTCTCCACGCTGTCCCGGTAAGGCAGGTCGTGCGCGAGCAGCCACTGCGACATCTCCTTGCGGCCGCCGAGCTCCCCGACGAAGTCCGCGTCCAGCCACGGCTTGTAGATCCGCAGGGCGGGGTTGGCCAGCAGGCCGTAGCGGTAGAACCGCTCGATGTCGTTGCCCTTGTAGGTGGACCCGTCGCCCCAGATCTGCACGCCGTCCTCGAGCATCGCGCGGACCAGCAGGGTGCCGGTGACGGCGCGGCCGAGGGGGGTGGTGTTGAAGTAGGCCCGGCCGCCGGACCTGATGTGGAACGCCCCGCAGGCCAGGGCCGCCAGGCCCTCCTCGACGAGGGCGGTCCGGCAGTCGACCAGCCGGGCGATCTCCGCGCCGTACTGCTTGGCGCGGCCGGGCACCGAGCCGATGTCGGGCTCGTCGTACTGGCCGATGTCGGCGGTGTAGGTGCAGGGCACGGCGCCCTTGTCGCGCATCCACGCGACGGCCACGGAGGTGTCGAGGCCCCCGGAGAAGGCGATTCCGACGCGCTCGCCGGCGGGCAGGGAGGTCAGTACTTTGGACACGGCTTGATTATGCACCTCAATGAATTTTCATGCAACGTGACGGTCTGGACAGGACCTTGTCACCGTCCGCGTCCGTCCGCGTCAGCAGCAGCCCGAGGACGGGCGGGAGTCGGTGCGCAGCCGCCAGAACCGCTTCTCCGACAGGACGGGCTCGCCCGGATGGGCGACCGCGCGATGCGCCAGGTACCGCTCGTAGGCGCTGTCGCCGGTGAACTCCCGGAGCAGCCGCCACAAGGAGCGGAGCCACGGCGCCGCGCGGCGCAGGGCGGCTCGGGCGATCATGGCTCGGACGATCATGGCTCGGACTTCATGCGCTCGCGCTCGGCGCGGGTCGGGATCAGCCCGGACGGCGCCCACCGCTGGGAGGGGACGTAGGGGTCCTCGGTCGTGGTCGACGTGCGGCGGTGCAGCGCGGTGATCCAGACGCGGATCGCGTCGAGGAGGATCACGAGGACCACGAGCGCGAAGAACGCCGCGAGGACCCCGTCGACCGTCGAGTTCAGGACGACCTGCTCCATCGCCGCCGTGGACTTCGCGTTGCCGAGCGAGGTCCTGCCCGCGTCGAGGGCGTCCCGGTAGAGGTCGCGCTGGGCGAAGAAGCCGATCCGCGGGTCGCTGGAGAAGACCTTCTGCCAGGACGCGGTGAGGGTCACCGCGACGTCCCAGGCGAGCGGCACCAGCGTCACCCACGCGTAGCGGGCGCGGCCCGTCTTGATGAGCAGCGTCGTGCAGACGATGAGGGCGATGGCGGCGAGGAGCTGGTTGGCGATGCCGAACAGCGGAAAGAGCTGGTTGATGCCGCCGAGCGGGTCTTTGACGCCCGCCCACAGGAACCACCCCCAGGCGCCGACGACGACCGCGCTCGACAGGTACACGCCCGGCTTCCAACTGACGTCGCCGAACCGCTTCCACACGTTGCCGACGGTGTCCTGGAGCATGAACCTGCCGATCCGGGTGCCCGCGTCGACCGTCGTCAGGATGAACAGGGCCTCGAACATGACCGCGAAGTGGTACCAGAACGCCTTGGAGCCGACGACCGACGCGAAGATGTCGGCGATCCCGACCGCGAGGGTGGGGGCCCCGCCCGTCCGGGCGACGAGGGTGCTCTCCCCGACGGACTCGGCGGCCCCCGCGAGCTGCTCGGGCGTGATCGTGAACCCGAGGCCCGCGACGGCCTGGGACGCCGACTCCAGGGTCGGGCCGAGCGCGGAGGCCGGCATGTTCATCGCGAAGTACAGTCCCGGGTCGATGACGCACGCGGCGATCAGGGCCATCACCGCGACGAAGGACTCGGTGAGCATGCCGCCGTACCCGATGACGCGGACCTGGGACTCCTTCTCCAGCAGCTTCGGGGTGGTGCCGCTGGACACCAGGGCGTGGAAGCCGGACAGCGCGCCGCACGCGATCGTGATGAAGACGAACGGGAACAGCGCGCCGGCCACGACCGGGCCGTCGCCCGTCCAGGCGAACGACGTGAACGCCTCGGTCCGCAGATCCGGCCGGGCCAGCAGGATGCCGGCCGCGAGCATCGCCACGACGCCGATCTTCATGAACGCGCTCAGGTAGTCGCGTGGCGCGAGCAGCATCCACACCGGCAGCACCGAGGCGACGAAGCCGTATCCGATGAGGGCGAGGGTGAGCGTCTCGGGGGACCAGGTGAACGCCGAGGCCCACCCGGACTCGGCGACCCGACTCCCTGCGGCCACCGCCAGGACGAGCAGCGCCGCGCCCGCGCACGAGGTCTGAAGGACCCTGCCGTAGCCCACGTAGCGCAGGTAGCAGCCCATGAGCAGGGCGATGGGGAGGGTCATCGTGATGGAGAAGGCGCCCCATGGCGAGTGCGCCAGCGCGTTCACCACGACGAGGGCCAGCACCGCCAGCAGGATCACCATGATGGCCAGCGCGCCGACGAGCGCGGCGACCCCGCCGACGGGGCCGATCTCGTCCCGCGCCAGCTGGCCGAGGCTGCGGCCGCTGCGCCGCATCGAGAAGAACAGCACCACGAGGTCCTGGACGGCCCCGGCGAAGACGACGCCGACGATGATCCACAGGGTTCCCGGCAGGTACCCCCACTGCGCGGCGAGGACCGGCCCGACCAGTGGCCCCGCCCCCGCGATCGCCGCGAAGTGGTGCCCGAACAGCACCCGCCGGTCCGTCGGATGGAAGTCGATCCCGTTGTTCCTCAGCTCGGCCGGCGTGGCTCGCGCGTCATCCGGCCGCAGCACCCGATAGGTGAGGAACCGGGCATAGAACCGGTAGGCGATCGCATACGAGGCGACGGCCGCGAACAGGATCCACGCGGCCGACACCCTCTCCCCTCGCGCCAGCGCCAGCACCGCCCACGCCGCGGCCCCGACCGCGGCCACCAGAACCCAGACGGCCGTCTCCCGCCAAGCCTTTCCCGACCGAACCTTCGCCGACCGAACCTTCGCCGACCGGACCTTTTCCGACCGGACCTTTTCCGACCAGGCATTCCCCCGCACCGCGCACCTCCCCGAGCCATGCCACCCGCCCTCATGAGATCACAGCAAGTGATGCGCGCGTGACGCGTTTCGCTCGCCCTGTGGATAACCGCTCGGGGCGTCCGGGGCCGGGCGAGACCGTTCCGTGTATGTCGGTGCCCGTCGCTACCGTGCTGCGCGGGACGCCCGGTCGCGAGACGTGCCTTCCCCCGGCGGCAGGAGAGAGCAATGGCAGTGTGGGACGAGCTGGAGGCCCTGCTTCGGGCCAGGGACCGGCGCAAGGCGGTGCAGGTCACCGAACGCGTGCTCGGCCTCGACGACCGGGGCCGCAGAGAGGCGGCCAGCGCGCTTCCCGGTTTCCTGCGGTCGCTGCGGCTGGACTCCTGGGGAGGCGACTGCCGGGCCGGGGCGTTGAAGACGGCGGGCGCGGGCTGCCTGGGCGGGGCCGCGGCGACCGCGGCCTGGCTGACCCGGCGCGACCTGCGCCAGTGGGACGACGGCGCCGCCGAGGTGTCCGCGTCGGTGCTGAAGGTGCTGGCGCGTCGGCCGCGGGCGTGGCGGCTCGACCTCGCGGCCCGGTTGGCGGCGCGGCTGCGGTTCGGCGAGATCACCGCGTGGGGCGACCGCACCACGTGGGACATCGTGGCCGGCCTGCTGCGCGAAGAGGCGGAGGCGCCCCCGACGGGCGACGCGTTCGTCGCGGGCTGGCTGCTGTGGCGCGAGAACTCGCGGGCGGCGGACGACCCCTTCTTCGCGACCCTCGCACCCGCCCTGTTCGAGGTGGACGGCATGGGCCCGCTTCTCACGGAGAAGGCGCCCGTCCCCGAGCCCGGGACCGGCGAGGGGGAGCGCGCCCTGAACCTCGCCGAGGAACTCGTCGGAGGGCTCGACCGGGCGTTCCTGCTGGACGCCTGCGTGCGGAGGTTCCTGCGGGGAGGCGACACCCGGGGACTCGCCTGGTTCGTCAGGCTGCACGAGCGGCTCGCGCCGACCGCCGAGGAGTCGGCCGCCCGGGTGCGCGACTATGTGCGGCTGCTGCCCACCGCGGTGCCGTCGGTCGCCGCGGCGGCCTTCGCGCAGGTGCGGGCAGTGGACGCCGCGGAGCCTTTGGCGCCCGCGATCGTCGCCGAGGTCGGGCACGCGATGCTGTTCCGGCCTGAGCGCAAATTCCTCACCGAGACCCTCGGCTGGCTCGACAGGACCGCCCGCGGCCGCGCGGGCACAGTCGTCGCGTTGGCCGCCGCCGCCTTCGCGGTGGACCACGCCGACACCCGCGAACGCGCGGTGCGCCTGGCCGTCAAGTACGCCCCGGCCGCCGACCCGTTGACGGCCGAGGCGGTGCGCGGCGCGGCCGCGGAACTCACCGGCCCGCTCCGGGCGAAGATCGTCGCGGCGTACGGCGGCGCGGCCGAGCCCGTCGCCGCGCAGACCCCCGTCCTGCATCCGGTGGCGCCCCGCGAACTCGATCCGCCGATCGACTCGCCCGCCGAACTCGTCGCGGAGCTGTCTTCCTACCTGCACGCGTTCCGCGAGGAGCCCTGGCAGGAACACGAGCGACTGCTCCAGGGGCTCGTCGTGCACGGTCCCGCGGCCCGCGGGGCACTCGCCGAGTGGAAGCGCCCCTGGGCTCTGGAAGACCGGTACGCCGAACACCTTCCGCACCTGCACATCGTCGTCTGCCTGCTGCTGGCCGACCGTGCGGAGCCCGTTCGGCGGAGGCTGGTCGAGCGGGCCGAGCAGAGGGACGAGCCGGCTCCCGCGAAGCTGCTCCGCCTGCGCTGCCTGGAGGCCGCCGGGCACTTCGGCGAGCCCGCCCTCCTCGCGACGCCCACGGAGCCGACCGGCCACGTGGATCCCGAGGTGTTCGCCGCGCGGCTGCGGCTGCTGGAGGAGGCGGGCGCGGAACCGGGCGAGCACGACCTGGCGCAGGCCCTGCTGCGGCTGCCGCGCGGCATCTCCGAGGGGGCCATGCCGGCCGGGTCGGGCTCTCCCGCCGCCGCCGCGGCACGGTCGTGGATCGCGTCCGGCGGGTTCGCCGACCCCTGCCTGGAGTACGCGGTGGTGCGGCTGCCGCGAGAGGTCTCCCCGTGGGCGCCTCCACCGCGGGTCGCCGAGGCCGCCAGGCTGAGCGTGGTGGGCGAGTGCCGCTCCGAAGTGGCTTGGGCGGGCCTACTCGCCTCGTTCACCGGAAGTGAGGTGAAGAAGCGGATCCTCGGCAGGCCCACGCAGCGGTGGGCGTCGGTGCTGCCCTCGCACCGCGAACTCGTGGCGGCGCACCTCCTCGCCCAGGCGCCCGCCTGGCCGGAGTGGCGGCACGGCCAGGGCGACACCGTCCTCGCGCTCGCCGACGCGACGGGCCCCACCGGCCGCGCCACCGCCGCGGTCCTCCTCCTCGCCCTGGCCTCCTCCCACGCCGCCGACCGCGCCGCGGCCCTCGACGCGCTGCTCTCCTTCGCCGCCCAAGACGCGCTCCCCGCCTCGGACATGGGCGACCTCCTCGCGGAACTGACCCTGTCTGCCGACATCGTCCTGTCCAGAGTCGTCAAGTCCTTGGCCGAAGCCCAACGCGCAGGCGCCCACCTCTGGCCCCTGTACGCCGCCGCCCTACCCCGCATCCTTCCCGAAACCGGCCCCACCCCACCGGGCCTGGGCCCCCTGCTGGCCCTCGCCGCCGACACCGCCGAACACCACGGCATCCGCACCCCGATCCCCGAACTCACCCCCTGGACCGCCACCCCCCGCACCTCCCGCACCGCCAAGGAAGCCCACCGCCTCCACAAGACCCTCACCACCCCCTGACCGCCGACGCGAGCCAACGCCGGTCACGGCAGGCGTTGACAGAAAGCCCGAACAGCGAGAGCCGACATGAAAAGACGATCCCAGGGTGCGGAGCCTTGAGCGGTCCTCCCCGGGGCGGAACCCGGTGGCGGGAAGGTCGCTCGGTACGGCGTCGAGCCGAGCGCGGAGCCCGTCCGGCTGTTCAGCGCGCAGCGGAGTCCGGACGGCGCGGTCGCCGACGCGGAGGCCGTCAGGGGGTGGGGTGGAGGTAGGGGGTGAGGAGGTCGTGGATGAGGGAGAGGGCGGTGGGTTCGGGGAGGCCCTCTTCGATCATGCGGCCGGTGCGGAGGACGAGGGCGTGGAGGAGGTCGGCGGTCTCCTCGGGGTGGGCCGCGCCGTGGGCGGTGAGGGCGGCGACGAGGGGGGTGCGGAGGCCTTCGTGGAGGGCGCCGCTGGAGCGCATGACGAGTTCGCTGTCGGCGAGGGTCGCCAGGGCCTGGACGATCGCGTGCTCGCCCGTCGCCACGAGGTGGAGGTTGGCGTCCACGTAGGCGAGGATCCTGGCGCCGTCGCCGTCGGCCTCGTCCATGCGGGCGTTCACGTAGGCCGTCCACTGCGGGAACATGTCCTCGATGAGGGCGGCGAGCAGCGCGTCGCGGGACTTGAAGTACTGGTAGACGCTGGAGCGCGCCAGCCCCGCCCGCTCGGCGACCGCCCCGAGGGCCGGCGGCTCCTTGCCGCCGGTCTCGGCGAGGATGGCCCGCGCCGCGTCCAGGAGGGCACGGCGCCGCCGGGCGCGGTGCTCGGCCACGGTGGCCGCCTGGATCTTCGGCACGGGGCTCCTCTCATTCGGCGCGCTTCAGGCTCCCGTCCATCATCTCGTAGACGGTGTCGCAGTGCGCAAGGACGTCCAGGTCGTGCGTCACCATGAGCGCGGCGACGCCCCGGGCGCGCGTCTCGCGGGCGAGCAGCGCGACGACGTCGTGGCTGCGGGCCCGGTCGAGCGCCGCGGTCGGCTCGTCGGCGAGGACGAGGCTGGGCGCGGTCACCAGGGCGCGGGCGATGCCGACGCGCTGGCGTTCGCCGCCGGACAGCCGGTCGGGCCGCCGGTCGGTCTTGCCGGCCAGCCCGAGGTCGGCGAGCAGCTCCCGGGCGTCGGGGCGCGGGCCGCGACCGGCTCCCCAGCGGGCGGGGAGCTCCAGCTGCTCGGCCGCGGTGAGCGCCGGGATGAGGTTGCCGGACTGGAACACGAACCCGATCTCCTCGCGGCGCAGCCGTGCCCGTGCCCGTCGCGATCCGGCGAGCAGGTCGCGGCCCGCGACCGTCACCGTCCCGGACGTCGGCGTGGTGAGGCCGCCCGCGACGGCCAGCAGGCTCGACTTGCCCGCGCCCGAAGGGCCGACGACGGCGGCGAACTCGCCGGGCGCGACCGTGAGGTCCACCTCGTCGAGTGCCTGGACGTGGTCCTCGCCGTCGCCGAGCAGCAGGGACACGCCCCGCATGACGAGTCCGGTGCCTTGTGCCGCGCTCATCGTGCTCCTCCCAGTGCGTTCAGCGGGTCGACGGAGGCGATGCGGACGACGGCGAGCAGCGCGCCCACCGTGCCGAGCACGACGAGCAGGCCCGCCGCGCCCGCGACGGAGCCGGCCGCCAACCGGAACGGGACGCCGCTCCCGTCCATGAAGGCCCCGAGCCCCACCCCGGCCGCGACGCCCAGCGCGACGAACGCGACGAGCAGGATGACGGCCTGGGCGAGCGCGTCGCGCAGGAGGTAACGGGTGGGGGCGCCCATCGCGCGCATCACGGCGATCTCCTGCCTGCGCTGGATCGTCAGGACGGTGAAGAAGGCGCCGACGACGAGCGCGGAGATCGCGTAGAGGAACACCTCGATGAGCAGGAGCGTCGAGGTCTCGGCGCTGTAGCCGGGGGAGGCGGCGAAGGACTCCCGGAGGGTGAGGCTCTCGGTGCCCGCGGCCCGGTCGGCGGCGGCGAGGTCCGCGCCGGGGCCGCGCACCGCGATCGCCGTGGCCTGCGTGTAAACGCGCGGGGCGGCTTGCTCGCCGGGGCGGACACCGGCCTGGACCTCCTGCCAGGCGCGCAGCGGGAGGTAGGCGACGTCGACGTGGCCGAAGGTGTGCTGGGCGTCGAGGACGCCGACGATCTTCAGACGGGTGCCGATCCGGTCCAGGGTGACGGTGTCGCCGAGCGCGAGGCCGTCCTCCAGCGCGGTGGGGCTGACGACGATGCCGTCGGCGGCGCCGAGCCCCGCGCCGCGTGCCGGCCGCGGGGCGAGGAACGAGCCGGCCTCGACGCCGAACAGCGCGAAGTCGATCTCGACGCCGCCGTCGCTCTCGGCGTTGGCGAGGGACAGCCCGAACGGCGCGGCGTCGGCGACCCCTTCCCGTCCGGCCCACACCTTGGAGTCGGCCGTGTCGACGACGCTGCGGGTGAAGGCCGCGTCGTGCTGCACCCCCTCCTCGAAGGCGAACGACGTGACGGGCAGCCGCTTCAGGCCGGACACCCCGTCGTCGACGAGGCCGTCGGCGAGCCCGGACAGCAGCACCATCAGCGCCGCGATGAGCGCCACCACGGCGCCCACGAGCCCGAAACGCGCCCGGGCGTAGCGCAATTCACGCAGAGCTAGGAACATCTGCGGCTCCCGGCTCTCTCAAGTCTTATCGACAACATGTCGGAATGATACCGACACTGTGTCGGGAACTTTCCCGGGGTCGGCGAACCTGGCGATCGCCTAGGCTTGAGGCGTGCCGGAGCTGATCCCCCCCGACGTCCGGATGTACGCCGCCTGGCTCGACGCCCACCTGGAGTGGGGGCCGGGCGCGCACGAGGACGGCTTCGGCCTCGGCCCGGACGACGAGGTCGGCTCGCCGGAGGGCTTCGCGGCGTGGGTGGCGCGGCTGGACGCCTCGGCCATCACCCACCGGTGGATCGTCGCCGACGGTCGTGTGCTCGGCGGGATCGCGCTGCGCGCCGACAGCGACCCGCGCGCCGCGCTCCTCGGCCACATCGGCTTCGGCGTCCGCCCGTCCGCACGCCGCCGCGGCCTCGCCGCCTGGGCGCTGAGCCGGATGCTCGACGAGGCCCGCGCGCTCGGCATGCGTCGGGTGCTCCTGGTCTGCGAGCCCGGCAACACCGCCTCCGCGAAAACGATCGAGCGGGGCGGCGGCGTCCTCGAACCGGGCTCCGCCGCGGACGTGCGCCGCTACCTCATCGACCTCTGACTACCGCAGCATCTGGTCGACGAGGGTGTGGAGGTGCGCGCGGAAGCGGGCGACGGACCTTGGCCCGGCCCGGTCCGCGGCGCCGGGCAGGCCCGCCAGGGTGAAGGCCTGGATGATCCACGTGACGGACCAGATCATCAGCTCGGGATCGACGCCGTCGTCGAACAGCGCGGAGAACGCCTCCAGCGACGCGTTCGTCTGCGGGACGACGAACTCGGTCTCCAGTTCCCGCAGGTCCGCCGCGTCGTTCATCCGGCGCTGGGTCCACAGGGCGGCGTGCTCGGGGTGCTCCAGGGAGAAGTCGATGTACCCGTCGATGAACCTGTGGGCCCCTTCCCGGTCCACCCCGCCCTCGGTGTAGGCGCGCAGCAACCGCCACTCGGCAGCCTGCAGCCGCCGGAACACCTCGACGTACAGGGTCCGCCGGTCCCCGAACTCCCGCCGCACCTCCTCGACCGGCACCCCCGCGGTCTCCGCGATCAGCGCGCTGTCGGTCTGGTCGTATCCCAGCACGGCGAACAGCCGGGTCGCCGCCCCGACGATCCGATCCCGCGACGTCTCTTCCATCCGCCCCCTCTGACCCTCCTTCCCACCGAAGGTCACGCCCGCCCCACTCCTCCCCCCTTTCCTCCTCGCGGATCGACGGGTCCCCAGGGCCTGGGCGGAGAGGGGAGTCAGGGCGCGGCGAGCAAGAGATCAGGTGGGGGAGAGGACCGCTATGTCGCCTTGGGCCACGGCGCAGAGGGCGGGGGTGGAGTCCGGGGGGAGGGTGAAGATCTCGCAGCGGGTGACTATGCGGGTGCGCCCGGCGCGGACGACTCTGCCTTCGGCGCGGAGGGTGCCGGTGACGGCGGGGCGCAGGTAGTCGATGGTGAAGCCTGAGGTGAGGACGTTGCCGCCGACTTCGGCGCCGGCGGCGAACGTCAGGGCGTTGTCGGCGAGGTAGCTGAGCAGGCCGCCGTGGACGAGGCCGTTCTGCTGGCGGTGGTCGTCGCGGATGTCGAGTTCGAGCACCGCCTCGCCGTCGCCGAACGCGACGATCCGGGTGCCGATGAGCTTGCTGAACGGCTGTGCGGCGAGCACTGACTCGGCGAACGCCATCGGGTCCATGGGCCTGCCCTCCCGTTTTCACTTCACTAGTGAAGTGAGGATATGCGACGGGCCGCCGCGTCTGTCAAGATCCCGGTATGCCCGCACCGGACGACCGCCTGTACTTCCTCCTCCAGCGCGCCGCCCACCGGCTGCGCACGGACGCCGACCGCCGCTGCAAGGACGCCGCGGGGATCACCACCGCGCAGCTCGGGGCCCTGTTCGCGGTGCACGACGAGCCTGGGATCACCCAGCAGGGCCTCGCCCGGGTCCTCGGCCTGCGCGAGTCGGCCGTCACCGCGCTCGTCGGCCGCCTCGAAGCCGCGGCCCTGCTCGCGCGCCGCCCCCACCCCGCCGAGCATCGCGCCGTCTCCCTGCACCTGACCGGCCAGGGCACCGCCGCGCTGGACGCCGCCCGCCCCACGATCGACGCCTTCAACGCCTCCCTCCGCGCCCTCTTGGGCGACACGGAGTTCCACCGGACCTCCGCGGCCCTCGCGGTCCTCGCCGAGGAGCCCCCCGCCTAAGCTCCGCGGTCAGTGCTCCAGGGCTTGGCGGAGGGCGAGGAAAGCGCGGCAGACGGCGCTGAACTCCCTGTTCTCGAGGAAGTCGTCGGCGGCGGTGGTGGTGAGGTTCGGGAAGGAGGCTGCGCCGGCGGTCTCGTCGTCGTACCAGGCGCAGATCATCTCGTCCGCGCGGACCGGGGAGTAGCCGCATTCGGCGACGCCGCCGAGGGGTCCGGGGTCCATGTCGGAGACGTGCCCCAGGTCGTCGTTCGTGTGGCCGCCGGACAGGCGGCCGATCAGGTCGTTGTAGACGTCGGGCAGGCGGACGTCGCCGCGCGGGGCGGCGTCGGTCTCGACGGCGATCACGGCGGTGAGCCGCGCCGTGCTCGCGTCCTCCGCGACCGACGGCAGTCGGTAGTACCCGGTGACCACCTTGGTGACGGTGCCCGGCAGGTCCCCGGTGAGGTGGTGCGGAGCGCGGCCGGGCACCTTGACGAGCCCGCCCGCCTCTTCGGAGAGGCCGACGGAGCGGTGCCCCGGCGCCGAGGTGGGCGTCTTCTCCTGGTACGGGGCGAGATCGCGGTAAGGCGATCCGCCGCATCCCGCGACGCACGACCCGCACAGCGCCAGGGCCACCGCGAGCCTCCTCCCGCCGAGCGCGCCGGTCCCTTCCCGCAGCAGCCGAATTCCCATGCGGTGATTCCAGCCCGCTCGAGCGCCCGGGAGCCAGGGACCGCAGTCCCGTCGATGCCCCGAACCGCGCGTCCTGGCGGCGATGGACGGAACTGTGGCGGAATACTGCGATAGGTGGCGGTATCCGGGTCGGACGGGTGCACGGAGGCGGGTTCATGTGGCGAATACCGGCAATCTGGCCGGTTCGGCTGGGACGTGGTCGATGCTGGCGCGAATTCGCCGCCACCACCGAGGGAGCGCACGTGCAGGCCACCGCCGATGTCGGTCATCCCGCGACCGACCCGAGCCGCAGGGACCGAGTCCTGCAGGCGGCAGTCCGGGCGGGGTTGATCGGCCCCGATCATCCCGCCGCCGGGTTCATCGACGTGGACGGCCTGCTGACCACCGTCGCCGATCTCAAGGCGGCCTTCGGGGACGTCCCCGTCCTGCACGCGTTCGCAGCGAAGTCCACGCCGCTCGTCCCGGTGCTGCGGCTGCTGGCAGATGCGGGTCTGGGCTGCGAGGTGGCGAGCCCCGGCGAGCTGGCCCTGGCCGTCGCCGCGGGCTTCGCGCCGGAGCGGATCGTGCTGGACTCGCCCGTCAAGACCCGGGCGGAACTGGTGCGTGCGCTGGCACTCGGGGTCGCCGTCAACGCCGACAACCTCGCCGAACTGGCGCGGATCGACGCGCTCCTCGCCGAGGCGCCGTCGGCGTCGACGCTCGGCCTGCGCCTCAACCCGCAGGTCGGCGCCGGTTCCATCGCCGCGATGAGCACCGCGTCGCAGACGTCCAAGTTCGGCGCCCCGCTCGCCGATCCCGGCGCCCGCCGAGCGGTCATCGACGCGTTCGACGCCTACCCGTGGCTGACCCGGCTGCACGTCCACGTCGGCTCCCAGGGCTGCCCGCCCGAGCTGATCACCGCAGGAGTCCGGGCCGCCTACGACCTCGCCGAGGAGATCAACGCGCTCGCCGGCACCCGCCGCGTCACCGGCCTCGACATCGGCGGAGGTCTCCCGGTCGACTTCGACGGGGAGACGATGTCCCCGACGCACGCCGACCACGTCTCCTGGCTGCGCGAGGGCGTCCCCGGGCTGTTCGACGGCCGCTACGAGCTCATCACCGAGTTCGGCCGCTCCCTCACCGCCAAGAACGGCTTCACCGTCGCCGTCGTCGAGTACGTCAAGGACGTCGGGGGCCGCCGCGTCGCCCTCACTCACGCGGGCGGCCACCTCGCGACCCGCACCGTCTTCATGCCCGAGTCATGGCCGCTGCGGATCGCGGCCCACACCGCGGAAGGACTCCGCAAGGACACCCCGGAGATCGGCCATGACGTGGCAGGCCCGCTGTGCTTCGCCGGAGACCTCGTCGCCCGGGACAGGCCGCTGCCCGAGCTCGAACCCGGCGACCTGATCACCCTACTGGACACCGGAGGCTACGCCTTCACCGCGCACTGGTCCTACAACAACGTCACCCGGCCCGCCGTTCATGGCTTCACCACCTCAGCGTCCGACGTCCGCTTCGCCACGATCCGCGAAGAACAGACCCTCGCCGAGATCCTCCTCGAATCCGGTGCCGACCACGCCGACGACCTGCTCGCCCTGGAGGCCTCCCCGTGGCGCTGACCCTCACGCCGCCCCCGACCATCCGCGGCCGGATCCAGCTGGGCGTCTCGGTCGTCCTCCTGGTCGTCTCCTTCGCCGCCGGGCTGACGGCCGAAGCCCCCACCAGTTGGGGGCTGCTGCCCATCGGCGTGTACGCGGCACTGGCCATCGGCGGCCTGAACCTCGTCGCGTCCACCGCCGTCGCCCTGCTGAGCGGACTCCTCCTGGCCCAACTGAGCCTCGTCGACACCGCGACGGCGCTCGGCAGCGCCTTCGGCGACTCGGTGTTCTTCATCGGCGTCCTGTGCGCGCTCGGCTCCGGGCTGGGCGAGGTCCTGCGCCGCACCGGCGGCGCGGCGCTCATCGTCCGGCGGGTCCTGCGGCTCTTCCCCGGCGACGGGTTGCTGGCCATCGCGCTCGGCCTCATGACGGCGGCCCTCGTCCTCGTCTTCTCACTCGGCACTCTCGCCGGGGCCCTGGCCGTCATCGCCCCGCTGGCCGTGCCGGTCGCCGCGCGGGCCGGGCTCACCCGCTCCACCGCGGCCACCGCGCTGTTCCTCGGCGCGGCGGGAGGGCTCGCCGTCGCGCCCTTCTCGCCGGCCAACATCGCGATCTTCGACGCGACGGGCCTGTCCTACCCGCGCTTCCTGCTCGTGTGCGGGCTGCCGCTGGCGATTCTCTCGTACGCGGTCGCCGTCCTCGTCCTGCCCCGCATCCAGCGCTCCAGCGGACGCGACGGAGGCGACGCCTACGACGCCGAACACGGACCGGGCGAAGCCGACGACCTGCCCGCGACCGCCGGACGCGCCGCCGTCGCCTTCAGCGCGGCCCTGGCCGTCGCCGTCGTCGCCGCCTCCGTCACCCGGGCAGGGGCGCTGTTCCCGATCGCCGCGCTGCCGATCATGACGATCGTCACCGTGGTCGCCGCCCGCGTACCCGCCCGCGAGGGACTCGCCGCCTTCTGGGACGGGTTCCGCCGCATGCTGGGCGTCGTCGCCCTGTTCTGGATGCTCGCGGTCCTGTTCGACCTCATCACCGTCCTGGACCCCTACGCCATCTTGATGGACGAGCTCAGCGGCCACCTCAACGGACTGTCCGCCTACGCCTTCGCCCTCGTCGTCGCCCTCCTCGGCTGGGTGGCGGTGCCCGGCGCGACCGCCGCCCAGATCGTGCTCATCCACCAGATCTTCGGCCCGCTGGGCGAGGCCGTCGGGCTTTCGTCCTCGGCCTGGGCCGTCGTGTTCATGTGGGGCTCCAAGGCCGACACCTACGGGCCGTTCCCCAACCCGAACCAGGTCGTCGCGCTCGGCGTCGCCCAGGCGACCCGGCTCCGCACGCTGCTGCTCGTCGGGTGGGCCGTCCTCATCCCCGGCGCCGTCATGTATGCGGCCATCCTCACCCTGCTGACCTGAGCCACGGAAAGATCCCCCATGCGCTTCGATCTCCTTGTCCGCGGCGGCATCGTCCTCGACGGAACGGGCGGCGCCGCGCGCCGCGCCGACGTGGGCGTCGCCGGCGAGACCATCGTGTTCGTCGGCGAGACGCCGTCGGACGCCACCGCGGAACGCGAACTCGACGCCCGGGGCAGGGTCGTCACGCCCGGGTTCATCGACCTGCACTCGCACGCCGACTTCACCCTCGGGTTCTTCCCTGCCGCGCCCGGAGCCCTGCACCAGGGCGTCACGACCCTCGTCACCGGGAACTGCGGGCAGTCGCCGTTCCCGTCGGGGCACCGGACCGGGACCGACACCGTGCCCACCGGGGTCGGATACCCGGACTTCGCCTCGTACGCCGAGCACATCGCAGGCGCGGAACCGGCGGTCAACCTTGCCGCCCTCGTCGGGCACGGGTCGCTGCGCGCGACGGTCATCGGGTCCGCGCAGCGGGTGGCGACGGGGGAGGAGATCACCGCGATGCGCGGGCTCCTCGCCGAGGCCGCCGGACAGGGCGTTTTCGGGCTCTCGACCGGGCTGATCTACGCGCCCGGCTCCTACGCAGACGCCGACGAGGTCGTCGCGCTCGCGGAGGTGGCCCGCGAACACGGCCTGCTGTACGCCACGCACATGCGCGACGAGGGAGACGGTCTCCTCGACTCCATAGGAGAGGCGCTCGACACGGCCCGGCGCAGCGGCGTCCGCCTCCAGATCTCCCACCTGAAGGCGGTCGGGCCCGCCAACCACGGGAAGGTAGGGCGAGCGCTGGAGCTGATCGAGCAGGCCCGAGCCGAAGGCGTCGACGTGGCTACCGACGTCTACCCCTACACGGCGTCCTCGACCCGGCTGACCGCCCGGCTGCCCATCTGGGCGATGGACGGCGGCCCTGACGCGCTGCTGGAACGCCTCGCCGACCCCGAAACCCGCGAGCGCATCGCCGCCGACGTGCGCGCCCGCTTCGGCCGCACCCTCCTGCCCGAGGGCATCGTCATCGCCGCGCTCCCCGAAGGGCCCTACAGCGACCGGACGAGCGCGTCGATCGCGGAGATCGCGGCGGCCGAGGGCGTCGACCCGGCCGAGGCGATGCTGCGCGTCCTGGCCGCGCACCAGGCCCTCGTGTTCATCGTCGACCACTCGATGCACGAGGACGACGTCACCCTCGCCCTCGGCCACCCGGGAAGCGCGGTGGCGAGCGACGGCTGGGACCTCGACACCGTCGCGGGCGGCCACCCCCACCCGCGGCACTACGGCACGTTCGCCCGCGCGCTGGCCCACTACAGCCGAGAGCGCTCGGTCTTCGGGCTCGCCGAGGCGGTCCGGAAGATGACGTCGCTGCCCGCGGCCCGCCTCGGCCTCACCGACCGGGGCCGGGTCGCGGAGTGGCTGGCCGCCGACCTCGTCGTCTTCGACCCGGCCGCCGTCACCGACCGCGCGACCTACGCGGCCCCCCTCGCCTACGCCGAGGGCATCGACCACGTGGTGGTCAACGGCAGCCCCGCCTTCGTGGACGGCGTCCCGACCGGCGTCCGCGCCGGCCGGGTCCTGCGCCGCACTTGACCGAACCCCGGACCGCCGTCCACCGCGGGCCCCCGATCCTGTCGGAGGCCCGCGGTACCTTCCGGGTGAGCCTCGGGATCCTCACCGGCGCATCGGCGCGGCGGTCGGCGGGCCGTTCGTCGAGGGGCGCGGTGAGCGGGCTGCGGGAGGGCCGCGGAGGGGGCGGCGCGCGGCCTGTGCTACTGCTTAGGCGCGCGAGTGGCCGGTGATCGGCTCGGAGGAGAGGGGTTCGGGTGGCGGCGGAGGGGATGGGCTTCGAGGAGACCCTGCGGTTGGAGCGGCTGGAGGCCGACCTGTTCCGGGGGCGGTGCCACCAGGGGTCGCCGCAGCGGGCGTTCGGCGGGCAGGTGGCCGCGCAGGCGCTGGTCGCGGCGGGTGGGACGGTGCCCGAAGGCAGGCTCGTGCACTCGCTGCACGGGTACTTCATCCGCGGTGGGCGCAGCGACCAGCCGATCGTCTACAGCGTCGACAGGGTCCGCGACGGCAGGGCCTTCACCACGCGGCGGGTGGTCGCCGTCCAGGACGGCGAGGCGATCTTCGGTCTGTCCGCCTCCTTCCACGGCGACGAGCCGGGCCCGGCCCACCAGCAGCCCATGCCGGAGACGGTGCCGCCGGAGGAGGCCGAGCCGGCGCCCTCCCGGTGGAGCGCCTACGCGGGCTCCCTGGAGATCCGCTTCAACGACGTGTCCTCCTCGGCCGACGAGCCGCGCCGCCAGATCTGGGTCCGCTCCCGACACCCCCTCGGCGACGACCACCTCCGCAACGTCTGCGCCCTCACCTACACCTCCGACATCGGCCTCGCGGGCACCGCCTTCCTGGGCCGCCTCGACCCGTTGGCCCCCTTCCAGCTGTCCTCCCTCGACCACGCCGTCTGGTTCCACCGCCCGTTCTCCCTCGACGACTGGCTCCTGTTCGACACCCGCAGCCCCAGCTACGCCGCCACCCGGGGCCTCGCACACGGCACCTTCTACACCCGCGCCGGCGACCTCGTCGCCTCCGTCACCCAGGAAGTCCTCATCCGCCCCCTGACCCGCGGCTGAACCCCCGCCGAGCCTCAGCCCGCGATGCCGTTCTCATAGGCGAAGACGACGGCCTGGGTGCGGTCGCGGAGGTGGAGTTTGGTGAGGATGTGGCCCACGTGGGTCTTGACGGTCTGCTCGGCGAGGAAGAGCTCACCGGCGATCTCGGTGTTGGACAGCCCCCGGGCGATGAGGCGGAGGACGTCGAGTTCGCGGGGGGTGAGACCGTCTGCGGCGTTGGTCCTGGGGCGTTCGTGGCGGCGGCGCCGCGCGAAGTCCCGGATGAGGCGGCGGGTCACCGACGGGGCGAGGAGGGCGTCGCCGGACGCCACGATCTTCACGGCGTGGATCAGGTCGTGCGCGGGGGCGTCCTTCAGCAGGAAGCCGGACGCGCCCGCGCCCAGGGCCTCGTAGACGTACTCATCGAGGTCGAACGTGGTGAGGATGAGGACGTGCGGCCCCGTCTCGGAGGCGATCAGCGCGGTGGCGGCCAGCCCGTCCATGCGGGGCATCCGGATGTCCATCACCACGACGTCGGGCGCGAGTTCGGCGGAGAGCTCGACGGCCTCCTGGCCGTCGCCCGCCTGCGCGACGATGGTGATCTCGGGATCGGAGTCCAGCAGCGCGGCGAGACCGTCCCTGATCATCACCTGGTCGTCAGCGATCACCACCCGGATCATGTCGGCCATCGTAGGGGAGTTCGGCGGCCACCGCCCAACCGCCCTCGGGCCGGGGGCCGGTCGCGAGCGAGCCGGCGAGCATGGCGACGCGTTCGCGCATGCCGAGCAGGCCATGTCCTCCGTTCGCGGGCTGCGGTTCTACCTTGGCGCCGTCGTCGCGGATCTCGAGGCGCAGTTCGTGCTCGCCGTAGTGGACCTCGACCTCGACCGTGGATCCCGGCGCGTACCGTGCGGCGTTGCTCAGCGCCTCCTGGACGATCCGGTACGCCGACAGGTCGACGGCGTCGGGCAGGGTCCGGCGTGATCCGGTGACCGTGAGCGTGACGGCCAGCCCCTCGTGCGCGTCGAGCAGCTCGGGGATCCGGTCCGCGCCCGGCTGCGGGGCCCGTTCTGCGGCCTCCGATCCGGCGCGGAGCAGGCCGACCACCCTCCGGGTCTCCGTCAGCGCGCTGCGCGCCTCGTCCCGCAGCAGCGCGAACGTCTCGCGGGCGGGCTCCGGCAGGTCGTGGATCTTGTACGGCGCGGCCTCGGCCTGGAGCGCGATCACCGACATGTGGTGGGCGACGACGTCGTGCAGCTCCCGCGCGATCCGGGAGCGCTCCTCCAGGACCGCGTTCAGCGCCTGGTCGCGCCGGTGCCGCTCGTCCTGGAGCGCCAGCCGCATCTCGGCGAGGTACCGGCCGCCCACGGCGTCGCCGAACGCCAGCGCGAGCAGCACGATGCCGGCGAGGATCAGCCCGAACCAGGACTCCAGCCGGCCGACCCAGAGCGGCACGGCCACGATCACGAAGACGGTGACGAGCCCCGCGCCCAGCGGCTTGGGCCGGTCCGAGCCCGCGCCCACCGCGAACAGCACCGCGACGAGCGCCAGCAGCGACGTCACCGGCCACGGCATGAACGTGGCGGTGCCGCCCACGGCGGTGCCGCACAGCATCCCGACCATGGCGGCCCGCCACGCGGGCACCGGCCAGCGCGGCGCGGCCAGCACCGGCAGGCACTGCAGCACGCCGAGCGGCCAGGCGAGGTCGGCGGTGACGCTGTGCAGCCCGGCGTAGAGGGCGATCGACCCGCCGGTCAGCCCGATGGCGAGCGGGACGACGGCGAGGACGATCGCCAGCCGGGGACGCGCCCGCTCCGGCCAGAAGGTGAGGCGGTCGGGCTCGGACGGGGCGCGCAGCACGGCGACGACCGCGTCCAGGGGATGGCCCAACGCATGGTGCACGCTCATGCCCCAGAGCGTAGTGAGGCTTGAAGGCCGCTGTCGTGCCCCTTCGGGGTGACCTGTCCCATCCGCCCATTACAGGGCGGGGTTCTCGGGCGATAGAGACCTGGGAGCCAGGAGGGGGGTGGCTCGGGTGGGGGATCCGGGATCGGCGCGGCGCTGCCTAGCGTCAGGACCGACGCACCGACGACCCGGGAGAGACCTTGACCGAGACCCTCGTAGCACCGCGGACCGGCAGCGACTTCACTCCGCTGGCCCGTCAGGTCAGGGCCAGCGGGCTCATGGAGCGCCGCACCGCCTACTACGGCCGCTCGATCGCCTTCACGACGCTCGCGACCATCGCGGTCTGGGCCGCCGCGGGGGCCGTCGGGGGCTGGTGGGCGCTGCCGCTGGCGGTGCCCGCCGCGCTGCTCTCGGCCAGGATGGGCTTCCTCGGGCACGACGCGGGCCACAAGCAGATCGCCGCCACGGCCCAGGGCAACCGGCGGCTCGGGCTGTTCCTCGGCAACCTCATGCTCGGTCTCAGCCACGGCTGGTGGAACCACAAGCACAACGCCCACCACGCCCACCCCAACCACGTCGGCAAGGACCCGGACATCGGCGCGGGCGCCCTCGTCTTCACCAAGGAGGACGCCGTCGGCAGGACCAGCGGCCTCATCGGCTGGCTGACCCGCAACCAGGCGGTGCTGTTCTTCCCGCTCACGACGCTGGAGGGGATCGCCCTTCAGGTGTCGAGCGTCCAGACGCTGAAGGAGCGGCCCGCCGGCGAGCGCCGCACCGAGGGGCTCCTGCTGGCTGCGCACCACGTCCTGTACTTCGGCGCCGCGTTCCTGCTGCTGCCCGTGCCCGTCGCGCTGGCCTTCATGGCACTGCACCAGGCGCTGTTCGGCCTGCACCTGGGCGCCGCGTTCGCGCCGAACCACAAGGGCATGCCGATGCCCGGCCCGGACGACGACTGGGACCACCTGCGCAAGCAGGTCCTCACCTCGCGCAACATCCGCGGCGGGGCCGTCACCGACTGGATGCTCGGCGGCCTCAACTACCAGATCGAGCACCACCTGTTCCCGGCCCTGCCCCGCCCCGCGCTGCACAAGGCCCAGCCCCTGGTCCGCGCCCACTGTGAGTCCCTCGGCCTCCCCTACACCGAGACCTCCCTCCTCACGTCGTACGCGATCGCCCTCCGCCACCTGGACTCGCTCGCCTGACCACCGCCGCCACCTCCCCGCCTCACCGCCCCCGGCCGTGGGGCGGTTCGCGCGTCCCCGGTCCCCCGTGATCGTCCAGTCGCGGACCAGCGCGCTCTCCAGCGGGCAAATGATCGTCGCCGCGAGGAGCTACGCGGCCATCTGTCGGCCTCGGCGGTGCGAGCCGGCCAGGTGAGGGCGGCGCTCGTCAGTGCGGCGCCGCCCGCGTCGGCGAGGTCTACCGGGACCTGCACCGCCATCCTGAGCTGTGGTGCACACCGGCATCGCGGTGACCGGCGTCGCGGGGCCGCCGGACTCGACAGGTTGAATGGAAACCACGAGTTTCGAGGCTGCCGTTGGGGAGGGGGAGCCGGGGCGGGCTCAGGCCGCGAGGCGCGGGACGTGGCCGTCGAGGGCGAGGTCGCGGCGCGGTGCGATGAGCCCCTCGCGGATCCGGCGGGGGACCTCAGGGTCGTCGCCGACGGCGGCCGCGAGTACCGCGGTGATCTCGTTGATCCCCTCGGTGGCGTAGGCGATCCCCAGGTCGAAGACGACGCGCAGCTCGGCCCGGGTGTCGCCGAGGTCGGGCACCGGGTGGACGGCCCCGCGGGCGACGACGACGTCCGCGGCGATCGCCGCCTTGTGCGCCCGCCAGCGGTAGATCGTCTTCTTGGCGACGCCGGCCCGCGCGGCCAGGGCGTCGATGGTCATGTCGAGGTAGCCGACCTCGGCGAGCAGCGCGGCCGCGGCCTCCATGACCGGCTCGCGGAACTGCTCGTCGCGCGGCGTCCGCGCCGCCTCCGCCACGTCGGCGTGCGGTGGGCCCACGGCCCCGACCGGGCGACCTGCACCGAGGCGGACGAGAAGAAGGGGCCGGGTCGCGGAATGCCCGCTCCCGCATCCTTCCGGAGTCGGCTCGCGGGCGTCACGGGGCGGGGAAGAGGTGTTCGAGGTAGGCGTTGGTGAACTTCGCCGTGGGGTCGAGGCGGTGGCGGAGGGCGGCGAAATCGGGGGCGCGGTGGTAGGCGGAGACGATGGCGGTGGGGGAGGCGGTGGTCAGTTTGCCCCAGTGGGGGCGGGCGGCCCTGGGCATGAGCAGGTCGTCGAGGAGGGCGATCACGGGGAGGACGGCTTCCGCGTTCCTGATCCAGGTGAAGTGCAGGGCGACGCTGTCCCTGCCGGAGGAGGGGCTCAGCCACAGGTCGTCGGCCCGGACGGTGCGGATCTCGGAGATGTGCAGCACCGGGGCGATCCGGTCGGCGAGCGTCCGGACCGCGGTGATGGCCTCGGCCGCCGCCGTGCGGGGCAGGAGCCACTCCGACTGGAGTTCGTCGCCGGCGCTCGGCGTGGTGTCGGGGCGGAAGTGCGGAAGCCGCTGGTGCCAGGGGCCGGACGCCCCGAGTTGCGCGGTGCTGTTGCCCGCGGGCATCCCGGGGACCGGGTGCAGCTCGGTGTCGGCGGGACGGCCGCCGTCCCACGCGGGGACGCCGTCGTCGGTGCGGCGCTTCAGCCAGATCCGCGCCTCGGAGGTCCGCCAGTCGGTGAACGCGCTCACGCTGTAGGCGGCGCCGAAGACCTCGTCGAAACCCGCGGTGAGCTCGTCGAGGCCGACGCCCACCCGGACGTGCTGCGCGACGTCGAAGGACGGCTCGACGTCCAGGCTCAGGTGGGTGACGACCCCGAGGGCGCCGAGCGCGACGACCGCACCGGGGAAGACGTCGGGGTCGTCCGCGCGGCTGATCTCGACGACGTCGCCCTCCGGCCCGATGAGCCGGATCGCCGAGACGGCCGCCGCCAGGCAGGCGAGCGCGGTGCCGGAGCCGTGGGTGCCGGTGGCGACCGATCCGGCGACGGAGATGTGCGGCAGTGAGGCGAGGTTCGCCAGGGCCAGGCCCTCCCGGTGCAGCGCGGCGGCGACCTCGGCGTAGCGCAGGCCCGCGGCGACGGTCGCGGTGCCGCGCCCGGGGTCGGTCTCGACGGTCGGGGGCAGCCCGTCGAGCCGCACCAGGTCGCCGTCGGTGTCGGCGACGGCGCTGAAGGAGTGCCCGCTGCCCAACGCGCGGATCCGCCGGCTTCCCGCGACGGTCCGGCGCAGCTCGTCGAGCGTTTCCGGCCGGTGTACGGCGGTCGCGCCGAAGGTGACGTTGCCTGCCCAGTTGGTCAGGGGTGCGGGTGCCATCCCCCGATGCTACGAGGAGCAAATCAATTTAATCGACCGTATTGGTTGACATTGCCCGCGCGGGTGATCAGGATCGCGGCATGGATCTGACCGATGAGCGCGTGTACGAGCGGGTACGGGCCGGGCAGTTCGCCGAGCTGTCGCGGCGCGGGATGCTGACGGGGACGGTAGCGGCGGCGGGGCTGGCGGCGGTCGGCGGCACGGCCACGGCGGCGCGGGCCGCCGGGCCGATCGTGAAGCCGCTGCCGCCCGAGTGGTTCACGGTGTTCGGCACCAACGCCGAGATGAGATGGGACGCGGTCCGCGGCCTCGGCTTCCTCACCCCGAACGAGCGCTTCTTCGTCCGCAACCACGTCTCGACCCCGACCATCGACGCCGCGGCGTGGCGGCTGCGGATCTGGGGCAGCGGCGTCCGCAAGCCGCTGGAGCTGAGCCTGGCCGACCTGCGAGCGCTCAAGGGCGAGACCGTCGTCTCCTCGATCGAGTGCACCGGCAACGGCCGCAGCTTCTTCACCTCCCAGCAGGGCCAGACCGTCTCCGGCACTGGGTGGAAGCTCGGCGCGGTCGGCGTGGCGCGCTGGCGCGGTGTCCGGCTGTCGACGCTCCTGCGGCGGGCCGGGCTCACCCACGACGCCGTCGACGTGCTCCCCTCCGGCCTCGACCCCGACTACCTCGACAAGGGCGTGAACCTCGGCAAGGTCCGCCGTCCGCTCTCGGTGGAGAAGGCGCTGAAAGACGTCCTCGTCGCCTACGAGATGAACGGGGAGCCGCTGCCGCCCGACCACGGGTTCCCGGTGCGGCTCGTGGTGCCCGGCTGGGTCGGCATCGCGTCGATCAAGTGGCTCGGCGACATCCAGGTCGCGAACGAGCCGCTGTTCTCGCCCTGGAACACCACCTTCTACCGGATGTTCGGCGAGTCCTACCCGCCCGAGGGCGGCGCCCCGCTCACCGTCATGAACGTCAAGAGCGCGTTCGAACTCCCCTGGAACGCCACCCTGACCGCGGGCGGCACCGAGGTCCTGCACGGCCGCTCCTGGTCCGGCGCGGGCCGCATCAGCCGCGTCGAGATCAGCACCGACGGCCTCACCTGGCACGACGCCGACCTCGAAAGGTCCCACAGTGCCACCGCCTGGCAGCGCTGGCGCTTCCGCTGGCGCGAGCCCGCCCCCGGCGCCTACACCCTCCGCGCCCGAGCCACCGACGAACACGGCACGGTCCAGCCCGCCACCGCCCCCCACAACACCCTCGGCTACCAGTTCGGCGCCGTGGTGGCCCACCCCGTCACCGTCACCTGACCGCCCGGCCCGCGAACGCGGGCGGCGCCGGCCGCCGTCAGTGCCCGGAGGCCATGGCGACGGCGACGAAGAAGACGGCGAGACCGACGACGATCTCCCAGAACGCGGGGTAGCCGTTCTCCTGCCAGCTCCGGTGACGGTCGTCAGACCACTCCGCGCGCCTCCGCGCGGAGTCTTGGCGGGAGGAGTAGCTCCGCTGCCACTGGTAGTAGTCGTTGCTTCGCTGCTGGGCGCGGTAGTGGTCGTCGTGCATCGGCCCTGCCCTTCTCGTCACTGCGTCCAGCATGACCCGTTGAGTGAGCGTTCGACAGCGGATGGTGCTCGGGTGAGGGGAATCAGGCGGCCGGGTAAGGGCGGCGCAGGGTCGACGAGTCGTCCGCGCTCCAGAGCGTGTTCCCCGGCCCGTCGGGGGAGACCCGGGGGAAGGGCGGGACTTTCCTGGAGGAGCGATGGCCGAGATCGGGATGCGCCGGGTCTATGAGGATCTGAGCGGAGCGCAAGGCACCCGTGTCCTGGTGGACCGGCTCTGGCCGCGGGGGATCGCCAAGGCGGACGCCCCCTGGGACGAGTGGCTCAAGGAGATCGCACCGTCCAACGACCTCCGGCGCTGGTACGGCCACGCTCCGGAACGCGAAGCCGAGTTCGAACGCCGCTACCGGGCCGAACTGGACAGCCCGCAGTGGGCGGACGCGGTGGCCCGGTTGCGGGAGCTCGCGGACGCAGGACCTGTGGTGCTGCTGACGTCCACGAAGGAGATCGAGCGCAGTCACCTGCCCGTGCTGGCGGGCCTTCTCTAGCGTCCAGCCCAGGAACTCCACGACCGCTCGATGGTCGATTCTGCTCGGTTGTGCTACAAAGTGAGCAGTTTCGAGCAGGGAGGTAGGGGTCGTGGTGTTCCACGTGGAGGGCGAGATCGCGTCGCAGCCGGAGTGCTGGCGGCGGGTGAGCGGGTCGGCGGCGGCGGGGTTGCCCCGGGCAGGGGAGCGGGTCGCCGTCGTGGGGTGCGGGACGTCGTGGTTCGTCGCGCAGGCGTACGCGTCGCTGCGGGAGGCGGCCGGGCAGGGGGAGACGGACGCGTTCGCGGCGTCGGAGCTCCCGGTCGGGCGGCGGTACGACAGGGTCGTCGCGCTGACCCGCTCCGGGACGACGACCGAGGTCCTCGACGTGCTCGCCCGCGTCGGCGCGCCGAGCGTCGCGGTGACCGCCGACCCGCGCGCGCCGATCATGGAGGCTGCCGACGAGGTCGTCGTGCTCGACTTCGCCGACGAGAAGTCCGTCGTGCAGACGCGCTTCGCCACGACGGCGCTCGCGCTGTTCCGCGCGAGCCTGGGCGAGGATCTGACCGCGGCGATCGCCGACGCCGAGGAGGCGCTGGCCGCCGACGTGCCCGCGCTGGACCGGACCCAGTTCACCTTCCTCGGCCAGGGCTGGACGAACGGGCTGGCCGCCGAGGCGGCGCTGAAGATGCGCGAGGCCTCGCTGAGCTGGACCGAGGCCTACCCGGCGGCCGAGTTCCGGCACGGGCCGATCGCGATCACCGACGAACGCTCGGCCGTGTGGTCGCTGGGGCCCGCGCCGGAAGGGCTGCGCGCGCAGGTGGAGGCGACCGGCGGCCTGTGGATCGAGCACGACCGCGACCCGATGGCCGACCTCGTCCTGGTGCACCGCCTCGCGGTGGCGCTGGCGGGCGCGCGCGGCCTCGACCCGGACGCGCCCCGGCACCTGACGCGCTCGGTGATCCTGCGGTGATCCTGACCGTCACGCTCAACGCGGCCCTCGACGTCACCTATCCGGTCGACCACCTGGTGCCGGGGGCCGTGCACCGGGTGGGGCCGCCGGAGCGGCGCGCGGGCGGCAAGGGCGTCAACGTCGCGCGCGTGCTCGCGGCGCTGGGCGAGGAGGTTCTCGCGACGGGGTTCGCGGGCGGGCCGACGGGCGCGGCGTTCCTCGCCGACCTGCCGGTTCCTTCCGCTTTCGTCCCGATCGAGGGGGAGACGCGACGCACGGTCACGGTCCTGGACGATGCGGGGGCCACCCTCCTCAACGAGCCGGGCCCGCACGTCGCCGAGGACGAGTGGCAGGCCTTCCTCGCGCGCTTCCGCACGCTGCGCGCGGAGGTCGTCGTCCTGTCCGGCTCGCTTCCGCCCGGCGTCCCGGCCGACGCCTACGCCAGTCTGACCGAGACGGCCCGTGCCCCGGTCATCCTCGACGCCGACGGCCCGGCGCTGCTGCACGGTCTCGCCGCGGGCCCCGCCCTGGTGAAGCCGAACGCGGACGAGCTGCGCGCGACCGGCCGCACCCCGGCGGAACTCCGCGGGCTCGGCGCACGGGCGGTCGCGGTGTCCGACGGACCGCGCGGCCTCGCCCTGCACCTGGCCGACGGCGGCTGGCGGGCCGCCCCGCCCGAGATCCGCGGCAACCCCACCGGGGCGGGCGACGCCGCCGTCGCCGCCTTCGCCCGCGGCCTGCGCCGCGGCACCCCCTGGCCCGCGCTCGTCGCCGACGCCGTGGCCCTGTCGGCGGCGGCGGTGGCTGCGCCCTGCGCGGGCGACTTCGACCCCGACGTGTACGCCGGCGCCGACATCAGACCCGTCAGGCTGGGAGAGAACCCGTGATCGCTGCGTTCAACGCCATCCAGATCGAGCACGCGCAGGCCATCGTCGAGGGCGCCGAGGCGGCCGGACGGCCCGTGGTGCTCCAGCTCAGCGAGAACGCCGTCAAGTACCACGGCGCGCTCGCCCCCCTCGGCCGCGCGCTGCTGGCCATCGCGGACGCCGCCCGCGTGGACGTCACCGTCCATCTCGACCACGCGACGGACGAGGCACTGGTCCGCGAGGCCGTGACGCTCGGGTTCGGCTCGGTGATGTACGACGCCTCGGCGCTGCCCCATGCCGAGAACGTCGCGCGCACCGCCGCCGTGGTGGCCGAGTGCCATCGGGCGGGTGTGCGGGTGGAGGCGGAGCTGGGCGAGGTCGGCGGCAAGGACGGGGTGCACGCCCCCGGCGTCCGGACGGATCCGGCGGAGGCCGCCGAGTACGTCTCCGCCACCGGGGTGGACGCCCTGGCCGTCGCGGTGGGCTCCTCGCACGCGATGCTCACCCGGGACGCGCGGCTCGACTTCGGCCTCATCGCGGCGTTGAAGGAGGCGGTCCCGGTACCGCTGGTCCTGCACGGCTCGTCCGGGGTGCCGGACGCGGACCTCGCCGAGGCGGTCCGCCGCGGCATGCACAAGATCAACATCGCCACGCAGTTGAACAAGGTGTTCACCGCGGCGGTCCGCGACCGGCTTCAGGCGGCGCCCGAGCTGGTCGACACCCGCAAGTACCTCGGCGCGGGCCGTGCTGCCGTCGCCGCGGAGGTCACCCGGCTGATGCATGTCCTGGAGGGCCGTTGACGCCGATGCGCGCATAAAGCGCCACCATTCGCTCAGTCACCCTGCTCTATAGTGAGCGAATGCGTCAGGAACGGCTCGCCTCCATCCTCGACCGGCTCGCCGCGCAGGGCTCGGTGACCGTCGCCGCGCTCTGCGCGGAGCTGGGCGCCTCGCCTGCGTCGATCCGGCGCGATCTGCAGACCCTTGAGGAGCAGCAGCTCCTCAAGCGCACCCACGGGGGTGCTGTAGCCGCCGGGGTCACCTACGAGCTGCCGATCCGGTACCGGGGGGGCCGCCATCAGGAGGCGAAGGCGAGGATCGCCGCGGCGGCCCTCGCGCTGATCACCGACGAGGTGCACACCATCGGCCTCAACGGCGGCACCACGACCACCGAACTCGCCCGCCGCCTCGCCGCCCTCGGCCGCCCCCTGACGGTCGTCACCAACGCCCTCAACATCGCCGCCGACCTCGCCGTGCGCCCCTCGATCGAGCTCGTGGTGACGGGCGGCAGGGCACGCCCCGAGTCCTACGAGCTCGTCGGCCCGATCGCCGACCGCGCCCTGTCCGGCCTCAGCCTCGACGTCGCCTTCCTCGGCGTCGACGGCGTCGACGCCTCCGCCGGCGTCTCCACCCACGACGACGTCGAGGCCCAGACCGACCACCACCTCATCGCCGCAGCCCGCCACGTCGTGGTCCTCGCCGACGGCTCCAAGGTGGGCGCCCGGGCCTTCTCCCGCATAGCCCCCACCTCCTCCCTCCACACCCTCATCACCGACCCCACCGCGCCCCCCGCCGACCTCGACCGCCTCCGCACCGCCGGCCTCACCGTCACCCTCGCCTGACCTCCGCCCTGCGGCTGAGTGCGGTGACGAACTCGGTGCGGTCGCCCATCTGCCGGGGGGATCACGCTGATCCGGCGGCCCCGGCCATCGCGGCGGCCTGCGACGCCGCCTCCGCCAGCGGCGCGGACGGGCGGGAGGTCACGAAAGTGCGCGTTTGGCCTCTGGGGGGAGGTCGGGGACGTGCGGGAACGGGCGCGGGTAGGGGGCGCCGATGGCGAAGCGCAGCGCGAGGACGTCGGCGAAGGCGGCGGCGATGCGGAGCTCGCCGCGGGGATTGGGGTGGGTGCCGTCCCAGGTGTGCGCCGAGGCGACGAACTCGGTGGCGGTCGGCGCGATCACCACGGGGGAGTCCGGCGTCGACAGGTCTTCGGCGAGCAGGACCAGCCGCCGGTTGAACTCCGAGACCCGCGCGTTGAAGACCGGGTCCTCACGGGCCCGCTGCGTGTCCAGGACGGTCCCGAGCACGAGCCGCAGCCCGGGGGAGCCCCGGCGGGCGGCGGCGACGAACGACCGGACGTTCGCCTCGTTCTCCTCCGCGGGCAGCCCGTACCAGAACAGGTCATTGATGCCGAGCAGCACGAGCAGCAGATCGGGCCGATGCGCCCCCGCCTTGTCCTCGATCACATCCTTCTCGGCAAGGTAGGGACGCCCCCACTCGGCATTGTGGTCGGTGTCGAACTCCGGATCGAGGTACGTGAGGTCTCCGTCGCCGACCTCGACCGTGGTGATGGCGTCGAGATCGTCCCGCGGCCCCACGAAGTCGAGCTCCACCCCCGCCTCCTTCAGGTGCTTCCACAACCGATACCGCCACGTCCAGTCCCCACTGCTCCCATGACTGATCGAATCCCCCACGATCATGACCTTGAGCACCGGCCCCTCCCCTCTCCTCGCACACCGTAATCGGCCGCATCCGTGGCGCGATATGACCTGCGGGGTAAGCCCCGCGGAACCCGACCCGCGCCCGGGTCATCAAGGAAACAGATGGCTTGGGGCTACAACATCTGTTGGACAGGATGTGGGGCGGGGGGCGAGGATTCTGGGGCGGGTCACCGGGCCGGAAGGGCCGGTGGGGCGCGTTCGGAGTTGGAGGGGGAGACCAGGTGAGTCGGGAAGTCGAAGTCCTCGTCGTAGGAGCGGGGCAGGCGGGTGTGGCGATGAGCGAGCACCTGTCGGAGCACGGGGTGCCGCATCTCGTGCTGGAGCGCAGCCGTATCGCCGAGCGGTGGCGTTCGGAGCGGTGGGACTCGCTCGTGGCGAACGGTCCCGCCTGGCACGACCGCTTCCCCGGCATGGAGTTCCCTGACCTCGACCCGGGGGCGTTCGCCTCCAAGGAACAGGTCGCCGAGTACTTCGCCGCCTACGCCGAGAAGATCGGCGCGCCGATCGAGTGCGGCGTCGAGGTGACGTCGGTGCGCCGGAACGAGGGCAGGCCCGGCTTCCGGGTGGAGACCTCGGCGGGCCCGGTGGAGGCGCGTTACGTCGTCGCCGCGACCGGACCGTTCCAGCGGCCGGTGATCCCGCCGATCGTCCCCGACGGCGCGGTGCCGCTGCAGATGCACTCCAGCGGCTACCGCAACCCGGGCGGGCTGCCCGAAGGCGCCGTCCTCGTGGTCGGATCGGGATCGTCGGGCGTGCAGATCGCCGAGGAGATCAGGCGGGCCGGGCGGGACGTCTACCTGTCCGTCGGACCGCACGACCGGCCGCCGCGCAGCTACCGAGGACGCGACTTCTGCTGGTGGCTCGGCGTCCTCGGCATGTGGGACATGGAGACGCCGCCGCAGGGCGCCGAGCACGTCACCATCGCGGTGAGCGGGGCGCGCGGCGGGCACACCGTCGACTTCCGCGACCTCGCCGCCCTCGGCGTGCACCTGGTCGGCCGCACCGACGAGTTCGCGGACGGCGTCGTCACCTTCGCGCCGGACCTCGCCAAGAACATCGCGAACGGCGACGCGAACCTCATCGCCCTGCTCGACGAGGCCGACGCCTACGTCACCCGCAACGGCCTCGACCTGCCCGAGGAGCCCGAGGCCCGCGTGCTCGGCCCGGACCCCGAGTGCGTCACGGACCCGCTCGCCGCCCTCGACCTTGCCGCGGCCGGTGTCACCACGATCATCTGGGCGACGGGCTTCGCCGCCGACTACGGCTGGCTCCAGGTCGACGCCTTCGACGAGAACGGCAGGCCCCGCCACCGCCGCGGCGTCTCCGCCGAGCCGGGCGTCTACTTCCTCGGCCTGCCGTGGTTGTCCCGCCGCGGATCGAGCTTCATCTGGGGCGTCTGGCACGACGCGCGGCACATCGCCGACCACATCGGGATCCAGCGCGGATACCGCGCCCACGACGAAGGCCTGGGCGCGGTCCGCCCGGCCGCGACCCTGCTGGAGGCAGCGCAGTGAACGACCCCATCATCGCCGGCGGGCACACCCGGATCCGGCCGTTCAACACCCGCGACACCTACCCCGAGCAGAACCTCGACAACGACCTCTGCCAGGCCGTCGTCGCCGGGAACACCGTCTACGTGCGGGGCCAGATCGGGCAGGACCTCGACACCAGCGAGTCCGTCGGCATCGGCGACGTCGAGGCGCAGACCGAGCGCGCGATGGCCAACATCGACATGCTCCTGCGCGAGTCGGGCGCGAAGATGGAGCACCTGGTCAAGCTGACGATCTACATCGTCGACCCGCGCTACCGCGAAACCGTCTACCGGACGATCGGGCGCTGGACCCGGGGCGTCCACCCGATCTCGACCGGCCTCGTGGTGTCGGCCCTCGCGCGGCCCGAGTGGCTCGTCGAGATCGACGCCATCGCGGTGATCCCGGAGGGCGCGCGGTGACGTTCTCGATCCTGGCCACTGACGGCAGGGGAGCCGTCGGCATGGCCGTCACCTCCTCCAGCCCGGCCGTGGCCGCCCGCTGCGTCCACCTGCGGGCCGGGGTCGGCGGCGCGGCGTCGCAGAACGTGACCGACCCGCGCCTCGGCACCGAACTCCTCGACGCCCTGGAGATCGGCCTCGACGCCGGGGCCGCCCTCGACGCGATCGTCGGGCGGCACGAGCTGACCGAGTACCGCCAGCTCACCGTCCTGCGCCTGGATGGCGACGCCGCGGCCTTCTCCGGTGGCAAGGCGCTCGGCGTGCACCACCACAGGGCGGGCTCCGGGGTGGTCGCCGCGGGCAACATGCTGGCCGGCCCCGAGGTGATCGACGCCGTGGTCGAATCCTTCGAGGGCTCGACCGGTGACCTTGAGGAAAGGCTCCTCGCCGCTCTCGCCGCGGGCCTCGCGGCCGGCGGCGAGGAGGGCCCGGTGCACTCGGCGGGCCTGTCCGTCGTGCGCCAGGTCGCGTGGCGGGAGACCGACCTGCGGGTCGACTGGAGCGACGACCCGATCGGCGACCTGGGCGAGCTGCTGAAGGTGTGGCTGCCGCAGCGCGACGACTACGTGACGCGCGGCCTCAACCCGGAAGCCGCCCCGTCCTACGGCGTCCCCGGGGACGAGTGACGCCATGACCGAAGAACGCAGGACCCACGCGGCCCGGACCGTCGCCGGGGACGCCGAGCGGCTGATCAAGCTGTCCGAGCTGCTGCACGCCAACCCCGAGACCGCCTGGGAGGAGCACAGGTCGGCCCGCTGGGTCGCCGAGTCGCTCGCCGAAGCGGGCTTCGCCGTCACTCCCGCCTACCTCGGGCTGGAGACCGCGTTCCTCGCCACGTACGGGAGCGGGCCCTTCCGGCTCGGCCTCTGCGCCGAGTACGACGCGCTGCCCGGTCTGGGGCACGCGTGCGGGCACAACCTGATCTCCGCGATCACGGTCGGCGCGGCCCGCGCCCTCGCGCCGCTCGCCGACGCCGCGGGCCTGACGATCGAGGTCTACGGGACGCCCGCCGAAGAAGGCGGCGGCGGCAAGATCGAGCTGCTGGAGCGGGGCGCGTTCGCCGGGCTCGACCTGGCGATGATGGCGCATCCGGCCCCGGTGGACGTCGCCGAGGCAGAGCCGTTCGCGGTGTCGCACTCCCATGTCACCTACCAGGGCAAGGGGGCGCACGCGGCGGCTTATCCCGAGCAGGGCGTCAACGCCGCCGACGCGTTCACCGTCGCCCAGGTCGCGATCGGCCTGCTGCGCCAGCAGCTGCCGCACTCGGTGCGCGTCCACGGCGTGATGACGAACGGCGGGGAGGCCCCGAACGCGATCCCGGCCCGCACCGAGGGCCGCTGGTACGTCCGGGCCGAGAGCCTCGACCAGCTCGCCGCGACCGAGGAGAAGGTGTGGCGGTGCTTCCAGGCGGGAGCGCTGGCCACCGGCTGCGAGCTCGACATCACCCCGGAGAGCAAGCCCTACGCGGAGTTCCGGACCGACGCGCGGGCGCTGCGCGCCTATGTGGCGGGCGCCGAGCGGCTGGGCCGGGTCTTCGACCGCGACTCGCCCGCCCGCCGGATGAACCGGGCCTCGACCGACATGGGGAACGTCTCCCAACTGGTGCCCGCGATCCACCCCTATGTGGGCATCCGATCGCTTCCGGCGCTGAACCACCAGCCGGAGTTCGCCGCCCACTGCGTCGGCGGGGACGCCGAGAAGGCGATCCTGGACGCCGCGACGGCCCTGGCCTGGACGGCCCTCGACGTGGCCGCCGACACCGCCCGGTAGCGCGTCCCCCTTTGGCCTCCCGCCCGTGATCGTCAACGGAGCCGATCACGGGCGGGTCCGAGCACCGCCCCGGAGCGGGCAGGATGGCAGGGTGAAAGCCCCGTCGTTCACCCTGGTGCAGCTGCGCTACTTCGCCGCCGCGGCCGAACTGGGCAGCATGACCGCCGCGGCCCGCGAGCTGGTCGTCTCCCAGTCGGCGGTCTCGACCGCCGTCGCCCAGCTGGAGAAGGAGCTCGGCGTCCAGCTCCTGCTGCGCCACCACGCCCGCGGCCTCGCCCTGACGCCCGCGGGACGGGCCTTCCACACGAAGCTCCGCGAGTTCCTCGCGCACAGCCAGGAACTCGCCGACACCGCCGCCAACGCCGGGAAAGAGCTGGTCGGCACCCTCGTCGTGGGCTGCTTCGACACCCTCGCACCGTTCTGGCTGCCGCACCTCGTCACGAAGTACGCCGAGCACCACCCTGCCGTGAGCGTCGAGGCGCTGGAGGCCGAGCACGCCGTCCTCAAGCAGAGCCTCCGCTCCGGCGCGTGCGAGATCGCCCTGATGTACTCCTACGACCTCGACGAGGACTTCCAGTCCGTCCGCGTGGGCTCGGCGCCCCCTTACGTCCTGCTCCCGCCCGGCCACCCGCTGGCCCCGCGGACCAGGATCCACCTCGCCGAGCTGGCCGAGGACCCCGTGGTGATGCTGGATCTGCCCCACACCTCGTCCTATTTCCACGCCCTCTTCCGCGAGGTCGGCGTCGAGCCCCGCGTCCGCCACCGCACTGCGGGCTACGAGACCGTCCGCTCGATGGTCGCCGCGGGCCACGGCTACGCGGTCCTCAACCAGCGCCCCGCCCACGACCACACCTACGGCGGCGGAACCGTCGTGACGGTGGGCCTCGCCGACGATCTTCCGGCCCTGGACGTCGTCGCCGTGCGCATGAGGCAGGCGAGGCTCACCCGCAAGGCCGAGGCGTTCGGCCAGGTCTGTCGCGAGGTGGGGGACCTGCTCGGACGGGCCGCCATTCGAGAATCAGATGCGGGCCATCGGAAGAACGCATGACGCGTCATCGGGACGCCACGGACGGGGCCCGCGGCGCCCCTTCTGTTAACCCTGTGTTTCGCGAGCGGAGATAAGTAACCGCGGGGTTTCTGCATCGGTTTTGTTGATGTAGATGCTCGAATTATCATGCTCGACAGATTGTGGCTGGTGGCACAGTGTTTACCGTGTCACCGTGCACGAGGAGAGCTATGAACACTCAAGCGCCGCCGAAGGATGAGGCACTGGAGATCCGGACGATCGAGCAGATCCCGGTCACCGAGCGGCATGGCCGCGCGTCCCAGCTGTTCACCATCTGGTTCGGGTCGAACATCATGCTCCTGACGATCGCGACGGGGCTGCTGTCCACGCTCGTCTTCGGGCTGTCGATCCCGTGGGCCATCGCGGCGCTCGTGCTGGGCAACGTGGTCGGCGGCGTCGTCATGGCGCTGCACGCGGCGCAGGGCCCGCAGATGGGCGTCCCGCAGATGCTGCAGACCCGGGCCCAGTTCGGCTCCCGGGGCTCGCTGCTCGTCGTGATCATCGTCGTCGCCATGTACACGGCGTTCTTCGCCTCGAACATGGTGCTGGGCGGCCAGGGCCTGGCCAGCCTCCTCGGGATCAACGAGACCCTCGCCATCGTCCTCATCGGGGCGATCTCCACGGCCGGCGCGATCTTCGGCTACAAGGCCATCCACGCGATGGCCGGGATCATGTCGGTGGTGGCCGGGGCGGCGCTCGTCGTGGCCTTCGTCATGCTCTTCGGCTTCGTCGACCTCCCCTCGGGCACCTGGTCGGCGGGCGGCTTCACCTGGGCCGGCTTCATGGGCACCGTCTCCCTCGCCGCCCTCTGGCAGATCGCCTACGCGCCCTACGTCTCGGACTACACCCGCTACATGCCGCGCGACACCGGCGTGAAGGCGGCGTTCTGGGCGACGTACTGGGGCTGCGTCCTCGGCTCGATCATCCCGATGATCTTCGGCACCGTCCTCGGCGCGGCCTTCCCCGACCTCGACACCGTCTCCGCGGTCCGCGAGGGCGCCGGAGGCGCGGGCGCGATCGTGCTGCTGGTCTTCGTCGTCGGCATCGGCACGACCAACGCGATGAACCTTTACTGCGGCACCCTGTCCGTCCTCACCATCGGGCAGACGCTGCGGCCGAAGTGGGAGCCCCGCTCCGGCGCCCGGACCGTCGTCGCGCTCGTCCTGTTCGCGGTCGGCCTCGGCATCGCCCAGCTCGGCAAGGGCGACTTCCTCACGAACTTCGTGAACTTCATGATGCTGCTGATGTGCGCGCTGGTGCCCTGGACCGCCGTGAACCTCGTGGACTACTACTTCGTCCGGCACGGAGACTACGACATCGACGCCCTGTTCCGCGCCGACGGCGGCCTCTACGGCGCCTACAACGTCCCCGCGATCGGCTGCTACGTCCTCGGCATCCTGATCCAGGTCCCGTTCCTGTCGAACGCCCTGTACGTCGGGCCGGTCGCCGAGGCGCTGAACGGCGTCGACATCTCCTGGATCGTGGGCCTCGCCCTGATCAGCCCCCTCTACTACTTCTGGACCCGCGCCACCCGGCCTGCCGTGGTCCCCGCCGCCCTGGGAGTTGAGCGCGCGTGACCGAGCGGACCCACGAAGACTGGACCGCGCTGGCCGCGAAGATCGCGCCGCGGACCGCCGCGTGGATCGGCGGGCCCGTGCCGGCGCTGTCCGGGGCGACCCGGACGACCGTCAACCCGGCCACCGGCGCGGTGCTCGCCGAGGTCGCCGAATGCGACGAACGCGACGTCGACGCCGCGGTCGCCGCCGCCCGGCGCGCCTTCGAGGCGGGGGCCTGGTCCACCGCCTCGCCGCGGGAGCGGGCCGCCGTCCTGCACCGGATCGCGGGGCTCGTCGAGGACCACGTCGACGAACTCGCCCTCCTGGACAGCCTCGACGCCGGCAAGCGCATCATCGACACCCGCGCGATCGACGCCCCCGGCTCGGCCGCCATCCTCCGCTGGTACGCCGAAGGGCTCGACAAGGTCTACGGGGAGGTCGCGCCCACCGGCGGCGGTGACCTCGCCGTCGTCACCCGCGAGCCGCTCGGCGTCGTCGCCGCGGTCGTGCCGTGGAACTACCCCCTCGAAATGGCCATCTGGAAGATCGCCCCGGCGCTCGCCGCCGGCAACAGCGTCATCCTCAAGCCCGCCGAGGACTCCCCGCTCTCCGCGCTCCGCCTCGCCGAACTCGTCGCCGAGGCCGGGATGCCCGAAGGGGTCTTCAGCGTCGTGCCCGGCGCCGGACCCGTCGTCGGGCAGGCCCTGGGACGGCACGCGGGCGTCGACGTGGTGACGTTCACCGGGTCCACCGAGACGGGCCGGCTCTTCCAGCAGTACGCCGGGCAGTCCAACCTCAAGCAGGTCTGGCTGGAGGCCGGGGGCAAGAGCGCCGTCGTCGTGCTGGACGACGTCGCCGACCTCGACCTCGTCGCGGACGGCGTCGCGGCGGGGATCTTCACCAACACCGGGCAGGTCTGCTCGGCCACGTCGCGGCTCGTCGTGCAGCGCGGCGTCGCGGACGCGCTGATCGAGCGCGTCGTCGCCCGGGCCGCCGCGATCACCGTCGGCGACCCGCTCGACCCGGCCACCGGCATGGGGCCCGTCGTCAGCGAACGGCAGGCCGCGCGGGTCCTCGCGCTGATGGAGACCGGCGCGGCGGAGGCCCGGGAGGTCCACGGCGGCGGGTTGGTGGCGGGCATGCCCGCGCCGACCTACGTCCGGCCGCAGGTGCTGCTGGGCGTCGACCCGGCCGCGCGCATCGCGCAGACCGAGGTGTTCGGGCCCGTCCTGTCCGTGCACGTCGTGGACACCGTGGACGAGGCGGTCGCCGTCGCCAACGGCACGCCCTTCGCCCTGGCCGCCGGGCTGTGGACCGACGGCCTGAGCCGCGCCCACTCCGTCGCCCGCCGGCTGCGCGCCGGGACGGTGTCGGTGAACTGCGTGGACGCCCTCGATGTCGCCACGCCGTTCGGCGGCTTCGGCCAGTCCGGATACGGCCGCGACCTCTCGCTGCACGCGCTGGACAAGTTCACCGGCCTGAAGACCACCTGGATCCACCATGGCTGACCGGACCTCGTTCGACTACCTGGTCGTCGGCGGCGGCACGGCGGGCTCCCTGCTCGCCACCCGCCTCGCCGAGCAGGGCCGCGACGTTGCCCTGCTCGAATGGGGCCCGTCGGACGAGCACGAGCCCCGCGCCCGCGAGCTGCGCCGCTGGGACGAGATGCTGGAAGGAGAGTACGACCTCGACTACCGCAGCGAGCCGAACCTCCGCGGCAACTCCCACATCCGGCTCGCCCGGCTGCGCATCCTCGGCGGGTGCTCCACCGCCAACACGATGATCTCCTGGCTGCCGCCGCGCGGCGACCTGGAGGAGTGGGTGAGGCTCGGCGCGGAAGGCTGGGACCCGGACACGATCCTGCCGCTCTACGACAGGCTGCGCACGCCGATCCAGCCCGTCGCGGAGGCGGACCGGAACCCGTACGTCGCCGACGTCGTCGCGAGCGCGGCCGAGGCGCTGGGCGTCCCGGTGCAGGACCGCTGGAACGACGGGCGCATCGACGCCTCGCCCAACGGGACCGGGTTCTTCGAGGTGGGCTACACGCCGGAGACGAACCTGCGGGCGTCGACCTCGATCCACTACGTGCACGCGGCCCGCGCGCAAGGCCGCGGCCCGGAGGTCCTGACGGGCCTGCGCGCGGTGCGGATCCTCTTCGCGGACGGACCGGACGGCCCGCGCGCCGTCGGCGTCCGGGTCCGCGACACCGAAGGCGTGGAACGCGACCTCCAGGCCATGGCCGAGGTCGTCCTGTGCGCCGGGGCCATCGACACCCCGCGGCTCCTCCAGCTCTCCGGAGTCGGCCCCCGCGACGTGCTCCAGGACGCGGGCGTCCTCGTGGTGCACGACCTCCCGGGCGTGGGCGAGAACCTCCAGGACCATGTGGAGGGCCTCGTCGTCTGGGAGGCCGCGAAGACGCCGCCCACCACCTGCGCCAGCGGGTGGGACGCCGGCGCCATGCTGAGCCTCGACGAGAACGGCGAGCCCGGCGAGGGCGACGGCCGCCCCGACGTCCTCATGCACTTCCCCGTCGAGCCGTGGGCCGTGCACGCCGAGCGGTACCTGGCGGAGGCCGGCGCGCCCCCGATGCCCGACGCCACCCTCGCGATCGCCCCGAACGTGGCCCGCCCGCACAGCCGCGGCCGTGTCTGGATCCGCTCCACCGATCCCGCCGCGCCCCCCGCGATCGACTTCCGCTCCTTCACCGACCCCGAAGCCCACGACGAGGCGATGCTCGTCGCGGGCGTCCGCCTGGCCCGCCGCATCGCCACGGCCGAGCCCATGCGCTCCTGGGTCGGCCGCGAGGTCTTCCCCGGCCCCGAGGTCACCTCCGACGAGGACCTCTCCGCCATCGCGCGCGCCACCCACCAGACCGTGTACCACCCCTCCGGCACGTGCCGGATCGGCACGGCAGGGGATCCCGCGGCGGTCGTCGCCCCCGACCTGCGGGTCCACGGCGTCTCGGGTCTCCGCGTCGCCGACGCGTCGGTCTTCCCCACCCTCACCTCGGTGAACCCGGTCGTCACCGTCATGCTGGTGGCCGAACGCGCCGCCGATCTCATCGGCTCCGACGCCTAGGAACCGTCCGAGTCGGGTCGGCCGCCGCCGTCATCGCCTTCCTTCTGGCGATCCTCCAGGCCCCCGCCCAACGGCGGGGGCCTTCCTGTCGATGTGAGCACCTCGATGTGGGCGCCGGGCCGCGTCCGCCCTCGTCGTACCGCCCGCCAGAACGGGCGTTTTGCATCAGAAGGAAACGTTTGGACTCATGTCTTGACAGGGGAGTGCGCGAAAGGGTCTTCTAGTCCCACGCTGCGAAACCTTGTTTCCCCCATCGAAACGCGAGGCGGGCGCGGTGCTCGCGGGCCGGTTGGGGGTGGCGGAGGGCGCGCGGCGTGCTTCCGTGCACGTCACCGTGACCTGCACGCGACAGAAGGAGCGGTTCATGTCGACCAGCCCGAAGATGAAGGGCCGCACGGCCCTGCGCGGCCTCACCGTCGGCGCCACTGCGGTCGTCCTGGCCACCGCGGGTCTCGGCAGCCTCCCCGCCTCGGCCGGCACCGGCACCGTGGCCTACGACTGCGTCATCTTCAACACTCACTTCGCCTACAACGCCAAGATCACCATGAAGGGTTCGGCGAAGCGCTCCGTGGGCGACACGGTGACGATCACCGCGGACCTCTCGCCGCTGCCCGGCGTGTCCCCGGTCGCCGTCGACTCCTGGAAGACCACCGGCAAGTTCACCCTCTCGGGCGCGCAGAAGGGCTCCGTCAGCGTGTCGGGGCCGAAGAAGAACGGCCCGGTCAAGCCCAAGGCCAAGATCCCGCTCGGCAAGGTGACCGGCAAGGTGAAGCTGAAGAAGGCCGGCAAGGTCTCCGTGACCATGGGCACGCTCAAGATCACCGCGTCCGCGCTCGGCTCGTCCGTCGCGATGCCCTGCACGCCCAAGAAGGGCAAGACCCTGCCGAAGCTGCTGCAACTGACCGTCAAGCGCTAGCGGCCCGGCGTCACCGGCACGTCATCGGACCGGTGCGGTGCGATCGGCGCACGGCTCAGCGGCCGGACGCGCGGGCGGTGCCTCGCACCGCCCGCGTTCCCCCACCCGGCCGCAGCCGGGTCCGGATGAGCCACTCGCCGACCCCGAGGTTGATGAGCCACGCGGCGGCCATCAAGACGGCCTTGGCGAGCTGACCGGGCGGGCCGACGGTCAGGATCCAGGGGAGCTGGGTGAGGGCCTGGGTGCCGGCGCCCATGCCCAGGGCGTAGGCGCGGATCATCCAGGCGCGGTGGCCGGCGAGGTCGCGGCGGCGGACCGCCAGGTAGCCGAGGACGATCGAGGCGGCCATGGCCGAGGCGACCGCGAGGCGGATGCCGCTGAGGAGGTCGCCGACGTCGTCGGGACGGGGATAGAACAGGGTCATCCACAGCGCGGAGAGCGCCACGACCAGACCGCACGGGACCAGGATCCGGCCCGCCCGGCGGTGCCAGGCGGGCCTGCGGCGGCGGAATCCCGGCGCGAACTGGAACGCGCCCAGCACGCCGTAGACGATGACGCCGAAGATGTGCGCCACGACGGGCGCCGGAGAGGCGAAGAACCGGGCGTTCGCCGGAGTGATCTCCGCGCCGACGACCAGCTGCGTCAGCCGGACGACGCCGGCGATCACGGGGATCGCGATGAGCAGGATCAGCGCGGTGGGCACGAGCCGGTCCGCCCGCGTGGCCGAGGGCCGTTCCGCCTTGGTATCGGTCATGCCCCGATCGTCGCCGTCGCGGGGTTCGCGGCGCATCGGCGCAAGGACCCGGACCGGGACGCCGATGGTGCGAAGGGCGGTCGTACTTTCGGCGCCGGGGTCAGCGGGACCTGCCGCGCCCCATCCGGTGCGTCTCGTAGGCCCAGATCGCGATCTCGACCCGGTTGCGGGCGCCGAGCTTGGCCATCAGGTGGGTGACGTGCGTCTTCACCGTGCTGAGCGTGACGTACAGCTCGTCGGCGATCTCGCTGTTCGTCCTGCCGCGCGCCACCGCGGCGAGGACCTGCTCCTCCCGCTCGGTGAGCTCCTCGACCAGGGGCGCAGGCCGCGGCCCGGCGTCGGCGAACGCCGCGAGCAGCCGCGCGGTGACCTTCGGCGCGATGAGCGCGTCGCCCTCCGCCGCGGCCCTGACCGCCTGACCCAGCAGATCGGGTCCGGCGTCCTTGAGCAGGAACCCCCGCGCACCGGCCCTGAGCGCGGCGTACACGTACTCGTCCAGGTCGAAGGTGGTGATGACGACCACGGGGAGCGGATCGGCCACGTCAGGTCCGGCGAGGCGGCGGGTGGCCTCGATGCCGTCCATGCCGGGCATCCGGATGTCGAGCAGGCACACGTCGGGACGGAGCCGCCGGGCGAGCTCGACGGCCCGCCCGCCGTCGGCCGCCTCGCCGACGACCTCGATGCCGGGCTGGGCGTCGAGGATCATCCGGAGCCCGGTGCGCACGATCTCCTGGTCGTCGGCGACGACCACCCGCAGGCTCATCCGTCCCAGCCCGCTCTGGGCAGCACCGCGCTGACGGTCCAGCCCCGTTCGGGATCCGGCCCTGCCGTGCACGTCCCGCCGAGGAGCTGCGCCCGTTCGATCATTCCGATGAGCCCGTATCCGGGCGCCGTGCCGGGCCGGATCAGGCCGGTGTCGCCGTCGTCGCTGACCCGCAGCCGCACCAGCGCGTCGTCGGCGGCGACGCGGACGGAGACGCGGGTGGCGTTACGGGCATGCCGCCGCGCGTTGGTGACCGACTCCTGCGCCAGCCGGTAGACGGCCGCCGCGACCGGCGGGGCCAGCTCGTCGAGGTCCCCGGAGATCCTCACCTCGACGGCGGGTCCGGTCCGCGACCCGTCGGCGAGCCGTTCGAGATCGGTGACGCGCGGGCTCGGCGACAGGTCCGCCGGAAGGTCGTGCCGGAGCACCCGGACCATGGCGCGCATCTCGGCGAGGGTGGCCGAGGCCTCGCGCTCGATCACGCGGAGCGCCTCCGTCGCGGCTTCGGGGTTCGACGGGGCCGTCGCCAGTCCTGCCTGGGCCCGGATCGCCATCGCCGAGACATGGTGGGCGACGGTGTCGTGCAGATCGCGGGCCAGCCGTTCCCGCTCCAGCATCTTGACCTGGTCGAACTCGCGCGCCCGCGCCCCCGCCCGGTACCGCAGCGCGCCGCCCAGCGCCATCGCCGCGCACAGCACGGCGAGCGCGCCGACGAGGTCCGCGGCGCTGTCCTCCCCGGTGACGAGGACCTTGCCGAACACGATCACCAGCCCGATCGCGGCCTCGCGCCCCGACCCCCACCGGAACAGCGCGTACGGCAGGAGCACCAGGAACACCATCGTGTGCAGCCCCGGCGGCTCGCCCCGCGTGGCCGCGGCCGCGAGCCCGCAGGCCCCGAACGCGATCGCGACCATCGCCAGCGGCCTCGTCCGCCGCCACAGCAGCGTGGGCACCAAGGCGACGGTGAGCACCACCGAGACCGTCCGAAAAGGCACGTCCGCCCGCAGCGCCCCCTCCAGCACCGCGACGGGCACCACCAGCCCCACGAGCACCCGGTCCCGCCACACCCGCCCCGGCGGCAGACCCGGCCGAGGCTCATTCCAGACCGAACGCAAGAAGGGGGCCACGGCCCCATCGTAAGAGCCGCCCACCCCCACCGGATCGTCCCAAAGGACGACCTCGGGGCGGCCCGCCGCAAGCCGGTCCACCCGGGACTCCGGCATCGGCGCACGCCACGGTCACGATTATTGATGGTGATCGTCAGGGAACCGATTCGGTCTGCATGTTAAAGCCTTGTTACCAGGGGTTGCGTAGATCCGGCGGGGTCGGCATTCTTTGATGTGAGCATCAAAGAATTCTCCGGGCCGGGTCGGCTCCCGGCGTTGCCGCGGGAGCCGCAGGGTCCGGACGACGTCGCAGGAGACCCGATGAACCACCCGCTTGACCGCCTCAGCCGCGAGGAGATCGCCCGCAACCGGGAGCTGCTCGACGCCGCCGGACTCGTGACGGCGCACACGCGGTTCACGCTGGTGGCCCTGCACGAGCCCGCGAAGGCCGACGTGCTGGCGTGGCGGGCCGGCGACCCCGTCGACCGGCGGGTCCGCTCCCTCCTTCTGGACCGCGCGAGCGGCGAGGCACGGGAGGTCGTCGTGTCGCTCACCGGCGGCGAGGTGGTCGCGCAGCGGGTCGTGGACGTCGTCGCCGAGGGCCAGCCGCCGATCCTCCTCGAGGAGTTCGCGCTGGTCGAGGAGATCCTCTGGAAGGACGCGGCCTGGGCGCGGGCCATGGAGCGGCGCGGGATCTTCGACCCGAAGCGGGTTCGGGTGTCGGCGCTGAGCGCGGGCTGCTTCGACATCCCCGGCGAGGAGGGGCTCCGCCTCGTCCGCTGCCTCGCCTTCCTCCAGAAGGGCCCCGACGACAACATCTGGGCCCACCCGATCGACGGCGTGGTCGCCTACGTCGACCTGATCGCCGGACGCGTCCACGACCTCATCGACGAGGGCCCCGTCCCGATCCCCGAGACGTCGCACGACTACCACCTCGACGACCCGGCCCGCCCGCCGCGCACCACCCAGAAGCCCATCGTGATCACCCAGCCGGAAGGCCCGAGCTTCACCGTCGAAGGCGACGTCGTGACGTGGGAGAAGTGGCGCTTCCGCATCGGCTTCAACCCGGTCGAGGGCCTCACCCTCCACGAGATCGGCTTCCAGGACGGGGAGGAGATCCGCCCGATCGTCTACCGCGCGTCCGTCGCCGAGATGGTCGTCCCCTACGGCGACCCGGGCCCGATCCGCTTCTGGCAGAACTACTTCGACGCCGGCGAGTACTCGCTCGGCAAGGAGGCCAACTCCCTCACCCTTGGCTGCGACTGCCTCGGCGAGATCCACTACTTCGACGCGGTCCTGCACGACGACGACGGGAACCCGCGCACGATCGGCAACGCGATCTGCATGCACGAGGAGGACTCCGGGGTCCTCTGGAAGCACACCGACGGCTACAACGGCAGCGTCTCCACCCGCCGCCAGCGCCGCATGGTCGTGTCGTTCTTCATCACCGTCGGCAACTACGACTACGGCTTCTACTGGTACCTCTACCTCGACGGCACGATCGAGCTGGAGTGCAAGGCGACCGGCATCGTGTTCGCCTCCGCCTACCCCGGCCCGCTCCCTGACGGCTCGGAGTACCCGTGGGCCAGCGAGATCGCCCCCGGCATCGGCGCCCCCTACCACCAGCACCTGTTCTCCGCCCGCCTCGACATGATGGTCGACGGGGTCGAGAACGCCGTCGACGAGATCGACGTCAAGCGGGTGCCGATGGGCCCGTCGAACCCTTACGGCAACGGCTTCACCCGTCAGGCGACGCGCCTGCGCCGCGAGTCCGAGGCCGCGCGCCTGGCCGACGGGGCCCGCGGCCGCGTCTGGCAGATCAGCAACCCCGGCTCGCGCAACGCCCTGGGGCAGCCCGTCGCCTACACGCTGCACCCGGAGGGCCTGCCCACACTCCTCGCCGACGACGCCTCCTCGATCGCCCGGCGCGCCGCGTTCACCCGCAAGCACCTGTGGGTCACCGCCTACGCCGAGGACGAGCGGTTCCCGTCGGGCGAGTACGTGAACCAGAACGACGGCAGCACCGGCATCGACACCTGGGTGAAGGCGGACCGGGACATCGACGGCACCGACATCGTCGTCTGGCACACGTTCGGCCTCACCCACTTCCCGCGCCCCGAGGACTGGCCGATCATGCCGGTCGACCACACGGGTTTCGTCCTGAAGCCGACCGGCTTCTTCGACGCCAACCCGGCCCTCGACACCCCGGCTCCCCGGGCCGCCCACGCGGCGCCCGGATCGTCCTGCTGCGCCTCCGGCGAGTGAGTCCGCGTGAGGCACGTCCCGGAACTGGAGAGGACATCGGTATGAGCGCCGCACAACCCGACCTGATCGTGGTGAACGCCCAGGTCCACACGGCCGAGCAGGGCATCACGTCGGTCGCCGTAGCGGGCGGGCGGATCAGTGCCCTGTCCCGGGAGCCCCTGCACGCGCTCGCCGGGTCGCGGACCGAGGTCGTCGACGCGGGCGGCGCGACGCTGCTGCCCGGCTTCACCGACGCGCACGTGCACCCGCTCGCCGCGGGCGCGCAGCTCCTCAGCTGCGACCTGGCGCGGCTCCCGCACTCGCCCGACCGCTACCGCGAGGCGATCCGCGCCTACGCCGAGGCACGCCCCGACGCGGCGTGGGTCAGCGGCAACGGCTGGTACGGCGACACGTTCCCCGGCGGCCTGCCCGACCGGCGGTTCCTCGACGAGATCATCCCCGACCGTCCCGCGGTCTTCTTCAGCCACGACGGCCACGGCGTCTGGGTGAACACCCGGGCACTGGAGCTCGCCGGGATCGACGACCGCACCCCCGATCCCCGGGGCGGCCGGATCAACCGGGACGAGGACGGCGTCGCCACGGGCGTCCTGGTGGAGCGGGCCGGAGACCTGGTCAGCGACCTGATGCCGCCGCTCACCGAGGACTTCCTGGAACTGGCCTTCCTCGCCGCGCAGCGCCATCTGCACGAGGTCGGCGTCACCGGCTGGCAGGACGCGTGCCTCGGCCCGCTGTTCGGCATGCCCGACCCGCTCCCGATCTACCGGCGGCTCGCCGGGGACGGGCGGCTCACCGCGCGCGTCGTCGGCGCGCTGTGGTGGGAGGCGGGCGACGGCCTCGCCCAGCTCGGCTCGCTGGAGGAGCGCCGCGCCGCGAGCACCGTCGGACGCTTCCGCGCGACGACCGTCAAGGTGATGCAGGACGGCGTCTGCGAGAACTGCACCGGGGCGATGCTCGCGCCCTACGCGGGCGGGAACCACCACGGGACGTCCTCGGGCCTGTCGTTCATCGACCCGGCCGAACTCGCCGAGATCTGCCGGGAGCTCGACGCGCGTGGATTCCAGATCCACCTGCACGCCGTCGGCGACCGGGCCGTCCGCGAGTGCCTTGACGCGCTGGAGTCCGCCCGCTCCGGCGCCGACCTCCGCCACCAGATCGCCCACCTCGACGTCGTCGACCCCGCCGACGTGCCGCGGTTCGCCGAACTCGGCGTGATCGCCAACATCCAGGCGCTGTGGGCCCGCCGCGACAAGGAGATCGTGGAGCGCAAGCTCCCGCTCCTCGGCCCTGAGCGCGAGCGGATGCACTTCCCGTTCGGCGCGCTGCACCGGGCGGGCGCGCGGCTGGCGATGGGCAGCGACTGGCCCGTCACCGACCCGAACCCGCTCTGGGCGATCCACACCGCGGCGACCCGCCTCGGCGTCCCGGAGGATCCGCATTCCGTCGGCGAAGGGGTGTTCACCGAGCCGCTGGAGGCACGCCAGGCGATCGACTTCCGGGTAGCCCTCGACGCCTACACGGCGGGCTCCGCCTACGCCAACCACGCCGAAGGTGAACTGGGCTCGATCAAGGTCGGCCACCTGGCGGACCTGGCGCTGCTGGACCGTCCCATCCTGGACGGCGGCGCGGGGGTGACGGCGGCCCGGACGGTGCTCACCCTGGTGGAGGGGCGGCCGGTGCACGACGCGCGATGACGGACCGGCGGGCGGGCCTGACCCCGCCCGCCGCCGCACCGCCCGCCCGCCCGCCGCATCGCCCCGGACCCGAGGACTCCAGGAAGAGGCCGTCCCTTGCACTCCACGCTCACCCTCGCGGCGTCCCTGGTCGGCTGCCTTCTGGCGCTGGCCCCCGCCTTCCTGCCCGCCACGCCCCGCGGCGACCGCTGGCCGCACGCCGCCATGGCGCTCGGCATGGCGGCGGGCCACCTCGGGACGGCGCTCCCGGCGTGGTCCGGCGTCCTGATCCTGCTGGCCGCAGGCTGGGTCTGCGGCTCGCCCCGCCGCCGCGCCCTGAACGGCGGCCACACCCCCGACTTCGTCATCATGGCGGTCCTGGTCACCCTGACCGCCGTCGGCGGCCACCGCGCACCGGTCGTCGGCGCCGCGCCCCACGCGCACGGCCTCGACGTCCTGGCCCCCCTCTCGATCCTCCTGGCGACCGCCTGGACCGTGTTCCGCCTGGCCTCCGCCGCAGCCGACCTGCGCGCCCACCAGGCCTCCCGCCCCTCCTGCGCCCCCCACCTGTGCTCCGCCGGCATGGCCGGGTCCATGGCCCTCATGGCCACCGCCCACTGACACGCCGCGCCGGGTCGGGCCTTCGGGCCGTCCGGCGTCAGGGGGTGGTGAAGCCGCGGAAGGTGACGGGCTTGCGGTGGGTGAAGCCGAGGCGCTCGTAGAGGGCGATCGCGCCGGTGTTGGCGGCGGCGACGTGCAGGAAGGGGCGCTCGCCTCGGCCTGCTATGCGGGCGGACAAGGCGCGGACGAGGCGGGCGGCATGGCCTCGGCCCCGGGCCTCCGGGGCGGTGCACACGGCGCTGATCTCGGTCCAGCCCGGGGGACGGAGGCGTTCGCCCGCCATGGCGACGAGGACGCCGTCCTCGACGATGCCGAGGTAGGCGCCCATTTCGTGGGTGCGCGGCCAGAACGGGCCCGGGCCCGTGCGCTGAGTGAGGGCGAGCATCGCGGGCACGTCGGCGGGGCCCAGTTCGACCACGGCCGGGTGGGGGCCCGGGTCGGGGTCGGTGGGGCCGACCATCTGGAAGCCCTCCAGCGTGAACACCGGCTCCCAGAAGGCGGGCGGGAGCGCGGGGCAGCTGAACATGTCCGCGAAGGCGCCGCGGCCCAGCAGGTGCGCGAGGTCGGCCCAGTCGGCCGCGTCCGCGTCCGCGGGGACCGACGAGAACGTCGCCACGCCCGGCACGTAGGTGAAGGCCCGCCCGTGCCGGCGCGCGAGGTGCGCGTGGTGGCCGCGGAGCGCCTCGCCCACCGGGTCTTCGAGCGCGCCGACGTCCTGGACGCTGTCCTGATCGAGCATGGAGCGTTACCTCGGCCTTCCCCGACTCTTCCTGCGATCCCTGCATCTTGCAGCATCGCCCGTCCGTCCCGGCGACCGGGAACCGGCCGGGCGGCGGCGGCCGCGTCGACGCCCTGGTCACAGGGGTTCGCGCGGGGCGCCGAAGCCTCCGTGAAACCCGGGGTTACCGTGGGAAAGGCTGAGGGGGCGAGATGTCACCATCACGATTTCGGCCGCACGGCACCGTGCGGCAGCTGGCCACGACCGACCCGCGCGATGTGGCGGCGGCGGCGAAGGCGCTGTTCGGATGGCACGGCGGGCAGCGGATGTCCAGGCTGGGCGCGGCGGCAGCGGCGGCGGCGCGGGAGCGGGCGCGGCCCCGGCGGGAGCGGATGCGGGCGCTCGTCGTCGGGTCGGACGGCGGGCTGTCCTGGCGCGGGGTGCCCGCGCCGCCGCCTCCCGGCCCGCTGGGCGCGACGGTCCACCCGATCGCGATGGCGACCTGCGATCTGGACCGGGCGCTGGTGCTCGGCCGCACCCCGTTCCCGCGACCGCTGCGGCTCGGCCACGAGTGCGTGGCCGAGGTGATGGCCGTCGGGTCCGAGGTGCGCGGCGTGCGGGCCGGCGACCGGGTGGTGGTCCCGTTCGAGATCAACTGCGGGGAGTGCGGAGCGTGCCGGGCGGGGCTGACGGGGAGCTGCCGCGCCGTCCCGCCCGTGTCGATGTACGGGTTCGGGCTGCTCGGCGGGCACTGGGGCGGCGTCTACGCCGATCTGGTCGGCGTCCCGTTCGCCGACGCCATGCTCGTCCCGCTGCCCGCCGGGGTGGCGCCCGCGGACGCCGCGAGCGTCGCCGACACCGTCTGCGACGGCTTCCGGCACGTGGCCCCGCATCTGCCGCGCCTGCTGGAACGCGATCCGGACGCCGAGGTCCTGATCCTCGGCGCGCTCCCCGAACGGTACCCCTACAGCGTCAGCACCGCCCTCTACGCCGGGCTCACGGCCAAGGCCCTCGGCGCCCGCCGGATCACCTTCTGCGACGCCCGCGCCCAGGTGCGCGCGGAGGCCGCCGGGCTGGGCCTCGACCCGATCCGGCCCGCCGAGCTGCGCCGCCGCGACCCGGCGCCGCTGGTGGTCGACATCAGCGGGTCCTCCCGGGGCGTGCGGACGGCGCTGGCCAAGACGGCGCCCGACGGCGTGTGCAGCAGCGTGGGTTCGCTGCACCACTCGGCCCGCATCCCCGTCAGCCTGCTCTTCATCCGGAACGTGACCCTGCACCTGGGCCGCGCGCACACCCGGACCCTCATCCCGCAGGTCCTCGACCTCGTCACCACAGGGGCGCTGCGCCCCGCATCCGTCACCACCCGCCTCGCCGACCTCGACGACGCCCCCGAGGTCCTCACCGACCACATGACCGGCGACACCACCAAGACCGTCCTCACGACGGGCTGACCGCGTCCTCCCGACGGGCGAGGATCCCGGAGGCGGTCACCTGGACCGTCCGGCGCATCACGTCGGTGAAGTCGAGGCGCAGCGCGGCCAGCGCGGGGTCGGAGGCGTAGGCGGCCCGCATGGCTTCGGAGGGCCGGGCGCAGGGCCAGGCGGCGAGGACCATCAGCAGTGCCGTCTCCACCAGCTGGGACGCGCCCTCTTCGCCGAGTTCGGGGACGTGCAGGAGGAACAGCCGCACCCCTTCGCGCAGGGAGCCGAGGGCGGCGTACTTGTGCCGGATCGCGACCTCGGTCGAGATGTTGTGCTCCAGCACCCCGGCCTGGGCGCTCAGCAGGTCGCACAGCACGGGCCGCCGCGCCAGCGAGCCGGCCACGAGCTCGGCGAGCCTGTCCCCGCGCTCGCGCGGCGTGCCCTCGACGGGACGGGACCGGGCCAGCTCGGCGACCCAGTCCTGGACCTCGGCGTCCAGCAGTTCGAGCAGGATCGCCTCGCGGGACTCGAAGTAGCGCAGCACGTTGGACTTGGCCAGGCAGATCCGGCGGCTCAGTTCGTTGAGGCTGAGCCGGGCGACCGGCATCTCGGTCAGCATCTCGGCCGCGACCTGGAGGATCTGCCGCCTGCGTTCGGTCCGCTGCTCCTCGGTGCGGGCGCGTTTGAAGTCCATGGCCGTCAGTTTATACCGCCGGTCTTTTGTTAAGGGACTGCCGGTCTGATACTTTGGCGGCATTAGAGACCACCGGTTCCTTAGTCGTCTGATGATCGGAGACGCACGATGTACCAGGTTCCCGACCAGCACGGCAGGCTCGCCGTGGTCACCGGAGCGAACAGCGGGACCGGCAAGGAGGCCGCCAAGCGGCTCGCGGGCGCCGGGGCGAGCGTCGTGCTCGCGGTGCGCACGCCCGGCAAGGGCGAGCAGGCCCGGCAGGAGATCCTCGCGGCGCACCCCGGAGCGGACGTGGAGGTCCGGCGGCTGGACCTGGCCGACCAGGCGTCGGTCGCCGAGTTCGCCGAAGGGCTGCTCGCCGAGGGGCGTCCGCTGGACGTGCTGGCCAACAACGCGGGCGTGATGCAGGTCCCGACCCGGCACGAGACCGTCGACGGGTTCGAGCTGCAGTTCGCGAGCAACTTCCTCGGCCCGTTCGCGCTCACCGTCCGGCTGCTGCCGCTGCTGCTGAAGGCCCCGGCGCCGCGCGTGGCCACGATGAGCAGCGGCACCGCCAACGGCGCCCGCCTCGACTTCGCCGACCTCCAGTCCACCCGGGGCTACAGCCCGACCCGCGCCTACGCCCGGTCCAAGCTGGCCGACCTGCTCATGACCCGGCACCTGGCGGCCCTGGCGGCGCGGCGCGGCTGGCCGCTCCTGTCGGTCGGGGCGCACCCCGGCTACACGCGCACCAACCTGATGGTCTCCGGGCCGAGCCTCGGCGGCGGCAGGCCAGGCCCACTCGCCGCACTGGCCTTCAAGCTGGTGCCGTCCCAGGGAGTGGAGCAGGGCGCCGAACCCCTCCTGTACGCAGCGACCGGCCCGGACGCCGTTCAGTCCGGCTACTACGGGCCGCGCTGGGGCCTGATCGGCCCGGCGAAGGCGGTCCGCACGCCCCGCAGCGCCCTCGACGAGGACGTCGCCGCCCGCCTGTGGGCCGAGGCGGAAAAGCTCACCGGCCTCTCGGCCTGACCGCGATCCGAAAGGCACATGATGACCACCCTCACCGAGGAATACGCGGCTCCGTCGGACCGGTGCCGGCCGTGCGCGCCGACCGACCGGTCGTCGTTCCTGGCGAGCTGGGCGCGCTCACCGGCGCGGATGGGCGCGGTCGCGCCCAGCTCCCGGCACCTGGCCCGCGCGGTCTGCTCCCCGGTCCCCGAGCGGGGCGACCCGGTCGTGGTGGAGCTGGGCCCGGGCACCGGGCCGTTCACCGCCGAGATCCAGCGCAGGCTCGGCGGACGCGGCCGCCACCTCGCCGTTGAACTCGATCCATTGCTCGCCGAACGCCTGCGCGCGCGCCACCCCGGCGCCGAGGTGATCGCCCACGACGCGCAGCGGTTGCCCGAACTCCTGGAAGAGCGCGGCATCGACCGTGCCGACGTCGTGGTGAGCGGCCTGCCTTGGGCGCTGTTCCCGCAGCCCGTCCAGCACCGGCTGATGGACGCGATCGCCGCGGTCCTCGGCCCGACGGGCGCGTTCAGCGCGTTCACCTACCTGCACGCCGTTCCGCTCGCCCCCGCCCGCCGCTTCCGCGGCCTGCTCGCCGCCCACTTCGAGGAGGTCATCCCCAGCCGCACCGTCTGGCGCAACACCCCGCCCGCCTTCGTCCTGCACGCCCGCCGCCCCCGCCCCTGATTCCGCGAGGGAAATATGCCTATTCGTTCCTGTTTCCTGATGAATGGTGGGATCGGTAGGAAATTTGCGATATCTCGGGTGCCCGAGCCCCGGCCCGGTGGGATTTCGGGCGGCGAACAAGGAGAACAGATGAGGCTGAAGGCGTTGGGCCTGGCGTGTGCGGGGCGGCCGCGGGAACGCTGACGGGCGTCGCGACGGCCGCGCCCGCGAGCGCGGACTGCTACGAGAAGTTCTACACCGCGGTGAAGATCACCTCGAAGAAGAAGTAACGGAAGTCGGCCGGCAGCTCGAACCGCGTCTACAACAAGACCAAGGACACGGTCGTCCGAGCCGCGTACTTCTCGACGACCAGGAAGGTGAAGATGTCGGTCAAGGCCGCTGACAACGCCGAGGTCGGAGGCACCTTCAAGCCCGGGCCACTACCTGACCGCCACCCGCGGGTGGGAGATGCAGGAGGCGAAGGGCTACGTGTACCGGGTGTACTCCAACTGCGAGACCAAGAAGGTGAAGTACTTCACCCTGCGCGGTTCTTGGAGCGACTACACGAAGTACGTGACCCGCAAGATCTGATCCCCCCGCCGCGCGAGCCGCGATCCGCCGGGTTCCGCGGACCCTGACGGCCCTGAGGCCCGCCCGTACCCGGGCCTCAGGGGGTGGCGAAGCGGGTGCGGCCGAGGACGCCGAGGAGCCGGAGCTGCTCTTCGGCCTCGGTGCGGGGGGCTGCGGTGAGGACGAGGAGGGCCTGGGACTGGTCCTCGGTGAACAGGACCTGGCAGTCGACCTCGATCGGGCCGATCTCGGGGTGGATGAGGATCTTGTGGTCGGTGAAGCGCTCGGCGACCTCGTGGCGCTCCCACAGGGCGGTGAACTCCGGGCTCACCCTGCGCAGGGCCCGGACGAGTTCGCCCGCCCGCGAGTCCGGCCCCATCGAGCCGTGGGCGGCGCGCAGGTTCGCGACGTGGGCCCTGCTCTGCCGCTCGCGGTCGTCCTCCGGGTACAGGGTCCGCTCGGCCGGGTCGGTGAACCAGCGGTAGACCTCGCTGCGGGCCAGGCCCGTGAGCCCGGCGCGCTCACCGAACAGGGCGTCGGCCATCCGGTTCTGCACCAGGACCTCGCCCAGGTTCGACAGGATCAGCGCGGGCACGTCGTCGAGGCGGTCCAGGACGCGCAGCAGGGCGGGCGCGACGTGCGTCGCGGCCGACTGCCGTTCCGGCGCGGGATGCCCGGCGACGCGGAACAGGTAGTCGCGTTCGCTGCCGGTGAGCCGCAGGGCGCGGGCGAGCGCGGCGAGCATCTGCCCGCTCGGCTGCGGGCCGCGGCGCTGCTCCAGCCGGGTGTAGTAGTCGGTCGACATCATCGCCAGCGACGCGACCTCCTCGCGGCGCAGCCCCGGCGTGCGGCGGCGCAGCCCCTCGGGGATGCCGACGTCGGCGGGGCGTAGCGCTTCGCGGCGCACCCTCAGGAATGTGGCCAGCGCGGAACGGTCCATGCCCCCATTACGGTCCATGCCCCCATTATCGGCGGTCCGAGCGGCCCAGCCAGGGATCGCCGATCCCCCGATGAGCGGACTCTGCATCGCGCGCCCGATCACGGGCACGATCGGCACATGGACATCTCTGGGAACACCATCTTCATTCCGGGCTCGACCAGCGGCATCGGCCTCGCCCTCGCCCTGGCGCTGCGCGACCGGGGCAACACCGTGATCATCGGGGGGCGGCGGACGGAACTGCTGGAGAAGATCGCCGCCGAGCATCCCGGGATCGACACGGTCCGGATCGACACCGCCGACCCCGAGAGCATCGCCGCCGCGGCCCGCGAGGTCCTCGACCGGCACCCCGACCTGAACGTCCTGGTCGCCATGGCGGGGATCATGCGGGTGGAGGACTGGCACAGCCCCGAGTCGTTCCTGGCCTCCGCCGAGGGGATCATCACCACGAACGTGCTCGGCCCGATCCGGCTGATCGCCGCCTTCATCGAGCATCTGCGGAGCCGTCCGGCGGCCACGATCGTCACCGTGTCGTCCGGGCTGGCGTTCGCGCCGCTGAAGGCCACGCCGAGCTACAACGCCTCCAAGGCCGCGATCCACATGCTCAGCGAGTCCCTGCGCCTGCAGCTCGCCGACACGGGCGTGCAGGTGATGGAGCTGGTGCCGCCGGCCGTCCGGACGGCGCTGATGCCGGGCCAGGAGACCAGCGACTTCGCGATGCCGCTGGACGACTTCGTGACGGAGGTCGTCGCCCTCCTCGCATCGGAGCCCGACGCCCACGAGATCCAGGTGGAGAACGTCAAGTTCCTCCGGTACGGCGAGGCGCGCGGCGACTACCCGAAGGTCGTCGCCCTCCTCAACGACGCCGACCCGCACGGGAAGTGAGGACCGCCCCACAGATGCTCCTCGCAGCGCGGGTCGAGGCCTTGGCGGAGGTGGCCGGTCGACGTGCTTTGCTGGGCGGGTGGCACATGACGGACGGGGCGGGGCGCCGAGCCTCGACCTCCTGCTGACGTTCCTCGAGGTCTACCGGGCCGGGTCGCTTTCGGCCGCGGCGCAGCGGCTCGGGGTGACGCAGCCTGCGGTGAGCGGGCAGATCGCCCGCCTTGAGGGACAGGTCGGGGAGCCGCTGTTCGCGCGCACGTCCAAGGGCGTGACGCCGACGAGACGGGCGGCGGTCCTCGCCTCCCAGGTCGCGTCGCACGTCGACGGGCTGCGGGCGGCGCTGTCGGCGCAGGCGCCGGTCCTCGGGGGCACGGTGCGGGTCGGCGCGGCGGCCGAGTTCACCGCCCTGCGCCTCGTGCCGGTCGTCGCCGACCTCGTCCGGCGCGGCGTCCGGGTGCACGTCACCCAGGGCCTGGCCGAGGACCTGCTGTCCGCGTTGGCCGAAGACCGCCTGGACCTCGTCGTCTCGGCGATCCGCCCCGCGCGCGCCGAGGTGGCGGCGGAGCCTTTCGTCGACGAGGAGTTCGTCCTCGTCGCGCCGCCCGCCCTGGCGCGGACCGTCGACGCCGGGCGGCTCGCCACCGAGCCGGTGGCGGCGCTGGCGCACGTGCCGCTGGTGGCCTACGACGCGCAGCTGTCGATCGTGCGCCGGTACTGGCGCAGCGAGTTCGGCAGGCGGCCCCCGAACCCCGTGGTGATGATCATCCCCGATCTGCGGGCGATCCTGGAGGCCGTCGCCGCGGGCGCGGGCATGTCGGTCCTGCCCCGCTACATCGCCGAGCCGGCGCTCGCGTCGGGCTCGGTCGTCGAGCTGCACCGGCCGGACGCGGCCCCGCTGAACACGCTCTACCTCGCCGTCCGGCGCGGCGCCCCGGCGAACCCCGCCGCCACGGTCCTGCGCGACCACCTCAGGCAGGCCGCCCGACGCTGGGGCGGCCTCTAGCGCGCTCGCGCCCGGCGGCCAAACCATCAGTCATAACGAAACTTATGGCTGCTCGCCGTGGGCGAGAACTATTCGCATCGGCGGGGGAGTTCTTCCGGTGCCCGCGGCGCACCGCCGCGGAATCCCTCTCGTGTGGAGCGCACTGATGTCGAAGGTATTGATGGTCATCACCGGAGCCGACACCCTCACGCTGGCCGACGGCTCGGCCCACCCGACCGGGTACTGGGCCGAGGAGGTCGCCGCCTCCCATCGGGTCCTCGCCGAGGCGGGCGTCGAAGTGGTCTTCGCGACGCCGGGCGGCGTCCGCCCGACCGTCGACCCGATCAGTCTCGACGAGCGCGGCGGCGTGTCCGCCGACGACGCGCGGACCTACGGCGACCACCTCGACGGCCTGGCCGACCAGCTCGCGCACCCGCTCGCCCTGGCGCGTGCGAAGGCCGAGGACTACGACGCGATCTACCTCCCCGGCGGCCACGGCCCGATGGCCGACCTCGATGGCGACGCCGACCTGGGCAGGCTGCTGAACACCGCCCAGGCCGAAGGCAGGATCGTCGCGGCCCTGTGCCACGGCGTCGCGGCTCTGCTGAGCGCCGAGGGCCCGGACGGCGCCTTCACCTTCGCGGGCCGCGAGATCACGTCCTTCACCGACGAGGAAGAGCGCCAGGGCGGTCTCGGCGAGGCGTCCCCGTACTTCGTGGAGAGCCGCCTGCGCGAGCGCGGAGCCGTCCTCCGGACCGGCGCCCCCTGGAGCGACACGGTGGTGCGCGACGGCCTCCTCATCACCGGCCAGAACCCCCAGTCGAGCGCCTCGACCGCCGAGACCGTCCTCAAGGCCCTCGCCGAGCGCTGACCGCCGGCGGTGCGCAGGGACGTCGCCCTCCGCACCGCCCGCGCGGCGGCCGACCGGCCGGTCAGCGCAGATGCGTGGTGAGCAGGCGGTGGAGGTTGGCGCCGAGGATCGCGCGGACGTCGGCGTCGGGGTGGCCGCGGGCGAGGAGCTCCGCGGTGAGCAGGGGCAGGCCCGCCGGGCCGGCCAGGCCGGGGAGGGTGGCCATGACGTCGAAGTCGACGGTCGCGGCGGGGTCCTCGCAGCAGGGCGGGGTGAGGTCGGTGTAGACCTCGTGGACGAAGTCGGGGCCGAGCCCGACGTGGTCGATGCCCGCGACCTCCGCGACGTGCTCGACGTGGTCGGCGAGCCGGGCGACGGTGTAGCCGGCCGGATCGGCGTCCAGGAACCCCGGCAGGAAGTTCACGCACACCACCCCGCCGGTCGCCGCGACGCCCCGGATCTGCTCGTCGGTCAGGTTCCGGTGGTGGTCGCGCAGCGCCCGGGCGCTGGAGTGGGTGGCGACCACCGGCCGGCGCGCGAGTTCGAGGACGTGCCCGACCCCGCTCGCGCCCAGATGGGAGATGTCCAGCAGGATCCCGAGCCGCTCCATCTCGGCCACGGCCGCGACGCCCGCGGCGGTCAGCCGGCTCCCGGTGGCGTCCTCGCCACTGCCGTCGGCGAGCGGGGTCCGTCCCCAGTGCGCCAGCGAGGCCACCCGCACCCCGAGCCGGTGCAGGGTCGGGAGCAGTTCGACGTTGGCGTCGAGGCCCGGCATGCTCTCCAGTGCCAGGACGAGCGCGATCTTGCCCTCCGCCAGCGCCGCGTCGATCTGCGCCCCGTTCAGGCAGAGCCGGACGTCGTCGGCGTTGCCCTCGGCGATCGTGTGCGCGCACTCGATCATCCGCAGCGTCTCGCGCAGCGCGCCCTCCGGACGGAACCCGTCGTCGATGAAGACGGGCAGCACCTGGAGGTCGACCCCGCCCGCGCGCAGTTGCGGCAGCCACCGCTCGCGGAAGAACGACGCCCAACGGGAGGGCGGGCGGGCCGTCACCGCCATCAGGAGGTCGTTGTGCGCGTCGGCCACCACCGCGCTCGTGTGCAGGTCCCCGGGCATGGTCCGCACTGTAGCCGTGGGCCCCGCTCAGCTCTGGGGGCGGGGCGGGGGCTTGAGGACCTTGAGGCCGACGACGCAGCCGACGATGCCGATCAGGAAGAGGGTCTTGAGGAGGGAGGCGGGCTCGGTGCCGGTGAGCATCGCCCAGGTGACGGTGAGGGCCGCGCCGGTGCCCGTCCAGACGGCGTAGGCGGTGCTGATGGGGATGTGCCGCACCGCGTAGGCCAGGGTGGCCATGCTGAGCGCGATGCCGAGGACGAAGACCGCGGTCGGGAAGGGGCGGGTGAAACCGTCGCTCGCGCCGAGGGCGGTGGCCCACACGGCTTCCAGGACGGCGCTCACGAGGAGGACGGACCAGGCCATCTCAGGTCACCGCCTTCAGGCCCGCGACGCAGGCGATCAGCCCCGTCAGCAGGGCCGCGCGCGCGGGCGGCAGCGTCTCGCGGCGACGGACGACGGCGATCACGACGGTGAGGGCGGCCCCGATGCCCACCCACACGGCGTAGGCGGTTCCCACGGGCAGCCGCGTCATCGCGTAGGACAGCCCGGCCATGCTCGCGATGATCGAGACACCGAACACGATCGTCGGGCGGGTGCGCCGGAATCCGTTCGTCTCGCCCAGCGCGGTCGCCCAGACGGCCTCCAGCACGCCCGACACGATCAGTACCAGCCAGGCCATGTCCCCTCCTCGATGCCGAAATCCCTCATTTCGCACGATCGTGCGAAACCCCTGTCTAGCACATTTCGCACGACTGTGCGAAAATGGGGACATGGCACCGAGGCTCGACAGAGAGGCCCGACGCCGTCTGGTCAGCGAGGCGGCGTGGCGGGTGCTCGCGCGCGACGGCCTCGCGGAGCTTTCGGTGCGCAACGTGGCGGCCGAGGCGGGGCTGCCGCAGAGTTCGCTGCGCTACACGTTCCCGACGGTCGCGAGCATGCGGGAGCAGGCGGCGGAGCTCGTGATCGAGCGGCTGGGCGAGCGCGTCGCCCGCATCGGCGGTTCCGGCCCCGACCGCGCCCGCCGCGTCCTGCGGGAACTCCTGCCCCTGGACGACGAGCGGCGCACCGAGATGGAGGTCTACCTGGCCCTGGGCACCGCCGCCATGACCGACCCCGCGCTGCGCCCCGCGCACCGCCGCGTCCACGAGGGCGTCCGCCGCGTCTGCGCCGACGCGCTCCACGACCTCACCGCCGCAGCCCCCACAGCCCCCGAAGACCCCACAGACTCCGAGGTCTCACGCCTGCACGCCCTCGTCGACGGCCTAGCCCTGCACATCGTCCGCCAGGACCCCGGCACCGACCCCCACTGGGCCGCCGACATCCTCGACACCTACCTGGACGGTCAGACGACCCGCTGAGGCTCCCGCCGCGGTCATTCTCCGGTGGAGCCGTCCACGGATTCGCGGAGGAGGTCGGCGTGGCCGTTGTGGCGGGCGTACTCCTCGATGAGGTGGCAGAGGATCCAGCGGACGGAGGGGGACGTGCCGTCGAGGCGGGGGAGGGCGGACGGGGTCGACAGGTCTGACCGTTCGAGGGCGGCGGCGAGGGCGGCGCGGGACCGGGCCACGGCGGTGTGCCACAGGGCGTAGAGGGCTGCGGGGTCGTCGTCGGCGGCGGTGCGCCAGTCCCAGTCGGGGTCTGCGCGCCAGTCGACGGCGTCCCAGGGGGCCGGTCGCGGCGCGCCGAGCACGCGGTGGGTGACCCAGGTGTCCTCGACGAAGGCGAGGTGCTTGAGCAGCCCGCCGAGCGTCATCGAGGAGACGCCGACGGTGGCGCGCAGCCCCGCGTCGTCCAGGCCGCGGCATTTCCCGGCGAAGGTGGCGCGCTGGTAGTCGAGGAAACCGGTGAGGGTGGCGAACTCGTCTCCGTCCAGGGGAGGAAGCGGGCGGCCCTGTTCGTCGAGGTCGGTCATGCAGGTCAGCCTAGGCCCGCTCCCTCGGAGCCCGTCTCCCGGACGTCCGCCGCCATGCCGCCGCGCGCCTGAAGCCGTGCAGCGCCATCTTTGGGCCTCTTCACGTTCACGCGGCGGGATTACGGTGCCGGGATGTTCTGTTGCGAGCCGAGCCGGCGGGAGCTCATCCGGTGGAGTGCCGTGGTGGCGGGAGCCGCCGTGCTCGGGTCGCCGGGGGAGGCGCGGGCGGCGCAGGTGCGGCCGGCCGGGCTGGAACTGGTGACGCTCACCGAGGACGGCGCCATCTTCACCTGGTACACGGGGATCGAGGGGACCGATGACGGGCTGGGGCGCATGGTGCCCGCCGCGTAGCCGCCGCCCGGCGACTTCCTGTACGCGATCGCGCTCTGCAACGATCTGCATCTCGGCGAGACCGTGGCGGGCCTCGTCGGCGGGCTGCCCATCAAGGGGATCTCCCAGGTCGAGGGGCATCCGCCCTACCCCGAGGTGATGGCCGAGGCGCTGGTCGCCGACGCCCTGGCCCGCGGGGCGTCGCGGCTCCTGGTCGCCGGCGACGTCACGAGCGAGGCCGCGCCCGTCGACCTGGGCGCCGCCCGCCGCATCCTCGACGGGTTCGGCGCCCTCGGCGCGGACTACCTCGTCGCCCGCGGCAACCACGACCGCGCCCACACCGGCGCGGCCTACGCCGACTGCCGCCCCGGCCGCTGGCAGGGCGGTGACTGCTTCGCCGACGAGTTCGCGCCCCCGCCCGGCGAACCCTCGTTCTTCACCGCGGGGTTCGGCGACCTGCGCGTCATCGGCCTCGACACCTACGACAAGGCGGGCAACGGCGCCCCACGATCGTCTTCGGCCACCACCCGCTGTTCTGCGAGGCCGACCCCCTGGCGATCACCGGCACCCACTCGCTCGAAGCGGTCCAGTCCCTGACGATCCTCGGCGACTACGCCCGCACCCCCGGCGTCTTCCTCCACCACGCGGGCCACACGCACCGCAACCGCCGCTCGAACTTCCCCCTGGCCCCGAACGTCACCCACCAGGAGGTCGCCGCCGCCAAGGAGTACCCCGGCGGCTTCTCCCTCCTGCGCGTCCACACCGGCGGCCACGCCCTCACCTACTACAAGACCCGCTCCCCGGAGGCCCGCGCCTGGAGCGAGCGCTCCCGCCAGGAACTCTCCGGCCTCTGGCCCCAACTCTCCCTCGGCGCCCGTCTCTCCGACCGCAACACCATGGTCACCCGCTCCGTCTAGGGACGACAGCCGCTGCGCAGCCGTTTCTCCTGGGCATGTCACAGCGAGCCGGGCTGTCTCGTCTCGGGGGCAGAGGGATTTCGAGGGAGATCCCGCCCTTCTGTGGCAAGGAGTCGGACATGAGCGAGCAGGCAGCGCAGCGGAGCGTCGCGTTGGTGACCGGGGCGAACAAGGGGATCGGGCGTGGGGTCGCCGGGGCACTCGCGGAGCTGGGGATGACGGTGCTGGTCGGGGCGCGGGACGCGCGGCGCGGCGAGGAGGCCGCGGCGGCGCTGCGGGCGAAAGGAGGGGACGCGCACGCGGTCGCGCTCGACGTCACCGACGCGGGCGTGATCGGTGCGGCCGCGTCGTGGATCAAGGAGCGCTTCGGCCGGCTCGACGTGCTGGTCAACAACGCCGGCATCACGGGTTCCGGACAGGTCGCGCCGCAGGACGCCCGCGATCAGATCCCCGGCGCCGTCGACCTCGGCATGGTCCGGGCGGTCTTCGAGACCAACGTCTTCGGCGTGATCGCGGTGACCAACGCGCTGCTGCCGCTGCTGCGGCGGTCGGCCGCGCCGCGCGTCGTCAACGTGAGCAGCCACGCCGCGTCGCTCGGCCTCACCGGAGATCCGGAGGGGCCCTTCGCGGCGCTGCTCCCGTCGGCCGCCTACTCGCCTTCGAAGTCCGCGCTCAACGCCTTGACCGTGAACTACGCCAAGGAACTGCGCGAGGAAGGCGTTCTCGTCAACTCCGTCGCGCCCGGCTTCGTCGACACCGACAGCAACGCCCACACGGGGTTCCTCACCGTGGCGGAGGGCGCCGCGGTCGTCGTCCGGCTGGCCACCCTCGGCGCGGACGGGCCTACCGGGGGCTTCTTCGGCGCGGAAGGCCCCGTGCCGTGGTGAGCGGGTGGCGAGGCCGGATCGTGAACGGAAAGGTGGGCGTCATGCAGGAGCACGGCGAGGGAGGGAAGGCGTGACCCGGAGCGAGGAGTTCGAGGAGCTCCGGCCGCTGCTGTTCTCGATCTCCTACCGGATCCTGGGCAGCGTGAGCGAGGCCGAGGACGCGGTCCAGGAGACCTGGCTGCGCTACGCGGCGGCTCCGGCCGAACCCGGATCGGCCAAGGCGTTCCTGGCCGCGGTCGTGTCGCGCGTCTCGATCGACGTGCTGCGCTCGGCGCGGGTCCGGCGCGAGGAGTACGCGGGGGACTGGTTCCCCGAGCCGCTCCTGGCCGACCCGTACGCGGATCCGGAGCGGTCGGCGGAGTTGGCGGACTCGGTGTCGATGGCGGCGCTGCTGCTGCTGGAGCGGCTCAGCCCGCTGGAGCGGGCCGTGTTCGTGCTCCGCGAGGTGTTCGGGTTCGGGTTCGGCGACGTCGCCGCGGCGGTGGGGCGTTCGGAGTCGGCGTGCCGCCAGCTCGCGGTGCGGGCCCGCCGCCACATGGCGGCGGGCCGTCCCCGGTTCGAGGCCGACCGCGCGGAGCGCGAGGAACTCGCCGGCCGGTTCTTCGCCGCGTTCCGGGAGGGCGACGTCGCCGGTTTGCGGGAACTGTTGGCCGGTGACGTCCAGCTGGTGGGCGACGGGGGCGGCAAGGCCCCGCGGTTCGCCGACCGCCTCGCGGGGATCGAGAAGGTGGCCGCGGCGCTCGCCTGGCTCGTCACGCGGTTCGTCGCGATCGGCGGGAAGCTGGAGCCGCACCAGGTGAACGGCCTGCCCGGCGCGATCCTCCGCGACCGCGACGGCCGGGTCTTCGCCACCTGGACCCTCGACGTCCTGGACGGCCGGATCCAGACGATCCGCACCATCAACAACCCTGACAAACTCCGACACATCGGCCCGGTCGCAGACTCCTGGGCCGCCCTTCGAGAGACCTCCCCAACCCCCATCACCCCGAACTGACCACCCCCACCCCCATCGCTCCCATCCGACGAACCCGCCTCCCGGGAGCGGCGCCGAGTCCCTCCCCCACAGGCGCGGACCCGCCGAACGGCCGGGCCGCGCCCGCGGGGGAGGGGTGCCGGGATGCCGCTGCGGGTGGGGGTCAGCCGGAGGGTGGGTGGCCTGGGGAGAGGGGCGGTAGGGCGGCGAGGCCGAGGGGTGGGGTGGCGTCGTCGGCTTCTGCGGTCTCAGGGGCGAGGAGGAAGCCGACGTGGTCGCCGAGGTCGACGCGGTCGAGGATCCGGCCGACCATCCGGCGTGCGGGCGCGGTGAGCAGGGGGACGCCTCCGGGGTCCTCGGTCCACGCGCAGTGGGCGAACTTGTCGGTCTCGTCGCCGGTGCTCTCGGCGAACAGCCGGGCGAGGGCGAGGTGTTCGGCGTCCCCGGCGCGCAGCGCGTGGACGGCGAGCCGTGCCGAGGAGGAGGCGACGAGGAAGGTCCGGTTGGCGCGGGACAGGCAGACCAGGTATCGGACGGGCTCCATGCTGCACTGCGTGGCGAACCCGACGAGGCAGCCGGCCCGCTCGCCTCCGGAGGCTGCCGTGACGATCAGGGCGGGCGGGTCAAAGCCCCGGGCGAACTCGTCGAAACCATCCATGACCGCCTCATGCCCGCCAGAACGCCGGTTCTCCCACCCAGACCCTCCGCACGGCGGTGCGCATGCCCGACGGATGTGGGGTTCAGGGCTTGCGGTCCGGCATTTCCGGCATGATCCTTCGGTGGGACCGCTGGGGGCCGAGCACGGCGACGACGGGAGGCGGACATGGGTCGCGCGTTCTTCTGGGCCAACGCGGGGCTGGCCTTCGTGCTGGAGGTGGCGGCCCTGGTGCTGCTGGCGAGGTGGGGGTTCACCCGGGACGGCGGATGGGCCCTTCGGGTGCTGCTCGGTGTCGGCGCGCCGGTCGTCGCCGCCGTCGTCTGGGGGCTGTTCGCCGCGCCGCGGGCCGTCTACCGGATCCCGGTTCCCGGGGTCCTCGCCGTGAAGGCCGCGGTCTTCCTGTCCGCCGCGCTCGCCGTGGACGCGCTGCACGGCGCCACGGCCGCCGTCGTCTTCACCGCGGTCGTCGTGGCCAACACGGCCATCGTGACGGTCCAGCGCTGACCGCGAGCCCCCACGCCGCCTCGCCCGCGGCGCCCGTGCGGAGGTGGGCTCGCACGGGCGCCGCGGCGGGGGCGGTCAGCGGTCGCGGTCGCCGGTGAGGTGGCCGACGACGCCGAGGACCAGGAGGACGGCGACGGTGCCGAGGGTGAAGGACTCGAAGGTGAGGCGGGAGACGCCCCAGCTGTCGACGAAGTCGTAGGACTGGCCGAAGAGCGATTCGAGGGTGCCGGGGAAGAGCGCGACCCAGCTGCCCACGGCGATCCACGCGAGGACGACGGCGCAGCAGACGGCCATCGCGGGCGCGCGGTAGGGGCGCGGCGTGTCCGGGTGGGTGCGGCGGAGCCTGGCGGCCGCCGGGATGATCACCAGGTAGGACATGAGCAGTGTGGTGATCGCGACGGTGAGCACGACGCCGAAGATGGACGCGCTGGTGCCGTCGACGATCTGCATCGCCGCGAGGAGGAACACCGTCGCGGTGACACCGGACAGCAGGTTGACCCGGACGGGCGTGCCGAGGCGCGGGTGGAACGCGCCGAGCTTGCGGCTGAAGAAGCCTCCGTCGGCGGCGGCCATGGCCTGCATCCGGTCGGAGACGATCATCCAGGCGCTGCCCTGGTTGAGCAGGGCGAACACGAACACCACGGCGGTGACGGTGAGGAGCCCGTCGGCGGCGCCGCCGTACAGGGAGAAGACGGTCTGGACGGCGTCGAAGAACCCGCCGAGCCCGGTGACGTCCTCGGAGGGGGTGACGGCGATGATGGCGAAGACGGGCAGCAGGTAGCACAGGACGGCGATGCCGGCGGACCTGCCGACGGCGGCCGGGACGTCGCGCTGCGGGTCGCGCATCTCCTCGCCCGCGCCGTTGGGCGCCTCGAAGCCGACGTAGGCGAACAGCAGGACGGGCACGACGGCCAGGAATCCGCCCATGGTGGGCGTGAAGTGGGCGTCCTCGAGCCCGGCGAACCCGTTCTTCGCCCCGTAGGCCAGGGCGGTCCCGACGAACACGACGACCACGGCGATCTTCGCGACGGCGCCCGCGATGGTGATCCACTTGCCGGTGCGGAGGCTGACGATGGCGGTGAGGATGGTCAGCCAGATGAAGACGAGCTTGAAGACGTAGTCGGCGACGGTGCCGCTGCCGAGGTGGAAGACGAACCCGTCCCAGGTGTCGGCGGCGAGGAAGACGAGCGAGCCGCCGATCCACACGGGGTTGGTGACCCAGTAGAAGAGGGTCGTGACGCCCGCGGCGAGCTTGCCGAAGGCGAGCTTGACCCAGACGTAGGGCCCGCCTTCCTGCGGGAACGCCGAGCCGAGCTCGGAGAAGATCAGCGCGTAGGGGACGAGGAAGAAGACGGCGAGGACCGCGGTCCACGTGAACGCCTCGCCCCCGTTGATGGAGATGGCGCCGAGGGTGTCGAGGGAGATGACGGCGGCGACGGCCAGGGCGACGATGTCGAGGCGGCGCAGGGTCTTGGGCAGGCCGACCGCGGCGGACTCTCCGGGCGGCGCTGCCTCGTCCCGCAGGACGCGGTCATGAGGGGATGCGGTCATGGGGGTCTCCAATTCTTTGATGCGAGATTCAAGCTTTGGAGAAACACCCCTGTCAACCACCTGCGGTTACATACGCGTTAATCTGAACCTTTCGTCGAAGAAATCGTCGGCACGGGTCGGCTCAGAGCTCCGCGCACCCGGTGAGGAGCCGGGCCTGGGCGACGATGAGGCGGCGCGCCTCCTCCGGCCGGAGGGCGGCGTTGCGGCTGACGATGTGCAGGCCGTAGCCGTCTTCGAGGGCCACCATGGTGCGGGCGAGGTCCCCGGCCGGACCGCTGAGGGTGAAGGCGCCGGAGGCGGCCCCGACCTCCAGGACCAGCGCGTACAGGGCGACCTCGCGGGCGAACAGGGATCCCATGAGGGTGGCGTGCCCCGGGCTGCGGTCGGCGCGGCGGTGCAGCTCGTACAGCAGCCCGTGGAGGGTGTCCTCCGGCCCGGCGGGCAGGCCGCTGTCGATCAGGGCGCGCAGGCGGCGCACCGGGTGGCCCGCCTCGGCGTCGGTGACCTTGTGCCGGGCGGCCAGGAAGTCCTCCACCGCGCCCCGGTGCACCTCCAGCACCAGGTCGTCGAGTTCGGGGTAGTAGTACAGCACCGAGCCCGCCGACATGCCCGCCTCGGCCGCGATGTCCTTGATCCGCAGGCCTTCCAGGCCCCGCTCGGCGATCGCCCGTCCCGCCGCCGTCACCAGCGCCTCGCGGCGCGCGGTCTGGTTCTTCGGCCTGCCTGCTCTGCTCATGACCGTCGATTCTCCGCGACCCCGAGCAGGCGGGGCAAGCCGCCCCCGCCCAACGGGGCGCGAAACACCCCCCAATTATTTGACTCCCCGTTCAAGGATGTCCCGCGCTGTGCGCCCCTCCCGCGGCGGTCGCGGCGCGGGTAGCCTTCGACGCATCGGATCTTCCGGAGGAGGCGCCCCATGCCCCACCCCTATCTCCAGGGCCCGCACGCCCCGGTCTCCCGGGAGCTGACGCTCACCGATCTGAAGGTGACCGGAACGCTGCCGGAGAGCCTCAACGGGCGCTTCCTGCGCAACGGCCCGAATCCGATCGGCGAAGTGGACCCGGCGACCTACCACTGGTTCGCCGGTGACGCGATGGTGCACGGGATCCGCCCGCCGGACCGTCGACGTCGAGGTCGGCGGCAGTGTGATGATGCACGACTTCTCCCTCACGGAGGAGCACGTCGTCTTCTATGACCTGCCCGTCACCTTCGACCTGGACAAGGTCCTTCCCCCCAAGCGCGTCAGGGTGGACGCGCCGCTGACGGACCGGGCCCGGCTCGTCGCCGCCTCGGCCGTCGGCGGGGTCAGGGTCCCCGAACCGGTGGCGGGCGTCTCGTCCGGCCCGGACAGGTCCTCCGCGATGCCCTACAGCTGGAAGCACGACTACCGGGCCCGGGTCGGGATCATGCCGCGCGAGGGCGGGAACGCCGACGTCCGCTGGTTCGACATCGACCCCTGCTACGTGATGCACCCCCTCAACGCCTACGACGACGGCGAGACCGTCGTCCTCGACGTCGCCCGCATGCCGAAGATCTTCGACAACGACGACGCGTCCATCGGCGAGGTCACCACCACCCTGGAGCGCTGGACCGCGGACCTGCGGACCGGCCGCCTCACCCGCGCGCTCCTCGACGACCGCTCCCAGGACTTCCCCCGCGTCGACGAGCGCCGCACCGGCCTGCGCCACCGCTACGGCTACACGATGCGGCTCGCGCCCGGCGTCGCCGAGCCCGCCGACACCCTCATCAGGCACGACTTCCTCGCCGCCACCTCCCAGACCCGCTCCTTCGGCCGCGGCACGTCCATCGGCGAGTTCGTCTTCGAGCCCGCCGCCCCCGACGCGCCCGAGGGCCACGGCTACCTCATGGGCCTCGTCACCCATCTGGCCGACGACACCACCGACCTCACCCTCCTGGACGCCGAAACCCTCGCCACCCTCGCCACCGTCCACATCCCCGTTCGCGTCCCGACCGGTTTCCACGGGAACTGGCTCGGTGACTGAGCGGCCGACCGCGGCGAGAAGGGCCGCACACCGTCGGTGTTCGGCCCTTCTCGTTCTTCCAAGTGGGCGGCCGGGTCTGTCTGGGCTCTGGAGAATGGCGTGGCCATTGTCGGAAAATGAGCGCTGGATGAGTACTGGAGTATGAAAGGCGAAGCCGTCTTACTCATTTATTGACAGACATCATGATCCTCTTCGATAAGGGTCTGATCGGCTCTTGTCGGGCATGGGCGCCGAACCTAAGCTCGGTATAAGTGAGCGGTTACTTCCCCGCTGAGCTGCGCTTTCGCCGCTCTGTGACCGCCCGCCATCCCACCCCACGTTGAGAGGTCAGTTCATGCGCAAGATCGTTGCTGCGTCCACCATCGCCGGCGCGGGTGCGCTCGCGCTCGTCTTCAGCTCGCCCGCCCTCGCCCTGACGACCGTCACGGGCGGCGGCGCGGTCACCGCGGTCAACTCCGGCAACATCAACTTCCAGGACGTCACCGCCGGCATCACGGCGGCCTGCACCTCCGGCAGCGGCGCGGGCAGCGTGCCGAACGGCACCAACACCCCCGTCGGCTCGCTCAGCTCCCTGTCGCTGAGCGGCTGCTCCGGCTCCGGCATCACCTTCACGCTGACGGTGAACGTCGCCAGCAGCGCCATCAACGTCACCGGCCTCACCAACGGCAGCGGCGTCACGCCGGGCAGCATCACCGGCGTCACCGTCAGCGCGTCGGCCCTCGGCGGCCTGTGCAAGCTCACGGCCGGCGGCGGCTCGCTCAACGGCAGCTACACCAACAGCACCGGCGCGCTCACCACCACGAGCGCGACCGGCGTGACCGTCACCAGCGTCACCGCGGGCTGCCTCGGCCTCGTCAAGAAGAACGACGTCGCCAACCTGACCGGCACCTTCATCGTCAAGAACAGCAGCGGCGGCTTCCCGCAGATCATCTCGACCTGATCCACGGGCCGAGGCGTCAGCCGACAACGGGGCCGTACGACCTTTTTCGGGGTCGTACGGCCCTTCTTCGTGCATTTCTTTTTCCGCGTGGCGCCGTGCCCGCCGAGTTCCCGGTCATGGTGCGCCGTGCTCGTCCCCCGGTGTTCTGGCGGCGCCGTGGCGGGCGCGGAACGCCGCGGCTTTGACGCGGTTTCCGCAGGTGCGCATCGCACACCATTCCCTGCGGTGGCCGCGGGAGCGGTCGAGGTAGACCTGGGTGCATTCGGGGCGGCCGCATTCGCGCAGGAGCTGCGCCTCGTCGCCGCCGATGATCGCGACGGTCTCGCGGGCGAGGCTCGCCAGGCCCTGGGCCGCCGTGCCGGAGCGCAGTATCCCCGCGTCGCCGAGCGCGAGCCCGACGGGCAGGCGCGCGGCGTGGCCGTTGACGGCGGCGACCGCGGCGGGCGGCAAGGGGGCGCCGTCGATTCGGGCGGTGACGAGCGCGTAGATCGACTCGCGCAGCTCCCGCGCGGCGGAAAGGTCCGCCTCGTCCGCGCGGGGGGCCGTGTCGAGCAGGCCCGATTCGGTGAACCAGGCATCGAGGAGCTCGGGCGTGCCGAGCTTCTCCGCGGGCGCGGCGTTGCGGCGCGCGCGCAGGGTGCCGGCGAAGTCGAGCGCGAGGGTCCCGCACGGGAAGGCGTGGTGCACGTAACCAGTCTGAACGGTGATGCAGGTGCGCGCAAGCCCAGTAACCGTCTTGACGGGTTACTGATCTCCGGTCTATGGTCGTAACCACTTGAACCGGTTACTTCAAGCCGGCCGGTTCGCCCGAAGGGAGCCCGACATGGCCGTCGTCCGCCTCGACCTCACCTCGACCCGCACCGTCGCCGAACTCATGGACGTGCTGACCGACTTCAGCCCGAACCGCCCCGCGGCCTGGTCCACCATCGACGCGAAGCACTTCGAGGTCCACGAACTCGGCGACACCTGGGCCGAGGTCACCGAAGGCACCGCGGCGGCTTGGGAACGCGCCCGCTACGAGTGGGACGCCGACCGCGGCCGCGTCGAGATCACCACCCGCGACTCGAAGGTCTTCGGCCCCGGCGGCGGCTGGATCTTCCAGCTCACCCCCACCCCCGAGGGCACCCGCGTCGACGTCGAGTTGACCCGTGAACCTCAGGGCCTCAAGCGACGGGCCCTCGCCGCCCTGCTCCCGCTCGTCGGCCCGGCGTCGCTGCGCAAGTCCCTCGGCGCGGCCCTGCACGCCCGGTGACCCCGCGCCCTCCCGGGCGGGAGACGCCCCCGGGACCGACGCTCGACGATCCGCCCGTGCCCCTCGGCGCGCGCATGGACGCGCGCGGCCGAAGGCACGAGCGCGCGGGTGCGTCGACGGATTCGCTCCCGCTTCAGCGGGTCCGGCGGGGCTCCGCGGGCGACTCGGGTGGGAGGCGGTGGTGGAGGGTGGCGGCGAAGTCCTCGGCGTGGGCCAGTTGGAGGCGCAGGGCGGCGATGCGCTCGTCGGCGGCGGCGGCGTAGGCGCGGAGCCGGTCGGTGAGGGCGCTGCGCTCGGCCGCGGGCTCGGCAGGGTCCTCCAGGCGGTCGGTGATCGACAGGAGGTCGCGCATCTCCTCCAGCGTGAAGCCGAGGGGCTTCATGCGGCGGATCAGCAGGAGGCGGTCGACGTCGGCGCGGGTGTAGAGGCGGAAGCCGCCCGGGGAGCGCCCCGAGGGGACGACCAGGCCCGCCTCGTCGTAGTGGCGGATGGTGCGCAGGGAGAGGCCGGTCGCTTCGGCGACCTCGCCGATCTGCATCATCTCGTCCGCCTTCCTCGCCCCGCCTTCGGCGCGGACGCCGTCGACCGCCGCCGGGGATCTCTACCCTAACGTGAGGGTAGAGTTGCCGCGCGGTGTCCCGGCGCGGTGCCGGCCGTGCTCCGATTCGTAAGGTAGTCCGTCCGTTGCCCAGTTCGCTGTCCCTGCCCCGCCCGGTGCGGCCGTCGCCGAAGGTGTTGCGCACCGAGGTGCTGTCCGGCCTGGTGGTCGCGCTCGCGCTCATCCCCGAGGCGATCTCGTTCTCCGTCATCGCCGGGGTGGACCCGTCGATCGGTCTGTTCGCCTCGTTCACCATGGCCGTCACCATCGCGATCGTCGGCGGGCGGCCCGCGATGATCTCGGCCGCGACGGGCGCGGTCGCCCTGGTCATCGCGCCGCTGAACCACGAGCACGGGCTGAGCCATCTGGTGGCCGCCGTCATCCTCGGCGGAATCTTCCAGATCGTGCTCGGGGCGCTCGGCGTCGCCCGGCTCATGCGGTTCGTGCCCCGCTCGGTGATGGTCGGGTTCGTCAACTCGCTGGCGATCCTGATCTTCCTCGCCCAGCTGCCCGAGCTGTCCGGCGTGCCGTGGGCGGTCTACCCGCTGGTGATCGGCGGGCTGGCGCTGATGGCGCTGCTGCCCAGGCTCACCGCCGCGATCCCGGCCCCGCTGATCTCCATCGTCGCGCTCACCGCCCTGACGATCGGCGCGGGCATCGCCGTCCCGACCGTGGGCGACAAGGGCGAGCTGCCCTCCTCGCTGCCCGTGCCCGGACTGCCCGACGTGCCCTTCACCCTCGACACGTTGAAGATCATCGCGCCGTACGCGCTGGCCCTCGCCCTGGTCGGGCTGATGGAGTCGCTGATGACGGCCAAGCTCGTCGACGAGATCACCGACACCCGCTCCGACAAGACGCGCGAGTCCATCGGCCAGGGCATCGCCAACATCGTCACCGGCCTCTTCGGCGGCATGGGCGGCTGCGCGATGATCGGCCAGACCATGATCAACGTCCGCAACGGGGCCCGCACCCGCCTCTCCACGTTCCTCGCCGGCGCGTTCCTCATGGTCCTGTGCATCGTGTTCGGCCCGATCGTGTCCGACATCCCGATGGCCGCCCTCGTCGCCGTCATGGTGCTGGTGTCGTTCGCGACGTTCGACTGGCACTCCATCGCGCCGAAGACGCTGAAGCGGATGCCCGCGGGCGAACTCCTCGTCATGGCCGTCACGGTCGCCGTCGTCGTGGCCACCCACAACCTCGCCATCGGCGTCGTCGTCGGCTCGCTGACCGCGATGGTCGTCTTCGCCAGGCGCGTCGCCCGCTTCGCCGACGTCACCGCGGTCACCGACCCCGACGGCGGCCGGGTCGTCTACGCCGTCACCGGGGAGCTGTTCTTCGCCTCCACCAACGACCTCGTCACCCGCTTCGACTACGCGGGCGACCCCGACCACGTCACCATCGATTTGACCGGCGCGCACCTCTGGGACGCCTCGTCCGTCGCCGCCCTCGACGCCGTCGAGGCCAAGTACGCCCAGCGCGGCAAGACCGTCGAGATCATCGGCCTCAACCCGCCCAGCGCGCGGATGCACGCCAGCCTCAGCGGCGAACTGTCCAGCGGCCACTGAACACCGGCGGGGCCCCGGTCAGGCGAGCCAGGTGCGGCAGAGCCACCAGGCGTCGACGGCGCCGAAGGTGGTGGCCGGGTCGACTCCGGTGACGTCGGCGAAGCGCTGGACGCGGTTGCGGACGGTGTTGGGATGGACGAACAGCTCCGCCGCCGCGGCGGTGACGTCGCGGTCGGCCAGGAGCCAGCCGAGGACCGCCGCGGCGACGGGGGCGGCGTTCGCGCCGAGGACGTGCCGGGCCTGCCGGTGCCGGTCGGCCAGCACCGCGGCGAGGTCGGGCCGGGAGGCCAGCGCCACCAGGGCGGGGACGTCCGCGACGTGTACCAGGCCGGTCCGGCCCGATGACTCGGCGGCGGCCAGCGCGTCCAGCGCGAGCCGTTGGACGGCCGGCAGCTTCTCCGGCTCGGTGGGCCCCGCGAGCCCGGCGAGTCCGGCGGGCCCGGTCGCGGCCTGCTCGACGCGGGCCGAGGGGGCCCGGGAGAGCACCGCCACGAGCGGCCCGTCGACCCGGCCGCACACGACCGGCGGCTGCGCGCGCAGCGCCCGCTCCAGCGCCTCGGCCGCCCGCGGCTCCTCGGCGCGGGCGACCAGCACCCACAGGCCTCCGTCGAGCGGAAGGCCGGTCTCGGCGGCGGCGAGAGCGGCGGCCGAGCCTCCTTCCAGGAGCCGGCGCAGGGTCGCGGTCTCCCGGCCGTCGGTGCGCCGGTCCTGATCGGCCTCGGCCGCGCGGTAGGCGGTGATCAGCCGGTGCCGCACGGTCTCGGCCCAGTCGCCGTACAGCTCCCGGGCGTCGAGCAGTAGCCGGGAGCCGACGCCGATGGCCGGGGCTATCTCGCGGGCGCGCGCCCAGATCGCGCGCTCGGCGACGTGGACCGCCGCCATCACCGCCTCGACCGGAACCCCCTGGTGGGCCCGGGCGGTGGCCAGGTCCTCCACGAACGACAGCTCCACCTCGGTGGGGCCCCGCCGGTCGGCCAGCGCGCGCGTCGCGGCGAAGATCAGGGCGCGGGTGTGGCCCGTCATGTCGGAGGGCGGCAGCACCGCGACCTCGCGCACCAACGCGCGAACCCCGGTCAGCACCGAGGGGAGCAGGTCCTCTTCCCCCACGACCCGCTCCACCAGCTCGACGACCGCCGCCCATTCCTCCTCGGAGTGCATCCCGCCATGATGCCGACGATTGTGGTGGACCACAACATGAGGCCCAATATCGGGAGTCATCCCCATACTCTCCGTGCTGATCAGGACCTACCTTGGAGCCCGCCACAACGCGGAGAGAAGGACCACCATGCCCACCACCCCACGGGTCGCCGTCATCGGCGCCGGAGCGGCGGGCCTCGCCGCCGCCAAGGCCCTGCTCGACACGGGCGCGGAGGTCGTCGTCCACGAGAAGGGCGACCGGCCCGGCGGGCTGTGGGCCCGGGACAACGCGAGCGGCCTGTCGCCCGCCTACGCCTCCCTGCACCTGAACACCAGCAAAGGCCGCACGGAGTTCGCCGATCTCCCGATGCCCGCCGAGTGGCCGGACTACCCGTCCGCCGACCGCGTCGCCGGATACCTCGCCGACTACGCCGCGAAGTTCGCGATCACCCCCCGCCTGCGCCTCGGCAGCACCGTCACCTCCGTCGAACGCGACACGGACGGCCGCTGGACGGTCGAGGCCGAGCCCGGCGGAGCCGAGAGGTACGACGCCGTCGTCGTCGCCAACGGCCACAACTGGGACCCCCGCCTGCCGGAGCCCGCCTACCCCGGCGTGTTCGACGGCGATCAGACGCACGCCCACGACTACCGCTCCGCGGAGGTCTTCCGGGACAAGCGGGTGCTCGTGGTCGGCATGGGCAACTCCGCGATGGACATCGCTGTGGACGCCTCCCACGTGTCGCGCGGACCGGTCCTGCTGTCGGCCAGGCACGGCGTCCACATCGTGCCGAAGTACCTGTTCGGCCGCCCGTCCGACGCCACCGGCGGCGCTCTCGCGGTCCTGCCGTGGCGGCTGCGCCAGCGCGTCGCCGAGACGATGCTCCGCCTCGCCGTGGGGACCCCGCAGAGCTACGGACTGCCCGCGCCCGCCGGTGGGCTCTTCCAGAACCACCCGACGATCAGCGACACGATCCTGCACCGGCTCACCCACGGCGAGGTGGTCCCACGGCCCGGGATCGAGCGCTTCGACGGAGACCGCGTCGTCTTCACCGACGGGACCGCCGAGCCCGTCGACGTGGTCGTCTGGGCCACCGGCTACCGGGTGACGATCCCGTTCCTGTCCGAGCGCTGGCTGGGCGCGGACCCCGAGGCGATGCCGCTGTACCAGCGCGTCTTCCACCTGGACGACCCGAGCCTCATGTTCGTCGGACTGATGCAGTCGACCGGCGCGGCGCTGCCCGTCGTGGAGGCCCAGGCCAAGCTCGCCGCCGCCTACGTCTCGGGCTCCTACGCGCTGCCCGACCCGGCGGGGCGGTGCCGCGCGGTGGAGAGCGCCCTGCGCCGCGCCACCGCCAGATGGGGCGGCGACCGGCGCCCCCACATGCGGATCGACTTCGACCGCTACGTCGCCGACGTCCCCAAGGAGATCAGGTCCGGCAGGGACCGGCTCCGGCGCGGCTCGACCCGCCCCTTCACCCCCGTCCGCTCCGAGGAGACCCCGTGAACCCGTCCTTCTCCCTTCTCGACGGCGGCCGGCGCGATCCGCGCGGGCTGCGCGTGATCGTCACCGGCGCGTCCGGCACGTTCGGCCGCGAGATCTGCGCCCGGCTGACCCGGCTCGGCGCCCATGTCGTCGGCCTTGACGTGGCCCCCCGCGACGACGACCCGGTGGAGGTCGTCGCCTGCGATCTGACCGACGACGCGAGCGTGCCGGCGGCGGTCGCCGAGGCCGTCGCCAGGCTCGGCGGGCTCGACCTGCTCATCAACAACGCGGGGATCGGCGGCCCGGCTCCGGCCGAGTTCCCGCCCGGCGCCGAGGTGAGCCGCCAGCTCGACATCAACCTGCTCGGCGTCTGGCGGGTCACCGCGGCCTGCGTCGAGGCGCTCGTGGCCTCGCGCGGCAGGGTCGTCATGCTGACGTCCCGGATGGCCGTCATGCAGCTCCCTCTCGCCGCGGCCTACGGCGCCTCCAAGCGGGCGCTCGTGGCCTACGCCGACGCGCTGCGCATGGAGATCGGCACCCATGTCGGCGTCACCTGCGTCTACCCGTCGATGGTGCGCAGCCCCATCCACGACTCCACCTCCGCGGCGGGCCTGTCCCTGGAGGGCATGAGCCGCTACGAGACGCTGGACGGCGTCGTCGACACGGTCCTGCGGGCGGCGCTCAGCCGCCGGGTCCGCCGCGACCTGCCGACCACGCGCCGCGGGGCCGTCGAGTTCTTCCTCGCCCGCCACCTGCCCGCGGTGACCGACCGGATCATCGCCCGCACCCTCGCCGCGCGTGCCGGCTCCGGCGCGTTCGAGGGCGCCGACCTGGCCGCCGGGGTCGTCGCGAGATCCGGGCCGCGCGCATGAGCGCCGGATCCCCGCGCACCGGCGACCTCGTCGCCTACTCCACGGGCTCCCTCGGCATGGGCGTCTGGGTGACCGTGCCCGGGCTGCTGCTGCTCTACTTCCTCACCCACACGCTCGGCGTCTCCCCGTTCCTCGCGGGCCTGGTGCTGCTGCTGCCCAAGGTCATCGACGCGCTCGCCCACCCCCTGCTCGGCACCCTCTCCGACAGGCGGGCCAGACGGGCCGGGCACCGGCGCGGCATGCTCCGGTGGGGGCTGCTGCTAGCCGTCGCGATGGCGGCGATGTTCACCGTGCCGGAGGGCCTGACCGGTCCGTCGGCCGCGCTGTGGGTCGGCGCCTGGTACATCGCGGGGAACCTGCTCTTCGCGTGCTTCCAGGTGCCCTACCTGACGACGCCGTCCGACCTGCGGATCGGCTACCACGAGCGCACCCGGGTCTTCATGGTCCGGATGATCTTCCTGACGCTGGGCCTGCTCGCGGCGGGCGTCGCCGCCCCGGCCATGGTCGTTGAGGGGGGCCGCGAGGACTACGGCCGAATGGCGCTGGTCCTGGCCGCGGCCATGGCGCTCACCGGATGGGTCGCGCTGCGCGGGGTGCGCGGCCTGACCGAGCGGTGCGGGTTCCGCACCCCCGACGCCCGCGACCACTCCTTCCTCGACGACGTCAAGGTCGCCTGGCGGGACCGCGACTTCCGGGCCCTCGTGCTGTCGTACCTGTTCACCGGCACCACCACGCACCTCTTCCTCGCCGCGGTGCCGTTCTACGCCGAGCACGTCCTCGACGACGACGGGCTCACCGCGGTGCTCATGGGCGCGTTCCTGGCCCCCGCGCTGGTCGCCGGCCCCGTCTGGCAGCGGGTCTCCCGCCGGATCGGCAAGCAGCGCGGGCTGCTGGCCTTCCAGGCGGCCTTCGTCGCGGGCTCGCTCGCGCTCCTGGCGGGCCAGCGGATCGGCGTCGCCGCCACCGTCGCCGTCGTCGCCGTGCTCGGCTGCGCCTTCGCCGGCCTTCAGCTGCTCGCCTTCTCGATGGTGCCCGACACGGTCGCCGCCGCCGAGGCACGGGGAGGCTCCCGTGCGGGCGCTTACACCGGGGTCTGGACGGCGACCGAGGCGACCGGCACCGCAGTCGGCCCCTACGTGTACTCCGCCGTCCTCGCCCTGGGCGGCTTCGTCTCCACCACGGAAGGGAACTCCGTGGCGCAGCCGGACACCGCGATCACCGCGCTGGTCGTCGGTTTCACCCTGGTCCCCGCCGTCCTCATGGCGGCGGCGCTCCTCCTGCAGCGCCGCTACACGCTCGACGGATCGGCCGCCCGATGACCGGGGGACTCCTCGCCCACGCCCACGTCCTCGCCCTCGCGGGCATCTGGTGCGGCGCGACCGTCCAGGCGGCCACCGGCATGGGCTTCTCGCTCGCCGCGGCGCCCGTGCTGGTCCTGTCCCTGGGGCCCCGCGACGGCGTCGCCGTCACCCTGGTGCTGGCGGTGCTCGCCTCCGTGGTGCCGCTCGTGCGCGACGGCCGCCACGCCCGGCCGCCCGACGTGGCGAGGCTTCTCGTGCCGACGCTCCTGTGCACCCCCGTGTTCGCCTGGGCGGTCCGCGGCCTCGACACCCATTACCTGGCCCTGGGAGCGGGCCTCGGCGTCGTCGTCGCGGTCGGCATACTGGCCCGCGGCGTCCGGTGGGCGTGGCTGACCAGGCCGTTCGGGGCGGTCGCCACCGGCGCCGCCAGCGCCCTGCTCAACGTCGTCGGGGGAGTGGGCGGGCCGCCGATCGGGCTCTACACCGCGCACGCCGGATGGGACGCGCGGACCACCCGGGCCAACCTCTCCCTCTTCTTCCTCCTGCAGAACCTCGCGACCGTCCTGCTGCTCGGCGTCGTCCTCCCCGGCCTCCCGGAGTTGGCGGCGCTGGCCGCCGGCACCGCCTGTGGAGCCTTCGCCGCCTCCCGCATGCCCGCCTCGACGCTCCGGGCGGTGGTCCTCGCGCTGTCCTGCACCGGCGGCGCGACGCTCCTCGTCACGGCCTTCTGACCGGCCGCTCAGGCGGCCGTGAGGTGCGCGTTCAGCCAGGTGACGATCTCGGCGAGGACCTCGGCCTTCTCGGGCTCGTTGTGGGGCTCGTGGTAGAGGCCGTCCCAGATCCTGACGGTCAGGTCAGGGGAGGAGACGTGCGCGCGGACGAGTTCGGTGGCGGCGACGGGCATGAGCCGGTCCTCGCCGCCGTGGACGAGGAGGAGGGGAAGGGTGAGGCCGCGGAGGCGGTCGGGCATGGCGGTGGCGGAGGTGAGGATCGCGGCGCCCGTGCGGGCGACGATCTTGCCGGTGTGGTTCAGCGGGTCGGCCTTGTAGGCGGCGACGACCTCCGGGTCCCGGCTCACGGCTTCGATGTCGAGGGCGAGGACGCCCAGGCCGGGCAGGAAACGGGCGAGAACGGGCGCGAAGGCGCGCTGGACGGCGTTGGACGCGCTCGTGTCCAGCGCGGGCGCGGAGATCACCGCCCCGGCGACCCGCGCGTGCGGCTCGCCCGTCAGGTAGCTGAGGGCGATCAGCCCGCCGAGGCTGTGCCCGTACACGAACACCGGCACGTCCGGGTGCAGGTCGGCGGCCTTGGCGACGAGCGCCGCGACCCCCGCGACCGCCGCGTCCATGCTCTCGATGTCGCCGCGCCTGCCGGGAGACCGCCCGTGCCCGGGATGGTCGACGGCATAGCAGGCGTACCCCGCCTCGTTCAGCCGCTCGGCGACATGCCCGTACCGCCCCCCGTGCTCATGCACCCCGTGCACGAACACCACGACCCCGACGGCCTCGTCGACCGGCCACCCCTGCCAGTACTGCCCGCTCTCCAGCCGACTCTCCACGCCCGCACCCTCCTCGGTTCCACACCGCCCACTCTGCTCCCGCGACGCTACAAGCCAGAACCCTCGGGCGCACCCTCCGGCTCCTCCGGGCGTCCGGCCACCGCCGGCCCGATCATGCCCGGACGAGGCCGATCCGCCCGTCGGCCGATCCGCGCGGACGCGCAGGGCCCCGCCGGAGGATCGGCGGGGCCCTGCGGGGCGGCGCGTGGGGTCAGGTGAGGGGCTTGGCTTCGGTGAGCCAGGCGGTGAGCTGCTCCATGTAGGCGGCCTGGGAGACGTAGTCCAGGGCGGGGGACAGCCAGGCGCGGACCTGGCCTGCGGTGAGGGCCGCGGCCTTGGCGGTCGTGGGCTGCTTCCTCATCTGGGCCTCGTCGTAGCCGGCCTGCTGGAGGAGCCACAGGTCGCCGCCGACCTGGCCGCCGTTCTCCCAACTGTAGTTGCCCCAGTAGTAGCCCTCGGGCTTCGGCTCGAAGAACTTCACGCCGAGGCTCGCGTACAGGCGAAGGCCCGGGTCGTCCTGGGCCTTGGCGACGCTGATGCCGTCGGCGTCGGCGTAGAGCGTGGTCACGGTGAGCGGGTTGGCTTCGGCGGCCTTGGTGAGGTTCGCCGACGCGGTGTCGTAGCGCTCCTTGCCCTTCGCGACGGTCGCGGCGTCCGCGCCGAGCGCGGTGGCGAGCCCCGTGGTGCGGTCGACGACGTCGCCGCCGTCTCCGCCCTGGATGATCGTGATGACGGGCGCGATGGCCTCGACCTGCTTCTGCTGGTCGAGGTCCTTGAAGCCGTAGTTCGGCTGGGTCTTGTCGATCGTGCCCGCGGCGTCCGACGGGAAGACCTCGGAGACGATGACGTCGGGGCGCGCGGCCGCGAGCTTCTCCAGGTCGAGTTCGCCGTAGACGGACCCGATCTCCTCGATGCCGGAGGTGTCGAGGCCCTCGTAGCGGGCGTCGTCGGCGATGGAGGAGTAGCCCCAGGCGGCGACGGGCTTGAGGCCGTAGTTGAGCAGGGGGACGACCTGGTCGTGGAATCCGGCGACGCGGGTCGGCTTCGCGTCGAGGGTGACGGTCCTGCCGAGGTCGTCGGTGAAGGACCAGGACGTGTCGGCGGCCTTCGTGTCGGAGGAGTCGGCGCTCTCGGAGGAGCACGCCGTCAGACCGGCGACGAGGACCGCGACGAGGGGAAGAATGCGAAAGTGTTTCTTGTTAGCCATCAGATTACTTAGCTTAGCCTAACCTAACTCAGACATGAGCTCGGGGTGCCGGTCTCCTCGTCCTCCTCCGGCACCACGAGCGGGGTCCCGGTCGCCGGATCGGGGATCACCCGCGCGCGCAGGCCGAACGCCCGCAGCAGGAGTTCCGGCTCCAGCACCTCGCCCGGGGTCCCGTCGGCGAGCACGCCGCCCTCGCCGAGGGCGACGATGCGGTCGGAGTAGCGCGCCGCCAGACCCAGATCGTGCAGCACCATCACGACCGTCGTGCCGGACTCGCGATTCACCCGGCGCACCAGGCGCAGCACGTCGAGCTGGTGGGCGAGGTCGAGGAACGTCGTCGGCTCGTCGAGCAGGACCGTCGGCGTCTCCTGGGCGAGGACGAGCGCGATCCAGGCGCGCTGGCGCTGCCCGCCCGAGAGCTCCGTGACGGCCCGGTCGGCGACCTCCAGCAGGCCGGTGTCGCCGAGCACGCGTTCCACGACCGCGTCGTCGGCGGGCGTCCATGGGCGCGCCCAGCTCTGGTGCGGGTTGCGGCCCCGCATGACGAGGTCGCGCACGCTCGTGCCGGGCGGGGCGACCGGGTTCTGCGGCAGGATCGCCAGCCGCCGCGCTACGGCCCGCGTCCGCGTCCTGCGCAGCGGCTGCCCTTCGAGGAGCACGGTGCCGGCGTCGGGGGCCAGGATGCGGCCGAATGCCTTCAGCAGGGTCGACTTGCCGCAGCCGTTCGCGCCGACCAGCGTCGTCACGGTGCCCGCCTCGATGCCGAGGTCGAGGCCGTCGAGCACGGTGCGGCCGTGGTAGCCGAGGCGCAGACCGCGCGCTTCGAGCACGGGAGCGGTCATGTCGTCTCCTTGCGGTTCCGGAGGAGCAGCCAGATCAGGTAGGGGGCGCCGATCGCGGTGGTCACGATGCCGACGGGGATGTCCCAGGGCAGGACGGCGCGGGTGAAGGTGTCGGCGAGCAGCACGAGGCAGGCGCCGACCAGCCCCGACAGCAGCAGCGGAGGCCGCGTGGCGCCCGCCGCGCGCACCGCGATCTGGGGGGCGACGAACGCCACGAACGCGATCGGGCCGCACGCCGCGACGGCGGCGGCGGTGAGCAGCACGGTCAGCATGATGACCGCGAGCCTGTGCCACTGCACGGGCAGCCCGACCCCGGAGGCGATGTCGTCGCCGAGGTGCGACACGGCGAGCGCCGCCGAGCCCGCGAGCGCGAGCGGCACGAGCACCGCGACGGCGACGAGCAGGGGGCGCACCCCGTCCCACGAGGCCCCGGCGAGGGAGCCGACGAGCCATTCCGCGGCGGCCGACACCTGGGTGATGCGCGCCCGCACCAGGAGGTAGCTCGTGGCGGCGTCCAGCACCGCGGCGACGCCGATGCCGACGAGGATCAGCCGGTAGCCCTCCACTCCGCCGCGCCAGCCGAGCCCGTAGACGAACGCGGCGGCGAGGATCGCGCCGAGCGCCGCCGCCGTCGGCACGCCGAGGCCCAGCAGCGCACCGCCCACGCTCTCGCCCCCGCCGCCGAGGAGGATCGCCCCGACCGCGCCGAGCGAGGCGCCGGAGGAGACGCCGATGACGTCGGGCGTGGCCAGCGGGTTGCGGGTGACGGTCTGCATGAGCGCGCCCGCGACGCCGAAGGCGAGGCCGACGAGGACCGCGGTGAGCACGCGCGGCATGCGGAGCCGGAGCACGATGAGCTCGTCGAACGCGTCGCCGCGGCCGGCGAGGGTGCGCAGGATGTCGGGCACGCTCACGCCCGCGCCGCCGACGGCGATCGCCGCGACCACGAGCGCGAAACCGAGGACGAGCGCCGCGCACGTCACGAGCAGGACGCGGGGACGCCAGGCGAAGCCGAACGGGCCTAGGAGGAGCCCGTGCCGGGTGGCGGTCGTGGAGGTCACAGGCTCACCAGCGATCTGCGGCGTGCGACCGCGACGAAGAACGGCCCGCCGATGACGGCGAGCACGATGCCCACCTGCACCTCGGACCAGCCGCCGATGAGGCGGCCGACGATGTCGGCGAGCAGCACGAGCAGCGATCCGACCAGCGCCGAGGCGGGCAGCAGCCGGCGGTGCCCGGACCCGACGAGGGCACGCGCCAGGTGCGGGACGACGAGCCCGACGAAGGCGATCGGCCCGGCCGCGGCCGTCGCGGCGGCGGTGAGGAGGGTGATGGCGGACAGGCCCACGCCGCGGGCCACCAGGAGGTTCTCCCCGAGGCCGCGGGCCAGCTCCTCGCCCAGCGCGAGATTGTCGAGCGCCCGGCTGTTGAGCGCGGCGAGCACGAGCCCTGCCGCGGCGAACGGCACCGTGGCCCACACCTCGTCGAGCTGGCGGCCGGACAGCGAGCCGACGACCCAGAGCTGGTAGGCCTGGAGGCCGTCGCGGTCGGCGAGGGTCAGCAGCGAGATGAACGCGGTCAGCAGCGCCGACACCGCGGTGCCCGCGATCGCGAGCGGCACGGGGCTCGCGGTGCCGCTCGCGGCGCTCGCGACGGCGAACGCCGCGACGCTGGCGACGAGCGCGCCGACCAGGGCGAAGCCGACGGACGCGCCGGTGCCGCTCACGCCGAACACGACGAGGCCGATGACGACGGCGAGGCCCGCGCCCGCCGAGACGCCGAAGAGTCCGGGGTCGGCGAGCGGGTTGCGGGTGTGGCCCTGCATGACCGCGCCGCCGACGCCGAGGCACCCGCCGACGATGAGGCCGATGACGGTGCGCGGGATCCGCGAGCCGTACACGACTGCGGCGTCCTCGCCCGAGCCCGGGTGCAGCAGCCCGTGGAGGACCGCGGAGGGATCGAGCCGGTTGCTGCCCAGCAGGACGCTCGCGACGCACACGGCGGCGAGCGCGCCGAGCAGTGCGAAGAAGACGACCGCACGCGCGGCGTTCTCGGGTCGTCGCCGGTCGGCCCGATGCTCGGGCTCGGCGGAGGCCAGGACTGGGGTCACGAAAAGTTAGCTTAGCCTTTCCTACGTATCGACCAGAAAGCGCGCCGACTCCCGTGACCTGCGATCGGCGTGCCCGAGGACCGCGTCGCCTTCTCCGGCTTCTGGAGGACCGACCGCGCCTGAGGCCCTGCGCCGCGGTTCACCCGTTCGCCACACCGCTGCGGGGGGCTTGCGGCATGACACAGAAGGACATGACCGCCCACGCGCGGGAGCTGTCGCTGGCCGTGACGGTGCACCGGACCGCCGGGCTGGAGGTGCTGCGCGCCGCGGGCGGGCGTGGTGAGGTGGCGATCGACGGGCCCTGGGCGCTGGCCAACATCCGCGGCTCCTTCGACTGGTCCCTCCGGCGCGCCTGAGCCGCTGATCCGCGGGCTGTTCGTGATCGTTTGTCCGGTAAAGTGGAGAAAGGTGTGCCGGGAAGTCTGGTCGGCGGTCTTGTTCGTGTTCACGAAAAAGGATCGGAGCCGATCTTGAGTGTCGACCGCGGTGCGCCGAAGCGGGGAGCGCTGTTCTCCCGGGGGACCTGGCCCGAGGCGCGGAGGATCGGCGAGATCCTGCGGGCCGAGACGGTCGGCGGGGTGCTGCTGCTGGCGGGCGCGGTCGTCGCCGTCGTCTGGGCGAACTCGCCCTGGGCCTCGTCGTACACGGCAGTGCAGGACTTCACGATCGGCCCGCACGCCCTGCACCTGGACCTGAGCCTCGCCGCCTGGGCCGCCGACGGGCTGCTGGCGGTCTTCTTCTTCGTCGCGGGTCTGGAACTGAAACGCGAGTTCGTCGCGGGCGACCTGCGCGATCCGCGGCGGGCGCTGGTGCCGGTCGCGGCGGCGTGCGGCGGCGTCGCGGTGCCCGCGGTCGTCTACCTGCTGGTCACGGCCGGCACGCCGGGCGCGTCCGGCGGCTGGGCGATCCCGACGGCGACCGACATCGCCTTCGCCCTCGCCGTTCTCGCGGTCCTCGGCCGCTGCCTGCCGACGGCGCTGCGGACGTTCCTGCTCACCCTCGCCGTGGTGGACGACCTGATCGCGATCGTCATCATCGCGCTGTTCTACACCGCCGACCTCGCCCCCCTCCCGCTGCTGGCCGCACTGGTCCCGCTCGCGGCGTTCACCGCCCTCGTCCAGCGCCGGGTCCGCGCCTGGTGGCTGCTGCTCCCGCTCGCCGTCCTCACCTGGGCGCTCGTGCACGCCTCGGGCGTCCACGCGACAGTCGCGGGCGTGCTGCTGGGCTTCGCCGTGCCCGTCCTGCGCCGCGACGGCGAGGACGGCCCCGGACTCGCCGAGCACTTCGAGCACCGGTTCCGGCCGCTCTCGGCGGGCTTCGCGGTGCCGGTCTTCGCGCTGCTGTCCGCCGGGGTGGCCTTCGGCGGCCTCTCCGGTCTGGGCGACGCCCTGCGCGACCCGGTGGCGCTCGGCGTCCTCGTCGGCCTGGTGCTCGGCAAGCCGATCGGGATCACGACCGCGACCTGGCTCGTCGCCCGCTTCACCCGGGCAGAACTCGACGAGGGCCTGACCTGGACCGACGTCTTCGGCCTGGCCCTGCTCGCCGGAATCGGTTTCACCGTCTCCCTCCTCATCGGCGAACTCGCCTTCCCCGCCCACCCGGAGACCGCCGACCTGGTGAAGATCGCCGTGCTCACCGCCTCGCTCACCGCCACCTTCCTCGCCGCCTTGGTCCTGCGCGCCCGCAACCGCGTCTACCGCCGCATCCACGCCGCCGAGACCGCCGACCAGGACCACGACGGCATCCCCGACGTCTACCAGGCCGCAGAGCCCTCCTGAATGCCGGGGCGCCCGGCTCAGGGCGGGGTGAGGCGGCCGGTGAAGTAGGCGGCGAGGGTGGTCTCGTCGCCCGGGTCGTGGGTGGCGCCCTTCATGAGGGCGAGGGCGCCCTTGGCGAGGACGTCGGCGAGGGCGTCGAGGTCGTGGCCGAACTCGGCGGGGCGGGCTAGGTAGCGCAGCGCGAGGCCCTCTTCGAGGGCGGTCATGAGCATCGCGAAGGTGCGCAGGGGGATCTCGGGGCGCAGCTCCAGGCCCATGACCGCGATGACGCCCGCGTAGGAGCCGCTCCACCAGTCGGTGGCCGCGTCGTAGAAGCGGGCGAGCGGCTCGTCGAACGCCTTCGGGACGGGCCGGCTCACGCAGATGAGGAGCTTGATGCGCAGGATCGGGGTGCCGAACACGGTGTCGAGGTCGGCGCGCGCGATCTGGAAGGCGGCGTCGCCGAAGTCCGGGACCGCCTCGACGACCCCGGGGGCCTCCTGGGAGAGCTGCTGCTCGACCGCGTAGTGCGCGGGGTGCAGGGCCCAGGCGAACAGGTCGGCGTAGAAGTCCGGCATGCACTTCCAGCGGTACTCCATCACCGCCCGCGTCACGCGCCGGTCGCCCGTCCGCTCCCGGTAGCGCTCCATGACGCTGTCCTGGCTGGGCCACACGACGGACAGCGGCATGTCCTCCGACGCCGAGCGGTCCTTGAAGGCGGCGGTCACCGCCTCCAGGCCGGCCTCCAGAAGGAGGCGGGTCTTGTCGTCCGGGAGAGAGGGCCGCGGCTGGAGATGGCGCAGCGCGGAGAGGGGGTCGTCTTCGTCCACCGGCCGATCATCACGTGCCTCCGGGCAACAAGCAAGATCGCTTGTTGCCCGCCCGCCCCGCCGTTCGCAAGAATCTTGCGGGACGGCGGGGGCGCCGTCGGTCCACACGGCGCTCGGGCGCCGGGAACGCTCGGAGGCGGACCCGGAGGGCAGCGCCGGCCGGGTCGCCTGCAGGACCCCGCCGACGAGCCCGAGGCCACTCACGCGGACACGCGGAATCGACCGCGGCGGCACCCGGCCGCCGTGGTCGCACCGCCGCAGGCTTGCGCGGGGCCCTGTCCGGGCGCGAGGACGGGCCCCGCCAAGATCAGAGCGAGTCGAGCCAGGCGATCAGGCGGGCGCCCTCGCGTTCCATGACGCCCGGGTCCCGCAGCGCGTTGGCGAGCAGCGACATCCCCTGGTAGGAGCTCACCAGGGTGAGGGCGAGGCCGTCGGGGTCCGGGAGGCCCATCTCCTGGAACCGGCCCGCCACCCAGGTGAGCAGCAGCCTGATGACCCGGCCCGCCTCGGCGTCCAGGCCGCCCTCGTCGCGCTTGTCGAGTTCGGCGGCGAGGGTGCCGGTCGGGCAGCCGTAGCGGGCGGCGAGCTCGCGTTGGCCGACCCAGGCCTCGACCAGTGCCTTGAGGCGCGCGCGGGGGTCGGGGATCTGGTCCAGGCGGTCGGTGAGCGTCCCGAGCTGCCGCGCGTGCTCCGACAGGGCCGCGGCGACGAGGTCGTCCTTGGTCTTGAAGTAGTAGTAGACGTTGCCCACGGGCACGTCGGCCTCGCGCGCTATGTCGGCGATGGTGGTGCGCTCGGCGCCCTGGCGGTGCACCACCTCGGCGGCGGCCTGCGCCAGCCTTCGCCGCTTGGCTCCGGCGGCGCGCGACCGCGCGGACTCCTTCAAGTCAGTCACCTGGCTCACTATATCCGGCGAGCCGTGCTACGCTCTTTTTAAGTCAGTCAACTAACTTAGAACGGGAACGAGGCTTTCATGATCGTTGTCACCGGTGCCACCGGGAACGTCGGCCGCACCCTGGTCCGGACGCTGGCCGAGCAGGGGCATGACGTGACCGCGGCAGCCCGCCGCATCACCGACGCCGACGTGCCGTCCGGGGCCCGCGCGGTCGCCGCGGACCTGGCCCGGCCGTCCGCCGACCTGCCCGCCTCGGCGGACGCCGTCTTCCTGCTCATCGGCGGCGACCTGATGATGACGGGGGATCCCGCCGAGGTCGTCGCCCCGTTCGCCGGCTACGGCAGGATCGTGCTGCTCTCCTCGCAGGGCGTGGTCACCCGCCCGGACTCGGCGTCGCACGGCAGGGCCTTCGCCGCCTTCGAGGAGGCCGTCACCGGCGCCGGGCCCGACTGGACCATCCTGCGTCCCGGCGGCTTCGCCTCCAACGCCTACGCCTGGGCTGAGTCCATCAGGACGGCCCGCACCGTCGCCGCGCCCTTCGGCGACGTCGGCCTCCCCGTGATCGACCCCGACGACATCGCGGCGGTGGCCGCCGCGGCGCTCACCCGGCCGGGTCACGCGGAGGCGCGCTACGAGCTGACCGGTCCCGAACCGACCACCGCGCGCGGGCGCGCCGCCGCCATCGGCGAGGCCATCGGCGCGCCGGTCGCCTTCGTCGACCAGAGCCGGGAGGAGGCGCGCGCCCAGATGCTCGCGTTCATGCCCGCCCCGGTGGCCGACACCACGCTCGACATCATCGGCACTCCGACCGAGCGCGAGCGGACGCCGAGCGCCGACGTCGAGAAGATCCTCGGCCGGGCCCCGGGCTCCTTCGCCGACTGGGCCCGGCGCAACGCCGCGGCCTTCCGCTGACATCCGAACCGCCCGCCTGTGCGTGACGCCCCCGTGGCACGGCCACGGGGGCGAGCGGCGGGAGGGGGTGCTGACCTGCAGTGACCACGGGGAGGTGACCGGGCGCCGAGGCGCCGGGCCCGTAAAGTGAAAGGCCATGACACGAGTTAGGGGAGTCGATTTGCACGAGAAACTGGAGTCGATCTATGAAAGCGTCTTGCGTCGCAATCCTGGGGAGATCGAGTTCCATCAGGCGGTCCGCGAGGTCCTCGACAGCATCGGCCCGGCTCTCGGCAAGCATCCCGAGTACGCGCAGTCAAAGATCATCGAGCGGATCTGCGAGCCCGAGCGGCAGATCATCTTCCGGGTCCCGTGGGTCGACGACCAGGGCGAGGTGCAGATCAACCGCGGCTTCCGCGTGGAGTTCAACAGCGCCCTCGGGCCGTACAAGGGCGGGCTGCGCTTCCACCCGTCGGTCTACCTGGGCATCGTCAAGTTCCTCGGTTTCGAGCAGATCTTCAAGAACAGCCTGACGGGCCTGCCCATCGGCGGCGGCAAGGGCGGATCGGACTTCGATCCCAAGGGCCGCTCCGACCGCGAGGTGATGAACTTCTGCCAGAGCTTCATGACGGAGCTCTACCGCCACATCGGCGAGTACACCGACGTTCCCGCCGGCGACATCGGCGTCGGCGGCCGGGAGATCGGCTACCTGTTCGGCCAGTACAAGCGCATTACGAACCGCTACGAATCCGGCGTGATCACCGGCAAGGGCCTCGTGTACGGCGGCGCGCAGGTGCGCACCGAGGCCACCGGCTACGGCTGCGCCTTCTTCGTCGACGAGATGCTGAAGGCCCGCGGCACGTCGTTCGACGGCAAGCGGGTCGTGGTCTCCGGCTCCGGCAACGTGGCCATCTACACGATCGAGAAGGTCCAGCAGCTCGGCGGTCTCGTCGTGGCCTGCTCCGACTCCTCCGGCTACGTGCTCGACGACAAGGGCATCGACCTGGATCTGCTCAAGCAGGTCAAGCAGGTGGAGCGGGCCCGCCTCGACGTGTACGCGGCGCGGCGCGGCGGCCAGGCGGTCTTCGTCGCGGGCCGCAGCGTCTGGGAGGTGCCGTGCGAGGTGGCGATGCCGTCGGCCACGCAGAACGAGATCACCGGCGCCGACGCCGCCTTCCTGGTCCAGAACGGGTGCGTCGCGGTGGGCGAGGGCGCCAACATGCCGACCATGCCCGAGGGCATCAAGGTCTTCCAGGACGCCGGCGTCGCCTTCGCCCCGGGCAAGGCGGCCAACGCGGGCGGCGTCGCGACCAGCGCGCTGGAGATGCAGCAGAACGCCAGCCGCGACTCCTGGACGTTCGAGTACTCCGAGCACCGCCTCCAGGAGATCATGCGCGACATCCACGCCCGCTGCCTCCACACCGCCGACCAGTACGGCATGCCGGGCAACTACGTCGCCAGCGCCAACATCGACGGCTTCCGCAAGGTCGCCGACGCGATGCTCGCCCTCGGCGTCATCTGACCGAAGGCCGCGCGGACGCGAGAACGCGTTCGGTCCGGCCAGGGGACGCCGCCGCGAACCGTTCGAGGAGGCCGGTTCGCTCCGGGGGCGGCTCCGCCGGGCGCCCTGCGCCCGGCGGAGCCTGCGGGGGGCCTTAGCATGGAGGACTCCCCGTGGAAGGTTCCAAAATCCCCATGCCCCTGGCTCTGCTCGCCCTGGCCGCCGCCGCGTTCAGCATCGGCACTACCGAGTTCGTCACGATGGGGCTGCTGCCCCAGATCGCGGACGGGGTCGGGGTGTCGGTGCCGCAGGCGGGCAACATCGTCTCGGCGTACGCGCTCGGCGTCGTCGTCGGGGCGCCGCTGCTGACGGGGATCGGGGCGCGGGTGCCGCACAAGCGGCTGCTGCTGCTGCTCTGCGGGCTGTTCGTGATCGGCAACGCGGCTTCGGCGTTCGCGCCCACGTTCGGCACGCTGTTCGCCGCGCGGGTGCTGGCGGGACTGCCGCACGGTGCGATCTTCGGGGTCGGCGCGGTCGTCGCCGCGCGGCTCGTCGCCCCCGAACGCGCGGCGCGGGCCGTCTCGACGATGTTCCTCGGGCTCACCGTGGCCAACATCATCGGGGTACCTGCGGGGACCGCCCTCGGGCAGCACCTCGGCTGGCGGTCGACCTTCCTCGCGGTGACCGCGATCGGGCTCGTGGCCGCCGCGGCGCTGGCCCTGCTGATCCCGTACCAGCCGCGCGGGGCGCAGTCGGGGATCAAGCACGAACTGCGCGCCATGGGCAATCTGCAGATCGCGATCGGCCTGCTCACCGCGGTCGTCGGATTCGGCGGGTTCTTCGCCGTCTACAGCTACCTCGTGCCGATGCTCACGAACGTGACCGGCATGTCCGAGGGGTCGACCACGGTCGTCCTCGCGCTGTACGGCGTCGGCATGACGGTCGGCACGCTCCTGGCGGGCCCGGCCACCGACCGGGCGCTGCGCCCGACCCTCTTCTCCGGCTTCCTGCTGCTCTCGGTGGCGCTCGCCGTCTTCCACTTCACTATCCACAACACCGCGGCGGCCCTGGTGACCGTCGCCGTGATCGGCGCGCTGGGCTCCTTCATCACGACCCCGCTGCAGATGCTGCTGATGACGAAGGCGAAGAACGCGCCGACGATGGCCGCGGCCTCCAACCACTCGGCGTTCAACCTCGCCAACGCCGGCGGCGCCTGGCTCGGCGGCCTCGCCATCTCCGCGGGCTGGGGCTGGTCCTCCCCGGCCCTGGTCGGCGCCGTCCTGGCCCTCGCGGGACTGGCCCTCGCCCTCCTCGGCAAGGCCCTCGACCGCCCCGACCCGCGACCCGCGGCCCCGTCGAAGGCCGCGGGAGCCCCCGCCCCGGCGACGCCGTAGACCGGACGCCGCCCGGCCGGATGGCGCAGGCCGGGGAGGAGTCAGACGGTGATCAGGAGGCCGTCTTCGCCGAGGGTGAGGTCGCCGTCGTAGTGGTCGCCCATGCCTGCGGTGAACTCGCGGCGGGCGAAGAAGCCGTCGGGGTAGGGGGTGAGGGCGTCCCTGCCGAAGTAGACGCCCGCGCACGCGGCCACGGCCAGGGTGGGGACCACCCCGAGGGCGATCCGGATGCTCTTGCCTCTCACGTGGTGGTCTCCTGTTCAGGCCCGAGTTCGGGCGCGAGCAGCCGCCGCCAGTCGGCGGCGGGCGGCGGGGCGGGGTCGGCGAAGGCGGTGAGGACGGTGCGGTCGGGACGGACCACGGCGGCGGTGGCCCGGCCCTCGGCCAGCCAGCCGGCCAGGACGTCCTCGTGCCCGGTCGTGCGGGAGCCGTCGGGCCGCAGGATCTCGGTGCCGCCGGGCCCGGCGTGCACGAGTGCCGCGTCCAGTTCCGCGGCGAGCCCGGCCAGGGACGCGGTCACCGGAAGCCGGGTGACGACGGCGAAGCCGGGCCCGATCAGGTCGTCCAGCCGCCGGGCCGTCCCGTCGACGGTGAACGGCGGCTGCGGCAGGAACGTCCCGGCCAGCCTGCCGCCCGTGACGAGGGGGCCGGGCAGCAGCCGCGGCGAGACGTTCTTCGTCATCGCGTGCCGGACCGCGGCGATCCGGGTGAGCACGCCGAGCACGGCCCGGCGCACGAACGCGGTCTTGTCCTGCCCGCCCGTCATGGCGCGCCCGATCGAGACCGCGGCCTTGATGACGGTCGTGACGTGCGGGGCGCGCTCGCTCTGGTAGGTGTCCAGAAGCCGGTCGCCCGCCACGGGGTCCGCGCCGACGGCGGCGAGCTTCCAGCTGAGGTTCGCCGCGTCGCGCAGCCCGGCGCACATGCCCTGCCCGATGAACGGCGGGGTGAGGTGGGCGGCGTCGCCGAGCAGGAACAGCCGCCCGGACCGCCACCGGTCGGCGACGCGGGCCTTGAACGTGTAGCCGGCGCTGCGGATCACCGTGAGGTCGGTGAAGGGGAGGCTGCCGGTCCAGGGGGCGAGGAGGCCCGCGAGCACCTCGGGTGCGGTGAGGTCCGCGGCGGTCTCGCCGTCCCGCATCCGGAACTCCCAGCGGTACCGGTCGGGGCCGACCCGCATGAACGTGGCGGCGCGGCGCGGGTCGCAGATCTGGTCGACGCCGTCGAAGTCGCCGAGCCGGTGCGCGCACCGCACGTCGATGACGAGCCACCGCTCGGTGAACCGCAGGTCCCGCATCCGCGCGCCGATGACCTCGCGGACGAGGCTGCCCGCGCCGTCGCAGCCGAGAACGGCCTCGGCCTCGACGGTCCGGATCGTCCCATCGGGCTCACGGAGGACGGACGAGGCGGGCCGCGCGGCGTCGCCCGGGTCGATCTTCTCGACCTCCGCGCCGGCGAGCAGCCGCGCCGCCGGGTGCCGGGCCAGCTCCGCGCGCAGCAGCGCTTCGAGGTCGGGCTGGTCGAACAGGTTCGACTCGGGCCAGCCGTGCTCGCCGGCCCGCCCGTCGCGGCGGAACTCCGCCATGGGCCGCAGCCGCGCGTCCAGCAGCCGCATGCCGGGGGCGGGCCTGCTGATCCCGGTGAACTCCTCGGCGACGCCGACCGCCTGGAGGACGCGCAGCACCTCGTCGTCCAAGTGCACGGCCCGGGGCAGCGGGTAGACCTCCCGATGGCGTTCCACGACGAGGCTCGGCACCCCGTACCGGGCGAGGAGGATCGCGCAGGCGGTCCCGGTGGGGCCCGCGCCGACGATGAGGACGGGGACGCGTTCGGTCATGCCCGCTCCCCGGCGATCTCGTGGCTGAACGGGTAACGGTCGAGTTCGGCGGTGAGGGCGGCGGCGTCCCCGTCGGTCCGGACGACGGCGTGCGGCAGCCCGTCGCGGGTCTCGACCCGGACGCCGTCCGCCGGGCCGAGCAGCGCGGCGACGACCCGGCGGACGGCGTCCTCCACCAGCGCGGGCTTGAAGATCTTGCCGACGGCCGTCACCGGAAGGCTCTCGACCACGTGCACCGACCGGGGCGCGGCGGCGGGCTCGGGGGCGTGCTCCCGCGCCCAGGCCAGCAGTTCCGCCTCGTCCGCACGGGCTCCTTCGGCGAGCACCAGGTAGGCGACGGGCACCTCGCCCGCGTGCGCGTCGGGCGCGCCCACGACGGCGGCCTCCCGCACGTCCGGGTGCGCCAGCAGGGACTCCTCGACGGGCCGGGGGTCGATGTTGTGGCCGCCGCGGATGATGAGGTCCTTGGCCCGCCCGGTGAGATAGAGGTAGCCGTCCTCGTCGACCCTGCCGAGGTCGCCGGTGAGCAGCCACCCGTCGTGCACCTTCCCGGCGGGGTCGGGGGCGGGGCCGTCGGGTCCGGGCCGGAGGTAGCCGGGGAAGACGCTCGGCCCGCGGATCGCCAGCACCCCCGCGGCCCCGGGCGGGCAGTCGCCGGTCGGGAGCTCGGCGGCGTCCACGGTGACCGCCTTGACGTGCTGGTAGGGCAGCCGCAGCCCGACCGAGCCGGGCCGGGGCGCGAACGCGGGGGTGGCCGCGGTCGCGCACGTCGCCTCGGTGAGCCCGTAGCCCTCCAGCATGGGGACCTTCGCGGCGGCTTCGAAGGCGGTGCGCGTCGCGCGGGGCAGCGGCGCCGCACCGACGGCCCCGGCGCGCAGGCTGGACAGGTCGACGCCCTCGGGGACCAGCGGCAGCGAGGAGTACACCGTGGGCACACCGGAGAAGCTCGTCACCCGGTAGTGCTCGATGACGCGCCAGAAGTCGGCCATGAGCGCCTTGTCACGGTAGCCGAGCGGGCCGAGGCTCACCACGGCCGTCCCGTGCATGAAGGGGCCGAGCCCGGTGACGTGGACGGCGTTGACGTGGAACAGCGGCAGGCCGGAGAGCGCGACGGACCCGTCGAGGAAGACGCCGGAGCAGCCCAGCGCCCACGCCATGTAGACCTCCATGGCGTGCGTGTGCGGGGCCACCTTGGGGACGCCGGTCGTGCCGCCGGTGTGGAAGTAGGCGGCGAGGTCCTGCGGCCCGGGGCGGTGGCCGGTCAGGATCCGGTCGGACGGCTGGGCTGCGGCGGTCGCGTCGAAGTCGACGGCGGCGAAGGCGGCCCCGCCGGAGTCGGCAGGGTCCCCGGAGGCGGGCGGCCCGCCGACGGCCGCCAGCGCGCGCAGGCCGGGCAGCCGGGCGGCGATCCGCCGGGCCTTGGCCCACAGCTCGGGGGACAGGCCGGGCGCGGGGGCGAGCAGCACGTCGGGCCCGGTCAGGGTGAGGATCTCCACCAGGTGGTCCTCGGCCAGCATCGGGTTCACCGGGGCGGCGATCCCGGCGGCCTGCGCGCCGAGCAACGCGGCGTAGGTCGCGCCGAGGTTGGGCAGCATCAGCGCGACGACGCCGCCGTCGGCGAGGCCGAGCACGGTGCAGGCGTTCGCCGCCCGGTGCACGCGCTCCAGCAGCTCGCCGTAGGTCCAGACGGGGGCCTCGCGCCAGGGCGCGCCCTCCCCGAGCAGGTGCAGCGCGGGCCGTTCGGGATGGGCCAGCGCCGTCCGGCTCAGCAGGTCGTAGGTGGTGGCGGGCAGACCGCGCTCGGAGAGCGGGACCGCCTCGATGACCGGGACGTCCTCGGGGAGCAGGACGAGCGGGCGGTCTCCCTGGGTGTGCGGGGTGGGAACCATCGGGGTCCTCCTCAGGGGGAAGGGGCGTCAGGAGTTCATGGCCTTGCCGAGGGCGAGCAGCCTCGGCAGGTCGAGTTCGTTGTCGGCGCGCAGCGCCTTGACGGCGTCGCGCAGCATCGCGGGGCCGGTGCCGAGGAAGTCGGACGTGGCGGGCGGTCCCCACTGCCGGAGGCCGGCCGCCGACATGGCGTCCCAGCCGGGTTCCAGGGAGCTGTCGAAGCGGTCGCCGTCGGTGAAGTGCTCCACGAGCAGCCGGTCGGGGTCGCGCCAGTAGTCGAAGATCTGGCTGCCCTGGATGTGCCTGCCGACGCCCCACGAGCGCCGGTGCCCGCGCTCCTTCAGGTACTCGCCTCCGGCGGCCAGGGCGTCGAGGTCGGCGACCTGGTAGGCGGAGTGGACGTACCCGGCCGAGGGGGACAGCAGGAGGGCGAGGGTGTGGTGGTCGGCGGGCTCGTCGCCCCGGTCGCACCGGATGAAGGCCATGACGGGTCCGCGCTCGCGCTGCGCGCCGAGGTGGAGGAAGTCGCTGACGATGAGGCCGAGATGCTCCAGGAACCAGTCGAGGTCGCGCAGGAAGACGGTGCTGGAGAGGACGACGTGCCCGAGCCGCTCCACCAAGGCGGGCGCGCGCTCGGGACGCTGGGTGGCGTTGACGCGGGGGAACGCGCCGCCGCTGTTGACGGTCAGCGGGCTCTGCGTCGGAAGGGCGGCGTGTTCGGGCGCGCCGTAGACGACCCGGACCCTTATGCCCGAGGGGGTGAACGCGGTGACGGCCCGGCCGCCGTGCTCCAAGTCCTCGACGCCGCTTCCGGTGGCGCGGGCGAGCCGGTCGAGGTCGGCGTCGGCGGAGGCCTGGAAGACAGGTCCGGCGAACCGGGAGCCGGGGCCGCGCCGGACCACCAGGCAGTCGGTGCCGGCCAGCGTGCCGCGCAGCCGCAGCTCGTCCGGGGTGCGCGCGGCGGTGGTGAACCCGAAGTCGCGGGCGAAGGCCTCGGCCCGGTCCAGGTCGGGCTTCACCAGGTCCAGCCAGGCCAGGTCGCGGACCTTGATCACGGGAGCGGCGGCCCGTCCGGGATGCTCGCCGCGCAGCGCGCCCTGCTCGCTGTGCAGGTTCTTGTGCGGGTCGGAATGCATGGTCTCGCTCGTTTCTGCCCGTCAGGCGAACGTCGTGCGCAGCGCGCCGAGGTGCTCGATCGTGGTCACGAGTTCGTCGCCGGGCGCGAGGAGGCGCGGCGGGGTGCGGGTCGCGCCGATGCCGGCGGGGGTGCCGGTGAAGATCAGGTCGCCGGCGCGCAGGAGCGTGACGGCCGAGAGCTTCGCGATGAGCTCCGGCACGGACAGGATCATGTCGCCGGTCCGCCCGTCCTGCATCGTCTCCGCGTTGAGCGTGCAGCCGATCCGCAGGTCGCCCGGCTCGGGGATCTCGTCGAGGGTGACCACGGCAGGCCCCGTCGGCCCGAACCCGGGATGCGACTTGCCCAGCGAGAACTGCTGCGGCGCGGGCCCCGACCACTGCCCGATCCGCTCCGACAGGTCCTGTCCCACGGTGAGGCCCGCGACATGCTCCCAGGCGGCGCCCTCATCGATCCGGTGCCCGCCCCGGCCGATGACCACGACGAGTTCGGCCTCCCAGTCCACCCACCCCTCGGGCAGGTCCACCCGGGCCACGGGCCCCGTCAGGCACGACGGGAACTTGGTGAACGTCACCGGCCAGGAGGACGCGGCCTCCAGCTCCGCCTCCTCGGCGTGGTCGCGGTAGTTGACCCCGATGGCGAACACCTGGCCGGGCCGCGGCACCGGCGGGAGAAGGTCCGCCTCGTCGTAGGCGGCGGCCTCCCCCTCCAGGGCGGCGAGCACGGGCCGGACCTCCTCCCACCGCTCGAACAGCCCCTGCGGATCGGGCCCGACCGCTCCACCGGACGCCTTGTGGACGTCCACGGCCCCGTCCGCGCCCAGCAGCACGGCCCTTCCAGCGAGATTGGCGACGCGCATTGAATCCTCCTCGAAGACGATGACCCGATTGAACGGCCATCCCCCTCAGGAGTGCTTGGGCTGCGAGCCCAAAGAAGCCCTGTCCCTTTAGGCCGGAGACTCGGGCAGGGCAGTGGCCGCGCGCAGCGCCAGCCAGACCTCGTGCCCGGCCCCGACAGGCCGCCCGAGCAGTTCCTCGGCCCGCCGCACCCGGTACGTCACGGTGTTGCGGCTGACGCTCAGCCGCTCCGCGGCGAGCGCGGGACTGCGCCCCAGCTCCAGGTAGACGCGCAGCGTCTCGCGCAGCTCGGCGGTGCGCGGCCCTGTCTCGGCGAGCCCGCCCAGGACCTCCGCGACATACCAGCGCGCTTCCTGCGCGTCCGCGGTCGCCAGCACCTCGACGCTCACCTCCGGGTAGGCGCACACCCTGGCGCCCCGGCTCCGGGCGATCCGCTCGGCGCCGCGCGCGCCCAGATGGCTGCGCCGGAACCCTTCCGGTCCGGCGGCCACGGGTCCGGCCGCCACCCGGATGCCGGGCGGCGGCTCCCGCAGCGCGCGGGCGACGAGTTCGGGGGCGGGCCGTGCCGGCCAGCCCGCCCACGACCACAGCGTCGGCGGCCCGTCCGGAACGGTGAGGGACTGCTCGGCTCCGGCGTCGCGGGCGAACGTGCTCGCGTACCGTGCGAGGTCGGCGGGCCTCGCGTCGGCTTCGTCGGTCCAGACGATGAGGGCGAGATGATGCCGGTCGAGGGAGCAGCCGAGGTCCCGGGCCGCCCGGTCGGCGGTGACGCGCCGCCCCGCCAGCAGATCCTCCACGGCGGCGCGGCGGGCCGCTCCGGTGCCCGCCTGCCAGCGTTCGCGCTCGGCGATGTACTCCTCGGCGAGCCGGCTGGCCTGCACGTCGGCGTACTCGAACAGCGCCTCGGACACCCGGTGGCTCTCGGCCGACCGCACCGGCTCGGGCTCCCGCTCGATCGCCGCCATCAGCTCCCGGTGCAGCCGCGCGTGCCCGATCCGCACCCCGCGCAGCACCCGGTCCAGCGCGATGCCCCGCCGCACGAGCGCCGCGTTCTCCTCCAGCGCCTGCGGCGCGACCTCGAGCGGCGACACCCGCCTGCCGCTCAGCAGCCCGACCAGGCTCGCCAGCACCGTCGCCTCGACGGCCCGCCCCAGCGTCCGCCGAGGCCCCTCCCCGCCGCCGTGCTCCGGCACCTTCTCGATGATCTCCTCGGTCATCCCCGCGGCCACCCGCACCGCCCACCGCACCGGCCCCGGCCCGACGATCCCGGCCAGCGCCTTCACCGTGGCGGCCCCGCAGGCCGGCTCGAGCCCGGCCCCGTCGGCATCGAGCCGCAACACCCAGCCCCGCGCTTCGTCGAACACGCACCCAGTACAGCACGCACGTCCCGAGGCCCGGCCCCCGCCACCTGGGTGGTGGCGGGGAGCTCGGATCAGGAGGTCAGGGCCTCTGCGGCGAGGGTCTTGGTGATGTTGCCGAAGGCGTAGTTCTTGGCCTGGAGGGCGACGTCGATGGAGACGGCGTTGTTGCCCGACGGGCTGGGCAGGCCCAGTCCGAGGTTGAGGATGGAGCTGAGGATGCCGCCGAGGCCGCAGCCGGTGGAGGCCGGGACGTTGAAGGTCGTCTCGGCGATGGTGGCGGACACGTAGGGCGTGCCGTTGGACTGCTGGAGCTTCAGGTTCGCGATGGTCGGGGTCAGGTTGATGGGGCCCGCGTCGCTGCCGAGGTAGCAGGAGTCGCCGAGCAGGGGCCCGGTGACGTGGATCTTGATCGGGATCGTCTTGGGGACGATGCCGTCGACGACGACCGCGCCGGCCTGCTCGATCTGGACGGCGAAGGTGCCGATCCCGGGGATGTCGACGCCGCCGGGGGTGGGCGAGCCGCTGACGTTGCCGCCGGTCGCGGTCACGATCTTCCCGTTGTGGATGCCGACGGCGGCGTTGAGGCGGATCGGGCCGCCGATGCCGATGTTGAGCTTGCTGCCGAGCTTGAACGAGCCGTTCGTCAGGACGATCGACACGCATTCCCACAGCGCCTTCGTCGCGCCGGACGGGAGCGTCGGGCAGTTGGCGAAGTCGGCGGAACTCGGCGTGAACGTCACGGCCTGGGCGCTGCCGGAGAAGGCGAGCGCGCAGGCCGCGGCGGCAGCGGTGACGGTCGAGGCGGTACGGAGGCGTCTCAAAAGTGCTCCATGGGGGTGGTGAGCTCCCGCGCCGCGTTCCGGCGCGGGCCGCGTCAGCGTAGGGCGGAACACTGGTTATCGGATATGTCTGCCAGCAACATGCGTTCCGCCGTAGATCCACCCTTAAGTGACAGAGCGATACCGCAGCCCTCTCCAACCACCTCGGCGTCTACCCCGGCGACGCCCGCTTCGAGCTTCTCTGGGCAGAGCTCGACCAGCGCGCCGCACTCGTCCTCGTCCATCCGACTTCCCCCCGCTCACCGAACGCCTCGACCTGTTCTGCTTGCTTCCTCCTGCCCGTCCCGCCCGGCGGCTCCGCCGACGGGTCGCGCGAGCAGCTCGGCCGCCTCTGGTACGACCTGGCCGGCCCCCCTTCCCGTACCAGGCCCCGGCGCTCGCCGCCGCCTGCTGCACCGCCCGCCCGAAGGCCCACACTGACGCCGCACGGCCGCCCGGGCCCGTGCCCTCCTGCGCCGCGGCCGGGAGGTCGCCCCGGTCGACCAGGACGTGCCCCGTGCCCTCCTGCGACGCTGCCGGGCGCCGCTCTACCTGACCCGCGGTTCCGCCACGTCGCCCGTGTCCGCCTATGACGCGGTCGGGCCCTCCTTCCGGACGTCGAGACCGTCGAAGTAGTCGAGGTAAGGCACCTTGGCTCCTTCTGCGGGAAGGCGCGGGGCGGCGCGCAGGGGCCCTGGTCCGCGTTCGGCCCCGAGGTCGGTGCCCCGGGCGACCGCGGCCTCGCGGAGTCCCTCGCGCGGGCGACGCTCCTGTCGTGGCTCGGCAGGCTGACAGCACGGTGATCGAAGGCGAAGGACTATCGGTGGTCGGGTGAGGCGGCGACGTCGGATCGCGGGGGCTCCGCCCCTTCGGCAGGGGCGGGATCGAGGCGGCGGAGCATGCGCTCGTGGTCGGCGCCGATGGTGCGCCCGGCCGCCAGGAAGGCGAGCCCGCCGAGGAGGAAGAAGAGCGGCGCCACGACGAGGAGCGCTTGGTGCAGGCCGTCGGCCTCGGGCGTCGGGCTGGGGGACGAGGCAGCGAACCGGTCGGAGAGCGCGCCGGTGACGAGGGGGCCGAACGCGCCGCCGAGCAGGTAGAACGCCGCGTAGTAGACGCCGACGGCGGTGGCGCGCAGGCGGGGTTCGACGACGTCGGCGAGGGCGGGCAGCGCGGAGGTGATGAAGAAGTAGTGCAGGAGCCATCCCGCGCCCAGCAGCCCGACGAAGGAGGCGACGGCAGTCCGGTCGACGAGCAGCGCGCCGAGGGTGAGCGGCGCGGCCAGGACGAGCCCCACCGCGCCGACGGTCATCCGGGCGCGCGGGGCGTTCCCGCCCGCGCGGTCGGCCGCGGCCCCGCCGAGGAGCAGGCCGCAGATGCCGGTGAGGCCCAGGACGAGCCCCGCGGTCTGCGCGGCGGCCCCGATGCCGAGCCCGTAGTGGCGCTGCAGGAGCGGCACGAGGAACGTGGTGACGGAGTGCGCCGGGATCTGGACGCCGATCCCGGCGAGGATGAGGCGGCGAACGGTCGGGATGGCGAGGATCGAGCGGATCGGCCGCTCCGGGGGCGGCGCGGCCTCCTTGACGGCCCGCTTAGGCTCGGGAAGCGTCAGCATGAGGGCGGCGAGCGCGAATCCCGGCACGGCCGCCAGCAGGAACGGGACGCGCCACGAGCCGGTGGCCTCCACGATCCGGCCGACGCTGAGGAAGGCGAGCAGCAGCCCGAGCGGGATGCCGAGCTGGAAGACGCCGACGGCGCGGGCACGTCGTGCGGGAGGGAACACCTCGAAGAGCGTGGCGTTCGCGGCGGGCGCGTAGGAGGCCTCGCCGATCCCGACGCCGAGGCGGAACAGCAGCAGCGCCGCGAAGCTCCACGCGCCCCCGCTGAGCGCGGTGAACAGGCTCCACACGACAAGGCCGCCGGCCATGACCCAGCGCCGCGACCCCCGGTCGGCGACGCGCCCGAGCGCGATCCCGGCCACCGCGTAGACCACGGTGAACGCGCTGGTGACGACCCCGACGTGACCGTCGGTCAGCCCGAACTCCGCCCTGATCGGCTCGATGACGATCGCCGGCACCGTCCGGTCGTAGAAGTTCATGACGTTGGCCAACGTCAGCAGGCCGAGCACCCGGTAGGCGCCGGCCACGCCCAAGCCGGTCACCGGCAGAGCGGCATCGAAACGAGAGATCACGACCAGTCCCGGGAAACGCGTCAATGGCTTCTCCAGCGTCCCGCCCCATGATCACCGACCCCGCCCACGACAGTCCAGGATCACCCCCGGATCTCCCCTGAGATTCTCAAAGTGGGCGGCCCGCTCCGGCGGTGGAGCGGGGCGGATGCGCTACTCCGCGGGCTTGGGAGTCGGCTTGGGTTTGCGGTGGGGGAGGCGCACGGTGAGGAGTTTCGCTCGGGGGGCGAGGCGGGCGGCGAGGTTGAAGAGGGCCTCGGTGCGGGTGCGGTCGGCGTCGAGGTGGGTGAAGAGGTTGACGCCCAGGTAGAAGGTGATCGCGGCGTAGGCGAGGTCGCGCGGCGGCATGAGCTTGGCCAGTGGGGAGCCGCCGATGACGCGGTCGAGCGTCGTCTCGACGAACTCGATCCAGGGCTCGGCCCGCTCGACGATCTCCTTGCGGAGTTCGGGACGGGCGATGCTGGCCCCGACGAGCTCGGAGAACAGGGTGATGTGGCCGCCCTCGATGTCGGCCCGGTAGACGGCGGTGGCCGCCTCGACCAGTTCCTCAAGGGTCCGCGCGCCGGCGACGGCCTCCCGGTGGGCGGCCATGCGCTCCTGCGACGAGCGGTCGAGGGCCGCGAGGAGCAGGGGATCGACCCCGCCGAAGTGGTAGAAGATCAGCGCCGAGTTGCAGCCCGCCGCCTTCGCGATCGTCCGCGCGCTCGTGCCCGCGTAGCCCTCGGTGCGCAGCGTGGTCGCCGCCGCCTCGATGATCCGCTCCTTGGTCTCCGCGCTGTTCTGCTTGCTCATCGTCTGCGCCGCTCCCACGTGTTGACAACCTGCCCCTCCTTCATCATACGGTTTAATCACTCGATTAAATCGCTCGGTTGAAGCGACTGATGAAAGAGGCCCTCCATGGTCACCCCCCAGCCCGAGCGGCAGCGCGCCGCGCGCCGCACCCTGTTCGCCGTCGTGGCCGCGCTGTTCGCGGCGATCCTGGCCTACAAGGTCCTGCACGCCGGCGGGCTGGAGCAGACCGCGCTGTTCTACGTCGGCATCCCGGCCCTGATCGCGCTCACCGTCGTCTGGACCGCGCGGCCGAAGAGCACGATCGGGACGATCACGGCGACCATCACCGTCGGGCTCGCCCTGGCCGGACCGCTGCTCGGCGAGGGAGTCATCTGCCTGGTCGTCGCGGCCCCGCTGTTCTACGGGGTGGGCGCGCTCGTAGGGTGGTCGGCCGACCAGGGGGTGCGGCGGCGCGGCATGAACGCCCTGCTGGCCCTCCCGCTGCTGCTCGCCGCGCAGGGCGTCTCCGTCATCGTCGCCGATCTGCCGCGCGGCAGTGCGGTGACGGCCACCCGGACGGCGTCCGCAGGGTTCGACGTCGAACGGGCCCTGGCCGCCGAGCCGGTGTTCGGGCCGTTCGACTCGCGGTTCCTGCGGCTGAAGTTCCCGAGGCCCGTCCGCTCCGACGGTACCGGCCTGGACGTGGGCGCGACCCGCGTCATCACCTTCACCCCGCGCAGGTCCCTCGGCATCGGCGCGCGGCCCGAGCCCAGGTCGATGGAGCTGAGGGTCGTCCGGCACGAGCCCGGCAGGGTCGTCTTCGCGATCACCGAGGACACCACGCTCGCCCGGTGGCTGAGGTTCGAGGAGGCCGAGTTCGGCTGGCAGGGCGCCCGGCTGAGCGTGACCCTGCGCTACGACCGGACGTTCGACCCGTCCTGGTACTTCGGTCCGATCCAGCGCCACGCCATGGGAGAGGCCGCCGCCTACCTGGCCGAGACGTTCACGGCGGCGTGATGGATCCGGCACTGGTCCGCGGGGTCGCGCTGTTCGGCCCGGTCCTCGTGCTCGCGGCCGTGCTCCGGCGCCGGCCGCCGGGGCGCGCGGAGCTCGCGGCGCTGATCCTCGCCGTCACCTGGAACGCCGCGACGCTGGCCTGCGTGAACGTCCTGGCGATCAGGGTCGGCTGGTGGTCGTTCCAGGCGGACGGCGGCACCGTCCTCGGCGTGCCGTTCGACCTGCTGCTCGGCTGGGCCGCCCTGTGGGGCGGCCTGGCGGTGGTGGCGCTGCGCCGGCTGCCGCTGCCGCTGGTCGTCGGGCTCGCGCTCTGGCTGGACCTCGCGGTGATGCCGCTCGGCGAGCCGGTCGTGCGGCTCGGGGACGCCTGGCTGGCGGGGGAGGCGGTCGCGGCCGCCGCGGCGCTGGTTCCCGGGCTGCTCCTGGCCCGCTGGACCGTCACCGGACGCCGTCTCCTGCCGCGGGTCGCGCTGCAGGCCGTGCTCGCGACGGGCGTCATGGTGGTCGCGCCGGTGGTGTGGAGCCGGGTGCCGGAGCGGCCCGGCTGGGCGCTCGGCCTGGCCGCCCAGCTTCTGGTCGTCCCCGGCGCGCTGGCCGCCGCCGCGGTCTGGGAGTTCGCTCGGACGGGCGGGGGCACCCCGCTGCCCTACGACCCGCCGATCCGGCTGGTGACGACCGGCCCGTACGCCTATGTCCGCAATCCGATGCAGACCGCGATGGCCGCGGCCTACCTCGTCCTGGCCCTCCTGGACCTCCGGTTCCTCATCGCGGCGGCCGTCGCCGTCGCCTACGGCGCGGGCCTCGCGGCCTGGCACGAGGACGCGCAGCTGCGCGGCAGGCACGGCGACGCCTGGACCGCCTACCGCGCCGCCGTCCGCCCCTGGCTGCCCCGGCTGCGGCCCTTCCCGGGCACCTCGCCCGCCGTCGTCTGGATCGCCGAGGACTGCGGCCGCTGCTCGCCCGTCGCCGCCTGGATCCTGCGACGCGGCCCGGTGGCGCTGGCAGTCCGCGCCGCCGAGGACCACCCCGAAGGCGTCGTCCGCATGACCTACGAGCGCGCCGACGGCCTCCGCGCCCAGGGCGTCTCCGCTTGGGCCCACGCCGCCGCCCACCTCCACCTCGGCTGGGCTCTCCTCGGTTGGACCCTGGACCTCCCCGTCCTGAGCCGCTTCGCGCAGCTGTGCGCCGACGCCTTCGGCGCGGGCCCGGCCGCCGCGCCCGCGCGCCGGTCCTGAGCCGGACTCGGGAAGGCGACCCGTGTCAGCGATGCCTTACCTTGGGGGCGTACGGTACTCATCATGAAATTGCTGTTTCCAGAAGTTGGGGCGACGGCCGTCGGAGAGGTGGTGCGCTGATGAACATCGAGCCCAAGCCCGAGCTTGAGGCGTTTCGGCGGGAGGTCGCGGAGTTCCTCGACACCGCGCCGACGGACGAGATCCGGGAGGCCGGGCGCAAGACGACCAGCGCGTTCGCCCCCTTCCACGCCACCATCGCGTGGCAGAAGATCCTCAACGACAAGGGCTGGGCCGCGCCGGAATGGCCGGTCGAGTACGGCGGCACCGGCTGGTCGGAGGAGGAGCGCTTCGTCTTCGCCGAGGAGTACAGCAAGCGGAGCCTGCCCCCGCTGCTGCCCAACTGCCTCAAGATGATCGGTCCGCTCGTCATCGACCTCGGCACCGAGGAGCAGAAGGCCAAGTACCTGCCCAAGATGCTGTCCGGTGAGGACTACTGGACGCAGGGCTATTCCGAGCCCGAGGCCGGCTCCGACCTCGCCTCGCTGAACTGCACCGCCGTGGCCGACGGCGACGACTACATCATCAACGGCAGCAAGACGTGGACGACCCTGGCCCACGAGGCGAATCGGATGTTCATGCTGGTGCGCACCAGCAGCGAGGGCAAGAAGCAGCAGGGCATCACCTTCCTGCTGCTCGACCGGGTCGACTACCCCGGCATGGAGATCCGCCCGATCGTCGGCCTCGACGGCTTCCCCGAGCAGTGCGAGGTGTTCTTCGACAACGTCCGCGTCCCGCAGTCGGGCCGCGTCGGGGCGGAGAACGACGGCTGGACCGTCGCCAAGCACCTGCTGAAGTACGAGCGCGGCGGCTCCTCCCAGACGCCGTACCTCTACCGGTTCCTGCACCGGCTCCGCGACGCGGCGGCGAGCCGTCCGTCGCCGTTCGGCGGCACCCTCGCCGACGACGCCGCGTTCCAGCGCGAGATCGGCGAGCTGGAGGCCGAGGTCGCGTCCGTCGAGGCGGTCGAGAAGCTCGCGGTGAGCGGGCACCCGCTCACCGACGACCCGGCGTTCTCCTCGTTCAACAAGACCGTAGCGACCGAGCTGATCCAGCGCCTCACCACCCTGATGGCCAGGATCGCCGGACTCGAAGGGCTCCCGCTCCAGCTCGACGCGCTGACCGTCGGAAGCGGCGTCGAGCCCCTCGGCGACGGCTTCGACCTGATCGCCATGCCCTATTACCTCAACAGCCGGGCCGCGTCGATCTACGCGGGCACCAACGAGGTGCAGCGCGACCTGATGGCGCGCGCCCTCATGATGAGCCGCTGACCGCAGGAGAGCGACGATGGACTTCACCTTCACCGACGAGCAGACGATGCTGCGCGAGAGCGTCGGCCGTTACCTCGCGAAGAACTACGCCTTCGAGGCGCGCCAGGCGCTCGTGGCCTCCGAGCGTCCCCACTCTGACGAGGCCTGGCAGGCGTTCGCCGACTTCGGACTGCTCGCCCTCCCGTTCCCCGAGGCCGTCGACGGTCTCGGCGGCTCGATCGTCGACGTCGTCTCGGTCGGCGAGCTGTTCGGCGAGTACCTGGTCGTCGAGCCGTACGTGTCCTCGGTGCTGCTGGCCGGGCGGGCGCTGGCCGAGGCGGGCGACCACCCGCAGGCCAAGCAGTGGCTCGGCCGGATCATGGCAGGCGAGGCGCTCGCCGCGTTCGCCCACGAGGAGGGCGCGGGCACGGCCGACCCGTCGCTCGTGGCGCTGCGTGCCACCGCGTCGGACGGCGGGTACCGCCTCGACGGCGAGAAGCGGCTCGTGCTCGGCGGCGCGAACGCCGACGTGCTCGTCGTGACCGCGCGCGTGGCGGGCGGGCCCGGCGGGAGCGAGGGCCTGGCCCTGCTGGTCGTCGAGCCCGGAGCCCCCGGCATCCGGATCACCCCTTTCAAGACCATTGATGGCCGCAGCGCCGCGCACCTCGCCTTCGACGGCGTCGAGGTGCCCGCGGACGGCTGCCTGAGCACCGACGCGCACGGCGTGATCGACCGGACCCTCGCCGACGCCGTCATCGCCCTGTCCGCCGAGGCGGTCGGCGCCATGACGGTCCTGCTCCGCCAGACGGCCGACTACGCCGTGACGCGCCGCCAGTTCGGCGTCCCGATCGGCACCTTCCAGACCGTCGCCCACCGCCTGGCCGACATGAAGATCGCGCACACCAAGGCCCGCGCCACCCTCCTGTACACGGCCGCCCTGGCCGAGTCGGGCCGCGTCACCCGCCGCGAGGTCTCCATCCTCAAGGCACAGGTCGCCCGCCTGGGCCGCACCCTCGGCGAAGCCGCCATCCAGACCCACGGCGGCATCGGCATGACCGACGAACTGGCCATCGGCCACTACGTCAAGCGCATCCTTGCCGTGGACGCCCTGTTCGGCAACGCCGACTACCACTACCGCGTGGTCGGCGCCGGCGCCTGACCGCACGCCCGGTTCACCGCGAGGGCTCCTGACGCGAACCGCGTCAGGAGCCCCTCTGCGCTTGTGGGGCGTCAGTGGCGGATCGGTAAGGGAAGTCTGGCCTGTGATGGGTTACTCAGGGCTATGGACTGTCACTTTGGGTGAGTTATGTTGTGCGGAGCGTGCCGGTGGGGCGCGCGGGGGACGGAGGGGGAATGGGTGTCGGGGATGCCGCGGCATGTGGCTTGCGTGATGGACGGGAACGGGAGGTGGGCGGGGCAGCGCGAGCTGCCCCGGACGGAGGGGCACCGGGCCGCGGAGACGGCGATCGTCGAGGTCGTGGAGGCGGCGCACGGGGCGGGGATCCCGTGGCTGAGCGTGTTCGCGTTCTCGACCGAGAACTGGCGGCGGCCCGACGGGGAGGTCGACTTCCTCATGGGGCTGGCCCGGCGGAGCATCCGCAAGCACGCGCTGGCGCTGCACGCGCGGGGCATCCGCTGCCGCTTCCTCGGCGGCTCCGACGTCAGGATCCCGCCCGACCTGGCGCAGGACATCGCCGACCTCACCACGCTGACCCGCGACAACACCCGGATGACGCTGACCGTCGCGTTCGACCACGGCGGGCGGCGCGACATCGTCCGGGCCGCGCAGGCGCTCATCCGCAGCCGGATGCCCGCCGAGCAGGTCACCGAGGAGAGCTTCGCCGACCACCTGCCCTATCCCGACACCCCTGACGTCGACCTGGTGATCCGCACGTCGGGCGAGCAGCGCATCTCCAACTTCATGCTCTGGCAGGTCGCCTATGCCGAATGGACGTTCCCGCAGGTCCTGTGGCCCGACTTCCGGGCCGCCCACTTCCGTGACTGCCTCGACTCCTACCGCGGACGCGACCGACGCTTCGGCGCCGTCCGCCGACCGGCCCCGACGGGAAAGGCATGACATGACCGAGACGGCACCCCTCGACGCGGACTCCCTGCTCAAGAAGCTGTGCGGCGAGGCCAGGTGGGGCCTCGCCGCGACCCGGGCCAGCATCCTGGAGGCGGCCCATCCGCAGATCGGCGCGGCCCTCGTCGAGCACTCGACGTTCGTCGCGCATCCGTGGCGGCGGCTGCGCAACACCGTCGTCAGCACCCAGCGGATCACCGGCGGCGACGCGGCGGCGCGCGACAAGGAGACGGCCCGGCTGAACCGGCTGCACGCGCGCATCTCCGGCACCGACGCGCAGGGCCGCCCCTACGACGCGATGGATCCCGACGCCCGCGCCTGGGTGATCGCCTCGCTGTTCGAGTCCACGGTCGCCATGTGCCGCCTCGGCGGGCAGCCCCTCGACAAGGCCGAGCAGGAGCAGTTGTACGCCGAGTTCCGCGCCTTCCTCGGCCATATGGGCGACGCCGACGGCGCCGGCCTGCCCGCCGATCTCGGGGAGTTCTGGCCGTATTTCGACCGGATGGTCGCCGAGGGCCTGGAGAACACCGAGGCAGTCCACGCGGTGCTGTACCGCCTGTTCGCCGAGGTGCCCCCGCCGCCGCTGCTGCGCGACCACCCGATGGCCTGGGCGGCGATCCGGGCGCTGGCCGGCCCGCTGGCCACCGCGATCACCGTCGCCTCCCTGCCCGAGTCGTACCGCCGCCAGGCCTACCTCACCGCGGTCCCGGGGGCGGGCGCCCTCATGCACGGCGCCTACCTGACGGCAGGGCTCGCGACCCGTCTGCTGCCGTCGTCCTGGACGAGGGCCGAGGTGCTCATGGGCGTCCTCGACCTGGACTCCGGCCGCGTCGCGCCCGTCGTCGACGCGGTGCGCGACCACGCCGCCAAGGCCGGCGCGCTCCTGCGCCTGGTCGCCCCGGCGAAGCCCGCCGGCGACGGCTCCGCCCGCCGCTCCGCGGTCCGCTTCTTCAGCGAGGTCCTCGACCAGACCGGCGACGGCCGCCTCGACTGGCCCGACCTCGCCGCGATGGCCCGCGAGATCGCCTCCCGCCTCGACCTCGACGCCGCGGCCGAGGACCGCCTCTTCGCCGCCTACGCCGCCTGGTGGAACGAGCTCCGCACCGTACTCGACGCCGACGGCGACGGCCGCATCGACGCCCACGAGTACGCCACCGCCACCACCCTCCCCGGCCGCGCCCTCATCCATGTCGCCGAAGTCCTCTTCGACGCCGCCGACGCCGACGGCGACCAGGCCATCACCCCCGACGAGTACCGCGCCCTCTTCCGCACCACCTTCTCCCACGACCCCCAGGCCGGCCCCGCCTCCCTGACCCGCGCCGCCTTCACCCGCGAGTTCCTCTCCTTCATGTCCGGGCGCCACCACTCGGCCTCCTACGACGGCCTCTTCACACGCTGAGCCCGAGACCTGGATTTGCGAAGCGGAACCTTGTTCCATATATTAGCGGAACAAGGTTCCGCTTTCTGTTCGATGCCTGATGAACAGAGCTTTCCCGGTCACGGTCGGCTGCTCCGCTTCGTCGCGCCGCGGGAGTCGGAACCCGGTTCGAAAGGAAGGCACTCCCATGTCCGATCTCCCCATCCCGACCGTGACGGTGCGTCCCGTCGTCCTGCCCGCCCCGGGCCGCGGCGACGACCTCCGGGTGAGCGTGACGGCCCCGGTGGCCGGTGCGGACCTGCCCGTCATCGTCTTCTCGCACGGCTTCGGCTGGTCGATGGACGGCTACGCCCCGCTGGCCGACTTCTGGGCGGCCCAAGGGTTCGTGGTCGTACGGCCCACCCACCTGGACTCCCGGTCGCTCGCCGTGCCGGCCGACGACCCCCGCACCCCGCGGATCTGGCGCCTGCGCGTCGACGACCTCACCCGCGCCATCGACGCGCTGGACGTCCTCGAAGCGTCGGTGCCCGGCCTGCGCGGACGCGTCGACCACGGACGCGTCGCGGTGGCCGGGCACTCCTGGGGCGCCCAGACGGCGAGCACCCTGCTCGGCGCGCGGGTGCTGGACGAGAACGGCGTCCCCGGTGAGGACCTCACCGACCCGCGCGTCGCCGCCGGGGTGCTGCTCGCGGTGCCCGGCCTGGGCGACACCCTGACGCCGTTCGCGGCGGAGCACCTGCCGTTCATGCGGCCGTCCTTCGCCGAGATGAAGGCGCCGGCCCTCGTCGTCGCCGGAGATCGCGACCAGTCCCACCTGTCCTCCCGCGGCCCCGACTGGTTCACCGACGCCTACGCGCTCAGCCCCGGCGCGAAGACCCTGCTCACCGTGTTCGGCGGCGAGCACACGCTCGGCGGCCTCGCCGGCCGCGAGGTCGCCGAGACGACCGACGAGGACCCCGGGCGCGTCGCCCTGATCCAGCACCTGACCGCGGCCTTCCTGCGCACCGCCCTGCACCCCGGCGACCCCGCCTGGCGGAGCGCCGCCCACGCCCTGGAAGACGCCCCCGAACCCTTGGGCGCCCTCCAGGCCAAGTGACCGCCCAGCGCGCCCCGGGCTACCGCCCGGGGCCGAGGAGCTGGGAGCGGAGGGCGGCGGCGCCGCCTTCGGCGAGCCAGTCGGCCAGGGTGCGCAGGCCGGGGTGGATGACGCGGAGGGCCTCGATGTCGGCGTGCCAGCGGTGGCCGGCGGCCCACCTCCGGTGGGTCTCGATGATCTCCGGGCTCAGCGCCGCGGCGTCTTCGGGGTCGAGCTGCTCGTAGCGCAGGGGGAGTCCGGTGGCGGCGCTGATCGCGGCGACGGCCTCGACCGGGGTCGGGTCGTCGCCGGCCAGCTCCAGGGTCCGGCCCGCGAAGCGGTCGGGCCGGGCGAAGGCGAGGGCGGCGAACTCGGCGATGTCCTCCAGGGTGATGAGCTGGACGGGCTCGTCCGGTGGGAACAGGTGCCGGTTGACGCCGTCGATGAACCCGTCGATCCCGATCCCGGGCATGCCCAGGTAGTTCGTGACGAACCGGACGGGCCGCAGGATCGTCGCCTGCGGAACGCGCTCCCGTAGGTACCGCTCGGTGCGCCGCTTGCCCGGAGCCTGGTGGGCGGCCGTGGTCAAGGCGACGCCGGTGTAGACCACCCGGCCTACGCGCGCGGCGACCGCCGCGTCGGTCAGGGCCCGGCCGCGGGCGAACTCCAGGTCGTGGTCGGTGCCGCCCGGCCCGAAGACCGCGGGAGGCACCGCGAAGAGGCCGGCGGCGCCTTCGAGCGCGGCCGCCAGGCTCGCCGGATCGTCGAGGTCGGCGAGGGCCAGTTCGGCCCCCGCGTCGGCGAGCGCCGCCGCGGCGGGCGCGTCCTTGTCGCGGACCAGCGCCCGCACCGGCCGCCCCTCGGCCAGCAGCCGCCGCGCGGTCGCGCCGCCCTGCTTGCCGGTGGCGCCGGTGATCGCGACGGTTCCCACGGTTTCGTCTGCCATGTCTTCCTCCAGGTTCCCCGGGGGCCGGATGCCATGGATTGACCCGGGGACATCTGGAATACTTCAACCCGGTTGAGCCGCAGCTCAAGGAGTTTCGTGACATGACCGGACAGCTCAGCGGAGGCGACCGGGCCGACGCCCGGCGCAACCGGGCCAAGGTGCTCGCCGTCGCGGGGGAGGCGCTCGCCAAGGAGGGACTCGACGTCCCGCTCGGCGAGATCGCGCGCCGCGCGGGGGTCGGCGCGGGCACCGTCTACCGGCACTTCCCCAGTAAGCAGGCGCTCCTGGAGGCGGTGTTCGCGGCGCACCTGAACGACCTGGCCGCCGCGGGAGAGCGCTGGACGGCCCGGTGCGCCCCCACCGAGGCCCTGTTCGGCTTCCTGCTCGACGTCATCGAGAAGTCGCACCACCGCCGCCACATCTGCGACGTCCTGGCCGCCGACGCGTCCTGGCCGCGCCCACTGCTCACCGCCGCCAGACTGCGCTTCCAGCAGGTCCTCACCGCGCTGCTCCACGCCGCCCAGCGCGCGGGCGGCGTCCGCCCCGACCTCGTCCCCGAGGACGTCACCGCCCTCACCCTCGGCTGCGCCGCCATCCTCACCGCCCACCGAGACCGCACCTCGGCCCTGACCCTCGTCCACCTCACTCTGGACGTCCTCCGCCCGCCCACCCATGTCACGAAACCCATCTTCCGTGACACCCTCACTCCGCAGTGCGAAGAATGCCGCACCCCCCTCACGCTCCACGCCACCGGCCGCCCGCCCCGCTTCTGCGGCCCCACCTGCCGCCAGCGCGCCCACCGCCGCCGTCCCGCCTGACCACGCGCCCGCCCGGCTCTCCCGGCCTGGCGGGCGGCGGTTGCGGCGCGGTCAGGGGGTCGGGGCGCCGAACCAGCGGGTGAGCTGGGCGGTGAGGCCGGGTTGGGCGTCGCCGGTCCAGGCGATGTGGCCGTCGGGGCGGAGGAGGACGGCGGGGACGGGCAGTTCGGGGGCGGGGTCGGTGACGTGGTCGACGCGGTCGGACCAGCCGGAGGCGGAGAGGGCGCCGGTGGTGTCGAGGAGGATGCCCCGGCCGGTGTGCATCCGCTCGTAGAGGCGGCCGCTCGTCAGGGGGAGGTCGCGCAGGCGGCGGCCCAGCAGGTCGTCGCCTTCGCCGAAGTCGTAGCGCACGTCGATCGCGGTGATCATCGCCGTGACGTGCCGGTTGACGTCGGGGAGGTCCATCAGGCGGGAGAAGAGGTTCCGCAGCGCGGTCGGGCCCGGGTCGGTGCCGAGCAACGCGATGCCGGCGCGGGTGGTGTCCAGGACCGCCGCGCCGACCGGGTGGCGTTCGGTGTGGTAGGTGTCGAGGAGGCCTTCGGGGGCCCATCCGGCGACTTCGGCGGCGAGTTTCCAGCCGAGGTTGAAGGCGTCCTGGACACCGAGGTTGAGGCCCTGCCCGCCGGTCGGGGGGTGGACGTGCGCGGCGTCGCCGGCCAGCAGCACCCGGCCGACGCGGTAGCGCTCCGCCTGGCGGGTCGCGTCGCCGAAACGGGAGAGCCAGCGCGGCGAGTGGACGCCGAAGTCCGTGCCCGCCCACGCTCGGAGCTGCCGCCGGAAGTCCTCGAGGGTCGGCTCCGCCGTGCGGTCCTCGGCGACCCCGTCGGCGGGCACGACCACCCGCCAGAGGCCGTTCGCGCCGAGCCCGAGCCCGAACCGCAGCTGTGTCTTGCGGACCCGTTCGACGACGGCGGCGATCACCTCAGGGTCCTCGGCCGCCTCCATCTCGCCCAGCAGCGTCTCGACCGTCGCGGGCTCGCCGGGGAACCCGACGCCGAGCAGTTTGCGCACGGTGCTGCGCCCGCCGTCGCACCCGACGAGGTACCGCGCGCGCAGCCGCGTCCCGTCGGCCAGTTCGACGTCCACCCCCTCGGCGTCCTGCGCCAGCCCGGCCACCTCGCATCCGCGCCGCAGGTCGGCGCCGAGCTCCAGCGCGCGCTCGGTCAGCAGCCGCTCGGTGACGGGCTGCGGCGCGGCGACGCCGTACTGGTGCGCGGTGTCGAGCCCGTCCGGCCAGGGCTTGGTGATGCCGCCGAACAGGCCGCCGACCTGGAACTTCGGGCTGACGGCGAGGAACCGCTCCAGCAGCCCGCGCTGGTCCATCACTTCGACGCTGCGCGCGTGCAGGCCCTGCCCGCGCGACTGCTCCGTCGGCTCGGTCAGCCGCTCCAGGACGACGACCCGCACGTCGTGCAGGCGCAGTTCGCAGGCGAGCATCAGCCCCACCGGCCCGCCGCCGGCGACGATCACATCGATCACGTGTTCCCCCCGAGTCGCTCCCGCGTCCAAAGCCCCAGTTTCGCAGGGTTGCGGACCGCCCACACCCGGGTCACCCGGCCGCCCGAGACCGCGAACGACGCGACCGTCGTGACGGCGCCGCCGAGCCGGGCCACGAGGCCGGGCGCACCGTTGACGGGGCGCTCGACGAGTTCGAGCCCCGGCGCCTTGTCGGCGATGGCGACCATGTACCGGGCGATGGCGGCGCCGCCTTCGACGGGCCGCAGGACGGCGCCGACCATGCCGCCCCCGTCGGCGGTGAGGACGGCGGCCGGGTCGAGGACGCCGACGAGGGCCGCGATGTCCTTGGCCTCCCACGCCTCCTTGACGCGCCGCACCGCGTCGGCCCGCCCTGCCGCGGACTCCGGGGCGCGCGCGTGGCGCACCCGGCGCCGGGCGGACGCGGCGAGCTGCTTGCAGGCGGCGGGGGTCCGGCCCGCGATCGCGGCGATCTCGGCGAACGGGTACCGGAACACGTCGTGCAGGACGAACGCGACCCGCTCGGCGGGCGTCATCGAGTCCAGGACGATCAGGAACGCCATGCCGACGGACTCGTCCTGGACGATCTGGTCGGCGGGATCGGCGCCGTGCTCCGCCTCGGGCAGCGGGTCGGGCAGCCAGGCGCCCACATAGCGTTCGCGCCGGGCCCGCGCCGAGCCGAGCACGTCGAGGCAGACGCGGCCGGTCACCGTGGTCAGCCACGCGCCGGGTGAGACGATCTCGTCCTGACGGCTTCGAGGCAGCGCGTACCAGCGCGCGTAGGCCTCCTGGACGGCGTCCTCGGCTTCGGCCGGCGAACCGAGCAGCCGGTAGGCGACGTTGATCAGGTGCCGCCGTTCCCCGTCGACCCCGTCGCCGCCCGTCCTCACCTACGTCGCCTTACCTCTTGCGCGCCCGCGTCGTCATGTCGGGTGAGACCTTATCGATTTCACTGCCTTCGGGCGGAAAAGGGGACTTCGTCATGACCACTCCCGCACCGGCACAGCGCGGCTCGTCGTTCCTGCGGATCGCGATCGCCCTGCAGACGCTCACCATCTTCGTCCAAGGGGTCTCCGCCGGCCTGCTGCTGTCCACGAGTTACGGCGAGGCGGTCCACAGCGCCGGAGCCCGCGTCATGTACGGCGCGGCGCTGCTCCACCTGCTCGCCGCGGTCCTCGCCTGGAAGCCGGGCGGAGGCGCCGCCCGGCCCATCTGGCAGGCGTCCGGCTTCCTGGTCCTCGCCTCCGTCCAGGTGGCCCTCGGCATCGCCCACGTGCCCGCGGTCCACGTCCCCCTGGGCCTCCTCATGTTCGGCCTGAGCCTGCTCGCCCTGGCCCCCCGCTGACGCTACGCGAGGGACCAGGCGTAGCGGCTCGTGGGGACGAGGTCGAGGCCGTCGGTGGCGCCGAAGCGGGCGGAGCTGGTGAGGAGTTCGTCGGTGCGGCGGTGGAGTTCGGCCGCGTCGCCGCCGCTGCCGTAGAAGGCGTGCGGGTCGGTCAGCGCGGCCATGGGGAAGTGCTCCTCGACGATCGCGGAGATCTCCGGCGACGTCGGGGTCAGCGCCTGCTCGACGATGTTCTGTATGTAGGCCGAGGTGTTCTGGGTGCGGATCGCGATGGGCGTGTGGTGCACCATCCAGTACTCCAGGTACTCCTCGCGCGTCATGGCCGCGGGCCTGCGCAGGACGGCGATCTGGGCGCACACGTCGGCGCGGACGCCGTCCGGCACGGGCGCGGGGTCGAGCCTGACCCGCTCGGTGACGCGGTACGCGTGCGGCTGAGGCTCGTCGGCGGCCTTGGCGACGACGGCGACGGCGTCCGCGGGATCCCCGCCCGTCCAGACGGAGACCAGCGCGGTGATCGGCTCCCCGGGCCCGAACCGCAGCGCGGGCGCCACGTCGGCGTCGTCGAGGTTGACCTGGACACCGGTCGCCCCGACGGCGGCCAGCGCCTCCCGGAACGAGGCGGCATCCAGCCGCTCCCCGAGCGACGCCCCGTGCAGCGCAAGAACAACCTTCGTTACCGAAAACCCGGACATGTCACTCCTCGGCGCAGACTCCCCGGAACGTAGGCCGAACACCACGGCTTGTCCAGGGGGCGGTGTTCAGCTGTGCCGGCCGTTCAGGCTGTCCCCGGCCGTCAGGGCGCCAGGAGGAGCCGGTCCAGCGTCTCGGCGATCCAGGCCGCCCATCTCGCGTCGCTCCAGCCGCGGTCGACGATGAACGGCTGGATGAAGGCGAAGTTGAACATCCCGAAGAGGACGTCGGCGGCGTCCTCGACGGTGACGTCCGCGCGGAGCCCGGGGGCGAGCGCCTCGGCGATGCGGGTCATGTCGGAGAAGCGGCGCTCCTCGTAGACGGTGTGCGCCTCGGCGATCTCCGGGTCGGCGCCGGCGGCCCGCTGGAACGCGTGCATGACCGGCAGCGCCGCCGCCAGCCCCGCCTCGACGTACTCGCGCAGCCGCTCCAGCGCCTGACGGGGATCGGGCGCCTCCAGCACGGCGCGCATGCCCGGCCGCTCGATCACCGGCACGGGCTCGTCGTCGCCCGCGAGGGTGCGGTCGACGACCGCGAGGAAGAGCGACGTCTTGCTTCCCTGGCCGTAAACGGTCTCGACCGAGACCCCGGCGCGGGCGGCGATGTCCTTCATCGTCGTCGCAGCGTAACCGGCGTCCACGAAGCACGCGGAGGCCGCGTCGATCACCGCCGCGCGGGTGCGCTTGGCCTGTTCCGCGCGCAGCGGCGACCGGTACGTCCTTGACGCGCCGGGCTTTTTAGCTACAGTCATCATGTATCCATTCCACTCGGGATGGTTCCATTACTTTAGCAAGGGAGCAGCATGAGCGCGACGATGGCGGGGCGGCGCGCGGCCCCGGCGGACGACACCGACTCCCCGATGCGGACCCGGGGGAGCGTGTCCCGGGTGATCGCGGCGGACGCCGACCGGCTCTACCACTGGGTCGCCGACGTCACCCGGACGCCCGAGTGGAGCCCGGAGACCCGCGGCTGCACGTGGGCCGAGGGGGCCACCGGCGCGGCCCGGGTCGGCGACCGCTTCCTCGGGACCAACCGCTCGGGGCTCCTCCGCTGGGCGCGGCAGTGCGAGATCGTCACCGCGGAGCCGGGCTGCGAGTTCGCGTTCCGCACGATCCCGGACGCCAAGGCCGACGACTCAACGCTCTGGACCTTCCGGTTCGAACCCGTCGAAGGCGGCACCAGGCTCACCCACTGCTACGAGATGCTGCGCGTGCTGCCGCCGCGTCCGGCGCGGCTCGTCGCCTTCCTGATCCCCAAGCACCGGGACCGGACGCCGGACATGGCGCGTTCGCTGGAGCGGATCGCCGACGCGGTCGAGGGACGCACCGACGTGCCGCAGCCCAGGCTCGGCCAGACGCACACCGCCGAAGGGCCGCATCGCCTCGGCGGCATGTACGCGATGCACCACGCCTTCCGCCGGGATCTGCGCGACCTGGCCCTGGCCGTCTCGACCACGGGTCCGGCCGAGACCGCGACCTGGGCGGCGCTGGCCCGCCGCTGGACGGGCTTCGCGACGGTCCTGCACCACCACCACACGATCGAGGACGAGCAGGTCTGGCCACGCGTGCTGGAGCGCGCCGACGCCGCCGGGGACGCCGCGGCCCGCGCCACCCTGGAGGCGATGAGCGCCCAGCACGAGCTCCTCGACCCGCTCGTCGAGGCCTGTGCGGCGGGCTTCCAGGAGATGGCCGCCACGCCCTCGGAAGCCGCCCGCGCCCGTCTCGCCGCGACGCTCGTCCGCTGCCGCGGCCTGCTCGCCGAACACCTCGCGCACGAGGAGACCGGCGCCCTGCCCCTGGTCCAGCGGTACCTGTCCGCCGCGTCGTGGCAGGCGAGCGAGGACGCCGCGTCGGCGGAGTTCCACCTCTCCGACTTCTCCTTCACCATCCCCTGGGTGACGCACGAGGTCCCCGACGACCAGTTCCGCTTCGCCTTCGGCGGGAATCACCTGATGATGCGCGCCGTCCTCCTTTTCACCGGACGCCGCTTCGCCCGAGCCCACCGCACCGCCTTCCGCTGGCTGTGACCCGAACGCGCCCGCGCCGGCGGTGGGTCGCCGCCACGGACGGTGGCGGTCGGCGGGGGCGGCGGTCTACGATCCCCCGGGTTCTGGTCGGGTTCTCGGGAAGGGTGTCGGGCGTGGGTGAAGAGGTGCCGGGGGTCGAGTTCGCGGCGCAGACGGCGGTGGTGCCCGATCCGATGCGCGCGGGGAGGTATCTGGCGGCGTTCGGGGGCCAGTGGAACGCGCCGGTGGCGCCGCAGGGCGGAGTGGTGACGGCCGCCGCGGTGCGGGCGATGCGGGCGGAACTCGACGATCCGGCCATGGAGCTGCGGTCGATGTCGGTGGTGTTCGTGGACCGGGTCGTGGAGGGCCCTGCGGTGGTCGAGGCGAGTGTGCTGCGGCGGGGCAGGTCGATGGCGCAGGCGAGCGCGGCGCTGCGGTCGGAGGGCGCGGCGAACGGCCTCGTCGCGCAGGCCGTGTTCGGCAGGGAGCGGGCCGGGTTCGTCTTCACCGACCCGTCGCCGCCGGACGCGCCGCCCGCCGCGGAGTGCGTCGACGTGCGTGCGGCGATGGCCGCCCAAGGGCTGTCCCTGGAGGTCCCGGTGATGCACCGGGTGGAGATGCGGGTGCCGAGGACGGCGCTCACCGGGCCGGCCGGGGACGAGTCCGTCAGCTGGTACCGCCTGGCCGACGGGACGCCGCGGATCGACGGGTACGTGGACCCGGTCGCGTTCCTGCCGCTGTGCGACATGATGGCGGGCGCGATCGGCCGGCGGACCGAGGTCGCCGGGCGGCCGTACCTCTCGCCCAGCTGCGACCTGACGGTGCACGTGGTGGGCCGGGCGGAGTCGGAGTGGCTGCTGGCGCGTTCGCGCGCGGTGCACGCGGCCGAAGGCTACGTGTCCATCTCCCTGGACCTGTGGGATCCGGAGCGCGGCCTGGTGGCCCGCTCGACCCAGACGTCGTTCCTGGTGTTCCCGCGCCGCGACGGGCCCTGACGGCCCGGTGGCCGCGCGAGACGGGTTCGGCCAGGCGGGTCAGCCGAGGGCGAGGAGCCCGGTGAGCGCGACGCGCAGGGTGCGGCTGAGCCGCGCGGGGAAGTCGACCTTCGTGGCCGCGAGGTCGGGGTGCCGCTGCGCTTCGGCGACGGCGGGGGAGGGGTGCGCGAAGGGCCAGAGCCCGGCCGTGCACACGACGGTCAGCGAGACCAGTTCGCGGGCCCCGGCCGGGGTGAGGGCCGGGACGCGCTCGGCGAGGAGCCGGGCCAGCGCCCCGAGGAGCCGGGTGTGGTCGAGCTTGAACGCGACCGCGGACTCCGCCGAGATGTTGCGTTCCAGCTCGGTTCCCAGCGAGCTGAACAGCTCGCACAGCAGGCGCCGCCGGGCCAGGGAGCGGGCCAGGGCGTCGGCGACGTCCTCGGGCCCGTCCGCGTCGGCGAGTTCGGCGGGCAGCTCCGCGATCCACTGCTCCAGCGAGCGGTTGAGCAGGGCGAAGAAGACCGCTTCCCTCGTCTCGAAGTAGCGCACGACGTTGGTCTTCGACAGCCCTACGCGGCGGCTGAGCTCGCGCAGGCTGATGTCGCTGACGGGCATCTCGGTGAGGAGCCCGGTCGCGGCGTCGAGGATGGCCTGCCGCCGGATCTCGCGCTGCTCGGCGTTGCGGGCGCGCTGGAAGCCCGGCCGGTCGTCTGTCATCGTCGCTGTCCCGCAAGAGCCGTGAGCGGCCTTGTGCCGCTTCCGGGAGACTCTACGCGGTCGCCGCCCTCCCGAAGGAGGGCGGCCGGACCCCTCGCGCCGAGCGGCGTCACACGGACTCGCTGACCTGCCGCCACCGCGCGTCCGACGCGGCGAGCGCCTCGGCGGCCGCTCCGGCGACCCGGACGGCGTCCTTCCCGAGCAGGAGGTGCAGCGGCGGCTCCGCGGCCCCGGCGACGTCGAGGAGGATCCGCGCGATGCGCGCCGGGTCGCCCGGCTGGTTGCCGTCGGCCTGCCGCTGCCGGGCGATGACGGGTTCGATGACCGGCCGGTACGGCTCGCTGACCGGCGGGGTCTCCATCGACGCCCCGGCCCAGTCGGTGCGCATCCCGCCGGGCTCGGCGACGGTCACCTTGATCCCTAGGTGGGCGACCTCCTTGGCGAGCACCTCGGAGAACCCGCCCACCGCCCACTTCGCCGCCTGGTAGGCGCCCAGGCCGGGGCCGCCGACCCGTCCGCCGACCGACGAGATCTGGATGATGTGCCCGGAGCCCTGGGCCCGCAGGACGGGCAGGGCGGCCCGGGTCACGTTGACGACGCCGTAGAAGTTGGTGTCGATCTGCGCGCGGAACGCCTCCGGCGACATGTCCTCGATGGCTGCCACGTCGGCGTAGCCCGCGTTGTTCACGACCACGTCGAGCCGCCCGAACGCCTCGACGGCCTCCCGCACGGCACCGCGCGCGGCTTCGGCGTCGGTCACGTCGAGGGCGACGAGCCGGACCCGCTCGCCGTGCTTCGCGGCGAGGTCCTCCAGCGAAGAGGTCCGTCGCGCCGTGGCGACGAGGCGGTGCCCCGCGTCCAGGACCGCCTCCGTGAGGGCACGGCCGAGCCCGCGGGAGCTTCCGGTGATCAGCCAGGTCTGGTTCTTGGAGGTCTCGTTCATGGATACCGCCCCGATCTTCGTCAATTAAGAGGCCAGTGGAACCTTATGTCCTCCACGATAAAGGTCCACTGGCCTCTTGTCCACTCGGGGGATCGCGGAGCGCCTCGACGCTCCACGGCGAGGGCGGCAGGGTCGGGCATACTCGGCCGGTATGGGTGGAGCCTTCTCGGGATCTGACGGCACGGGATCGAACGGCACGGCAACGGACCGCGGTGACGGTGCGATCGGCGGGCGGCCCGGCGTCGACCAGGGGGAATCGACGGTCACGGTGCTGGTCGCGGCCGGGGCCAATCTCGGGATCGCGGTGGCCAAGGCGGTGGCGGGGGTCGTCAGCGGTTCGAGCGCGATGCTCTCGGAGGCGGCGCACTCCGTCGCCGACACCGTCACGGAGCTGATGCTGCTCACGGCGCTGCGCAGCAGCGTCCGCCCGCCGGACGAGGCGCACCCGCTCGGGTACGGGGCGGCCCGGTACGTGTGGGCGCTGCTCGCCTCGGTCGCGACGTTCGTCGGCGGCGCGGTCTTCGCGATCTACGACGGGGTGCACACCCTGGTCGTGGGGGAGGAGCTGGGCGATCCGACCCTCTCCTACGTCGTGCTCGGCATCGCGTTCGTGCTGGAGGGCTTCAGCCTGCGCACGGCGTACCGGCAGATGCGCGGGGAGGCGCGCCGGACGCGCACGCCGCTGCGGCACTACCTGCGGCACACGCCCGACACCGCGGTCAAGGCGGTCTTCATGGAGGACTCCGCGGCCCTGATCGGGCTGGTCCTCGCCGCGGGCGGCGTCACCGGCGCCCATCTCACCGGCTCGCCGGTCTTCGACGGGGTCGCGTCGCTGTTCATCGGGTTCCTGCTCGTCTACGTCGCCTGGGTGCTGGGCCGCTCGAACGTGGAGCTGCTCCTCGGCCGGCCGCTGCCCCCGGCCGTCCGCGCGGCGGTGCGCGCGGAGCTGCTCGCCGTCGACGAGATCCAGGATGTCCTGGAGCTGACCACCCTGCTCCAGGGCCCGGACGAGGCCCTGGCCGCCGCGAAGGTCGACTTTCACGACACCGCCACCGCCGCCCAGATCGAATGGGCCTGCGAGCGCGCGGCGGCCCGTCTGCAGGCCCGCTTCCCCCAGATCCGCCGCGTCTACCTGGACCCGACCCCGGGCGCCGCCCAGCGCCGCCGCCAGGGCCTCGACCCCTGGCCGGACACGGACGACGGAACCGTGTGATCCCCCCTCGTCACCTGTGGCGTCCGGATCGCCTCGGCCGTTGTCGGCCGCACCCGCTCCGCCGGGGGGCCCGCGTTCCTGGCCCGCTCACCGCCGTGTAAGTGTACGCTTACCCTCTGAGTGCGCGCGCCGAGGGCGGTCCGGGGCACTGGCTTTTGCTCACCGAGACCGGATGGGGAGACATGGCGGGGCGACGGGTGCGCAAGGACCGCGACGAGCGGCGGGAGCAGATCCTCACCTGCGCACGGCAGCTGTACCAGAGCCGGTCGTTCGAGGACGTGTCGGCGAGCGAGCTCGCCGAGGCCGCGGGGGTCAGCCGCGGCCTGCTGAACCACTACTTCGGGACCAAGCGCGGCCTGTACCTCGCGGCGGTCGAGAAGATGCTGCGCGTCCCCTCGGTCCAGGGCATGGCGTTCCCCGACGGGATCGGGGTGCGCCCGCGGATCACGTTGAGCGTCAACTGGTGGCTGGACCGGCTGGAGCAGAACAGGGAGACCTGGCTGCGCACGCTGGACATGGCGGCCCCGCGCGGCGACGCCGACCTGAACCGGCTCATGGACGACGCCCGCGAGCACATGGTCGCGCGCGTCGCCGAGGTCGTCGGCGTGTCGAGCCTCATGCGGGAGCACGTGCAGGTCGAAGGCGCGCTGCACGCCTACGGCGACCTGGCGCTGCGGGCCTCGCGGGAGTGGCTGGAGTACGGCCGCCTCACCCGCGAGGAGACCCGGCGCCTTCTGGAGAGCCAGCTGATCCATCTCGTCGAGCGGGTGATCCCCGACCTCGCCGGACGGCGCCCCCGCTGACGTCAGGGAGTCTTCGACGGCTCCGCCGACGGCTCGGCGGACGCCTCCGCAGACGGTGCCGCGCCGGACGGGTCCGCGAGGCTCTCGTTGATCGCGCCGATCGAGTTGACGGCGCTGACCTTCCACGCGCCCTTCAGTTCGACGAGATCCATCTGCAGGTAGGACCCGGTGACGTTCCGGGTGCCCGCGGTGCTCTTCACCTCCGAGTCCATCACCACGACCGCCTGCGCCGAGCCGTCCGCGCCGCCGCTGACGTAGACGACGCGGACCGAGGCCGTCGCGTCGGCCTGCAGTTCCAGGATGGTGCTCTGGAGCGTCTGGGTGAAGGCCGTCTCGTAGGTCTTGCCGAAGTCCGGGGTGGCCAGGGCGAGGACCCGTTCGCGGGCCGCGGTGAGGTCGCCGTGCTCGTAGCTGAGCAGCGCGGATCCGAAGCGCCCCGCGACCGAGGAGATCTCCTCGCGCGCCTGCTCCCTGCCTTCGAGGTCGGCGGCGTGCCGCCACTGCCAGCCCCCGAGCGCCAGCGCCGCCACCACGACGAGCAGGGAGATCAGCTTGCCGAGCGAGGCCCGGCCGGGCATCGGGATGGCGATCGTGATGCTCTTGCCCTTCGCCTCCGGGCTCTCCTTCCTCCCTGCGGGCTCCGCGACCGCCTCGGCCTCGGGTTCCGCGGCCTCATCGGACTCGTCGGTGTCCGTGCTCTCGGCCGTCTCCGCAGGCTCCGCGGGAGGGGCCGCCGCGGTCTCCCGCTCGTCCGCCGCGGCGCTCTCGGTCGTCTTCGTGCTCATGGGTGGCTCCTGATGTCTAGCGTCCGGCCTTGCGGCCGGTGAGGTACGTGCGGAGGAATCGGGCGGCGACGAGCGCGAGGACGGCGCCGGCGCCGAGGATCAGCAGCAGCGGGGCGCTGCCGAGGCCGCTCGCCCCGTCGGCCGACACGCGCTGTGCCGGAGCCGTCGTGAACCCGTTCGGGACGGACTGCGCGGGCGCGTCCGGGGCACGGGGCGCGTCGGACGGCTTCGCGACGGCGTCGGCCCTGCCCGGTGTCGCCTTGCAGGTGGGCAGCGTGGACCAGGTCGGCTGGGCCGCCGGCTTGGCATAGTCGGCGGCGGCCTTGGGCCCGGCGATCGACACGAGGGCGGTCGCCCGGAGATAGGTCGCCTGCGGCGTCACCACGGAGATGTCCTTGACGAGCGCCTGGAAGGTCGGCAGCAGGGTGAGGACGTGCCGCAGCGACTGCTCGGTCTGCGCGTTGAAGACGGACGGCCCGGGCACCGCCCCCGCGGTGAGCAGGCAGTCGAGTCCGGGCCGCGACTTCTCCAGCAGGGCGTCGACCTGCTTGAGGAAGTCGGGCCCCTTCTCCAGCACCGTCTTCAGGTCCCCGCTCGCGGCGCTCACCTCGGCGGTGACGTCGGCGAGGTCGCCTGCGGCGGCCCGCAGTTGCATCCGGTGCGCGGCGAGGGTGCCGGTCACGCCGGTCAGCTCGGTGCCGAGCCGGTCGAACACCTGCGCGTTCGACGCGAGCGTCGAGGTGAGCTGGTCGGCGTCGCCGATGAGGTCGTGCAGGGTGTCGGCCCTGCCGTTCAGCCCCGCCGACAGCTCGTGGACCACGGTCCCGGTGTCGGCGGGGTCGACGGCGTCGAGGGTGTCGCCGAGCCCGGTGAACAGCTCCTGGTAGTCGACGGTCGCGCTGGTGCGGGCCAGCGGAACGGTGTCGCCCGCCTTGAGCACGTGCTCGCCGGAGGTCTTCGGCGCGGTCAGCTCGATGTACGGCTCGCCGATGGCCGACTTGCGCAGCACCTGCGCGCCGACCCCGGCGGGGATCCGCGCGTCGTGGTCGATCTCCATCTCGACCGCGACCTTCCCGGGCCGCAGCTCGACCGAGGCGACCCGGCCGACGGGCACGCCCAGGTAGCTGACCTGGAGGTCGGGGAACAGCCCGGGGGAGGAGGCGAACTCGGCGGTCACCGGGAACGGTTTGGCGATGACGTCGAGCTTCAGCAGCGAGGTCGCCGCCCACGCCGACAGCACCACGCCGAGCAGCGCGAAGAACGCGACATTGATCCAGATTCTCCGGTTCACCGCTGCGGCCCCGCCAATCCGGCGAGGTCGATGCCCCGGTTCTCCGACATGTCGGCCATCTTCGTGCTGCCCGGCGGCAGGAACCCCTTCAGCCAGATCATGAGCAGCCCCTGTCCGCCCGTCGAGACCGACGGGGCCTTCAGGAAGTCCAGGACGGTGAGCGCCAGCCGCTTCATCTGGTCGCGGCCCCGGACGGCGGCGGCGAGCATCGAGTCGGCGCGCTTGAGCAGCACCTTCAGCCGCTCGCCGTGCCGCGTCTGGATGCTCGCGTTGAAGGACTTGCCGAGCTTCAGCAGCTCCTGCACGCCCTCCTTCAGCTCCTCGCGGTCGCCCTGCAGCCGTTCGGTGGCCAGCGCGACGTTCTCCGGCAGCGCCGCGATCTCCGCGCTGCCCGAGCGCATCGTGCGCCCGAGCTCGGCGAGGGCGTCCAGCGCGCGGCCGAGGTCCTTGCTCGCGGCGGCGTAGCTGTCGCTCACCTCGGAGATCTGCTCGATGAGCCGGTTCAGCCGCTTGCCCTGCCCGCCGATCGCGGTGACCGAGGTGTCCACGATGGTCGACACGTCCTGCCCGCTGAGCGCCGCGAGCAGCGGCCCGACGTTCTGGGTGATCCCCTCCAGGTCGGGCGCGACCGCGGTCTGCGTGATCATCGCGTGGTCGGCGAGGAACGGCCCGGCGTCCAGGGAGCGGCCCTTCGGCAGGTCGAGCTGCACGTAGTTCTCGCCGAGCAGCGACGTCTTGGCGATCGTCGCCGACGTCCCCGAAGGCACCCGCATCTTCAGCGCCATCGTGACCCGCGCCCGGTACCCGTCGAGCCTGATGCCGGTGACGGTCCCGGCCCGCACGTCGGAGATCTGCACGCTGTGCCCGACGACGAGGCTCTGCACGTCGTCGAACACCGCCGACAGCACATACGATCCGCCGGTGCCGCCGACCGTCTGCACCGTGCACCCGGCCAGGCCCCCCGCCGCGAGGACCACGACGAGCACCGCCCGCCCTGCATTCACTGCTGTCACGATGCCTTCTTCGTCTTGGGGGGCTTTGGGCAGTTCGCCAGTTCGGGGTTGCCCGCGGGGCAGGGGACGGGGCCCCAGTTCAGGGCGTCGAAGACGGGCTGGAGCCAGGCCCGGACCGTCGCGGAGAGCTGGACGCGGATCACTGCCACGTGGTTCTTGCGGTCCCAGGCGTTGACGAGCACGTCGGAGAACTGGGCGAAGGCGCGGATGACCTCGTTGAGCGAGCCGCTGCCGGCCTTCAGGGTCAGCACGATGTTCGACAGGTCGGCGGCCGTCGCCGGGAGGGTCTCCTGGTAGGCGGTGAGCAGGACGCCGCTGTCGCGGATGGTCCTGGCCAGGCCGGAGAGGAACGCCCGGATCTGCTCGCGCTCCTGCGCGAGGTCGCCGCTGGCCGAGGCGAACGCGTCGAGCATCGCGTCGAGGTCGGAGCCGTTCAGGTCGGCCGAGAGCTTGCGCAGCCCGTCGGCGATCTTGACGATCTTCTCGTCCTGCCCGGCGAGTTCGTTGACGAGGTCGCCGGTCGTGCCGATCGCGTCGTTGATCTTCTGGCCGTTGCCGTCGAGGGCCTGCGCGCCCTCGTGCAGCAGCCCGCCGACGTCGCCGCCGCCGACGGCCGTCTGCAGCTTGGTGAACGCCGCGAGCGCCTCGTCGATCTCGACGGGCAGCGCCGTGCGCTCCTGCGGGATGACGGTCCCGGGCTTCGCCTCGGCCATGCCGGGCTCCCACGCGGGGGTCAGCACGACGCTGCGCTCACCGAGCGTCTCGGCCGCCTCGATCGAGGCGATGACGTCGGCGGGCACCGGCACGCCCTCGTCGATCGCGAAGTCCACCCGCACCCGGGCGCCCTCGATCTTGATCGCGGTGACGGTCCCGACGTCCGCGCCCATCACCTTCACCTTCGACTCCGGGTAGAGCGAAGGCGCCTTGGCGAAGTACGCGCTCAGCTTGTACGAGCCGCCGCCCGCGACGGGCACGGCCGAGCAGCCGCCGAGCCCCGTCATCAGCGCGAGCACCGCGCCCGCGGCCACGAGCCTCACTTCTTGGCCTCCTTCTTGGCCGCCTGGGTGGCGAGGGCGCCGAGGTCGGCGGGGCTGAGCGGGCCGAGGCCCGTCGCCGCGACCTCGACCCACGGCCCGTAGCCGCCCACGTTCGCCAGGCCGCTCAGCGTGGGTCCGGCCCAGGCCAGCACCTCGCCGAGTTCGCCGAGCTGGGGCCGGAGCGTGGACAGGGTGCCCTGCAGGTCGGCGATGACCCCGGTGAGCTGCTTCTGGTGGTCGTCGATCAGCTGGGTCAGCTCGCGCACGACGGTCGAGCTGTCGCCGAGGAAGCCGGCGAGCTCGTCGCGGCGGTCCCGCAGCTCGGCGAGCATCACCTCGACGTTGTCCAGCAGCTTCGTCAGCTGGCCGTCGCGGGTGTGCGCGACGGCCGCGAGCCGGTCGCCTCCGGTCAGCAGCTTGTCGATGTTCTCCTTGTTGTCGTGCACGGTCTGGGCGAGTTCGGTCAGGTGGTGCAGCGAATCGCGCAGCCTGCCCTTGGTGGCCTCGCTGACGCCGGTGAGCTGACCGACGATCTTGTTGAGCGCGTCGGTGTCGAGCTTGTCGACGGCCCGGGTCGAGTCGGCGACGACGCTGTTGACCGTCGCGGGGGTCCGGGTCCGCTCCTCGGGGATGCGCCTCTTGTCCTCGGGCAGCGTGCTCAGGTACGGCTCGACCACGGGTCCGGTGAGCCGCAGGTACCGGCCGCCGAGCACGTTCGCGGTCCTGATCTCGGCGCGGGTGTCCGGCCCGAGGTCGACGGCGCTGTCGACCTTCCAGGTGATGACGACCCGCCCCTTGCGGAAGTCCGGCGCCACCGTCGTCACCTCGCCGACCCGGACGCCCGCGACGCGGACCTCGTCGCCCGAGCGCAGGTTCCCGGTGCCGGTGAAGACACCGCTCACGGTGTAGCGGTCCTTGAGGACGCCGGTCGAGCCGAGCAGGTAGACCCCGCCGACGAGCAGGACCAGCCCGGTCGCCGATACCAGTCCGACGGCGATCGGATCGCGGTCGCGGAAGGATTTCAAGGCTGGACCCCTCCCAGGAGCAGGGTGCGGAAGGCGGGGCCGTCGTCGAGGCTCGTGGACGCCCCGGTCGCCCGCGTGTCGCCCGGCAGCTTCACGGGGTACGGGCAGGGCGGCGCGACGAGCGTGATGCACGGCACCGCGGCGTTGAGGAAGCGGCCGTCGTTCACCGCGCCGAAGATGTGCTCCAGCTTGGGGCCCGCCGCGGTGAGGATCTTCGCGACGGTCCCGGTGTTGCGCCGCACCCCGCCGGTGATGACGGCGAGCCGGTCGAGGACCTGGCCGAGCTGGTCGGCGTTCTGGCCGAGGACGGAGTCGCTGGTGTTCGCCAGGCGGGCCAGCTCCACGAGGGTGTCGTCGACGAGGGTGCGGTTGCGGGCGAACCCGTCGCTGAGCGCCACGAGGTCGTCGATGGCCTGGCCGATCTGCTTGTCGCGGGAGGCGACGAGCTCGGTGACGGTCGCGTAGTCCGCCAGCAGCATGCCGATGTTCTCGCGTCTTCCGGCGAGCGCCGCGAGCAGCACGTCGACGTTCTCGATGAGGTCGCCGATCTCGCCGCCGTTGCCGTCGAGGGCCTGGGCGAGGGAGACGAGGAGCTCGTTCACCTGCTCGGCGTCGAGGGTGCGGGCCAGCGGGGCGAGCCCTTCGAGGAGGTCGTCGGTGTTGACGGCCGAGCGGGTCGTCTCGATCGAGTCGCCCGAGCCGAGCATCCGGCCGTCGTCGCCGGGCATCAGGTAGACGGTCCGGCGGCCGATCGCGTCCTTCCAGCGGATGACGGCCTGGCTGTCGGCCGGGACCTTCACGCCCTCGTCCACGACGAGATCGACCTGGGCCCGGCCCTCCACCACCTTGATGCCGTCGACGCGGCCGACGGGCGCGCCGGCGATCTTCACCTCGTCGCCGGCGCGCAGCCCGCTGACGTCGTCGAAGGTCGCGGTGATGGGGTAGCCGTCGCCGAGGCTGAACCGCTGGATCTGCAGGGACAGGAACACCGTGAGCGCCGAGGTGACGGTGACGAACGCCGTCATCTTCAGCAGGGTCGAGCGCCGCAGGCGGGCGCGCTGGGTCGAGGTGTCCATCAGGGCCTCCCGCACAGACCGAGGATCAGTTCGCAGGGGGTGGACGGAAGGTAGGCGTGCACCCCGATGAGGTGCTTTCCGTCGGCGGCGGGCAGGTTGACCAGGCCGTTGTAGACCGGCAGCAGCTTGTCGGCGGCGCGCACGGCGTCGCCGAGGTCGCCGAGCTGCCCGTACAGGAGCGCGACGAGGCGCTCGCTGCTGCGGAACGACTCGCCGAGCTGGCCCGCGCGCTTGTCCAGGCCGTGCGCGACGAGCGCGGAGACGTCGCCGAGGTCGGTCGCGAAGGTGCCGAGGCTGCCCTCGGGGGCGCTCGCGGCCGTCTCGATCACCGTGTTGGCGTCCTTGGCCGTCCGGGTGAGGTCGGGGGCGGCCTGCGCGAGGGCTTCGGCGAGGCCCGCCCCGTCGCGCAGGAACGTGCGGGCGTTCTTGCGCTGGTCGTGCGCCACGCCGACCAGGGTGTCGACGCTCTCCAGGGTCCGGCGCAGCGCGGGTCCCTGCCCGTTCAGGCCGTCGGCGACGACCCGCACGATCGTCGCGACCTCGGTCGGGTCGACGGACTCGACGACCCCGGAGACGTCCGACAGCAGTTGCGACAGGTCGGTCGGGTCCGACGTGTGGACGATGTCCGCCCCGTCGGCCAGGTAGGGCCCGGACATCTCGGCCTCGCCGGGCACGAGGTCGACGAACTTCGGCCCGAACACCGAGGCGGGCTCGATGGAGGCCGTCGAGGTGGCCGGCACCCGGTACCCCGGGGTGAACCGGAGCGTGAGCCTGACCCGTCCGTTCCCGCCGAGCGCGACCTCGTCGACCGACCCGACCTGGACCCCGCGCACCTTCACGGGCGACCCGCTCTGCAGCCCCTGCCCGGCCCGCCCGAACTCGGCCCGCGCCGAGGCCCCGACCGGCGCGAACGGCCTGACCAGCGCCAGGTAGAGCGCCGCGGCAGTGAGCACGAGCGTGGCCGTGGTGACCGCGACCCCGCGGCGTAGTGAGACGTTCAACCGCTCAACCTCACCGTCGAGCCGGAGCCCCAGAACACATAGGACAGCAGCAGGTTCAACGTGACGATCACGATGATCGACGTTCGGATGGCGCGGCCGGCGGCGGCGCCGACGCCGACGGGGCCGCCGGTCGCGAAGTAGCCGTAGTAGCAGTGGATGATGATCACCGCGGTGCAGAAGATGCCGACCTTGGCCGTGCTGAAGACCAGGTCGATCGCCGGTAGGTAGAGGTGGAAGTAGTAGTCGTAGGCGCCCGGGGCGAGGTCGAAGAAGCTCGTGCTGACCAGCCGGGTGGCGAAGAAGCTCGCGAACAGCGCGATCAGGTAGAGCGGGATGAGCGCGATGAGCGCCGCGACGACCCGGGTGCAGACCAGGTACACGAGCGAGTTGATGCCCATGACCTCCAGCGCGTCGATCTCCTCGGCGATCCGCATCGCGCCGAGCTCCGCGGTGAACGCCGAGCCGCACTGCGCGGCCAGCGCCGTCGCGGCGATGACCGGGGTGATCTCGCGGACGTTGGCGAAGCTGCCGACCAGGCCCATGAACGACTGCGCGCCGATCGTCTGGAGCCCCGTGTAGCCCTGGAGCCCGATCTCGGTGCCGACGAAGAACGCCATCGTGAAGACGACGAAGACCATGCCGCCGCCGACGACCGTCGCGCCCACGCCGACCACGATGTCGCTGACGTGCCGGATGACGGTCTTGCCGTACTTGAAGCGGAAGACGATGTCCACGAGGGACCGGAAGAGGACCTTGGCGATGAAGAGCGGCCAGCTCGACATCGCGGCGTATTTGGTGACCGCGGCCTCGGCGGTCCTGCCGACGGCGCGGCCTTTCGGGAGCGCGAGCATCAGATCACCGGGGGGAAGGCGAGGAAGTAGACGGTCGTGATGACGTAGTTGAGGGCGAAGACCAGAAGGAACGCGACGACGATCGCCTGGTTCACCGCCCGTCCGACGCCGACGGGGCTCGCCGCGCAGTTCATGCCCATGTGGCACGCGACGGCCGCGGAGATGAGCCCGAACAGCCACGACTTGAACAGCGTGACGATCATGTCCGACATGCGCAGCAGGGACACCGCGCCGTCGAAGTACGCGCCTGGCGTCACCTGCTGGAGCAGCACGTTGAAGACGAACCCGCCGAACGCGCCCGCGATGATGACGAGCGAGGCCAGCAGCGTCGAGACGAGGCTCGCCGCCCACAGCCGGGGCGTCACCAGCCGGTGGACCGGGTTGACGGCCATGACCTCCATGGCGTCGAGTTCGTCGCGGATCCGGCGGGCCCCGACGTCGGCCGTCATGGCCGCGCCGCCCGCGCCCGCGATGATCATCGCCGCGGCGATCGGCGCGACCTCGCGCACCAGCCCGACGATGACCGCGCCGCCCGTCGAGGACTGCGCGCCGAGCTGTTCGGCGAGCTGCCCGACCTGGAGCGCGACCGTGGCGCCCAGGGGGAGCGCCACGAGGATGACGGGGAGGCTCGTCACGCGTGCCAGGAACCAGCACTGCTCGACGAACTCCCACCACCACTTGCGGATGTTCGGGCTGTAGCGGATGCCCTCCAACGTGATCACGAAGAGGGTGCCGATCTCGGTCAGCGTTCCGCGGATCCGCGTCGGAATCTGTACGGCCGTCATGAGCGCCCCCTTCCGGCGTTGGGGGGCGCCGGCAGGCCTGCGTCTGTCGTCACGGCGGTCACCTTACGGTCGCTATTGGCGCGCTGCTAATAAAGTAAGTGACAAATTACGTCGCGCCGATGCTCAGTGCGAGCGCGCATGACTTGTCACGGAAGGCGAAGGGAAGCCGGTCGGAGCCGGTGTCGGCGCCGCGGATTCCCGTGCAAGCTGATGAGACAGAAATTGGGGCTTGTCTCGCCATTGCTCCGTGTGCTCTCATGAACTCGCTAGCTGGTACGGAGATGCGCGATGCGTATCAGCGTACCGGCCACCCCCTGGCAGGTCGAGTAGAGATGAGGGCAAGGTGGAGCGCAGTAGGCGTGAGGTGCTGGTGGCGGGCGGCGCACTGGGCGCGGTCGGTGCGCTGGCGTCGGCGGTGCCGGCCTGGTCGTGGTCTCCGGCGGGCTCGGTGGCCGGCGCCGGTGCGGGGCTGGACCCGAAGTACGTGTGGGACCCCGAGGCCGACGCGGTGGTCGCCGGGATCATCGAGCGCGGTGAGACGGCGCAGGTCAACAAGCTCCTGAAGACCTGGAAGAAGAACGGCCAGGCGATCCCGGCGGGCCTGCCGGCGGACCTGAGGGCGTTCATGGAGAAGGCCCGCCAGCTCCCCGCCTGGACCGACCAGGCGAAGCTGAAGAAGGCCGTCGACTTCAACGAGAAGCGTGGCCTGTACCTGGGGGTGACCTACGGGTTCGCCTCGGGCATGATGTCGACGATGATCCCGCGTGAGGCGCGGGCGGTGTACTACTCCAAGGGCGGCGCGGACATGCGCGACCGCATCACCAAGACCGCCAAGCTCGGCTACGACGTCGGCTCGAAGAACGCGTTCGCGCCCGACGGCGAGATGATCGTGACCTGCGTGAAGACGCGCCTCGCGCACGCCGGAGTCCGGCACCTGCTGCCGAAGTCGCCGCACTGGACCAACGTCGCCGACGAGGAGATCCCCATCTCGCAGGCCGACATCATGGTCACCTGGCACAGCCTGCCGACCACGGTCATGCAGAACCTCAAGGCGTGGAAGGTGCCGATCCCGGACGACGAGTCCGAGGCGTTCCTGCACTCCTGGCAGGTCACCGCGCACCTGCTCGGCGTCCTCGACGAGTACATCCCCAACTCGTGGGCCGAGGCCGACGCGCAGGCGGCCCAGGTCCTCACCCCGATCCTCGCCGCCACCCCCGAGGGCATCAAGCTCGCGGACATCCTGCTCAACCTCGCCTCGTTCATCGACGGCGCGGTGCTGAGCAAGCCCGTCCTGGCCGGACTCACCCGGTTCATCCTCGGGGACGAGATCGCCGCGGACCTCAAGATTCAGAAGACCCCCTTCTGGGACGAGGTCTTCGAGACCGCGTGGGATCCGTTCATCGCGGTCCGCGAGGGCCTCCTCTCGCTGGAGAAGGCGCCCGGCATCCTCCAGCAGTCGTACTGGGCCTTCGACGAGATCCTCCGCCTCGGCATCCTCGTCCTGCTCTCCGGTGCCGACCTGCCGATCAGCATCGAGATCCCCAACATGAACAACCCCAACTACTGACGCGTCCAGACCACCGGGCAGGACCCGCCGTCGGCGGCCTTCCGGCCCGCACTCCCTCCTGACGGGCCAGGACCGGTCGCGGCAGTGGCGCGGAGCCGGTCCTGCCCGGTACCCCCGTCGCGCCGCACGACGGGGAAGGGGCGGCCGTGCCTTTTGCCGCGGGGCACGGCCGCCCGACACACCACCTTCAGGGGTGCGCTGTCACCGCTTGAGATTGAGGAGCCTTGGCCGTGGAACTGGGCTGGGCCGTCGTCGCCTTCACCGGCACGAGCGTCTACTTCACCTCCTTCATGCTCTTCCAGACTGCCGCCCGCCGGATGCCGCCGCTGCGCGGCAGCCGCCCGGTGCACGCCACGCTGGCGATGCTGAGCGACCCGATCTGGTTCGGCGGCGGCCTTCTGCTGTTCGTCGGGCTCGCCTGCCAGATCGCCGCCTTCACCGCGCTGCCCGCCGGAATCGCCCAGCCGATCCTGGGGCTCAGTCTCCTGATCCTGCTGGCCTACACCACGCTCGTCCTGCGCGAACGACTCAGCCGCCGCGAGTGGGCCGTCGTCCTCCTGGCCGTCGTCGCGGTGACCGCGCTGGGCCTGTCCGGCAGCTCCGACGTTGAGGATCTGAGCACCGACCACGCCTGGAGCGTGCCCCATCTCGTCCTCGCCGGCGTGCCGCCCGTCTTCGTCGCGGGCCTCGTCTGGCTGTTCGGCGACCAGCGCACCGGCGGCCGGCACGCCCAGCCGCTCTCGGGCGTCGCCTACGGCGTCAGCGCCGGGATGTGCGCGGGCTCGGCCGAGGCGGGCGCCCGGGGCGTCTCCGCCCTGTGGTCCGACACGTCCTCGGTGGCCGCCGTCGTCTCCTCCCCCTACCCGTTGCTGATCCTCGGCATGGCGGGCCTCACCCTCATCCAGCTCCAGATAGCCCTCCAACGCTGCCGCATGATCACCGTGGCAGTGCTCATCGCGCTCAGCGGCCGCGTCACCATGACGCTCACCAGCACCCTCCTCTACGACGAGCCCTGGCCGTCCGACCCCACCCACCTCGTCCTGCGCTACGGCGCCTACACCCTCGCCGTCGCCCTCGTCCTCGCCTTCCCCTCCCACGAACCCACTCCCACCCCGTCCGCGGCCTGGCGCCGCCGAACCGCGCCGACCTCCCGATGACCCGTCCCTCCGGGGCCGGGTGGAGGTCGGCGCGGTGCGTGGGCTCTCACCTGGGTTGATCTCGCCATCCGGTGTTCGGTCGTGATATTCCTGTATTTCCGACCGAATGTGCATGCTATCTGTGCGGAGGGACGACATGATCTTGCATTTCGATATCGAGCGGGTCTGTGCCGTGTGGCTCAGCGGGGAGCCCTGTTGCGGGCGGGCGGGGTGGTCGGCGTGATCGAGATCGTTCCGCTGGAGACGCCGACGCTGGGGGACCGGAGCTACCTGGTGCACGACGGCTCGGTGGCCGCCGTGATCGACCCGCAGCGCGACATCGACCGGATGCTGGGGCTCGCCGCCGAACTCGGCGTCGGCATCACGCATGTCTTCGAGACGCATCTGCACAACGACTACGTGACCGGCGGGCTCGCGCTCGCCGCCGCGACCGGCGCGGACTACCACGTCAACGCGGCCGACACCGTGGCGTTCGACCGCGTCGCCGTCAAGGACGGGCTGGAGATCCCCGTCGGGGACATGACCGTGCGCGCGCTTGCGACGCCCGGCCATACGCACACGCATCTGTCCTATTTCCTGCACGCCGAAGGCGCGGACCCGGTCGTGTTCACCGGGGGATCGCTGCTGTACGGCTCCACGGGGCGTCCCGACCTGCTCGGGCCGGAGCACACCGGCGCCCTCGCGCGGGCCCAGTACGCCTCCGCCCGCAGGTTGGCCGACGAGCTGCCGGACGGCACAGCGATCTACCCGACGCATGGGTTCGGCAGCTTCTGCTCGGCCACCCAGAGCCAGGCGACGTCCTCGACGATCGGTGCGGAGAAGCGGACGAACCCCGTGCTCACCGACACCGAGGAGCGCTACGTCGACGCCCTCCTCGCGGGACTCGACGCCTACCCCGCCTACTACGCCCACATGGCGCCCGCCAACGCCGCGGGCCCGAAGGCCCCCGACCTGTCCGCGCCGCGCCGCGCCGACGCCCGCGAGATCCGCCGCCGTGTCGCGGACGGCGAGTGGATCGTCGACCTCCGCACTCGCAGGGCCTTCGCCGCGGGCCATGTCGGAGGCACCGTCAACATCGGTCTCGACGGCCAGCTCGCCACCTACCTCGGCTGGCTCATCCCCTGGGGCACGCCCCTGACACTGCTGGCCGAGACGCCCGCCGACCTGGCCGAGGCGCAGCGCGAACTCGTCAGGATCGGCATCGACCGCCCCGCCGCCGCGAGCGTCGGCGCCCCCGCCGACTGGTCGGACGCCCCCCTGCGCGCCTATGGCACCGCCACGTTCGCGGACCTGGCCGCCGTCCTCCGCCACCGCGCCGTCCACGTCCTCGACGTCCGGCGCGACCTGGAATGGGCCGCGTCCCACCTCCCGAACGCCCTCCACATTCCGCTCGCCGAGCTGCCCGGCCGTCTCGCCGAGCTCCCCGAAGGCGAGGTCTGGGTCCACTGCGCGGCGGGCTACCGGGCCGCCATAGCGGCCTCCCTGCTCGACATCGCGGACCACCCGGTCGTGGCGATCGACGACGACTACGGGAACGCCGCGACCGCGGGCCTCCGCCCCACGTCTTGACGACGGCAGATCCGGCCGGTGGGGCCGGCTGCCTGGTGCCGCCGTGGGTGAAGAGGCCGGGGGTGTCGGGGAGGCGGTAGCCGACGGACCACAGCGCCTTGGTGCCGGGCACGCGGGCCATGTCGTGGCCGTCGTCCACCTCCCACCGGCGAAGCGCCATTCCACCGGCTTCCGGTTCGCGCCGTAGAAGCCCGTGACGGCGGCCTTCCCCTTGCCCAGCACCTTGACCTGCGGAATGAAGACCTGGGACTTGATCTTCCGTCGGCGGCTCCGCGTCACAGGATGGTGCGGCCCAGGGCGGAGAGGAGGAGGGCGCAGGCGAAGGGGGTGGTGGCGGGGCTGAGGCCGGTGAACTCCAGGCCGAGGAGGCCGGGGCGGGCGGCGACGGCCTCGGTGGCCTGGTGGGCTTCGCGTTCGGAGAGGCCGGAGCCGGGGTTGTAGGAGTCCTCCTCGCAGAGCAGGAGGTGGCCGCGGGTGCCCGCGGTCGCCGCGTCCAGGGCGCGGCGCATGACGTCGCGGATGCCGCGGGCGTCGATGTCGACGATCGTGGCGACGGACAGGGGAGTGGCGCGGACCAGGTCGGACGCCGCGCGCAGGCCCACCACCGCGATGTTCTCCGGGGCCAGGCGAGGGCGCAGCTCCAGAAGTTCGGCGAGGATCCCGGCGTCAGCGGTGAGCCAGACCAGGCCGAGCGCGTCGGCGTCGGTGTCGGCGGCCAGCCGGGCCGACGGGCGCTCGGTGAGGCGGGCGGGCGTCCCGTCGGCGGACAGGGCGAGGTCCAGCGCGGCGATCTGCGCGGCGGCCCCGGCCGCCTCGACCGCGGGCGCGAGGCGCGGGTCGGCGTCCAGGGCGATCGAGCGGGGGCGCGGCGGCGGCTGGTCGAACATGGGTGCCTTCTTCACGTATTCGCTGGTCATCGCCGCGAGCAGCGCCCCGTAGCCGAGGTGGAACCGGAGCCTGTCGCCGACGGAAGGAGGCGGCGCCATCTCCGTCACGTCGACGATCAGGTGGTCGCTGGAGGCGCCCAGCACCTCCACCCCCGCCTCGACCGGGTGCAGGACGGCGACGTCCACGTCCTCGCGTCCGACATTGAGGATGCCGCGCAGCCTGTCGCCCCGGTCGGTGAAGATGGGACGCCCGCCGAACGCGTCGACGCCGACCTCCCCGACGGGCACCGACGGCTTCACCTTCACTTCCAGGAGGTCGGCCTCCAGCGTGAACGCCGACCGGTCGAGCTCCTCCCACGGCTCGTCGAAGAAGGTGTCCCGGCCGCCCTGCAGGATCGTCTCGCCGAGCCGCAGGTTCGTGATGCCCGGCGGCATCCGGCCCTCCAGCAGGAACGGCAGACTGCTGGAGTTCCCGCCCGTCACGTGCGGCAGTTCGAGCCCGAACTCCTCGCGCACCCGCCGCGCGTACCCGGCGAGCCTGCCCATGTTCTCCTCCGAGGGCAGCACCGCGCCGAAGCACGTGAGGTTCGTGCCGAGCCCGACCAGCCGCACCCCGGGCCAGGCCACGATCCGGGCGACGGCGGGCATCAGCTCCGACGGCCACACCCCTTCGCGCAGGTCGCCGAGATCGACCATGAGGATCACCTCGTGGACGCGCGAGCGCCGCTCCGCCGCGCGGGAGAGCGCCTGGATCGTCTCCAGTTCGGAGTTCAGGCTCAGGTCGGCCAGCCGGACCGTCTCGTCCGCGAGGTCGGGCGGCGGGCTGCGCAGCAGCAGCACCGGGTCGCTGATCCCGGCGGCCCGCAGCCGCCGGATGTTCTCCGGCCGCGACTCCCCGATGCCGATGACCCCGCCCCGCAGCATGGCCCGCGCCACCTGCGGCATCCCGCAGGCCCCCTTCGTCACCCCGAAGACGCTGACCCCGTAACGCGCGCACGCCCTGGTGACGGCCCGGGCGTTCCGCTCGATCACGCCGAGGTCGATGGTCACGCGCGGCGCAGCCATGAGCCCCCCGATCTCACTTACGGTAACCGTAACATCGCAGGATTCCGGGCAGGGGTGCAGGCGTTCTGTTGCGCCAAGGAAGATTCGACAAGGGACATCCTACGTCCTATGTAGCTTGTGGGATGTCCTCGCGTCAAGGAAGCCCCTAAAGGTTGACGTTTTCGCCGAAATCCCTCTAGCGTGTGGCCACCGCCCCGACATAGGACGTGGGATGTCTGGTGTGACCAGGGATCATGCGGCAACAACCCCCCAGGGAGTCTGAGATGAGAGATACCTTTGCGGACGTGTCGAGAGCCGGCGTCGACCGCAGGAGCTTCCTGCGCATCGCCGGTGCGCTCGGAGCCGGAGCCGCGATCGCGGCGGGGCTGAGCGCGTGCGGGTCCGACGGCGGCTCCGGCGGAGGCGCGGGCGGCGCCAAGGAGATCGAGGCGACCCTCGCCTTCACGCTCTCGGGCGGCTTCGACCCGATGAACGCCTCCAGCGCCGTCGCCACCGCCGTCAACCAGCACATCTTCGAGGCGCTCATCGACCTCGACCCGGTCTCCCGCGAGCCCTACCTCGCGCTCGCCGCGGCCCAGCCGGAGGCCTCCGCCGACGGCCTGACCTGGACGGTCGCGCTGCGCGAAGGCGCGGTGTTCTCCGACGGCTCGCCCGTCACGACCGAGGACGTCACGTGGTCGTTCACCCGGGTCCTCGACCCCGCCAACAAGGCACTCATGGCCGGGTTCGTCAGCTTCATCGACGAGGTGAAGGCCAAGGACGCCAAGACCGTCGAGTTCAAGCTGAAGACGCCGTTCAGCCTCTTCGCCCAGCGCATCGCCGTCATCAAGATCGTCCCGAAGGCCAAGACGGGTGACGCGGCGGCGGCCAAGGCCTTCGACACCGCCCCCATCGGCTCGGGCCCGTTCAAGCTGACCAGCGCCGACGCGACCTCCGGCGTCGTCATGGCGGCCAACCCCGCCTACAAGGGCGGCCGCCCCGCCAAGGCCGACAAGATCACCCTGCACACCTCGCCCGACAACACCGCGCGGCTCAACGACCTGCGCAGCGGCCAGTCCCAGGCCATCGAGGCGGTGCCCTACCTCGACGCGGGCACCCTCGGCGCGGAGTTCGAGGTCGCCGAGAAGCAGGCGTTCAACCAGCTGTTCCTCATGTTCAACTGCGCGGCGAAGCCCTTCGACGACAAGCGCGTCCGCCAGGCCCTGCACTACGCGATCGACGCCGACAAGGTGATCGCGACCGCGCTCCAGGGCTACGGCACGGCCGCCACCTCCTACCTGGACGAGAACAACCCCGGCTACCAGAAGGCCGCGACGACCTACGCGCACGACCCGGAGAAGGCCAAGGCGCTCCTCGCCGAGGCCGGGGTGACGAACCTGTCCTTCGAACTGGTCACCACCGACGCCGCCTTCGTCAAGGACAGCGCGCCCGTCATCATCGACGCCTGGAAGCAGATCGGCGTCACCGCCACGCTCAACACCAACCCGTCCGCGGCCGTCTACGGCACCCTCGTGCCGTCCGACGACTTCCGGGTGCTCGCCGCCTCTGGCGACCCCGCGGTCTTCGGACCCGACGTCGACCTCCTGCTCCGCTGGTTCTACTACGGCGAGACCTGGCCGGTGGCCCGCCAGCGGTGGACCGACGCGGGCGCCAAGAAGTGCTCGGCGCTCCTCGACGAGGCGGCCAAGTCCGAGGGCCAGAAGCAGAAGGACACCTGGAAGCAGGCGCTCGACCTGATCGCCGACGAGGTGCCCCTCTACCCCGTCTTCCACACCAAGGTCATCACCGCCTCCGACCCCGACGGCCTGACGGGCTTCCAGGGCGCGTCCACGACCGGTCTGTACTTCCTCGACGTCGCTCGCAAGGGCTGACCCCACCCCTTTGATTGGAGCCCGTCGATGGCCGCCGTCCTCGGCATGATCCTTCGCCGGCTGCTGACGCTGATACCGCTGATGCTCGGCATCATCCTGTTCGTCTTCCTCGTGATGGCGCTGTCGCCGAACAGCACGGCGGTGTCGGTGCTCGGCAGCCAGGCCTCCGCCGACCAGATCGCCGCGTTCAACGCGGCCAACGGCCTCGACCAGCCGCTGTGGTCGCGGTACCTGTCCTACATCGGCGGGCTCTTCCACGGCGACCTCGGGACCACGTTCTCGCTGAACGCCTCGATCGGCTCGATCATCGGCGACGCGCTGCCGGTGACCGTCCAGCTGACCGTGCTCGGTGTCGCCGGGGCGCTGGTCGTCGCGCTGGCGCTCGGCATGGTCGGCGCCCTGTACCGGGACCGCTGGCCTGACCAGGTCACGCGGCTCGTCTCGATGGCCGGGATCGCCGTCCCGACGTTCTGGCTGGCGATCCTGCTCATCCAGCGGCTGTCGAAGATCGGCGGCGGCCCGTTCCCCAGCGGCCGGTACGTCCCCTTCGCCGACTCGCCCTCCGACTGGTTCCTGAGCCTCGCGCTGCCCGCGGTCGCCCTCGCCGTCCCGGTGGGGTGCGCGCTGGCGCGGGTGGTGCGGACCGCGATGGTCGAGGAACTCGACCGCGACTACGTCCGCACCGCGATCGGCGCCGGGCTGCCCCCCGTCGTCGTCATCGGCCGCAACGTCCTGCGCAACGCGCTGGTCACCCCGCTCACCGTGCTGGGCGTGCAGATCGGCTACCTGATCGGCGGCACGGTCATCGTCGAGGCGATCTTCTCGCTGCCCGGCATGGGCACCCAGATCATGAGCGCCGTCCAGCAGAACGACGTGGGCCTGGCCCGCGGGCTGGTCATCACCATCGCGCTCGGCTTCGTGGTCGTGAACCTCGTCGTGGACATCCTCTACCTCATCGCCAACCCCCGACTGCGAGGAGCACTGTGATCCTCCGCGCGCTCAGGCGCCTGCCCACCGCCTCGAAGGTCGGCCTCGGCTTCGTCGCCCTCATCGTGGCGGTCGGGATCTTCGCCCCTCTGCTGCTCACCCACGACCCGACGGCCCCCGGCCAGGCCCCGACCCTCACCGGGCCGAACGAGGACTTCTGGTTCGGCGTCGACCGGCTCGGCCGCGACGTGTACTCCCGGCTGGTCGCCGGCACCCGCCGCTCCCTCATCGTCGGGTTCGGCGCGACCGCGCTGGCCCTGGCCGCGGGCGCGGTGCTCGGCGCGATCGCCGGCAGCAGCCGCAAGGCGGTCGACGAGATCGTCATGCGGGTGCTGGACGTCGTCATGGCGTTCCCGACGATCGTGCTGGCCGCGACCCTCGTCGTCGCGTTCGGCAAGGACGACCTGCTCGTGCTCATCGCGGCCATCGCGTTCGTGTTCACCCCGCAGGTCGCCCGGGTGGTGCGAGCCAACGTCGTCGCGCAGTGCCGCGAGGACTACGTGGCGGCCGAACGCGTCATCGGCGCCCGGATGCCCTACATCCTGCTGCGGCACGTCGTGCGCAACGCGGCCGCCCCGGTGCTGGTCTTCGCGACGGTGATGGTCGCCAACGCGATCGTGTTCGAGGCGTCCCTGTCGTTCATCGGCGGCGGCCTGGAGCCCGAGGCGGGACCATCGTCCTGGGGCAGCGTCATCGCCTACGGGCAGTACCTGCTGAGCAGCCACGGCTGGTGGGCGACGTTCTTCCCCGGCCTGCTCATCCTGCTCACGGTCCTGGCGCTCAACCTGCTGTCCGAAGGCATCCTCGACGTCTGGGCGGCCCCCGCCGCCCGCGCCGCGACCGCGGCCCCCGGCGACGTCGACCGGCTGGAGGCCGCCGCACCCGGCAGGGGCGAGGTCACCGAGCTGCCCGGCCTCGCCGACGCCGCCGCCCGCCTCGCCGGAAGGGCCAGGCCGCTCCCGGAAGGGGAGGCCGTGCTGACCGTGCGGGACCTGCGGGTCGGGTTCGCCGACCGGCACTCCGGCGTCGACATCGTCGACGGCGTCTCCTTCGCCGTCCGCCCCGGGGAGGTCCTCGGGCTCGTCGGCGAGTCGGGCTGCGGCAAGTCGCTCACCGCGCTCACCCTCATGGGCCTGCAGCCCGCGGGGGCGCGGATCGGCGGCCGGGTCGAGTTCGACGGCAGGGACCTGGTGACGCTCCCGGCCCGCGCCCGCCGCGCCTACCTCGGCCGCCGGATCGCGATGGTCTACCAGGACGCCCTGTCCGCCCTGAACCCGTCGATGACCGTCGGCGCGCAGCTCGGGCAGCTGGTGCGGCGCGGCGGCACCCGCACCGCGCCCGAGCTGATGGAGCTGGTCGGGCTCGACGCGGCGCGCACCCTCGCCGCCTACCCGCACGAGCTGTCCGGCGGGCAGCGCCAGCGGGTCGTCATCGCGATGGCCCTGTCGCGCGACCCGGAACTCGTCATCGCCGACGAGCCGACGACCGCGCTGGACGTCACCGTCCAGGCCCAGGTGATCGCGCTGCTGCTGCGGCTGCGCGCCGAACTCGGCTTCGCGCTGATCCTCGTCTCCCACGACATCGCCCTCGTCAGCGACGTGTGCGACCGCGTCGCCGTCATGTACGGCGGGCGGATCGTCGAGCAGGGCGTCATGGCCGACGTGCTGGCCGCGCCCGCCCACCACTACTCGCGCGGGTTGCTCGGCTCGGTCCTGTCGCTGGAGTCGGGCGCCGAGCGGCTCACCCAGATCATGGGCACCGTCCCGGCGCCCGCCGACTTCCCCTCGGGCTGCCGTTTCGCCGACCGCTGCCCCGTCGCCACCGAGATCTGCCGGACCACCCGGCCCGACCTCGAAGGTGACGCCGACCGCCACCTCGTGGCCTGCCATCACCCCGCCGCGCGGGCCGACCGAGAGCTGGTGGCCAAGTGAAGCAGCAGATACCCGCGCAGTCAGTACCCGCGCGGTCCGGCCCGCCCGTGGTCGAGCTGGAAGACGTCGACGTCGTCTACCGCACGCGCGGCGGCAGTCCGTTCACCAGGGAGCGGGTGCAGGCCCTGACCGGGGTCGGCCTGTCCGTCGCCGCGGGCGAGACCGTCGGCATCGTCGGCGAGTCGGGCTGCGGCAAGTCGACCCTCGCCAAGGTGCTCGTCGGCCTGGAGAAGCCGCACGCCGGGACGATCCGGCACCGCGGGCAGGACCTGTGGGGGATGGGCGCGGGCGAGCGCCGCCGCCGCATCGGCCGCCACGTCGGCCTGGTCTTCCAGGACCCGAGCACCTCGATGAACCGGCGGATGCCGGTGCACCGGATCCTGCGCGACCCGCTGGACGTGCACCGCCGGGGCACCCCCGCCGAACGCGACGCCCGGGTGGCCGAGCTGCTGTCCCTGGTCGGCCTGCCGTCCTCGGCCGCGGCAGTGCTGCCGAGCCAGCTGTCCGGCGGGCAGCGCCAGCGCGTCGCCATCGCCCGCGCCCTCGCGCTCGGCCCGGACGTGCTCATCGCCGACGAGCCGACCTCCGCCCTCGACGTGTCGGTGCGCGCGCAGATCCTCAACCTGCTGCTCGACCTCAAGCGCGAGCTCGGCCTGGCGATGATCTACATCTCGCACGACATCCAGACCGTCCGGCGGGTCTCCGACCGGATCCTCACCATGTACCTCGGCCGGGTCGTCGAGGAGACGCCCGCCGCCTCCGTCGAGGACACCCGGCACCCCTACAGCCGGGCGCTGCTGTCGGCGACCCCGTCGCTGCTGCACTCGATCACGCCGATCCCGCTGACCGGGCCCGTCCCGTCGGCGGTCCGACCGCCGAGCGGCTGCCCGTTCCGGACCCGCTGCTGGCGGGCCGACGACCGGTGCGCCGAGGCGATGCCGGAGATCACGGCCGACTCTTCCGCGGCGGCGCACCGCTACCGCTGCTTCCATCCCGTCCAGGGCGAGGCCGACCTGGCCGGCGCCCGCGCTCAGGAGCTCACATGACCACCACGACCGCGACCCGCCTCACCGGGGTCATCCCGCCGGTCTGCACCCCGCTCACGCCCGAGCTGGAGATCGACGTCCCCTCGCTGGAGCGGCTCGTCGACTTCCTCCTCGACGGCGGCGTGGACGGCCTGTTCGCGCTCGGCTCGACCAGCGAGGTCGCCTACCTGCCCGACGGGCACCGGCGCCGGGCGCTGGAGACCGTCGTCGCCCGGGTCGCGGGCCGCGTCCCGGTGCTGGCGGGCGTCATCGACACCGCGACGCTGCGGGTGGCCGAGCACGTCGACGAGGCGGTCAAGGCGGGCTGCGACGGCGTCGTCGTCACCGCGCCGTTCTACGCCCGCACCCACCCCGTCGAGATCGAGCGGCACTTCCGGATCCTCGCCGAGCGCTCCGCGGTGCCCGCCTACGCCTACGACCTGCCCGTCTCGGTGCACTCCAAGCTGGACCCGGAGATGCTGCTGCGGCTGGCCGCCGACGGGGTCCTGGCCGGGGTGAAGGACTCCAGCGGCGACGAGGGCGGGATGCGCCGGCTGCTGCTCGCCCGCGAGGCGGCGGGCGAGGCGGTCGCGGGCTTCAGCGTGCTGACCGGCGCCGAGCTCACCGTCGACTCCGCGCTCGCGATGGGCGCCGACGGCGTCGTCCCGGGCCTCGGCAACGTCGACCCGCACGGGTACGCCGCGCTCTACCGGCTCTGCCGCGAGGGCGACTGGGCGGCGGCGCGAGCCGAGCAGGAGCGCCTGGTGCGGCTGTTCGACATCGTGGACGTCGGGGCGCCGTCCCGAATGGGGCGCGGCTCGTCGGCGCTGGGCTCGTTCAAGGCCGCGCTGCACCTGCGCGGGGTCATCGACCACCCCGTCACCGCGCCGCCGCAGATCCCGCTGGACGCCGCCGAGACCGCGCGGGTCGCGGAACTGCTGGCCGCGGCGGGGCTCCGGTGAGCGTCCTGAGGCTGGGGATCGACGTCGGCGGCACCAAGACCGCCGTCGGCGCGGTCGACGGGAGCGGGCGGGTCGTCGCGCGGGCCGAGCGGCCCACGCCGAGGTCCGGCGGATCCGACGTGCTGGACGCGGCGGCCCTGCTCGCCGCAAAGGTCGCCGGCGGGGAGCCGGTGAGCGCCGTGGGCGTCGGGGTGCCCGGGGTGGTCGCCGGGGGAGCCGTCGTGTCCGCGACGGACACGCTGCCCGGCTGGGCGGGCACCGACGTGCGCGCCGGGCTCGCCGACCGGCTGGGCGTCCCCGTCGCCGTCGACAACGACGTGCGTGTGATGGCGCTCGGCGAGGCGGTCCTGGGCGCGGCCCGCGACGCCGATGCCGCGCTGTTCGTCTCCGTCGGGACGGGCGTCGGCGGCGCGTTCACCCGCGGCGGCAGGCCGCGCCGCGGCCCGCACGGCACCGCGGGGGAGATCGCCCATCTGCTCGTCCCCGCCGAAGGCGCCCTGGCCTGCGGCTGCGGCCGCCGCGACCACCTGGAGGCCGTCGCCTCCGGGCCCGCGATCGCCGCCTCCTACCGGAGGCGGACCGGCGGCGGCCCCGTCGCGCTGACGGAGGTGGCCGACCTGCTGCGCGCGGGGGACCCCGACGCGCTGGAGGCGGTCGCCTCCGCCGCCCGGCTGCTCGGCCGGGCGCTCGCCGGGCTGCTCGCCGCGGTCGACGCCGACCTGGTCGTCGTCGGCGGAGGCGTCGCCCGCATCGGCGCGCCCTTCCTCGGGCCGCTGGCCGAAGCGCTGCGCGCCGAGGCCCTGCCGCCGCTGCGCGGCGTCCCCGTCGTCGCGGCCGCGCTGGGCACGGACGCGCCGCTCGTCGGCGCGGCCCTGCTGGCCGCCGACGCCGGGGCGGTGGCCCGGTGAACCGCGCCGACTTCCTCGACGCCGTCCGGGGGCGGCTCATCGTGTCCTGCCAGGCGGGCCACGGGCACCCGTTCCGCGACACCCCGTCGCTCGTGCGCATGGCGCGGGCCGCCGTCCTGGGCGGCGCGGCGGCGATCCGCTGCGGCGGCGTCGGCGGGGTCGCCGACGTGGCCGCGATCCGCGCCGCCGTCGACCTGCCGGTCATCGGGCTGACCAAAGACCCCGGCGCCGACGTCTTCATCACGCCCACCGTCGAGGCCGCGCTGGCCGTCGTCGCCGCGGGGGCCGACGTCGTCGCGGTGGACGGCACGGTCCGCCCGCGCCCGGACGGCCGCGCGCTGCGCGACACCGTGCGGGCCGTGCACGACGCGGGAGCGCTGGTCATGGCCGACGCCGCGACCTTCGAGGACGGGCTGTACGCGGCCGAGGCGGGCGCCGACCTCGTCGGGACGACGCTCGCGGGCTACACCGGCGGCGGCGCGGTCCCCGAGGAACCGGATCTCGACCTCGTCGGACGGCTCAGGGCCGCGCTCCCGTCGGTCCCGATCATCGCCGAGGGCCGCTACCGCACGCCGCAGGAGGCGGGCGCGGCGCTGCGCGCGGGAGCGGCGGCGGTCGTCGTCGGGACGGCGATCACCGACCCGGCGCAGCTCACCCGGGAGTTCGTCCGGGGGGTGGCCGAAGGCCGCCGGGGGAGCGCGCGATGACCGTGGCAAAGGCCCGGATCGACGGATCCGCCCGGCCGCCGCCGGGCACTAAAGTTCAGATGAAGGACGTCCAACCTCACCGGATCAAGGGAAGACCTCGGGGACATCGTGGAGATCGTTTCGCACTACCGGCCGGCCAAGCGCTCACGTGACGCGCAGCGGGCGATCCAGGAGCAGATCAAAGAGTGGATCCTGGCCAACAACCTCGCGACCGGCGACCCCATGCCCACCGAGGCCGAACTGGTCGACCACCTCGGCATCAGCCGGAACTCCGTCCGCGAGGCACTGAAGGCGCTTCAGGCCCTGGGGATCGTGGAGATCCGGCACGGCTTCGGCACCTATGTCGGGGACTGCTCGCTCGATCCGTTCGCCGACGCGCTGGTCTTCCGCGGCCGCAAGTCGCTGCGCGGCGACCGCCAGGAGATCCACGAGATCATCGCACTGCGCCAGGCGCTGGAGGCCGGGCTCATGGGCCAGCTCGTCGCCGTCGTCACCGACGCGCACCTCGCCGCGCTGGAGGAGCGCCTGCACGAGTTGGAGCGGCACGCCGGGCAGGGCGAGGCAGGGGACGTGGCCGACCGGGCGTTCCACGACCAGCTCTACGCGCCGCTCGGCAACCAGCTCATGAGCCAGCTGCTGCGCGTGTTCTGGGACGTCTACCACGATCTGAGCCACGAGCTCGCCCCCGCCGACCGCGACCCGGCGGGCATCATCGCCGCGCACCGCGAGATCTACGAGGCGGTCGCGGCCCGCGACGCCGCCCGCGCGAGCGCGGCGATCTTCGAGCACTTCCAGGGGATACGCGAAAGGCTGGCCGAGACCTCGTGACGAAGGAAGGCTTCGACCCGGACATCGCGGCGTGGCTGGAGGCCCGCGCCGCCGATGCCACCGCCGCCGACCAGAGCATCGACGGGGTGCGCGCGCACTCGCGGGCCGTCAACGTCCTGGCCAGGGCGCTCCTGGCGGCTCCTGCGGTCCCGGCCGTCGAGTCGCCGGTCGTGCTGGAGACCGTGGCGGGCCCGCTGCCGGCCGTCCTGCTGCGCCCCGACGCGTCCGGCCCCGTTCCCACGGTCGTCTACCTGCACGGGGGCGGCTGGATCGCCGGGGGCACCGACACGCACGCCCAGCACGTGCGGCGGCTGTGCGTCGAGGCGTCGGCGGTGGTCGTGTCGGTCGACTACCGGCTGGCCCCCGAGCACCCCTTCCCCGCCGCGTACGACGACTCCCTCGCCGCGACCCGCTGGGCCGTCGAGCACGCCGCGGAGCTCGGTGGGGACCCGGCCCGCGTCGTCGTCGCCGGCGACAGTGCGGGCGGCCAACTGGCCGCCTCGGTGGCCCTGGCCTGCCGGGACGCGGGGATCGCGCTCGCCGCGCAGCTGCTCATCGTCCCGGCCACCGACCTGGCGGGCGGGTACGCCGACCCGGAGACGGACGCGCTGTACCCGTCAAGGGCGCTCGAAGGGTACGGCCTGACGACCCCGGCGATGGCCGACTTCACCCGGACCTACGGCGTCGACCCGGCCGCTGTGGACTTCAGGTCCTCGCCGCTGCGCGCCGCCGACCTCGCCGGCGTCGCACCCGCCGTCGTCCACACCGCGGGCTTCGACCCGCTGCGCGACGAGGGCGCCGCCTACGCCCGCCGCCTCGCCGACGCGGGCGTGCCGGTCACCGCCCGTTGCTGGCCCACGCTGAACCACGGGTACTTCAGCCTCGGCGGCGTCTCCGGAGCGGCCGAGACCGCCGCCCGCGCCGCGGCCCTCGACCTGATCTCCCTCCTGACCGGGGAGAACGCCGCGGGGAGCTGACCGGCGGGGCTCGGGCGCGCGGGCCGCCCTCGCTATGCCCGGTACAGCATAGCGAGGGCACTATAGGCATTATTCGGGGCAACTCCGCAGTGCCACGATGCACGGAACGCAGGCGCTTTCCGCACCGCGACCTTCCGTGAGGAGTCCCCCCATGACCCACACCCGCTCCGCGAAGCCGACGCCACCGGGCGGCGACGGCCTGCGGGCCGTCATCGAAGACCACGCACTCAAGCCCGTGCCCGACGACCAGCGGGTGGGAGGGTGGAGCCTCGTCTTCAACACCGCGGGCGTCGGCACCACCCTCGTCATCCTGGCCATCGGCGGCGGCGTCACCTATGTCGCGGGCACCCGCTGGGGCCTCGCGATGGGCCTGGTCGCCGCGGTCTTCGGCTCGCTGCTGGGCTGGGCGATCGGCCGCGTCTGCCAGGTCGCCGGCACCTCCTCGACCGTGACCAGCCGGTTCTACGGGCTCGGCGCCCGCGGCTCGTTCCTCGCCTCGCTGATCTTCGCCTTCATGGTCCTCGGCTTCCTGGCCCTGGAGAACGCGCTCCTGTACTACGGCACGCTGTTCATGTTCGGCTGGGCCCCGACGACGCTGAACGCGATCGTCATCTACGGCCTGCTCACGATCGCGTGGATCCTGCTGACGACCTTCGGCATGAAGCTCGTGCAGCGGACCTCGGCGATCCTCACCGTCGTGTCCGTCGTGCTCGTGGTCGTCGTGACCGGCATGGCGCTGGCCAAGTCCGACCTCTCGCTCTCCGACATCTGGCTCTACACGCCGGAGAACCTCGGGACCGGCGACGTCCTCAGCGGGCTCGCCGCCATCGCGGGCATCGCGGGCGCGCTCGCCCTGACCGGCGCGGACTTCGGCCGCTTCGCCCGTTCCTCCCGTGACGTCGGGATCATGGCGATCGGCGGGTCGATCGTCGTCAACTTCTTCATCGTGGCGGTCGGGACGATCATCTTCCAGGCCGGCAACTCGGTCGTGGCGACGTTCCTGGAGGACCCCGAGAACGCCGGCACCGCGGCCACCATCGCGGGCGCCACCACCGCCGAGAAGATCGCCTTCATGACCCAGACCGACGCGGGCGCCTACTTCATCGTCATCGCCGGGGCGATCGGCTTCGTCGTCATGTACGCCGCGCAGGCCAAGGCCCAGGTCATCAACACCTACTCCGGCTCGCTCGCGCTCTCGAACTTCTTCGACGCAGCCACCGGCCGCGCCATCGGACGCTTCTGGTGGGTCGTGGTCGGCAACGTCATCGGCCTGTTGGCCGTCTGGGGCGACATCCTCGGCTTCATCAACGGCTGGCTGGGCGCGCTCGGCATCCTCACCACCTCGCTGTGCACGCTGGTGATCACCGACTTCTTCGTCGTCCGCAAGCAGGTCGCCGCCCACCCGGCGCAGGTCGAGAACTTCAACTGGGCGGGCATCATCGCGCTGCTCGCCTCCTCCGGCATCGCCTACGGCCTGGTGGAGGCCGGGGTCACCGGCCTCGGTTTCGCCGTCGCGCTGGTGCTGACCGCCCTCGGCTACCCCCTGCTGCGCCGCGTGCTGCCGGAGGGCTCCTTCGGCGGCTTCTCCTCCACCGCGGCCGCGCTCCACGAGGACGAGTAGCGCAAAGCACCGCATATACACACATAATTGGACACTCATTGAAAGGGAGCACGATGACGCGACCGCTCTTCCAGGACACCGGATTCAAGCTCGGCCTCTTCGCCGCCAACTGCTCCAGCGGCATGGCGATCACCAAGGTGCCGAACCGCTGGTCGGGCAGCTGGAGCGACAACCTCCGCATGGCGCAGGTCGCCGACCGGGTGGGCATCGACTTCCTCCTGCCCATCGCACGGTTCATCGGCTACAAGGGCGCGACGAACTTCCACGAGTCGGTCCTGGAGCCGATCCCGTGGGCCGCCGGGCTGCTGTCGGCCACCGAGCGGATCTCGGTGATCTCCACCGTGCACTCCGCCTTCAACCACCCGCTGGTCACCGCCAAGCAGATGGTGACGCTCGACCACATCAGCGGCGGGCGCGCCGGACTGAACATCGTGGCCGGGTGGAACAAGCCGGAGTACGACGCGATGGGCTCCGACCTGCCTACCGGGCACGACGACCGGTACGAGCAGGCCCAGGAGTGGTACGACATCGTCAAGAAGACGTGGACCACCGAGGGCTCCTGGGACCACGAGGGTCGCTTCTACCACCTCAAGGGCGCCGAGGGCATGCCCAAGCCCGTCGACGGCCTGCTCCCGATCATCAACGCGGGCTCCTCGCCGCAGGGCCGCGGCTTCGCCGCCCGGAACGCGGACTTCGGCTTCACCATCGTCGACGGCCCCGAGGACGCGGCGCAGATCTCCACCGAGATGCGCAAGCTCGCCCGCGAGGAGTACGACCGCGACCTCGGCGTCATCACGATCAGCCACGTCGTCGTCCGGGAGACCGAGAAGGAGGCCCGCGAGTTCTACGCGTGGTACGGCGACGAGAACGCCGACTGGGACGCGGTCGACAACCTCATGTACCTCATGGGCGCGCACTCCCAGTCGTTCACCCCCGAGATGCTGCAGATCTACCGCAAGCGGTTCGCGGGCGGCCACGGCTCGGTCCCGCTCGTCGGCACACCGGACCAGGTCGCGGGCATGATCAAGGCGCTCGCCGACTCCGGCCTCGCGGGCATCACCATGGCGTTCTTCAACTACGCCGACGAGCTGCCGTACTTCGCCGAGACCGTGCTGCCGCGGCTTGCGGAGATGGGGGTCCGCAAGCCCGTCGCGGAGACCGGCGCGTGAGCGGGGCCGGACGGGAGGCGGCCCCGGCCGTCCTCCCGCGGCTGTTCCGCGACGTCGCCGGGCACTTCGCGACGGGCGTGTGCGTGGTGACGGCCGAGGACCCCGTCACCGGGCCGCACGGCATGACCCTGAACTCCCTGACGACGGTGTCCGCCGACCCGGCGACGCTGCTGATCTGCCTCAACCGGGAGAGCACCACCCACGAGGTGGTCGCCCGGGCGGGCCGCTTCGGCGTGAACGTCCTCGCGGCCGGTCAGCAGGACCTCGCGGCGCTCTTCGCGACCCGAGACGACGACAAGTTCGCCGGGATCCCCTGGGCCCGCTCGGCGTCCGGAATCCCCCTGCTGACCGGCGGCGTCGCCCACCTCGAATGCGTCGTCACCCACCGGCACGACGTGCACACCCACACCGTGGTGATCGGCGAGGTCGTCACCGCCGCCGCCGCGGGCGGCTCGCCTCTGCTCTTCCACCGCGGCCGCATGTCCGGGCTCCCCCCGGTGGCCGAGTAGCGAGCCCACCGGCCGCGCAGAACCCCGTGAAGGCGGGAGGCGGTCCACTCCGCCTCCCGCCTTCGCCGTCAGGCCCGCGCCGCGCCCGCCCGTTATGCCGCGGTCGGGACCCCTACGGCACACCGGCCTCCGCCGTGCGCAGGCCGGTGAGCATGATCTGCAGCCAGCGCTCGCGTTCCGCCCGGGGAAGGTCCCCGCCGGGGGCGGTCCGCAGCAGCAGGACGACGTCTCCCGCGCTGACGCCGCCGTGCAGCGCCCCGTCCCGATGGGCGGCCTCCACGAGGTCCGTCATCAGCGCGGTCGCGCGGCTGCGGGCGACGCGCAGCCGCGCTTCGGAGCCGTCGAGGGCCTCGCGGAGCATCCGTGCCGTGCTCAGATCGAGGACGACGGTCCGCAGCAGTGATTCGAGCAGGTCGACGGCGCTCTCGTGCCGTGCGGCGAGCCTGCGCTCGAACGACTCCACGAGACCGATGATCTCCTCCGCGAGGTCGGACAGGATCGCCTCGATCAGCTCGTCCTTCGTGGCGAAATGCCGGTACAGCGTGCCGACGGCCAGACCGGCCTCCGCCGCGATCTCGTCCATGCCGACGCCGCGTCCCTTGGCCAGGATCATCGACCGCGCCGCGGCGACGATCCGGCCGCGGTTCCTGCGCCGGTCGGCGCGTCCGTCGTGCTCCCGGTCCGGCAAGGGGTCCTCCTGAGCGGGGATTGACCAACATGAACGATGCGTTCATCATACAACATGAACGTGTCGTTCACTTTATGGAGGAGGGGCCATGGGCCAACGATGGGACGCCGGTGACATCCCGCCGCAGACGGGCCGGGTGGCCGTCGTGACCGGGGCGACCTCGGGGCTGGGGTTCGAGACGGCCAGGCAGCTCGCGGCGCACGGTGCGACGGTCGTGGTGACCGGCCGCGACGCGGCCCGCGCCGGGGATGCGGTCGAACGGCTCAGCCGGGACGCGCCCGCCGGCCGGCTCGTGCCGGTCGTGCTCGAACTCGGCTCGCTGGAGTCCGTCCGCGAGGCCGGCGCGCGGCTCAAGGAGCTGTTCCCCCGGATCGACCTGCTCATCAACAACGCAGGCGTCACCGGTCTGGCGGAACCCACGCGGGACGGCTTCGAGCCGCAGATGGGCGTCAACCACCTCGGGCACTTCGCTCTCACCGGCCACTTGCTCCCGCACCTCGCGCCGGTGCCGGGTTCGCGGATCGTCGCGATCAGCAGCGTCGGGCACCGGATGGCGACCCTGACGGAAGGCAACTTCCAGGAGGCGAAGCGGGCGTACGAACGCTCCAAGCTCGCCAACCTGGTCTTCGCGCGGGAACTCGACCGGCGGCTCCGTCTCGCCGAGGCCCGGACCCGAGCGGTCGCCGCCCACCCCGGAGGCGCCGTGACGGGCATCTTCCGCTACTCCTCGGCCGCGTTCCGGTCCCTCAGCCTGGCCATCGCCAAGGCGCTCGGCGGGACCCCGGAGATGGGCGCCCTTCCCACCCTGCGCGCGGCGACCGATGTGTCGGTCGACGGCGGCGACTACCTCGGACCCTCAGGGCTGCTCGGCATGCGCGGACACCCCGACCGGGCCTCATCGAGCAGGGCGTCGCGGGATCCCGGACTCGGAACCCTGCTCTGGACCCGGTCCGAACTGCTCACCGGGGTCTCCTACCTGTAGCAGCCGCTCGGCCCGTCTCCCGTCGCCGGAGGCGGGTCAGTGGGTCTCGCGGCGGGGGCGGCGCGGGCGGGAGGCGACCGCGATCTCCTTCTCCAGGGAGCGGGCCGCGGTGACGAGTTCGCGGATGAAGCGCTGGACGCTCGTGGGCTGCTCGGGGCCGGCCAGCGTGGTGATGCCGATGGACCTCGGCACCGTGTCCAGCTCGGTGTCGAGGACCATCAGGCCCGGGGTGTTGCTGCCGATGAGGACGGGGAGCGGGGCGATCGCGTCGGTGGCGCGCAGGATCGCCTGGACGGTCAGGATCGTGGAGCACTCCGTGATGTCCGTGGGCAGCGGCAGGTCCTGGAGCCGGAACAGGTCGTCGATCTCCGAGCGCAGCAGGCTCGGCGCGTTCGGCAGGATCCACGGGTAGGCGAGCAGGTCCTCCAGGTCGCGCTCCTGCGCGTCGGCGGCGGGGTGGCCCTGGCGGACGACGAGGCGGACGGGCTCGTCGTACAGGCGCAGCCGCCGCAGGGGTTCCGCGGTCGTGTCGGTGCGGGGCTGGAGCCTGCCGACGAGGAGGTCGACGTCGCTGCGGCGCAGCAGGGCCGTCAGCTCGTCCGAGCCCGCCTCGATCACGGTGACCGAGACGTTCGGATGCTCCCGCTTGAGCTCGACCAGGGCGTTGGGGATGAGCGCGTACGCCCCGGCGAGGTTCGTGCCGACCCTGACGGGCTCCAGCCCGACCCGCTGGAGCTCGCTGATCCGCACCCCCGCGGCCCTGATGTTGCCGAGCACGCGGTGCGCGTGCGCGATGAGGATCTCCCCGGCCGGGGTGGGCCGGACGCCCCGCGGCCCGCGCGTGAACAGCTCGACGCCGACCGCGGCCTCGGCCTCGCGCAGGCTCCGGGTGACCACCGGCTGGGTGACGTGCAGGACCTGGGCCGTGCGCAGCAGCGTGCCCTCGCGGGCGATGGTGGTGACCAGGGTGAGATGGCGCAGCTTGAGCCGCCCGTCGAGCAGCCTTTCCGGATCCATCGGAACCTCCCCTGCCGCGGCACTGAATACCCTGGCGTCTGGCTATGTTCCGCAGAGCATATCCAGAAGCGGATAGGCATTATGCACCGAGTTCGATCACGGCCACGATGAAGCCATGACCAGCCCGAACACCGCCGCCGCCGGGGCCCTTTCCGCGCCCGGTGCCGTCGCCGCCCTCGGCGCGGCGCTGCTGGACGGCTCCGTCGAGGTCGTCGACCTCACGGCCCCGCTGAGCGCCGACACCCCGGTGCTCCAGTTGCCGCCGGAGATGGCGCCGATCCCGTCGTTCGCCCTGGAGAACCTGGCCCGGTACGACGCCGCGGGCGGGGACATCTCCTACCAGAACGGCCTGCACACGGGTGAGCACGTCGGGACCCACTTCGACGCGCCCTGCCACTGGATCACCGGGGTCGCGCACGGCGACGCCGCCTCGGTCCCGGTCGACCGGATGGTCGCGCCCGCGGTCATCGTCGACGTGGTCGCGCGGGTCGCCGCCGACCCGGACTTCGTCCTCGAAGTCGACGACCTGCGCGCCTGGCAGGACGAGCACGGCGCGTTCCCGCGCGGCTGGCTGCTCGTCCGCAGCGGCTGGTCGAGCCGCGGCGACGACCGGGAGGCGTTCCTCAACCAGAGCGAGACCGGCCCGCACACGCCGGGCATGTCCGCTGCCTGCGCGCGCTGGATCGCCGAGGAGACCCCGCTGCTCGGCGTGGGCGTGGAGACCGTCGGGATCGACGCGGGCCAGGCGTTCGCCTTCGACCCGCCCTTCCCGGCCCACCACCACCTGCTGGGCGCCGCCAAATACGGCCTCACCCAACTGCGCAATCTCGACCGGCTGCCCGCCACCGGCGCGGTGCTGATCAGCGCGCCCCTGAAGATCGTGAACGGCTCCGGCAGCCCCGTCCGCGCCCTCGCGCTCGTCGCCCGCGCCTGACGCCGCCCACCCACCTGCCCGCCCCCCCAAGTGAGGAACCCTTCGCAATGCTCGTTCACGAGGCCATCGGCCGACACCTGGTTGAGCTCGGTGTGCGCACCGTCTTCGGAGTCGTCGGCAGCGGCAACTACCACTTCACCCAGGCCATGGTGGAGCGCGGCGCCCGGTTCGTCGCGGCCCGGCACGAGGGCGGCGCGGCGACCATGGCGGACGCCTACGCGCGCATGTCCGACGAGGTGGCCGTCCTGTCCCTGCACCAGGGCTGCGGCTACACCAACGCGATGACCGGCATCACCGAGGCCGCCAAGAGCCGGACGCCGCTGCTCGTGCTGACCGCCGAGGCGACCGCGCCCACGTCGAACTTCTTCATCGACCAGGCCGCCATGGCCGTCGCCGCCGGGGCCCTCACCCTGCGGGTGCGCACCCCGCAGAGCGCCCTCGAGGACATCGCCCGCGCCTTCTCGATGTGCCGCGACCAGCGCCGCACCGTCGTGGTGAACGTGCCCATCGACGTGCAGGACATGGCACTCGACGACTACCGGACCCGCGCCTTCCGGCCGCTCGCCGCGCCCGCCCCCGCGCCGCAGGCCCTCGCCGACTTCGTCCTCGCCCTCCAGCAGGCGCGGCGGCCCGTCTTCGTCGTCGGGCGCGGCGGTCGCGGCGACGGCGCCCGCGCCGCGATCGGGGCGCTCGCCGACCAGGTCGGCGCGCTCGTCGCGACGTCCGCGGTCTCGCGCGGCATGTTCAACGGCCACCCGTGGGGCATCGACGTCTCCGGCGGCTTCTCCTCGCCGCTGACCGCCGAACTCGTCGCCGGCGCCGACCTCGTCGTCGGGTTCGGCTGCGCGCTCAACATGTGGACGATGCGGCACGGCAGGCTCATCGCCGACGACGCGACGGTCGTCCAGGTCGACACCGACCCGGCGGCGCTCGGCAGGGTCCGCGAGATCGACCTCGGCGTCTGGGGCGGCGTCACCGAGACCGCCGACGCGGCGCTCCGGGCGTTGCGCGACCTCGAAGACTCCGCGCGGCCCGGCTACCGCTCGCCGGAGCTGCGGCGGCGGATCGAGGAAGGGCTGCGCTGGACCCAGGTGCCCTATACCGACGTCTCGACCGGCGACCGCATCGACCCGCGCACCCTGAGCGCGCTGCTCAACGACCTGCTGCCCGCCGAGCGCGTCGTCTCGGTCGACTCCGGCAACTTCCTCGGCTACGCCTCGATGTTCCTCGACGTGCCCGACGAGTACGGGTTCTGCTTCACCCAGGCGTTCCAGTCCGTCGGCCTCGGCCTCGCGACGGGCATCGGCGCGGCCCTCGCCCAGCCCGGCCGGCTCCCGGTCGCCGCGTGCGGCGACGGCGGATTCCTCATGGGCATCTCCGAGCTGGAGACCGCGGTGCGGCTGGAACTGCCGCTGGTCGTCCTGGTCTACAACGACGCCCAGTACGGCGCGGAGGTCCACCACTTCGGCGCGGACGCCCCCGGCCTGGACAACGTGCGCTTCCCCGACTCCGACCTCGCCGCGATCGCGCGCGGCCACGGGTGCGCGGCGCTGACGGTCAGGTCGCCGGAGGACCTCGGACCGGTCAAGGACTGGCTGTCGTCCGGGCCGACGCGTCCGCTGGTCATCGACGCGAAGGTCGTCTCCGACGAGGGGTCCTGGTGGCTCCAGGAAGCGTTCGGGCACTAGGAAACCGGGGAGATCATGATGCGTGAACACCGCACCCGCGAGTACCGCACCCGCGAGTACCGCAATTACGTGGACGGCGCGTTCGTCGACGGCGTCCGCACCTTCCAGGACGTCGACCCGGTGGACGGCACCGTCGTCGCCGAGGTCCACGAGGCCGGCGCGGAACTCGTCGACCGGGCCGTGACGGCCGCCCGCCGCGCCCTCACCGGCCCGTGGGCCGCGCTGACGGTCCGGCAGCGCTGCGACCTGATGCGCCGGATCGCCGACGAGATCGACCGCCGCGCCGAAGACCTGCTCGAAGCCGAGGTCCGCGACACGGGCAAGCCCGAGAGGCGCGCCCGCGAGCTGGACATCGCCCGCGCGGCGGCCAACTTCCGGGTCTTCGCCGACGTGATCGCCGCCGAGGGCACCGAGTCCTTCATCACCGAGTACGGCGAGGCGCAGAAGGCGCTGAACTACGTCGTGCGCAAGCCCTTGGGCGTCGTCGCGGCGATCGTCCCGTGGAACCTTCCGCTGCTGCTGCTCACGTGGAAGCTCGCCCCCGCCCTCGCACTGGGCAACACGGTGGTCGTCAAGCCGTCGGAGGAGACGCCCGGGTCGGCGACGGTGCTCGCCGAGATCATGGCGGCCTGCGGCGTCCCGGACGGCGTGTTCAACCTCGTGCACGGGTTCGGGAACGGCTCGGCGGGCCAGTTCCTCACCGAGCACGCCGACGTGGACGGCGTGACGTTCACCGGCTCGTCGGCGACCGGCGCGCGGATCATGGCGACCGTCGCGCCCAGGGTGAAGCCCGTGTCGTTCGAACTCGGCGGCAAGAACGCGGCGCTGGTCTTCGCCGACGCCGACCTCGACGCGGCGGTCGCCGGGCTCACCCAGTCGGTGTTCGCCAACACCGGCCAGGTCTGCCTGTGCACCGAGCGCGTCTACATCGAGCGGCCGGTGTTCGAGGAGGTCGCCGCCCGGCTGACCGAGGCCGCCGCAGGACTCCGCCTCGGAGCGCCCGCCGACCCGGCGACGACGACGGGCCCGCTGATCTCCCAGGCGCACCGCGACAAGGTGCTGTCCTACCTGGAGCTCGCCCGGCGTGAGGGCGCGAAGGTCCTCACCGGTGGCGGCGTCCCGGAGATGCCCGAGGCGCTCGCGGGCGGCAGTTGGATCGAGCCGACGCTGTGGACGGGCCTCACGAACGAGAGCCGCGTCGTCCGCGAGGAGATCTTCGGCCCGGTCGCCGCGCTCATCCCCTTCGACACCGAGGAGGAGGCGGTCCGGCTCGCCAACGACACCGACTACGGGCTCGCCGCCTCCGTCTGGACGACCGACCTGTCGCGCGGCCACCGCGTCGCCGCCCGCATGAACGTCGGCATCGCCTGGGTGAACACCTGGTTCCTGCGGGAGCTGCGCTCGCCGTTCGGCGGCGCGGGCCTGTCGGGGATCGGCCGCGAGGGCGGCCGCCACTCGCTGGAGTTCTACACCGAGCAGACCAACGTCTGCGTGGCCCTCTCATGAAAGAGCAGACCTTGACCGAGAACGACGCGGCGGTGCGGACCGCCGCGGACCGGCTGCACGAGGCCGCCGAGACCGCCCGCCCGATCGTCGCCGACGGCACCTGGCCCGACCTCGACCTCGCCCAGGCCTACGCCGCCCAGACCGACCTCGTGGGCCGCAGGCTCGCTCGCGGCGAGCGGCAGAGCGGCCTGAAACTCGGCTTCACCAGCCTGGCGAAGATGGAGCAGATGGGCGTCTCGGAGATCATCGCCGGGCGGCTCACCGACGCGATGGCCGTGCCCGACGGCGGCACCCTGGACGTCGCGGGCCTCATCCACCCGCGGGTCGAGCCCGAGATCTGCTTTCGCGTCGCCCGCGACGTCGACCTCGCCGCCGGACCCGGGGCGCTGCTCGCGGCCGTGGACGCGGTCGCGCCCGCGCTGGAGGTCATCGACTCCCGCTACGAGGGGTTCAGCTTCGACCTCCCGCGCGTGGTCGCCGACAACACCTCGGCCGCGTTCTACGCGGTCGGCCCTTGGTCGGCGCTGGACCGGGACGCGATCGGCGACCTCGCGGTCGAGATGGAGCTGACGGGAGCGCCGACCACCCGCGGGACCACGAAGGCGATCCTCGGCGACCCGCTCGACGCGCTGCGGCGGCTCACCGGGATCGGCGCGGCGCACGGGTTCGTGCTGCACGCCGGGGAACTCGTCCTCGCCGGAGCCGCCACCGCGGCCGTGGCGCTCACGCCCGGGACCGTCCGGGTCACCGTCGCGACGCTCGGCTCCGTCGAGATCGCCGTCGTGGACGGGCGGACGCGGTGAGCGGTGTCGTGGCGGGGATGGCGACGCCGCGCGGGCGCTTCCCGCACGTCAAGGTCGTCGGGGACCTGGTCTTCGTGTCGGGGACCAGCAGCCGCAGGCCCGACGACACTTTCGCGGGCGCGTCCGCCGACCCGATGGGCGTCACCGATCTGGACATCCGGGAGCAGACCCGCGCCGTCCTGGAGAACATCCGGGCCATCCTCGCCTCCGTCGGGGCGGGCCTGGAGGACCTCGTCCAGGTCACCGCGTACCTCGTGAACATGAACGACTTCGGCGGCTACAACGAGGTCTACGCCGAGTACTTCGACGAGACCGGCCCCACCCGCACGACCGTCGCCGTCCACCAACTGCCGCACCCGCTGCTGCTGATCGAGATCCAGGCGATCGCGGTGCGACCCGACCCCGAGGAGAAGCAATGACCGAGATCCCCCCTGTCCTCAACTTCGAGAAGTGGGTCGCCGAACACGCCGACCTGCTCAAGCCGCCGGTCAACAACAAGCAGATGTGGGAGCCGATGGGCGACTTCATCGTGCAGGTCGTCGGCGGGCCCAACCAGCGCACCGACTTCCACCTCGACCCGTACGAGGAGTGGTTCTACCAGGTCAAGGGCGCCATGCACATCAACCTCATGACCGACGACGGGCCCCGGCGCGTCGACGTGCGCGAGGGGGAGATGTGGATGCTGCCGCGCGGGGTGCACCACTCGCCGCAGCGGCCCGAGCCCGGCTCGATCGGCATCGTGATCGAGCGGATCCGCGAGCAGGGCACGCTGGAGAAGTTCGTCTGGTTCTGCCTGGAATGCGACGCGCAGGTGCACGAGGTGGAGCTCCAAGTGAACGACATCGTGGCCGACCTGCCGCCCGTCTTCGAGCTGTTCTACGGCTCCGAAGCGGCCCGCACGTGCGGGAACTGCGGCGCGCTGCACCCGGGTAAGGGCTGAGCCGTGACGAGCAGCATCGACGTCCACGCCCACTACGTCCCGCGCGGGTGGCCGGCCCTTCCCGGGGAGAACGCCCCGCGTCTTGAGGTGCGGAGCGAGCGCGAGGCGATGATCATGGTCGGCTCGCAGGAGTTCCGGAAGATCACCGCCGAAGCGTGGGACCCCGACGTCCGGCTTGCCGACATGGACGCCGACGACGTGGCGCGCCAGGTCGTCTCCCCGACGCCGGTGTTCTTCGGCTACGGCGACGCCCCCGGCGACGCCGCGAAGGTCGCCCGGATCTTCAACGAGCTCGCCCTGGAGATCACCGACGCGTCCGACCGGCTCATCCCGTTCTGCCAGGTTCCGCTCCAGGACACCGACGCGGCCTGCGCGGAACTGGAGCGGGCCGTCGCCGACGGGCACGCCGGCGTCGAGATCGGCAACCACGTCGGCGACCGCGACCTCGACGACGCGGGCATCCGCACCTTCCTCCAGCACTGCGCGTCGCTGGACGTCCCGGTGTTCGTGCACCCGTGGGACATGCCGTCCGCGCCCAGGCTCGACCGCTGGATGGCGCAGTGGCTCACCGGCATGCCCGCCGAGACCCACCTGTCGATCCTCGCCCTCGTGCTCGGCGGCGTCTTCGACGAGGTCGACCCCCGGCTGCGGATCTGCTTCGCCCACGGCGGCGGCTCCTTCGCCTACTGGCTCGGCCGCGTGGACAACGCCTGGCGGGAGCGCCACGACGTCATCGGCACCTCGGCCCACCCGCCGTCCCACTACGTCGACCGCTTCTCCGTCGACTCCGTGGTCTTCACCGAACCGTCGCTGCGCCTCCTCGTCGACACCCTCGGCGCGAGCCAGGTCATGGTGGGCAGCGACTACCCCTACCCCCTGGGCGAACGCCCCGTCGGCCGCGTCGTCCGCGACGCGGCCTTCCTCACCGAGGAGAACCGCGACCTGATCCTCCGCGGCAACGCCGAACGCTTCCTCGCCCGCCCCTGAACGCCGTGGCGGTGCGGCGGCCTCGTGCCGTCGCACCGCCGGATCACCTCGGGTGCGATGCGAGCCCTCGCAACGTCGGCGCGAACTCCTGACCGCCGGGAGGCGTCCCCAAGGGCATGGCGGAAACCACGGAACCCTGCGGAGCGCGGCCTGAGGCGGTCGGCCTGCGCCTCTTCCAACTGCGCGTCCTGGCCGGGATGAGGCAGGGCGACGCACTCGTCGACGAGGCGCTGGGACGGCTCGGCGCGGACCGGGCGGAGATGGACGCGGCGTCGCGCGGCGAACCCGTTTTCGCGCCCCAGGGCGGCTTCGCCCGTGCCGTGGGGCTGCTCGGGCCCCCGCTGTCCGCGGCGGAGGTCCCCGACGATCAGCACGGCGGTCTCCTGCTGACCAGGCTCACCTACCGCCTCCCGCTCTGGCCCGACCTGGTGTTCACCTTTCTGGGCGCTCCCGGCCTGCCGATCGCGCACGAGTGCGGTTTCGCCCGCCCATCCGGCTCCCCGGCGGTGGTGATCGACGATCCCGCGGACCTCCGCCCGTGGGTCCACCTCCGCGATGATGTGATCGCGAGCTTCGGGTTTCCGGTCGACACGGGCACCGTGTGGGCGCCCTTCGCGGAGTACAGGTTCCGGGGGCGCGATCCCGGCGGAGCCGTCCGCCACTTCTGGGCCGTCTTCTCCTGGAACCTTCTGCAGCACGTCGAACGGGAGTGACCCGGATGGAGGCGGGCCGCCCGCGATCCCCGCACCGCAGGGGAACGCCTTCGCGGGCGGGCGGGGAACACGCGGCGCAGGGCTACTCCTCGAACGTGAACATGCGGGCTCCGGGGGTGAGGGGGAGGGGGCGGCGGTCAGGCGGTGGGCTCCGGCGGCGAAGGGGGCGTGGTCGAACAGGTCGCCGTCGAGGTCGGGGTCGCCGGTGGCGAAGGGCGTCGGGTCGGTGCGGTGCTCCGGGGGAGGGGAGGCACGGGACACCTCGGTGAAGCCCGCCGCGGTGAAGGACTCCAGGAGGGGGGCCAGGTCGGCCAGGGCGGGGCCGTAGGTGGACCAGACGACCGTCGCCCCGGGTGCGCAGAGCCGCGGGAGCATGCCGATGGTGCGGGCGGTGTCCGGTCGGCCGATGTGGGCGAAGGGGCCGCTGATCAGCACGAGGTCGGCCGGGACCGCGCCGGCGTAGGCGTCGGTCAGGCCCGCGTCGGCGACGACGACCTCGATCCGGTCCAGGGCGGTGCTGCCGACGGCTCCGTAGAGGAAAGAGGCGTTCAGCGGCTCCAGTTCGATCAGGCGGGCCGAGACGTCCTGGCCGCGCGGGTGGGAGATCAGGACGGGGAGCAGGTCGCGGGCCTGGCCGGAGCAGACGCTCACCGCCTTCAGCGGGCCGGGCGGGGCGGCGTCGAGCGCCGCGGCGAGCAACTCCTGGACGGCGGCGAGGCGGTCCGTCCGGGCCGAGCGGATCTCGTCGCAGGGGGCGTGCCAGCGGTACCAGGACTGGTCCCCGAACGCCGCGCCCGCCGCCGCGCCCGGCGGGAAGCCGGGCAGGGTCGCGGGCGCGGCGCGGCGGGTGGCGTCAGGGGCGCTCATCGGGAACCAGGCCCATCACCTCATCGGCGGCAAGAGCGCCGCCGTGGCCCTCTCGTGGCAGGAGCCGCCACCTCACCACCCGCCACGAGAACCAGGGCCTCCCCAGGCCCGCCCAGGCCCCGACCGCGGAGGCGGCCCCGGACGCCGGAGCCACGGCTCCGTGACGTGATCGTCGGGGTCGCCCGACTCCCCGCCCCCCGCGGTCAGAACCGGTTGAACATGCGGAGCAGGACCTCTTTGACGGTCGCGGCGTCGGGCGCCTCCTCGGCCGTGCCGCCGGTGGCCGCGGCGATGCTCTTCAGGTCCGCGATGCGCTTCTTGTCCTCCGCGCTGTCCTTGTTCTTGGCGAAGGCGATGCCGAAGACCTTCACCTGCGGCCGGTCCGACGCGGTCAGCTCGGTGAGCAGGTCATGGATGTCGTCGTTCTTCTCGTCGTCGTTCACCCCGTCCGTGAGCACGATGACCGCGTTGACGCGCTCCTCGTCGTAGTTCCTTCGCAGGTGGCCCACGGCGGCTCCGACCGCCGTGTAGAGGGGCGTGTCTCCGACGGCCTTGATACCGCCCAGCCCGATCTCCCACTCCTTCTGGTCGAACGCCGACAGCGGGATCTCCTGCCGGTAGTCCTTGAGCCCGTCACCGGAGGAGAACGACCACAGCGCCACCCTGTCGTCGGCAGTGAAGAAGGTCACCCCGGGCGCCTTGGTCGCGGCGTCGACGGCGACGTCGAACCGGGTCCCTCCGTCGATCCTGTGCTGGACCATGGAGCCCGACGCGTCCATGAGGAAGATGATGTTGGCCCGCTTGTGCAGGGCCTTCCACCGGTCGAGGACCGCGTTGACGACCTTGGCCTCGGGCATCTGGAGGTTCGACACGGTCCTGGCCGTGTCGGGCGCCCCCACCTCTTTGAGGATCGCGGGTGCCACGGATCCGTCGAAGGACCGGAATCCGAACTCGGCGAAGCTGTCCTGCTGCGCCGGTTCCTTGAGGAAGGCCAGGAAGTCCGCGGCCGCCGCGCGCTGCTCCGGGCCTGCCGTCGGCAGGATGATGAACGGGTGGTCGCATTCCAGGGTGCCCTCACGGGGGTACACCGCGGTGAGCCTGGTGTCGGGGTTCTTCCCGATGGCCTCCGAGTCGGGGAACTGGCCCCTGTTGGCCTGGGAGACCATCGCCTCCTGCGTCACGACCGCGTCGATGCGGCTGTCCGTCGGGTGGCGGGAGAGTTCCGCCATGAGTTCGACGAGGTCCTCCCCGTAGTGGTCGACGTTCGCCTCGATCCGGCGCATGAGGCTGTTCGCCTCGGTCTTCGTGACATCCCCCTCAAGGAGGATTCCCGAATGGTCGACCGTGGAGTAGTAGGTGGCGATCGTCGCCAGGAGGCCCGAGGTGGACGCCGTCGGATTGTCCTTGACGAAACGGAACGCGCCGGCGCCGGGCAGGACCTCCCCGGCCGTGGAGAGGATGTCGCCCCAACCAGGGCTCGCCAGTTTCGCGAGGGCGCTTCCCCGCGCGCCGGGGCCCGCGATCACCATGGGGCTTCGGGCGACCGAGACCGATGCGACGTCCCCGTAGGTCTTCGCCTCGGCCGCCTTGAGCAGGGAGAGCCACACCGACGAGGAGGGCATCCAGATCTGCGGCTCCGCCTTGTCCTGCGCCGTCTCGGCCGACCAGCCCTTCTCCAGCGCGGTCTTCGCCAGCCCGGAACTGAACGGGGTGACGTGGACCCGGGCGCAGGTCTTGCCCTTGCCGATCTTCCGTCCCGCGGCGTTGTACTTCTCGGCCAGGGCCGTGAGCAGCGCGCTCTTCTCGGTGGAGGAACTCACCTCGAGCGGCAGGCAGTCGTCGGGGTCCGGGTCGACGCCGCCTTCCTCGTCGAAGATGTTGATCCAGGTGCCGGTGAGGACCAGGGCCGTGGTCGTCAGGATCCCCCCGCCCACGAAGACGGTCCTCCGGTCGATCTCCCTCATCCGTGTTCCCTCTCTCCTCGGCCCGGCTCGGGCGCGAACAGCGCCGGAATCAGGTAGATCGCGTACACCAGGACGAACTCGACGAGCCCGATGAGCATCTGGACCCCCGTGGACCGGCCCGCCAGCACCGCGCTCAGGAAGGCGAGCGCGCCGAGGGGGAGCGCAATGCTCAGCCCGACCATGTCGGAGGCCCGCGCTGCCAGCCGCGCCCGGCGGGAGTGCCGCCGGGCGGGCTCCGGTGCGACGGCCACCTCCCCGGGATCGGCTGGACTCGAACCGTTCGCGTCGATCGGTTCCGAGCGGTCATTCGACGCCGCCGGAACGCCGTCCGTTCCCGCACCCGACTGCCGATCCGGGAGCAGCAGGGTCTGGAAGCTCGGCCACCCCGTGACCAGCGCGAGCGCGAACGTCAGGATGCCGAGGAAGAGCCCGAGACTGCTGGCGATCTTGTCGGACTTGTCCAGGCCGACCGCGAAGAAGAGGGCGGCGCATCCCGCGATCAGCAGGGCGGCGAGGACGACCAGGATCTTGAGCGGCGGGGGCAGACGTCTCATGGGGTGATCATCGGACAAGACGCAAGATCACAGGTGCGGTTGACTGAGAAAATCCTGACAGTTCGTGCGACGGGGATGATCCAGAAGATCGGCGGCCTCGTCGGCCTGAACGAGGGTGACGCGTCGGTCAGGCGGATGCGAGGTCGTCCGTCAGGGAGGGGATGGGGTCGGCGCGGCGGGCCGTGGCGAGGAGGGCGCGCAGGGCCGCCTCGGCGGGGCCGAGGCGGGGACGCCACTGGGCGAGGATCGCGACGGGGCGCAGGCGGCCGGTGACGGGGATCGGCACGAGGTCGCCGGATGCGAGTTCGCGGGCGACGGCCATCTCGGGCAGCAGCGCCACGCCGCGGCCGTGGCCGGCGAGGCGGATCAGGGTGCCCACGGACCCTTGGACCATGGCGACGTGGGCGCCGTCGAGGAGGTCGCGGCCGAACCGGTCGGTGAGCATCGCGGCGGTGCACCCCGGTTCGGAGACGAGGAAGTCGTAGTGCAGCAGGCGCTCCGGGGCGACGGCCGACTCGCGGGCCAGCGGGTGGCCGGGCGCCGCCACCAGGACGGCCCGGTCGTGGCCGAGGACGGTGTGCGGCCCCGGGCCGCGGGCGTCCTTGTCGTACTGGAAGAACACGTCGATCTCGCCGGCCGCGAAGGCGCGTTCGAGGTCGGCGCGGGGACCCACGGTGAGTTCGATGTCGGCGCCCGCGCCGCCGCCGTGCTCCAAGGCGGCTAGGACGTCGGGCATCCACCCGTGGGCGAGGGACTGCTGGGCGGCGATGCGGAGCCGGGGCCGGTCGCCGCGGGCGGCGCGGCGCATCAGGTCCTCGAGTTCGAGGGCCTCGCGGGCGTGCGGCAGGAGGCGCCGCCCGGCCTCGGTGAGGACGGCGCCGGTGCCGGCGCGGACCAGCACCGCGACGCCGAGGTCGGCTTCCAGCCGCTTGAGCTGGGCGCTCACGCTCGACTGCGCGTATCCGAGCCGCTGGGCCGCGGCCGAGATCCCGCCGTGCTCGACGACGGCGACGAAGGCCCGCAGATAGCGTGAGTCCACGATCGGCACCCTACCCGGTCCATCGGACTTTCCGATGGGGCCATCGAAAGGACGGCGTCGCCGCGCCCGCGCCCCTCGGGCGACCCTGACCGCATGACCACCTTCGCGGTCTCCTCCGCACCTTCCCGGACCGCCTCACGCACGGCCTTCCTCGCGATCGCCGCGGGCAATCTGCTCGTCGTCCTCGACACCACGATCCTGAACGTCGCGGTCCCCGACGTCAGCGCGTCCCTGCGCCCGTCCCCGGCCGCCCTGCCCTGGGCCGTCGACGCCTACACCGTCGTCTTCGCCGGGCTGCTGCTCGTCGGCGGCGTCCTGGCCGACCGGTGGGGCGCGCGCCGGGTCTACCTGTGGGGGCTCGGCGCATTCGCGGTGCTCTCCGCGCTGTGCGCCGCCGCCCCGGGCATCGGCGTCCTCATCGCCGGACGGGCCCTGCTCGGCGCGGCGGGAGCGGGCCTCGTCCCGGCTTCGCTCGCCCTGCTCGTCCACCTGAACCCCGACCCGGCCCGCCGGACCCGCGCGGTCGCCTCCTGGGCCGTGGTGAGCGGCGTCGGCGCCTCCGCCGGGCCGCTGCTCGGCGGTGCGCTCGTCGAACTCGGCGGGTGGCGGCTGGTCTTCCTGGTGAACCCGCCCATCGCGCTCGCGGTCCTGCTCGTCGCGCGCGGGCTGACGGCCCCTTCCGTCCAGGAAGCCCGCGGCCTGGACCTGGCCGGGCTGCTGCTTTCTACCGCGGGTCTCGGGCTGCTCACCTTCGGGCTGGTCGAGGCGGGCATCGAGGGCTGGACGTCGGTGCGGGCGCTGGTCGCACTGGTCGCTTCAGCCGCCGCCTTCGCCGCGCTGCCTTTCGCCGAGCGGCGGACCGCCTTCCCCGTCCTGCCGCCCGCGCTGCTCGCCCTGCCGAAGGTCAGGGCGGCGATGGCCGGCGCCGCGGTCGCCTGCTTCGCCTACTTCGGGTCGCTCTACCTGCTCGCGGTCTGGATGCAGGACGCCTACGCGCTGTCGCCCTGGCGGGCGGGGCTCGTGAGCCTGCCGATGGTGCTCCCCGTCTGCTTCATGCCGCTGGTCGCCGGACGCCTCATGGCCCGCCACGGGGCCCGTCCCGTCCTGCTGACGGGCGTCGTCCTGGCGGCCGTCGGCGGCGTCCTCCTGCTCTTCGCGGGCGGCGCGCACCCTCCGCTGGCACTCCTCTTCGCGGCCGAACTGGTCCTCGCCGGCACCGGCACCCTGTGCATCACCGCTGCCGCCGCCGAGATGGCCGCCGCCACCCCGCCCGCCTACGCCGCCACCGGCCAGGGCGCGCTCAACGGCGTCCGCCAGGCGGGCTCCGCCCTCGGAGTCGCCACCCTCGGCACCCTGACGCACCTTCCGTCCGCGGGCTGGATCCTCATCCCCGCCGGCCTGCTGGGCACCGCCGTCCTCCTGGCCTCACGCGCCTGAACCGCGCGGCGGCCCAACGCTCGCATGCCCGCGGCGTCGTCGTCACGTCACCGGCGGAGGAGACCGAGCCGTTCGGGGCCGTCCGGGGTCCCGCCGACGATCTCGGCGGTCGCCTTCGGATCGTCCGCCAGCAGGAAGCCGACGACTTCGTCGGCGACCTCCTCCGGGGCACGCCCGCCAACGTCGATGACGACCTCGAACTGCACGGACGGCGCCTGCGAAGAGGTGGTCCGCGAGGGGTAATCGAACGTCAGCCGCGCCATGTCGAATTCCGCGATCCAGGCCGTGCACCATCCGGGCGCGCAGTCCCACCGCCCGAGGATCGACGGGTCGGCCCGGAGCCGTTCCTTCACCAGTCGCGCGACGGTCCGGGCGGGCCACTCCCACGAGTGGTCCGCCTCGGCGCGCGCGACCTCCCGGTCGTAGTCCGCCCCGGCGAACCTGGCCTCCCCGAGCGGCGCACCGTCCGTCCGCGACGGGGTCGGGCAAGGTGATCCGGATCGCGAACCCCTCTTCGGGCAGGTCGCGGCGCCCGGAGTCCGCGCGGACCCACGCGGCCCGTCTCGCCTCGACCGGGTCGGCCGAGGCGAGGCCCCGCTCGACCGCCTCGACCCAGCCTGGCGCGTCCAGCACGGCCTCGATCCGTCGCGCGAGCGCCCCGCGCGCCGTCCCGAGCACGGGCCAGGCCCGCCCCGACCGCAGTTCCTCGGCTACCGAGGCGAGCAGCGCGGCCCGCCCGACCGAGGCCGCCCGGACGTTCGCGAGTTCGACCCATCGCGCGAGGACGGGCGCCGCCGCCCGGTACCGCCCGATTTCAGCCGGGTGGGCGCAGGCCATCGTGAGGAGGAGGTTCCCCACCCCTTTCCAGAGCACGCCGTCGGCGTCGGGCCGCTGGAGCAGCGCGTCCAGCCCCTGCGCCTCGGCGATCTGACGGGCGCGGGCGCTGGACAGCAGATGCCGCGGCGAGGCCAGCACCCACGCGGCGTCAGGACGGTGACGTCCAGCGGCGGTAGGCGTTCATGTCGACGTTGCCGCCGCACACGACGGTGACCACGTGGCGGTCGGCGAAACGCGCGGGGTCCTCGAGGATCGCGGCGACGCCGAGGGCGGCCGACGGCTCGACGACGAGGCCCGCGTGGTCGAGGAGCAGCCGCATTCCGGCGATGATGGACTCCTCCCGGACGAGCACCGCGTCGTCGGCGACCAGGAGGAGGTCGGCGAGGACCGCCGCGATGGGGAACCGGCCGGCGACCCCGTCGGCGATGGTGTCGATCGCCTCGGTGGTGACGACGCGGCGCCGCCGCCACGACCGCGTCATGGCCGGCGCGCCGAGCGGCTGCACGCAGACGACCTCGGCACCGGGCGCCAGCGCCTTGACGACATGGCCGATTCCGGTGGCCATAGCCCCGCCGCCGAGCGCGATGAGGACGGTGTCGAACCCTGCCGCGGCCTCGACGAGTTCCAGCCCGATGGTCGCCGCGCCCTCGCAGGTCTCGATGTCGAGGCTGTCCTCCACGAGGCGGATGCCGTCGTGCCGCGCGATGTCGGCGGCGCGGGCGCGGGCCGTCTCGATGTCCCCGTCCACCAGCTCCAGCGCTGCGCCGAACGCGCGGATGCGGTCGAGTTTCGTCGCGGGCGCGAAGCGGGACGCCACGACGGCGATGTCGAGCCCGCGCTTGCGCCCGGACCAGGCGAGGGCCTGCCCCAGGTTGCCCGCGCTCGCGCACACCGCGCCGCCCGACCCGGCCTCGGCGAGGAGGCTCGCCACCACCTCGGTGCCGCGCCCTTTGAAGCTCCGCACCGGATTCGCCGTCTCCAGCTTGACGCTCACCGAGCACCCGAGCGCGGCGCCCAGCGCCTCGCACCGGTACAGCGGGGTGTCGAGGAACACCGGATCGATCCTCCGCCGGGCCTCCCCGATCCGCCCGGTGTCAAGCCGCGTCCGCTCCACGGCCGGCAGCCTACCCCGCCCGCCGAAGTCTCTCCGCTCGGCGGGACAGCGGTCAGGTGAGCGGCAGGCGGGTGGGCGGGGGAAGGGGAGCGGGGTCGGGGCGGGTGTGGAAGGAGCGGAGGATCAAGGAGGCGAAGCGGCGGGTGGCGGCGGCGCTCAGGTCGGGGGAGTCGGTGCGGATGCCCTCGTTCGCCATGATCGTCAGGACGACGTCTTCCAGGACGATGTCGGGGCGCAGGTCGCCGGCGCGTTTGGCCCGGTCGAGGAGTTCGCCCATGCCCCGCAGGGCGCGGTCGCGGTCGGCGGCCAGACCCGCGGACGGCGGGAGGCGGGAGACGAAGGCGCGGGAGAAGCCGCGGTCGAGGGCGTGCACCTCCATCAGCTGGAAGATCGTCTCGCTGAGTCCGTGCCAGGGGTCGGGGTCGGCGAGACCGTCGTCGACGATCTGGGAGCAGAGCGTCATGCGTTCGGCGAAGGCCGCCGTGAGCAGGGACTCCTTGGTCGGGAAGTGCCGGTAGACGGTCGCCGGGCCCACCTGGGCGCGCCGGGCGATCTCCCGGATGGGGACGTCCAGGCCTTCCCGGGCGTAGGCGGCCCGGGCCGTGGCGAGGATCCGGGCGCGGTTGTCCCGGGCGTCCGAACGCTGTCTCACTTCCGCTGCCATGGCTCTCACTTTAGACAAACGGACGGGGTGCTCCACTAACGTCCGGTTCTGTGAGAGCTGTCCAATTTTCTGAGTATGGTCCGGCCGACGTCGTGCGGGTCGTGGAGGTTCCCGAGCCGCACGCGGGGCCGGGGGAGATCCGCGTCGCGGTGCGGGCTTCGGGGCTGTCGGCGGGCGAGCCGCGGCTGCGTTCGGGGGAGCTGCGCGACGCGGTGCCGCTGGCGTTCCCTTTCCGGACGGGCTTCGACGCGGCGGGCGTCGTCGACGAGGTAGGCGCCGGGGTCGTCGGCGTCGCGGTGGGCGAGGAGGTCTTCGGGATGGCGCACGCTGCCGTGCGCGGCGCGAACGCCGATCATGTCGTCCTGGCCGCGTGGGCGCCCAAGCCCGCGACGTGGGAGTGGGCGGAGGCCGGGGGCGCGGCGGGCCTGGTGGAGACCGCGACCCGGGTGCTCGACCGGCTCGCCGTCGGGCCCGGCGACACGGTGCTGATCCAGGGGGCGGCAGGAGGGGTCGGGACGGTCGCCGTCCAGCTCGCGGGGGTCCGCGGCGCCCGCGTCATCGGCACCGCGAGCGCCCGCAACCACGACTTCCTGCGCTCCCTCGGCGCGGAGCCGACGACCTACGGGCCCGGCCTCATCGACCGCGTCCGTGCGCTGGCCCCGTCGGGGGTGGACGCGGTGTTCGACTGCGCCGGCGGCGCGCTGCCCGATCTCGTCGCCCTCGCCGGGGGCGCGGCCCGCGTCGTCACGATCGCGGACACCGGCGCGGCCGCCCACGGCGTCCACCTGTCCCACGGCGTCCCGGACGACGGCACCGCGCTCTCCGCGCACGCCGACCGCCTCGCCGTCCACGCCCTTCCCCTCGCGGTAGAACTCGCCGCCCAAGGCCGTCTGCGCATCCCCGTCGCCGCGGCCTTCCCGCTCACCGAAGCGCCGGCCGCCCACGCCCTCAGCGAGACCCGCCACGCCCGAGGCAAGATCGTCTTCCTGCACTGAAACGGTGTTCTCCCGGTGTTCGCCCGAGGCCCGTATCGTGGCGCGGAACCTAAGGGAGGGATGGACATGGCGGAGCTGCGGCGGCGGCTCGGGGTGGCGGACGCCGTGGTGGTCGGGCTCGGCGCGATGCTCGGGGCCGGCGTGTTCGCGGCGCTCGGACCCGCGGCGCGGGCGGCGGGCTCGGGCCTCCTGGCCGGGCTCGCGGTGGCCGCGGTGGTCGCCTACTGCAACGCAACCTCGTCGGCCCGGCTCGCCGCCCTCTACCCGGAATCGGGTGGAACCTACGTCTACGGCCGGGAGCGGCTCGGCCCCTTCTGGGGCCATCTCGCCGGGTGGTGCTTCGTCGTCGGCAAGACCGCCTCGTGCGCGGCGATGGCGCTCACCGTCGGGTTCTACCTGTGGCCGGGGCAGGCGCACGCCGTCGCGGTCGCCGCGGTGGTGGCGCTGACCGCGGTGAACTACGCGGGCATCCAGAAGTCGGTGCTGCTGACCCGGGCGATCGTGGCCGTGGTGCTCGCCGTGCTCGCCGCCGTGGTCGTCGCGGCGCTGGGCTCGGGCTCGGCGGAGGCGTCCCGCCTCGACATCGGCGCGGACGCGACGGTCGGCGGGGTGCTCCAGGCGGCAGGGCTGCTGTTCTTTGCCTTCGCCGGATATGCCCGGATCGCTACTCTGGGCGAGGAGGTCCGCGACCCGGCTCGGACGATCCCGCGCGCCGTCCCCCTCGCGCTCGGCATCACGCTCGCCGTCTACGCCGCAGTTGCCGTCTCCGTCCTGTCGGTGCTCGGGCCCGACGGGCTCGCCCGCGCCGAGGCCCCGCTCGTGGACGCCGTCCGGGCGGCGGGCGCCGACCGGCTGGCGCCGGTCGTGCGGGCGGGCGCTGCCGTCGCCGCGCTCGGCGCGCTGCTCGCCCTGATCCTCGGCGTCTCGCGCACGGTCCTGGCGATGGCCCGCGACCGCCGCCTCCCGCACGCGCTCGCCGCGGTCCACCCGAGGTTCCAGGTCCCGCACCGCGCCGAACTCGCCGTCGGCGCGATCGTCGCGGTCCTCGCCGCGACGGCGGATCTGCGCGGCGCGATCGGCTTCTCCTCGTTCGGGGTCCTCCTCTACTACGCCATCGCCAACGCCTCGGCCTGGACCCTCTCACCCGCCGAAGGCCGGCCCGCCCGCCTGATCCCCGCCCTCGGCCTGGCCGGCTGCCTGACCGTGGCCTTCTCCCTCCCCATCACTTCAGTGCTCGCCGGCGCGGCGGTCGTAGCCGCCGGAGCCGCCGCCTACGCCATCCCCCGCACCCCCACCCCCTGACCCCGACCCCACCCCAGAACGCCCACGCATCGAGACCACGCCCGCTTGGTGACAGCTGCACCGTCCGACGCGCTGGAAGGCAGACGTGTCATGACGACGCCCCGACCCGTGGCGGGCACACCGTTCGATGCGCCGGAAGGCCCGCAAGCCGGGACGACGCCCGTTCCGTGATGGGCGCACCGCTTGCAGCGCAGGGAGGTCCGCGTATCGGGGCGAGGCGGGCTCCGGTCATGGCGACAGAGCGTCAACCGCCGCGCCGCCTGCCGGCATTCGCGGCGCGCCGCATCACATCGGTTCGTACGAGGCGTCGCCTTCCGGGTGCGTCGCGATCGGGAGGAAATCGGGGACCGTTCGGGTCCGGGCGGCGTGCAGGCGGGCCAGCGTCTCCTCCTCCGACGGGACGGGGAGGCCGAGCAGCGAGAGCAGCCGGACCCGGTACCCGGGGAAGGCGGGGTCGTCCGCGACGTACTCGGCCGCCAGGTCGGCCGCGGTGTGGGCGCCGTCCAGGAGATCCCGCCAGTACGGGTGCACCGCGAGGAGCGAGAGGGCCTCGGTGAGGTCGGCGGCCATCAGCGTCGCCTGCCCCTCGGAGTCGGCGTAGAGCACGGGCCGGGCCGTCCCGGGCTCGCCGCACAGGAAGTACGTGCCGCCCGAGCCGTCGCCGGCCACGGGATCCAGCGCGAGCCCCGACGGCACCCGGAGCTGCTCGACGGGATCGCGCCGGGAGACGTCGAAGTCGCCCGGCCACGCCAGCAGGGCGGCGATCTCGGGCGTCTCCTCGATGCGGCGAAGCAGGTCATCGGTCACGCCCCCGACCATAACGACCGCCCCGCCCCCTCGGCGGCCCTTCCCCCGGCTTCCTCACCGAGCAGCCGACCTCCACCGCTTCACCCGCTACCAGACCCGCCCGCCGTTGACGACCGCGCCACGCCGCCCCCGACGCCGCCCCGCACGCGACATATACGCAAAGTCGGAATTGTTGAGAGAAATATGTATCACTCAATTGCGACATTTCACCGCCTTCTGTGCATTTCACGGCGAGTCGAGTGATCAATACCACAAAATCGTGGAGTGATCGCAAATCCACTGCCTTCTGCGGTTAAATGTCTTTCAAGACAACCGACCGAAAGGCAAAATAAATGCTGCACTCCATCGTGGATTCCGTTTTCTGCCTCCTCCAGTTCCTCGTGGGCTGAACCGGACACCACGCACCAGTCCTTCCTTACCGCTTAGAGCTGAAAAGCCTGCGGAAGGGCGGTAAGGAAAGCAGGCGAGACGTCTTCCCCGACGTCTCGCCTGCGCCATTTCCCCCAAAAGGCGAACGAACATTCTCCCCGGCCGGACGCCTCCGCACATCCAAGGCCGCGCACTCCACTCCGCACCGCGCTCTGAGTCGCTCCATACTTCGTGCCCACCCGCCGTCGCACTTTGCACTTTGCGCTCACCGAATTCCGCATTCCGCTCACTGCGTTCCGCCCGTGGCGTCCGTCGCCACTGCGCCCACCGTGTTCCGTGCGTTCCGTGTTCTGCGCGCTCCGCCCGTCGCGCCCACCGCGTTCCGCGTCTCCGCCCGTGGAGTGGGCTGGTTCTAGATCATGGAATCGGTAAGGAGTCAACCTTGAGTGACTCCTTTCTTTTGGGCGTCTCAAGATCTACGTTGTCTTCGAGCGAAGCTTGATCGTCGAACACCCGGTACTGGGTGGAGGAGTGATCGAAATGAGCAGGAAGACCATGTCGGCGCTGGTGCTGGCCGGAGTCGCCGCGCTGGCGGCGCAGGCCGGGTCGGCCGCGGCGGCGACCACGACCTGGACCGTCGTCAATCCCCACGCCAACGGCGACTTCACCGCCACCGCCCCCGGCCTGACGTTGGAGCGGGCGGGCAAGCCGTTCATCTCCTGCGTCGGAGAGGTGAAGTTCGTGGGGACCCTCGCGAGCAAGTCGAGCACCGATGCCGTGCTGGGTAAGGCGAGCAGCGGATGGACGCCCGAGTGCACCGGTCCGGGCGGCAGCAAGTGGTCCGCGGTCCTGAGCGAGAGCGCGGCGCCGAACTACCTCAAGGCCGCCGCCTACAACGCCTCGACCGGGGTGGCGACGCTCAGCCACTTCGCGCCGAGCGTCTTCCCGGTCTGGACGTGGCTCAGGATCGATGCGGGCGGAAGCTGCATGTTCTCCACGACGTCGGTCGCCGCGACCTACACCAACGCCACCGCCGTCCTCAAGACGACGACCGCCAAGGTCTACGACGCGGCCAACTGCGCGGGCACGATCACCACCGGCGAGACCCTCACGCACGCCGCGACGTTCGCGGTGACCCCCGCCATCAAGATCACCGCCGCCACCTCCTGACCCGGCCCGCTCCGGCATGGGAGCCCCTTCCGTCGCCGCCTGGGGACTGTGTCCCCGGGCGGCCGCGCCGTGCGAGGGCGGGCGAGGACGCTCCCCAGATCGAACGTTCGCTGCGATCTCGGACGGTAGCAGCCAATCGAACCGATCGGTACCATCTTAGCGATCCGAAGTTCGGGCCCACCGCGTCAGACGGCTTCGGGGGCGGTGTCGAAGCGGCGGGCCAGGCCGACGAGGAGCCCGGCCGCGACGGTCAGCAGCACGCAGGTGGCGATCACCCCGGCCCACCCCGCGGCCTGCCACTCCCGGGTGGCCAGCGAGCCGAAAAGGGAACTCCCGGCGTAGTAGGCGAGCAGGTACAGCCCGGCCGCCTGGCCCGCGCCCGCGCCGATCCGGTCGGCCCGCTCCGAGACCCAGCCGCTGACGAGGGAGTGCGTGCCGAGGAACGCGAACGTCAGGACGGCGACACCGCAGACGACGACGGGCAGCGGCGCCGGCAGGGTCAACAGCACCCCGAGCAGCAGGAGCGCGACCCCGAGCAACGCGGTCCTGCCGCGTCCGCGGCGTGCGGCGAGGCGGCCCAGCGCGTGCGGCGCTGGAATGCCGACGGGGTAGGCGAGGAACACGAGCGTGGCCGCGCCGCCCAGAAGGTAGGGGGCGGCCTCCAGCCGGAAGGTCATCGCGTTGCACAGGCCGACGAAGGCCCCCATCGTGGCGGCGCCGACGAGGCAGAGCATCACCAGAGAGGGGTCGCGCAGGCTGCGCCCGGTCATCTCCAGAAGGCTCCGGACGCTGGGCTGGGCGCGCCGGAAGTGGCGTGACGGCGGCAGCGTCAGCCACAGGACGGCCGCGCAGAGCAGGGTGATCACGCCGATGGCGGCGCTCGCCCCCGGCCAGCCCCACCAGGCGTGCAGCGGCCCGGGCAGGAGCCGTCCGGCGGCCCCGCCGAGCGCGGTCCCGGTGATGTAGGTGGCGTTCGCACGCAGGTGGCGGCCCTCGGGGGCCTCCTCCCGCACGTAGGCGAGCGCGACGGCAGGCAGCCCCGCCAGCGCGACGCCCTGGAGCGCCCGCAGGACGAGGAGCGCGTTCCATGAGGGCGCGAACGCCGTCGCGACGCCCAGGGCGCCGGACGCGAGCAGCGAGAACCGCATGATCGGCACCCGCCCGACGAGGTCGGACACCGGCCCGACGACGAGCAGCGCCACCGCCATCGCGAGGGTCGCCGCCGACAGCGCGCCGGCCGACGCCCCGGCCGAGACGCCGAAGTGGGCGGCGAGGCCGGGCAGCAGGGGTTGCACGTAGTAGAGGGCGAGGAAGTTCGCCAGCCCGCCCGCGACGAGACCGACGCGGAGCCGGGCGGTGCTGCTCGAGATCGACACGGCCACGGACTTCACCGTGCCTGACTTGGGATGATGCGCAAAATGAAGAATTTGCCGTTACTGATGCAACTGACGCATCATCGCAGGATGGAGGTCGAATCCCTGCGCTGGTTCCTGTCGCTGTGTGAGACGGAGAACATGCGCGACACCGCCGCCGCCGAGCGGATCAACCAGTCGACGCTCTCCCGGGCCCTGGCCCGCCTGGAGGCCGATCTGGGCGTCGAGCTCTTCCACAGGCACGGCCGCCGCCTGGCCCTCAGCCGGTTCGGCGTCCTCTACCGCGACCACGCCGCCCGCGCCGTCGCCGAGCTCGATCGGGCCCGCCGCCGCATCGACGCGCTCGCCGACCCTGACACCGGCCTCATCAGGCTCGGGTTCCTGCACTCCACCGGCCGCTGGCTCGTCCCGCAGATTCTCCGCGACCACCGCGCCGTCACCCCCGGCATCCGCTTCGAGTTGCGCCAGGGCTTCGCCCGCGAGCTGTACGCGTGGCTGCGCGACGGCGAGATCGACGCCGCCCTCGCCACCCCGCCCCCGGACGGCTCCGCGCGCTGGCATTCCCTGCACGAGCAGCCCCTGTTCCTGGCGCTCCCGGCCGACCACCCCCTGGCGGCCCGCCCGCATCCGACGCTCCGCGACCTCCGCACCGAACCGTTCGTCGCCTTCGGCCCGTCCACCGACCTCCGCCGCGTCATCGACGAGATGTGCCTGGAAGCCGGGTTCGCGCCGAGGATCGCCTTCGAAAGCGAGGAGATCGCCACGGTCCGCGCCCTCATCGGCGCGGGTCTGGGCGTCGGGGTCCTGCCCCTCCCCGAATCCGGCGACACCTCGACCAATCCCGCCTATCGCCCGCTTCTCCCGGCCCGGCACCGCCCGATCGGCCTGGCCTGGAACCCCCACGCCCACCCGACGCCCGCCACCGCTGCCTTTCTGTCCCGTATAACGACCTAGCGGACGTACTCCAGCAAACTCAGCCGAACCGGCTTCGGTCATCGGTAAGATCACCGGGGTTCGCGGAGCTCTTGGGGGATGTGTGTCCGGAACGTCACCGCTGCTGTCGACGGATCCGAAGAGCGTCGGTCCGTACGTCCTCGAAGGCCGCCTCGGGGCCGGGGGGCAGGGGACGGTCTTCCTCGGCCGAGACGAGAGCGGCCGGCGCACCGCGGTCAAGCTCCTGCACGCCCACCTGATCACCCAGCAGGCCGCGCGCGCCCGCTTCCTCGTCGAGGTGGAGCTGGCCAAGCGGGTCGCCCCCTTCTGCACGGCCCAGGTGATCGACAGCGGGGTTCTGGAGGGGCAGCCCTACATCGTCAGCGAGTTCGTCGACGGCCCGTCGCTGCAGGCCTCGGTGCGCGCGGCGGGGGTCCGCGGTGGGGCGGCGCTCGAACGGCTGGCCCTCAACACCGTGACGGCGCTCGCCGCGATCCACGAAGCCGGCGTCGTCCACCGCGACTTCAAGCCCGGCAACGTCATCCTCGGTCCCGACGGCCCTGTCGTGATCGACTTCGGGATCGCGCGGGCCCTGGACCTCAGCCAGTCGCTCACCGGCAGCCAGGCCGTGGGCACCCCCGGCTTCACGGCGCCCGAGCACTTCCAGGGAGAGGCGGCCGGCCCCCCGGCCGACCTCTTCGCCTGGGGCGCGACCATGGCCTACGCCGCGACGGGAAAGCCCGCCTTCCCCGGCTCCACGGTCTCCGCGGTCATGTACGCGGTCCTGCACGGGGAACCCGACCTCGACGGCCTGGACGGCCGCCTGCGGGAGATCGTCGCGGCCTGCCTGGGCAAGGATCCCGCGGGCCGCCCCTCCGCCGTCGAGGTCGGCGCCCTCCTGCGCGCCCTCCCCGCCCCCGCCTGGCTCACCGCGCAAGACCCCGAGCCGCCCGCCGCCGAACCGGAGCGCCCCGCCGACCTGGAGCCCTCCACCCGGGCCGGGCGGAACCGTCGCATGTGGCTCGTCTACGGCGGCCTGACCGCGCTGCTCCTCGTCGGCATCGGCTTCGCCGCGCTCCCGGCGCTCCGCACCGACGGCTCCGCCGACCCCCCGAGCGTCTCCCTGGACGCGGCCCTCGACCCGTCGACGCCGCCCGCCGCCGGGGCGACGCCCGCCGCGGTCACGCCCTCCCCGAAGAAGACGCGCACCCCCAAGCCCCGCCGGCCCACCTCGAAGCCGCCGAAGAGCACACCCGAGCCGAACGCGGGCACGGGCTCACCGTCGGCCGAGCCGGGCACGCAGTCCCCGGCCGCCGCGAGCCCGAAGCCGTCGGCTCCCGCGGCCCCGGAGACGCTCGGCACCGTCACCAACCAGGACATGGCCCGGTACTGCTCCGCCCACGGCTACCTGGGCTACCTGTACTGGAACGGCAACGCCTACTTCACCTGCCAGGGAGGCGACGCGCCCCAGGTCGCCTTCACCACGGCCTGCCGCTGGCTCTTCCCCGGCAAGCCCAACGTCACCGCGAACGACAAGACCTGCGTTTCGAACCCGTGAGCCCGCCCCGGGAGTCAGGCGGAGGGCGCGGCGAGGAGCGGGGAGACGTCCGAGGCAGCGCCGGGTTCGGGAGGGGAGGACGGCGGAGCCCCGCGAGGCTCCGCCGTCGTGCTCGTCGCCGCTCGGCGCCGCGCGCCGGGCGGCGGGCCGTGCTGGGCCTCCGGTGCGCTACCGGCGCGCACCGGCGTTCACCCGGGCAACGCCGGCGACGGCGCTGACCAGTCGGGCCGTCTGCCGGATCCAGGTGACACCCGCTCGCATCTTGCTCCACCCCTCCCTTGGGAATCCCTTCCGAACGACGTGAGACGGCGCTTCATCGATCCGCGATGACTGCTTCTCGCCCCCCGCGCCGATCACGTCGCCCCCAAGGGAAGCAGATTTTGTGACTGCTCGAACCGACATTGCCCAGATGTCATAAGCGAGTTCTCGCCATCCCCGGGGAATCGAGATTCCCAGTACCGATGAAAGAGAAGATTCACGAAAAAGCTCCGGGTTCCGAGGTGCGCCCGCACTTCACCGAGATGCGGCGGCGGCACTGGTTCCGTGGCGTGCGGACCGGTCCCGATAAGGTGTGGACCTTGGTTCTCCGGTCCGGCGGCGGCTCCCCGCCAGGTCCGTCCGGTGGGAGGGGTCGTGATGAGTGGGGCCGAGAAGGCGGTCGCGTCGCAGTGGCCGGTCCTGGCGGTGGTGGGGGTCGGCGGCGCGCTGGGGGCTTCGGCCAGGTTCGGCATTTCTGAGGCGTTTCCGCGTGACGTGTCCGGGTTCGGCTGGGCGACGTTCTGGATCAACGTGTCGGGCTGCTTCCTGATCGGCGTTCTCATGGTCGCGGTCACCGAGGTGTGGCGGGTGCACCGGCTGGTCCGTCCCTTCCTGGGAGTCGGGGTGCTGGGCGGGTTCACGACCTTCTCGACCGCGATGGTCGAGGTGCAGGCGATGGCGGCCGAGGGCGCGCCCGCGGGGGCACTGGGGTACCTCGCCGGGACCCTGGCGGCGGCGTTCGTCGCGGTGCGGGCCGGGGTCGGGCTGGCGCGCACGGCGTGGACGGGAAGGGGACGGCGGTGACGCTGCTGCTGGTCGTGCTCGGCGCGGCGGTCGGGGCGCCGCTGCGCTACCTCGTGGACCTGCGCATGAAGCGGTGGGCGGGCGAGGACTTCCCGTGGGGGACGCTGACGGTCAACATCTCGGGTTCGGCGCTGCTGGGCTTCCTGGTGGCCTGGCCCGCCGGCGGCGCCGCGATGGCGCTCCTCGGAACGGGCCTGTGCGGCGCTCTGACGACGTACTCGACCTTCGGATACGACACGCTGCGCCTGGCCGAGGACGGCCCGCGCTCCCATGCCGTCCTGTACGCGGCGGGGTCACTGGCCGCGGGCCTGGGCGCCGCCTACTGCGGCATGCTCCTCGCCCAGGCCCTGCCCGGAGGCCGCTGAAGCGTCGGCCGACGCTCAGCCGAGGTTCCGACGCGGGTGGCGGTGCGCGGCGACGGCCGCGGTGAACGCGGTCCCGAAGTCCCCGTCCGCGGACGACGCCACGACCACGCCTTCGCCGGACTCGGCGCTGATCCGGTCGAGGAGGCCGCGTCCCGCGCCGACGGCGCCGATCGCCTTGCCGTGCTTGTAGGCCTCGGCGACGAACCGCACGAAGTCGGAGTCGGTCGCGAGCGCCGCGGCGTGCGCCTCGCCGTCGGGCACGAGGACCGCGTCGTAGAGGACGGACGGGGCGGTCGCGATGGCCTTGGCGACCTCGACGGGTTCGCCCGACACGTCGTCGACCTTGCCTCCGTGGGCGGCGAGCACCTCGCAGATCGCGCCGTCCCCGCCGAGCGAGTCGACGACCGCGGCGAGGTCGGAGTAGGCGACGCCGTCCGCGGCGAGGACCGCGATCTTGCGGGTGGCGACGCCGCGCACCGGGTCGGTGGCCTGGCTGAGCGCGGGCGAGGACCTGTCGTGGCCGGGCGCGCCGGGTGCGGGCGCGGGCAGTCCGAGCCCCTCGGCGACGGCCGAGGCGAGCCCGGCGTCGACGTTGGCGAGGTTGGCGACGACCCCCTCGCGCACCGCCGGACGGGTCACCTTGCCGAGTTCGAACCGGAACGCCTCGACGATGTGGGCCTTCTCCCAGTCGGACATGCTGTTCCAGAAGAGGGTCGCCTGGCTGTAGTGGTCGGCGAAGCTGTCGGCGCGCTTGCGCAGTTTCGTCCCGCTCACCGGTTCGGGGTAGTGCCGGTAGGCCTCGGTGTCCCCCGCGAGGAACGGGCAGCCGCCGCCGATGGAGTTCTTGTGGTACGCCGCCTGGTTCTCGTGGATGGCGGTCTGGTGGTAGCCGTCGCGGTGGTGGTTGGCGACGGGCGCGAGCGGCCGGTTGACGGGAAGCTGTGGGAAGTTGGGCCCGCCGAGCCTGATGAGCTGAGTGTCGAGATAGGAGAACAGCCGGGCCTGGAGCAGCGGGTCGTTGGTGACGTCGATGCCGGGCACGAGGTTGGCGAGGTGGAAGGCGACCTGCTCGGTCTCGGCGAAGAAGTTGTCGGGGTTGCGGTCGAGGGTCATCTTGCCGACGGGGACGACGGGCACCTCCTCCTCCGGGATGATCTTGGTGGCGTCCAGGAGGTCGAAGTCGAAGGAGTGCTCGTTCTCCTCGGCGACGAGTTGCACGCCCAGCTCGTATTCGGGGAAGCTCCCGGTCGCGATGGCCTCCCACAGGTCGCGGCGGTTGAAGTCCGGGTCGCGTCCGGCGATCAGCTGGGTCTCGTCCCACACCAGGGAGTGGACGCCGAGCAGCGGCTTCCAGTGGAACTTGACGAAGGTGCCGTGCCCGTCGGGGGCGACGAAGCGGAACGTGTGCACGCCGAAGCCCTGCATCATCCGGTAGCTGCGCGGCAGCGCCCGGTCGGACATGAGCCACATCATCATGTGCGTCGTCTCGGGCTGGAGCTGGACGAAGTCCCACAGGGTGTCGTGCGCGGAGGAGGCCTGGGGGATCTCGTTGTGCGGCTCGGGCTTCACCGCGTGGACGAAGTCGGGGAACTTGATGCCGTCCTGGATGAAGAAGACCGGCATGTTGTTGCCGACGAGGTCGAAGTTGCCCTGCTCGGTGTAGAACTTCGTCGCGAAGCCCCGGACGTCGCGGACGGTGTCGGCGGAGCCGCGTGATCCGGCGACGGTGGAGAACCGCACGAAGACGGGCGTCCGCTGCCCCGGCGTCGTGAGGAACGCGGCCTTGGTGACCGCGGCGAGCTCGTCGGAGTAGGCCTCGAAGGTGCCGTAGGCCCCGGATCCGCGCGCGTGCACGACGCGCTCCGGGATGCGCTCGTGGTCGAAGTGGGTGATCTTCTCGCGGAGGTGGAAGTCCTCGATGAGGCTCGGCCCCCGTTCTCCGGCGGCCAGTGAGTTGTCGGTGTCGTCGACGGGTATGCCCTGGTCGGTACCGAGCGGTGCTTCGTCCCCGCTCACCCGGTAGGCCCCGAGCTGGCGATCTTTCGCGTTCTGCTCATCGGACACGGGATTCCTCCCAAGTCTCTCGGCGCGTCGAAAATCTCGGACCTTCCACCCCTTTCCCCCGGAGTCCGGACTGAACAGCCTTAAGTCCGATTTTCCGGTGACGTTGCCGGGTGCAGGGCGGTGCCTGTGATCAACGTAGGTCGGTTTTAGGGGAGAATCAGGCGATCTTTCGGGGGTGCTTCGTCATCTGAAGGAAGGAGTGCCCCCGCCTCTGGTCTTCTCGAAGGAGCATCCGAAGTTGTCCGCTACCTCCGTCCGGCTGTTCTCGGCCGCCGTGCTCGCCGCCGGTCTGGCGTCCGTCGTCTCCGCTCCGGCCTCTGCCGCGGCGAACCCTTGTGCCGTCGGCACCTGGAAGCTCACCAAGTACTCGCTGAAGAGCCACATCAATGAGGTCACCGCGAACGCCAAGGGCGGGGTGGGCACGCGGCTGACCATCGCGAAGAAGTCGGTCACCTTCGACTTCGCGAAGTCGAAGAAGGTCGTCACCAAGGGGGTCGCGGAGGGCGACGCCTACGCGGTGACCGACATCTTCAAGAAGAAGCTGACGTTCAAGTCCAGCCTGATCGGCAAGAAGACGGGCAGCCTGACGCTCAAGCCGAAGAGCGCCACCGGGGGCGCGACCATCTCCAGCTCCATCGACGGCCAGTCCACGGGCACCGCCAATCTCGCCAAGAACTACAAGGGCGGCATGGAAGACCCCTTCGTCCCGACGTTCGGCCAGTTCACCTGCACCTCGACGACGCTGAAGCTCGTGCTGGAGGCCGACGGCCCGCAGACCACCATCAAGTCAGTGCACACCTACCGGCGGATCTGACGCGCGTCGGTCCGGCGGGCCGCCTCAGGCCCGCCGGACGGCGCTGAGGTCTTCCTCAGCCGCGTCCTCCGGCCCCCGAGCCCGCCGCCGGCCGACCCCGTCAGTCGCCGCGGAGGCGGTTCTCCAGGGTCTCGACGAGGCCGGGGATGACGCCCTCGGGGGAGGGGCTGTAGTGCGGGACCGCCCAGCGGGTGATGGCGGCGTCGATGACGGTGGGGCGGCCCGAGGACAGGGCGGTGCGGAAGGCGGACTCGAACTCTTCGAGGGTCTCGACGCGGTGGCCGTCGGCGCCGCAGGCCCGGGCGTAGGCGGCGAAGTCCGGGTTGTCGAACTCCACGAGCGCGGATTCGAGGTAGGTGGCGAGCTGGAAGAGCTTGATGAGCTTGAACTCGCCGTCGTTGAAGATGACCCAGATGACGGGGATGCCGTGCTCGACGGCGGTCATGAGCTCGAAGCCCGCCAGCGCGTAGCAGCCGTCGCCGCAGCCGACGACGACCGTGCGGTCCGGATGCGCGACCTTGAGGCCGATCGCGCCGTTCACGTGCCCCGCCATCGGCCCGAACGTCCCGGCCTTCCGGAAGTTCTGGCCCTCCTCCAGTTCGACGTAGTAGCCGAGCCAGGCGAGGTGCGCGCCAGCGTCGGCGAGAAGGATCGCGCGGTCCGGCAGCATCCGGCCGATCGCCTGGGCCAGCTCGCCCGGGTGGATCTTCCCGGTCAGATGGGTGATGTGCCGGGCCTCGTAGTCGCGGCCGTCGACCTCGACGGGCGCGACGGGGCCGACCCTGCCCTCCAGCGCCTCGATCAGCGCGGCGACCCCGGCGCGGGCGTCGGACAGCAGCGCGTGGTCCGGCGGGTAGGCCTTGTGGAACTCGCCCTCGGAGATGTTGACGTGGATGAGGACCTTGCCGTCGAAGAGGCCCTCGCGGTAGTTGAACGTCGCGTGCTGGTTGAGCGAGTTCCCGACGCACAGCACGACGTCGGCCTCGCGGAACGCCTTCCACGCGCTCGCGTGCCCGCTGTCGGCGAACACCCCGACGCACAGCCGATGCCCTTCGGACACGATGCCCTTGCCGTCGAGCGTGGTCAGCAGCGGGAACTGGAACCGCTCGATCAGCCGCCTGATCTCCTGCCCCGCGCCGCTGCGGACGGCGCCGAACCCGGCGAGCACCACCACGCGGCGGCCCCGCGCGAGCGCGTCGGCGAGCACCCCGGCGATCTCCGCGACCTTCGACGGGTCGGGCGGCACCGGCGCGACCTCCACCCGGATCGGGCGTGCCTCCACCTCGACCCCGTGCTCGGTCAGATCCTCGGGCACGTGGATGTGCACCGGCCCGGGACGTCCCGCGAACGCGAGGCCGACCGCCTCCTCCAGGACGTCGCAGGTGTCGGCAGGATCGGTGAGCAGGTAGGACCGCTTGGTCGTCGCGGCGAACATGGCCTGCGAGTCCGGGGTGCCGTTCAGCCCTGACGTCTCGTTGAGCGATCCCCAGCCCTGCCACTTGCGGGACGCGTAGCCCGAGACGGCCAGCACCGGATAAGAGTCCGACATGGCTACGGCCAGCCCGGAGAACAGGTTGAACGCGCCGGGCCCTGCCGTGGCGAAGCAGAATCCGAGCCGGTCGGTGTACATCGCGTAGCCGCAGGCCATGAACGACGCGGCCTGCTCGTGCCGGGTGATGACCGGCCGGATCAGCGCCGAGTGCTTCAGCGCGAGCATCAGCCCGGCGGCGTTCTCCCCGGCGCCGCCGAACGCGGCCCGGACGCCGGCCTCCTCCAGTCCCTGCACGATCGCCTCGTAGACCCTCATCGCGGTCCTCCTCCCTACCGTGCTCCTCAGTGCCAGCGGGCCGCGTGCCGGGCGTGGGCGTCGGTCGTGCCGTGGGCGAAGAACCGGTCGTAGTACTCGGTCTCGACGTGGTGGGTCTGCAGCCAGATCCCGGGCACGTGGATCGCGTCGGTGTGGGCGGGGAATCTGCCGTGCGTCTCGTACAGGTAGGCGCACACGTCGGTGACGCAGTCGATCACGCGCTGGTCGTACTCGGCGGCCTCGGCGAGGTAGCTCCGTCCGTAGTCGCCCTTGTAGATGCGGGAGAAGGTCCCGGTGTCGCTGTAGATGCCGTCAGGTCCGAACTTGGCGCGCACGACGGATGCGACGGCGTCCCGCATCGTCCGGAAGTTGGGCGGGCACGCGGCCTTGATCAGGTGCTCGGTCTTCGTCCGGAGACCGACGGGCTGGGAGCGCACCGCGGCGTACTTGGGGAGGGGCACCTGCCAGCGCAGGACGTCGGCGAGCCGGAAGCGCGGGACGGTGAAGTCGAAGCCCAGCATCGGCCCGTACTCGGGCCGGAACTTCGGGTCGCCCAGCATGATCTGCGGGTGGATCGTGGCGTGGATCCAGGCGCCGAGCCCCATCCCGTCGGCGACGAGCATCATGTTCTGGAGCAGCAGGTCGGCCTCGACCTGGGTCCGCATCGGCCCCAGCGCGCCGAGCGGGACCTTGAGGTCGCCGTTGAGGAAGCCGTTGCGCACCCATTTCGCGACGCCCGCCGACCGGTAGAAGTTGCGGTCGTCGACGAGGGCGGGCCGGGCCCCGTCGGGCTGGGTGAGCAGGTACATCAGCGCGTTGACGTACTGGTGGGACAGGTCGACGACCGGCAGGAAGAGCGTCGTGCCGGGCAGGTTCGACAGGAACCGGTTGGAATCGAGATAGGCGGGGAAGTCCCGTTTGCCCTCGGGGACGTCGAGCCGGTGGTCCAGCACCTTCACCTTGGCGATGCGCGCCCGTGCGATGAGGGCGTCCGGTTCGAAGCCGAGCTCCGGCGCGGGAGCCAGCTTGCGCAGGTAGTAGGTCCCCGAGTCGTTGATCATGAAGAAGTGGGTGCCCTGCGCGTTGTCGGGGCTGCCCGCCGTCCGGCCGCCCATGTTCAGGTTCGGCTTCGCCATGATGGGCGAGCCGTCGCGCGGGTCCTCCAGCGGCCGGTCCGGCATGGTCAGGCCGGAGCAGCCGGTGAGCGCGATGAGCACCGCCTCCTCCAGCTCGTCCAGGGGCATCGGCGGATGCGGCGACCGGTAGGTCATCGGCCCCGCCGGCACCGTCGCGCCATGGCTGACCCGATGCGTCCGGCGCCGCCAGATCGTCTCCAGCAGGGGCCGGGAGACCAGGTCGGCCAGCCCCTGCCGTCCGACATCTCGCTGCACGGTCATCGCGGTCTCGCTCTCACTCGCGTCCGGGGACCTGGTGCCAGGGCGCGAACGCGCTCGCGTCCCGGGGCAGCAGGCCGCTCAGGGCCGGACAGTGCCGTTGGACAACGCTCTTCATGCCGCTCCGCGCGACCCAGTCGAGTCCCAGAGGGGTGTAGATCTCGGGCCGGAAGTCGACGGTGAGGAAGCGGTCGCTCTGCAGGCGCCGACTCGCCATGAGGACGAAGACGCGGAAGGCGGTGTCGCTGAAGCCGAAGCCGCGCGGCGGGTTCTCGGCGAACAGGCCGACCATGGTGTCGATGGCGTCGACGGTGCCGTAGACGTCGCGGAGCTTCGCGGCGGTCGCGGGGTCGTCGGACAGTTCCTCGAAGCTCCGGACGCGCGGCCGGTGCAGGCCCGCCCGGAAGTCGTTGTAGCGCGGCACGCCCCGGCGGCGGCTGCGCATGAGGTCGATGACGGACAGGTCAAGGATCTCCCCGTCGTGCTCGAACGCCTGGAGCGCGCGAGGGTAGTTGTGCAGGGTGATCGCGCCCGGGTGGGCGATGCCGAACGAGTACAGCGCGTTCGCGAGGCCGATGCCGCGCATGGCGGCCTCGGTCCTGCGGCCCTGCAGGTCGGTGAAGCCGAGGGTGCGCAGGGTCCGGCCGGACGTGTGGTCGGCGATCGTGTAGTCGTCCGGGATCAGCGGATGCATCCGGTAGACGGTGATGAAGTCCTCGGTGAGCGAATAGGGCACCTTGTGGTGGTCGGGCAGCGTTCCGGGGATTCCGGTGAGCGCGTGCACGTCGACCAGCCAGAGCCCGAGCCGGGTGAGCCACGTCCGCGGCGGACCCGACCAGTTCGCGGTCAGCCCGACGTCGATCACCTCGGTGGCGAGGATCGCGGGCGTCCACTCCACGGTGTGGATCTTGGCGATGAGCGCGGAGACGACGAGCCGGGCCGTGTGGTAGATCGCGTCCTCGCCCATCCGCGGGTACTCGCGCCGCAACGCCTCGCACACGGTGTTGTGCTCGCGGGCGAACAGGGTGTGCATGATGCTGAGGCCGAGCCACCAGTTGTCCTTGAAGCCGGTGAGCGGGAAGCCCCCGTCGGCGTCGGGCGGCAGGTGGCCGTCCTCCAGCCGCAGCTCGGCGCCGCCGCCGGGCTCGCGCAGCGACGTGGCCACGGTCTCGTCGCCGCCGTAGATCTCCGAACCGTCCCACCAGTGCGAGGCGGCGTTGGCGAACAGCGTCGGCGGCTGCCCGAACCCGTGCGCGTGCACGCCCTGGTCGTCGGCGAAGCGCATGACGTCCTCGGCGGCCCCGCCAGGGGTGTTCCGCCACGTCCTGCCGGGCGGCATCGGCACCTCGACGCTCCGCACGCCCGTCGGGTAGCGCCTGTGCTGCACCCAGTCGTGGACCTGGAACTGGATCCACGCGGCGGCCAGGAGGTTCAGGGAGCGGGCCGGGAGGAAGGCGTCGCGGCGCAGCAGCTCCTCGCTGACGGTCACCGGGTTCGGCGCGTCGAACAGGTCGGGCCGGTGGTCCGGCGCGAGGTTGCGGCCGAACGGCGCGCCGACCGCGCCCATGGCCGGGTCGGACAGATCGTTGTACATCCCGTCGTAGGATCGCCTGGTCCGCTGCTCCTCGGTGACGGTCGGCGGCACCGGATGGGCCATCGGCAGCGACGCGCGCAGCCCCGTGTCGATGAGGTTGCGCTCGCGCAGCACCTGCCGCATCGACTCGAGGTTGAGCAGCCCGGCCCAGGTGGGCAGCCGGTGCCAGGGGACGAACCGGTTGAGCGCCGCGAACCCGGTGCGCAGCACCCTTCCGGCGACGACGTTGCGGCGCGGCGGCGTCGCGATGAAGCGGTAGCCCCTGCGGTGGGCGCTGGACGCCTCGTAGGCGGCCTTGCGGGCGCGGTTGAGGTTGCCCAGCGGCCGGAAGGCGTCCGTGGTGTTCCACGGGTCGAAGGCGAGGTCGTCGACGCGGGCGGCGGCGCTGCGCGCGGCGGCGGAGGCGAGGTCCCGGCGCGGGATCGTCAGGGTGGCGACCTTGACGGCCGGCGCGTCCCGCTCGGCCCAGTCGGCCGCGCCGTTCTCGACGGGCGTGCGCCGGGCGTCGGCGTAGCGCTGGACGCACAGCTCGAAGACGATGTCGTCCGCGGCGAGCCGCCGGGTGATCTCCTGGCCCAGGTAGTCGGGGTCCTTGCCCGACGGGTGCGGCGCGCCGGGCGCGTCCGCGGCGGGGCGGAGCAGGTAGCGCACGGGCCGCGCGCCCCACAGGATCGCGCCGCGGCTCCAGTACGTCTCCAGGGCGAGGCTGGCGACCCTGCGCCCCGTTCCGGCGCGCACGTTGCGCCGCATCCGCGCCGCGGCCGACCACCCGACGGCCAGCGGCAGCTTCGCGAACAGCGCGAAGCCCTTGCGCAACCGGGTGTCCGCGCCCGCCATGACCCGGGCGAAGGCGACGAACTCGCGGGCGTCCCGGGCATGCGACACCGGATGGTTGGTCATGAGCAGATCGTGGGTCTCGCCGGGCCCCGCGTGGACGCGCAGGGCCGCGCCGCGCAGATCCGGCGCGAAGTCGGGCTGCCGGGCCCCGCTCGCGTTGGAGAGCCGGACGGTGACCGGGTACCGGGCCCCGGGCTCGGCGAACCCGGTATGCAGGTCCTCGGGCAGATCGGGAACGAACGCCAGCATCGCGTCCTCGACCGCGAGGATCGCCTTGGCGTGGAACGTCCGCGCGACGTGCGCGGCCCCCGCCCGCTTCCGGATCCTCACCTGCACCCGCATGAGGTCCCGCGCGAGGTCCTCGAACTTCGCCCGCTCGATCTCCGGAGACCCGCCGATGTACCGCTCGAACTGTTCGGCTCCGGCCTCCCGCGCCGCGGTCTCCGCGACCCGCTCCCGCTGCTCGGCCTCATGCATGCGCGATCTCCCGCCTGTGCGCGTCCCGTGGATCACCGGTGGAAAGTGCGGCCCTCCGGCCATCATCGGCGACCGAGGTGATGCATCCGGACAAGCACCGGGCAGGCGGCGCGAGATTGTCCTTGACGCTTCTGCCGAATATCCCGGAAATTTACGATCAGCCGACCCGCACGAGCACCCCTCGGGTATCTAGATGACGGTCGCGGATCGCGGTCGGTGCGTCGGGATTCGGGGGTCCGGGTGAAATCGTGGCGTTGGCTGCCGCTCGCGGTGTTCTTCCTGCTCACGGCGTGCGGGGGAGAGGGCGACTACGGGGACGGGCTGCCGACCGGGGACACCTCCGTGGGGGGAAAGCGGGGCGAACTCTATACGGCGCTGCAGCAGAAGAAATGCGATAAGGCGCAGGATCTGCTCGACGCCGCGGGAAAGGACGTGCCCGCCAGGGACGTCTACCGGGCGGGCATCGCGAATTGCCGGGGGAACCGCGCGGAGGCCCGAAAGATCCTCCACGAATACCAGCAGGACGTCGACTCGGGGAAGAGCCCCTCCTTCGCGGCCCCTGACGAGTCCGCCCCGGGGCTCTACAGCGTGTGGTTCGAGTGCTATCTGATCCAGGAGGTGGAGGGCGGGGCGGTCGGCGACTGCCCCGAGCCGCCTCCGGCGAAGAGCCCGCAGACCGAGGACGAGGAGACGGGGACTCCGACGGAGGAGCCGACCCGGACGACGGAGTCCACCCGGACGGCCGATCCGGAGCCGACGCAGGACACCCCCTCGGAGCCGGAGCACCCCGAGCCGCAGGGGCCGGGCCCGGAAGGCACCTGATGGGAGGCGAAGGCCCGGAAGGCTCGCTGACACGCTGGCTGCTCGCCCTCGTGGGCAACGCGACCCTGCTCTCGGCGCTGCTGGTGTACTTCGGCTGGCAGCGCAACGAGGCGATGTACAAGGCGCTCGGCTTCGAGGAGAGCATCCTCGGCCTGTCGACCCGCGACTACCTGCTGCGCAGCATCAACCCTGCCCTGGTCCTGGTGCTGATCATCGGCATGGGCGGCCTGCTCTTCCTCGGCCTGGACCGCTGGTCGAGCGGTGCCCTCCGCGCCCCGGGCCGGCATCGGACCCGGCTGGTCCTGGCCCTGTGCGCCGCGGCCCTGCTGGTCGTCGTCCTCTCCCGGCTGGTCAGGCACGTCCCGGCCTTCGCCGAGCACACCCTGGTCTACGCACTGTTTCCGCTCTGCCTAGGTCTCGGCGTCTTCATGGTGTTCTGTGCCGTCCGCCCGTACCTTCCGACCGAGACGCACCGCCTGATCCCGCCGGCCTTCTTCGTCTGGCTCATCGTCGCCGCGACCCTGTTCTGGGCGACGTCCAACTACGCCGCCGCCGAAGGCCGCGCCGCCGCCGCGGAGATCGACCCGACCCGGCTGACCGGCGTCACCGTCTACAGCCCCTACCGCCTTGAGCCGGGCGCCGACGACGTCACCGAGACCGAGCTCAAACCCAAGCCCACCACCGAGAAGGAACCCCGCGCCTACCTCTACAGCTACACCGGCTTCCGCCTCCTGGAGCACATCGCCGACCGCTACTACCTCATCTCCGACGCCTGGATCTACGGCGACAAGACCCTCACCGTCCTGTCCGACAACGACCCCATCCGCCTCGAATTCGAGCCCCGCCTGGCCGCCCAGGCGGCGGCGGGCTAGGCGAGGGCGTCGTCGTCGGTGGGTGGCATGTGCTCGATCTTGAAGCCGGTGATGCCGTAGAGGACGCTGAGGACGGGGCTGAGGATGTTGAAGAAGCAGAAGGGGAGGTAGGAGAGGGTCGCGACTCCCAGGACGGCGCTCATGAAGGCGCCGCACGAGTTCCAGGGGACGAGCGGGGAGGTGACGGTGCCGCTGTCGGCGGCGAGACGGGACAGCATGGTGCGGGCGAGGCCGCGGCGGGCGAACTCGGCGCGGAAGACGCGGGTCGGCAGGACGAGGGCGATGTACTGGTCGCCGGCGATGATGTTCAGGCCGAACGCGCAGGCGAAGACCGTGACGAAGAGCCGGCCGGTGCTCGTGGCCGCGCGCACCAGCGGGTCGATCAGCACGTTGATGAGGCCGAACTCCTCCAGCAGCGTGCCGAAGGTGACGGCGCCGATGATGAGCCAGACCGTCGGGAGCATGCTGTCCATGCCGCCGCGGGTGAGCAGCCGGTCCACGTCGGGGATGCCGGAGTTCATCTCGAATCCGGTCGCCATCGCCTGCCAGATGCCCTTGACGCCCGTCGCGACGGGACCGAGGCCGGGATCGGCGACGAACGTCCGGACCACGTCGAACTGGGTGAACAGGCCGAGGACCCCGGCGAAGAGCGCGGCGCCCATGAGCGCGAGCGTCGGCGGGACCTTGCGCAGGGACAGCACCACGAGCAGCACCAGCGGCAGCAGGTTGACCGGGCTGATCCAGAAGATGCCGTCGATCGCGTCGAGATCCGTCTCGGTCTCCGCCGCGCCGTGCGTCGGGGCGGGACCCCACACGAAGCCGATCAGGAGGAAAAGGACGAAACCGACCAGGAAGGCCGGAAGGGACGTCCAGAGTTGGCGTTTGATGTGCTCGTAGACGTCGGCCTTGACCATCTGCGCGGTCAGGACCGTCGTCTCCGACAGCGGCGACGACTTGTCGCCGAGGTACGCGCCGGAGATGACCGCGCCCGCCGTGATGGCCTCCGACACCCCGAGGATCGACGCGATCCCGATGAGGCCGACGCCGATCGTCCCTGCCGTCGTCCACGACGAGCCGATCGACATCGCGACGAGCCCGCAGATGAGCGTGGCCGCCGCGTAGTACCAGCTCGCCGACAGCGCCTGGATGCCGTAGTGGACGAGCGTCGGGATCGTCCCGGACATGTTCCACGCGCCGATGAGCGCGCCGACCGACAGCAGGATGAAGATCGCCCCGGTGATGGACGACAGCGCCCGCTGCCCGCTCGCCTCGACGTCGTGCCACGGATGTCCGAGCCGCATCGCCACCAGCATCGTGACGAGCGCGCACAGCACCAGCGCGACCTGGATCGGCCCGTCGAGCGCGTCGAGCCCGAACAGCGCGAGCGACCCCGCGATGAGCACGACCAGCGTCACCAGCGGAATGACGGCATGCACCACCGACGGCTCGCGCGCCCCGGACTCCTCCGGCGCAGTGCTCATCCCCGAGCCCCCGTCCGCCCCACATGACCCCCGACCCTCACCTCATCCCCGCCCGCACCACCCGCCACACCGCAACGGGAGACCCCCGGTCAGGGCTCCGGCACGGCGGCGCAGACGCCCGTGCCGCCGAGCAGCCATGTGCCCGAACGCTTCCGTCGGGAGCCGGACGCCGTCGCTCCCCGAGGTGGCGCATGGAATTCGCCCGTGCGGGAGGGTCTTGCCGAAGAACGCGGGCCGCTCCTCGTCGGCCGCGAGGGCGGGGGCCGATGCGCGCAGCGGGGGCGCGGTGTCAGGACGCGGCGCGGGCCGGGGGGAAGAGCGCGGTGACGGCGCGGACGACGGCGGCACGGCGGCCCGCGAGGGACGGGTCGGCCGCGGCGCGGCGGGCGACGGAGCCGAGCTCGGCCTGGTCGCTCCAGGTCATGGCGATCTGGGAGACGAGGGCCATGACGTCGACCGGATCCCAGGACGGGTCGAGTTCGCCCGCGCGCTGGGCGTTGCGGATCCGTTCGATCTTGCCGGCCAGGGCGGATCCGAAGATGCCGCTCACCTCGCCCGGCCCGTCGTCGCGGGTGGTGGCCAGCTCAAGGCGGCCCCAGGAGATGAACCGGTACCGGTCGGGGTGGGCGATGAAGTAGTCGAACATCTGCCCCGCGTAGGAGGGCAGGTCCGCGGGGTCGAGATGCGCGGCCTCGGCGGCCGCGGCGAGCTCCGCGGAGGCGACGTGCGCGTACAGGCCCTCCTTGCTCCGGAAGTACGCGTACACGCGCTCCTTGCTGGTGCGCGCGGTCTTGGCGATCCTGTCGACGCGGGCCCCGGCGATCCCGTACCGCGCGAACTCGTCCCGTGCGGCGGCGACGATCCGGTCGCGGGTATCGGTGGTGGCCATCCGTCCAGCCTAGCTTCCCGAACCGTTCGGTTCGGGTGGGGCGGCGGGAGGGAGTAGGGTGGGACAGGTTCATACCAAACTGTTTGGTTTGATGAGGGGATTCGGGAATGCAGCAGCGCACTCTGGGGACGCAGGGCCTGGCGGTCTCGGCCATCGGCTACGGCTCGATGGGCCTCACCATGGCCTACGGGCCCGGCGACGAGCAGGCCGGCGTCGCCGCCCTCCGCCGCGCCTACGACCTCGGCGTCACCTTCTTCGACACGGCCGAGCTCTACGGCTGGGGCACCGGCTCCAACGAGATCCTCGTCGGCAAGGCGCTCAAGGACGTCCGCGACGACGTGGTCATCGCCACCAAGTTCGGGTTCGACCTGTCGGACGGGGCCATCGCGGGGCTGAACAGCCGGCCCGACAACATCCGCAAGGTCGCCGAGAACAGCCTGCGCCACCTGGGCGTCGACTGCCTCGACGTGCTCTACCAGCACCGCGTCGACCCCGACGTGCCGATCGAGGACGTCGCCGGGACCGTCAAGGAACTCGTCGACGCGGGCAAGGTGAAGTACTTCGGGCTGTCCGAGGCGGGGCCGGAGACGATTCGCAGGGCGCACGCCGTCCAGCCCGTCTCGGTGCTCCAGACCGAGTACTCCCTGTTCGAGCGAGACGTCGAGACGCTGTTCCCGGTGCTGCGCGAACTCGGCATCGGGTTCGTCGCCTACTCGCCGCTCGGCCGCGGCTTCATCACCGGCACCGCCAAGCCCGCCGGGCAGTACGACGCGACCGACATGCGCAACCACGACCCGCGCTGGCAGCCCGGCGCCTACGAGAAGAACCTCGCCGCCGTCGAGCGGCTGACCGCGCTGGCCGAGGCCAAGGGCGCGACCGTCTCCCAGCTCGCCCTCGCCTGGATCCTCGCCCAGGGCGACGACATCGTCCCCATCCCCGGCACCCGCAGCGTTCGGCGCATGGAGGAGAACGCGGGCGCGGCCGACCTCGCCCTCACCAAGGCCGACCTCGACGCCATCGCCGAGATCCTCCCGACGGGCGGCTTCGGCGCCCGCTACGCCCCGCAGGCCCTGCCGACCTGGATCTGAGCCCCTCCCGCCCCGGCGCGGCCCGCGCCGGGGCCGCGCCGCCCCCGGGATCCTGCGCGCGCACGGCCGCGGTCTCAGCCGAGTTCGTTCGGGGAGACGAGCCGCGCGATGCGCCAGAGGCCGAGCCAGCTGTCCGGGAAGACCGCCGGGTCGGTCAGCGCGGCGTGGGCCTGCGCGTCGGGGTCGGCGCACGCGTCCGGGCAGACGGCGACCTCGTACCCGATGTCGTGCGCCCAGCGCGCGGTCGACAGCACGGTGCCGGACGTCGCGACGCCCGCGATGACGACCCGGCCGACGCCCGCCGCCCGGAGCCGCTCGTGCAGGTCGGTCGTGGCGAACGCGGAGAACGAGCTCTTGCCGAGCACCGCCTCGCCCTCTTGCGGGGCCAGTTCGGGATGGATCATCTCGCGCATCTGCTCGGGCACCGCGTAGAACGCCGGCATGCCCGCGTCCCGCGCCGTCTTCAGCGCTGCGGCGGCGTGCCGCACGACGGCCGGGTCGTGGCTGTAGTTGTCGACGATGTAGGCCGCGAAGTCCAGCGCGAGGAACGCGCTCCGCTTCGGCTCGCTCATGGGGTTCTCCTTCACCGATTCGAAAGCGGAGACTGCGCCCCGCTTAGGGGTTCGGAAGGTAGCATAAGCGGAGACATCGCCCCGCTCGTCGTACCTGGGGTGGTCAAGCGGAGGCTACGCCCCGGTTATCCGGGTTCCCGATAGCATCGGGGGACAGCCCCGGTCCGGACGGAGGAAGCCGCATGCCGTCGCCCGATCGCCCTCTGCGCGCCGACGCCCGCCGCAACCGCGACCGCATCCTCGAAGCCGCCCGCGAGTCCTTCGCCGCCGAAGGCGTCACCGTCCCCCTGGACGAGATCGCCCGCCGCGCCGGCGTCGGCCCCGGCACCCTCTACCGCCACTTCCCCACCAAGGAAGCCCTCTTCGAGGCCATCGTCCACGACCGCCTCCGCCTCCTCGTGGACCGCGCCCGCGCCGCCCGCACCGCCCCCGATCCAGCCGAAGCCCTCTTCGCCACCCTGCGCGCCATCGTCGCCGACGCCCAGGCCAAATCCGAGCTCATCGACGCCCTCGCCGGCGCCCACGTCGATGTCCGCACCTCCGTCGCCGCCTCCACCGCCGACCTCCGCACCGAGATCACCCACCTCCTCACCCGAGCCCAGTCCGCAGGCGCCATCCGCCCGGACGCCTCCACCCCCAGCCTCATGGCCCTCCTCGGCGGCCTCCTCCTCTCCCTCCGCCACCCCGCCCCCGCCTACGACCCAGGCCAAGCCCTCACCATCCTCCAAGACGGCCTCCGCCCACCCCCGCCCACCCAGCAGCGACGTGCGAGATAGGCACCGTGGTGTTCGCGGGTTCGCTGTGCGTCTACGACCCGGCCGGGCTCAAGACCTACACCGCCGGGGCAGCCGGCTACACCACCGGGACCGCGGCCTCCAGCACCGGGTGACCGTCCGCCGGATGGTCGCGACCGGCGCGACCGACCGCCATGGCAACGCCGAGCGCACAGCCGTCGAGGTCGGCGCACTGGGGGAGTTCGGTTCTCTGGCCACGGGTCGCCCCGAAGTTCGCCTCGCCGCTCGCTGGACCAGGTGCTTTCCAGATAGACGGTTTTGTCGGCTTCGGGTCAGTGGAGGTCCGGCCTTCCGGGCGATGGCGGGGGAGGGCGGCGAGGGGCTTGAGTTCGCGGACGGGGGCTCTTCGTCGTGGGGCGCTCCGCGGGCGAGTTCGAGGAAAGGGTCGCGGGACCCGGTCTGACGTCGTCGTGGACGCACGGGGCCTTGCGGGGCCTGCGGTCGATCGGTGCGGGGTGACCGGCAGCGGTCCTGCGGTGGCTGGAACGGTGGGAAGATCCGGATTTCGGGTCGTGGGTGGGAGGCGTGGTGTCTGAGCGTGGGGATGCGGAGTTCGAGAGGGCTGCGGAGCAGACTGCGGTGGGGAAGGGGGTCATCGGGTTTCTCGTGCTCGCGTTGATCGGGGCGGTGATCGCGGGAATCGTCGTCGGTTGTGAGAACGAGAAGGCTCATCCGGCCTCTTCGTTCCCGGGGGCGGAGGTGGCGGGGGTCGGGGCGGGGCGGTAGAAGGCCGTCGCGAGGGTAGGGGAGGGGCATGATCATTGATCTGGCGGGGAAGACCGCGCTGGTCACGGGGTCGACGCAGGGGATCGGGGCGGCGATCGCGGAGGGGCTGGCGCGGGCCGGGGCCCGGGTGGCGGTGAACGGGCGGAGCGAGGGCTCCACGAAGGAGGCGGCGCGGCGGCTGCGGGACGCGGTGCCGGACGCCGACGTCGTCGCGGTGCCGGCCGATCTCGCGACCGAGGAGGGCGCTTCGGCGGCCCTCGCGGCGCTGCCGGAGACCGACGTCCTCGTCAACAACCTCGGCATCTTCGGGGCGCGCCCGGCCCTGGAGATCGACGACGCCGAGTGGCGCCGCTACTTCGAGGTGAACGTGCTCGCGGCGGTCCGGCTGACCCGGGCCTACCTGCCGGGCATGAAGGCGCGCGGGTTCGGACGGGTCCAGTACATCGCGAGCGACTCGGCGGTCGCCATCCCCGCCGAGATGATCCACTACGGGATGTCGAAGACCGCCCTGCTCGCGGTGTCGCGCGGTTTCGCCAAGGAGGCCGCCGGTACGGGCGTCACGGTGAACTCGGTGATCGCGGGCCCCACCCACACGGGCGGCGTCGAGGACTTCGTCTACGAACTCGTGGACCGCGCCCTGCCTTGGGACGAGGCGCAGCGCGCGTTCATGCGCGAGCACCGCCCGCAGTCGCTCCTGCAGCGCCTGATCGAACCCGCGGAGATCGCCAACATGGTCGTCTACCTCAGCTCCGCGCAGGCGTCCGCCACCACCGGCGGCGCGCTCCGGGTCGACGGCGGCTACGTCGACGCGATCCTCCCCTGACCCCGCGGGGATCTCGGGCGCAGACTAGCGACATGTAGGGAAATGCCCTCTAACATCCAGCCATGACGGACCTGCCGGATGTCGTGCTGTGGGCCATCCCCGCTTTCGTGCTGCTGCTCGCGATCGAGGCGGTCTCCTACCGCCTGCGTCCCGACGACGACGAGCGGGGCTTCGCCGGCCGGGACACCGCGACGAGCCTGGCGATGGGCCTCGGCAGCCTCGGCTGGGACCTCCTGTGGAGCCTGCCCATCGCGGCAGCCAACGGACTGCTCTTCGGCTGGCTCTACGCCCTGACGCCCTGGGACGTCCCCATCAGCTGGCAGTGGATCCTCCTCGCCCTCCCCGTGACCGATTTCTTCTATTACTGGTCGCACCGGACGCACCACCGCGTCCGCGTCCTGTGGGCGTCGCACGTGGTGCACCACTCCAGCCGGTACTTCAACCTCTCGACGGCCCTGCGCCAGCCCTGGACGGGGTTTACGAGCTGGGTCTTCTACGTGCCGATGGCCGTCATGGGCTTCCACCCGGCAGTCATGGCGTTCTCCTCCGGCGTCAACCTCGTCTACCAGTTCTGGATCCACACCGAGCGGATCGACCGGCTGCCGAGGCCCGTCGAGTTCCTCTTCAACACCCCGTCGCACCACCGGGTCCACCACGGCTCCCAAGGCTCCTACCTGGACCGCAACTACGGCGGCATCCTCATCATCTGGGACCGCCTGTTCGGCACCTTCGCCCCCGAGACGGAACGCGTCGTCTACGGGCTGACCAAGAACATCGAGACCTTCAACCCACTGCGCGTCGCGTTCCACGAGTACGCCGCCATGGCCCGCGACATCACCGCAGCCCCCACCTGGCGCGACCGCGCCGCCCACGTCTTCGCCGCCCCCGGCCGGCACCCCGCGCAGGCGTCGCCGACGCGAGTGACACAGGGTCAGAACACCAGCAGGTCGTAGCGGTACAGGGTGACGAAGCACAGGACCACGACGACGGCCCAGCGGCTGTAGGCCGCACGCCCAGCGGGGTTCCACCAGCGCCGCGTCCAGCACCCGACGGCCGGGCACGGCGCAGGTCGGTGCCGCACCGGGCGGGAGCGCGGTGGGGGAGTCCCTGACGTCCGGTCATGCGTCGGATCGGGTCAGGTTCGGGATCGGGGTCGTGGGCGGCGGGTGGGTGTGGGGGGTGCGGGGCGGCGGGCGAAGGCGGGGGCGTGTTCGGGGAGGATGCCGACGCCCACCAGGTAGGCGGGGACCGCGGAGAGGGCGGGGAAGCGCTCCAGGAGGGCGAGGAAGCCCGCGGGCGGGGCCGCGGTCTCGCCGTTGATGATGGGGACGATGAGCCGGCGGTGCAGCATGCGCTGGAGGGCCTGGACGACGATGGTCGGCAGCAGACGGCGGCGCTGGACCGCGGCGAGATCGCGGTCGGTGACCCGGTGGCGGAGCAGCGGGCGGGCGAGCCTTGACGCGGCGGCGACGGCGTCCTGGACGGCCAGGTTGATCCCGACCCCGCCGACGGGCGACATGGCGTGGGCGGCGTCGCCGATGCACAGCAGGCCCGGCACGTGCCAGCGGCGGAGGCGGTTGAGGCGGACGTCGAGATGCTTGACGTCGTCCATGGAGGTGAGCGCGGACACGTCGGCGAACGGCATGAGCGCCGCGACCTCACGCCGGAACGCCTCGATGCCGCGGGCGCGCAGGGCCGCGTCGCCGCCCTTGCGGCCCAGGTAACCGATCTGCAGGTATCCCTCGCGGGGGATCGGGATGAGGGTGCGGCCCGGCGCCGTGCGGGGCGTGAGCGTCGGCGCGACGTCCGCTTCGGTCGGGAGGCGGAACCACCAGGTGTCGAGCGGCACCGGGAACTCGCGCGGGACGAGCCCGGCCTCCCGGCGGGCGAGCGACCAGCGGCCGTCGCAGGCGACGGTGAGGTCGGCGCGCAGCTCGCCCGCCCCGTCCGGGCCCCGGTAGCGGACGCCCGCGACCCGCCCGTTCTCGCGGATCAGACCGGTGGCCTCGGTGTGCATGCGCAGGGCGAAGCCCCGCTCTTCGCGGGCCGCGTCGGCGAGGAGGTTCAGCAGGTGCCACTGCGGCACCATCGCGATGTACGGGTGGGCCATGCGCCGCAGCCTGCCGAAGTCCGAAAGGACGAGTTCACGCCCATCGCTCAACGGAAACGCTGCCTTGCGCACCTTGCTGTAGGGCAGCCTCTCGAACCGCTCGCCCAGCCCGAGCTCGTCGAGCAGCCGCAACGTGCTGGGATGCACGGTGTCCCCGCGAAAATCCCGCAGAAAGTCCCCGTGCTTCTCCAGCACCGTCACCTGAACGCCGGCCCGGGCCAGCAGCAGCCCGAGCACCATCCCGGCGGGCCCACCGCCGATGACCACGCACCCGGTCCGCTCCATCGCCGTTCCCCGTCCTCGCGCCTTCCCCCGAACCCCCAAGCCCCTCATGCCCCGACCGGGCCGTTCGACCCGACCCACGATCACCCACCCTTGAATGTTTGATGAACTTTGGTGCTTTTCGTCATTCCTATGGCATTCGCAGTGGATCGTCGGAGCCGGCCGCGTCCGCGGGCGGTGGTTCGACCGAGGCGACGCGCGCCTCCTCATCTGAGCAGGCGGCCTTGCCCGGGACAGTCGTTCGACCCGCGCGCGATGCGCTCGGCCTCGGCTGCGGCGGCCGACCTCGGGGCCTTGCGGCTCGCCATGACGTAGAAGCCCGATCGGGTGAACCTCAGGGGGTGCGGGACCATCTGATCTGGTGACCTTCGGAAAGGTGGGACATGCTGGAGCTCCTGATCATCTTCGGTGTCATCTTCGTCCTCGTCTTGGTGATCGCGTTCGTGCTCCGCGCGTTGGAGAAGGGCGGCCAGGGCGGCCACACCCCGCCGCGCCGCGCCAACCGCCGACGCTCCCACGACTCGTCCTCGGACGGCTCTTCCAGCTGGTTCGACGGTTCGAGCTGGTCCGACGGCTCCTCCTCCGGCTCCGACGGCGGCGGCAGCTCCTGCTCCTCCGGCTGACCCCTCCCCCCGCAACCTCCACCCCGAGACAGACCCACCCCACAGCACCACCTCTACCGGGCCCACCCGGTACCGGTACCGGGCCCACCCGGTACCGGGCCAACCCCGTAACGGCCAAACCTGCAGCAGGCCCACCCGGTACCCGGCCGACCCACCGGTAATGGGTCTGCCCGCACGCCCGCTCGCAAGAGGCGCGTCCCGCGACGCCCGCACCTGCGACACGCACGTTCCCGGCCACGGCCTCTCGCGTCGCCGGCGCCTGGCGGCGGAGGGCCTCGGGCTGCGGGCTCGTCGGCGCCGCCCCGGACAGCCGCCGGCCCCGTGACGGCCGCACCAGTTGCCCGCGACGCTTGGTCGCGCCCTGTTCGACTTCGTGCCACCTCCAGCCGGTACTCCTCAGACCCGCGCTGCTTCCGGCCACGTTGCGCCGACCCCCGCGCCGCGTGCCGTGGAATTCCCCTCGGACCCGTGCCGCATCTGGCTCTTGCCTCCGCCCCGGGTCGCCCCGCCCCGGGGCAGGCGGGCTGAGGCGGGTGAGGGACTGGTCGTGCTGGCCGAGGTGGCGGGACGGAGCCGTGGCTCGCCCTCGAAGCGGCATCGCTCTTCCGGGCGCGCTGAACCGGCTCGGCGGGGCGGGCCGGGTCCGCGCGAGTGGGTGGCCGTGGGGCGGGCCTCAGGGGGGTGGGGGTGGGGAGGGGAGGGTCGTGGCCATGGGGAGGGCGCAGGCCAAGGCCAGGAGGGCCAGGGCGAGGAGCATGGTCGGGTAGGAGAACCAGCGGGCCAGGGCGGCCAGGGCCAGGGGGAGGAGGAAGCCGGTGTAGGTGAGGGAGTAGTAGACGCCGGTGAGGCCGGCGAGCTCGTCGGGGGCGGCGATGCGCTGGACCTCCAGCAGGCCGGAGACGACGGCGATGCCATAGGCGCAGCCGAGCAGGGGCGCGACGATGAGCGTCGGCCACACCTGGCCGGAGACGGCGACGGCTGCGGCGAGGATCAGGCCTGTGACGACGAAGAGCATCGAGACGACGCAGGCACGAGCCGTCGACACGTCGTCGAGCCTGCGGGCCACGGGCTGGATCAGCACTCCTGCGGCCAGGGTGAGGACCGTCAGCGCGGTGGCCAGCAGGAGACCGTTTCCGCCGGAGCGCGCCTCGGCGAGCTGGGGCAGGATGACGTAGGCGACCGCGACGGTGCCGAAGACCCATGGCGCGAGCGGCAGGACCACCCGCACGAACCTGCGGTGCCCGGCGGCCGGGACGCGCAGGCGGGCCCGCAGGGATCGGGGGCCGTCGTCATGGGTGCGGGTCTCGACGGCGCGGGCCGCCACCCAGGCGAGGAACGGCAGCGTCACGGCGACGTGCACGAGGTAGGGCAGGACGCGGGGCCAGGGAGCCCACTGCGCGAGCGCTCCGGCGACGCCGGGACCGACGGCGAGCCCGATGGTCGTCGCGGTGGCCGCGCGGCGTGCCCCGGCCCCTGGAGACGCGCCCGCGGAGAGCTCCTTCACCCAGGTGGTGCCGACGGCCATCGCGATTCCGATGCCCAGGCCCGACAGCAGTCGGCCCGCGGCGACCGGGGCGGCGCCGAAGGGCGCGAGCGCGATGAGCAGGCTGCCCAGCACCGCCGCCGCGCCGCCGACGAGCATGACGGGCCGGCGGCCCCGCATGTCGGACAGGGCCGAGGCGATGAGCAGGCCGGGCACGAGACCCGCCACGTAGGCGGCCAGCAGCGCGTCGACGCCGACGGCCGAATAACCGTGCTCGCGGTAGACGGCGAGCAGCGGCGTGAACTCGTTGCCGCCCCAGCCGATCATCGCCATCAGCGTGGCCACGACGATCCACTCCCGGCCGGCCTTCGCCCTGTCCGCGCCCGGTTCCGCGAGCGGGACGGCCTGCGCGGCGCTCATGCCAGCCACTGCGCCGAAGCGCCGTGTGTGGCCGCCAGGTGGGCGCGCAGGAAGGACTCGAACCCGGGCACGTCCCCGTCGGCGATGTGGCGGGCGAGGGTCTCGTGCTCGTCGGCGAGCGTGCGCATCCGGCCCGGATCCGGCAGGATCGCCCAGACGTTCATCCGGCGCTGCCGGTCGGCGAGCGTGGCGTAGAAGCGTTCGGCGATCCCGTTGCCCGAGGCCGTGACGATCTCGCGGTGCAGCCGCGCGTCCAGCTCGGCGAACCCGACGACGTCCCGCGCGTCGACCTTCTCCCGCTGCTCGGCGACGAGTTCCGCGAGCGACCGCAGCAGCGGCGAGACGTCGTCGCGCCGAGCCGTCATCCGCCGGACCGCGGCGGCCTCCAGCGCCGCCCGCGACTCCAGCACGTCGGCGGCCTCGGTGAGCGGAACCGGGGTCACCACCGCCCCCCGCTTGGGGATCAGCTCCAGCAGATCCTCGCTCTGCAACCGCACGAACGCCTCCCGCACCGGCGTCCGGCTCACGTCCATCCGCGTGGCGACATCCCCCTCCGAGATCAGCCGACCCGGCGGCATCGCCCCGGAGAGGATCAGCTCCTTCGTCTCGCGATAGACGCGCTCGGCCGCCGAATCAACGCTCATGGGCCAAGCATACATGCTTGCATCTATGCTTGAACGCAACCGGCCGGATCAAGGGCGGGAGCACGGCATCGCGCCCCGGACGAGACCGGTGGACGGATCGCGCGCACCGCACCGCACCGCTCGCCGAGCCGACCGCGCGATCGAGGGGTTCCTGCGCGCCGAGGCACCCGCCACCCGCCGGCACGTCGTGGGCGGCCACCCCATCGGGGTGGGGCCAGGCCGTCCAGCTCCGCCACCCTTCCACGCCCCACCCGCCCGCCACGTCGTCCGACGGCCCCGCCGGTGCCGACGCCCGCGCACCGGCAATCCGCGTCTCCCGGAAATGCGAGATCTCTAGCGATAAGATGCGGCCTGTCCTGGTAGATGACGGGGAAGGCCGCCTCATGAAGCCGAAGGTCGCCGAACTGCTGCACCGGGCCGCCGCCGGGCATCTGGCGCCCGGGGAGCGGATCGAGGTGGCGCTGAAGGCGCAGATCAGCACCGTCTCGTTCGCGCGGAACATGGCGGTGGCGGCGGCGGTCGCGGTCGCCTCGGGCGGCGCCGGGTCGGTCGTGGCCATGAAGACGCCGGTGTACCTCGTGCTCACCAACTGGCGACTGCTCCTCCTGGACGCGCACAGCGTCACCGGCCGTCCCGTCGATACCCTCCGGGGCGCCTACGACCGGCGCGCGGTGTACTGCTCCGAGCCGCAGGGCGCCGTCTTCGGGATAGGTCTCAAGGCCGACCTCGCCTTCAGCGGCCGCTCCGACGGTCTCAGCCTCCTCATCCCCGCGCCCGAGAAGCAGTCAGGCCGCGCGTTCGCCGCCGCATTGCCCCGCTTCTGATCCACGCGAAGAAGCCGCGGCGCGGCCTCAGGGCGCAACCCTCCACGGCCATCTCGCCGGCCCGCTGTCGCCGTCGCCCCCGGCCGGGGCCGTGGCCCTCGCCGCGGCGGCGATCCGCCCGCCTCGCGGAGGCCCGCACCGAGCGCTCTCGTTCCGGCCGGGCGCTCACTGCGGCTCTTCACGGAAGCCGGAGCAGGAGCACGACGCGGGCGGCGGGCGGAAGTAGTGGCTGCCGTAGCTAGGGCGGCAGGAAGGGGCCCTGGCGGAGGGTCCTGACGACGAGGACGAGGCCCGCGAGCATGCCCAGGACGCCGAGGGCCAGTCCGATGCGGTCTGCGGTCATCTCAACGCTCCGGAGGGGGAGGGCGGACGCGGTTCGAGGATAGGGGGTCGCGGGGGGAGCCGAGAGGGCGGGGGATTCCTACTATGCGGGTGGGAGATTCCGCTCTACGAACAGGTGGTGGCATGGCCGCTCATCCGCTCGACGATCCGATCCGCTCGGCGCTGACCGGGCCGCACGCGCACTTCGCCGAGTGGCGCGGCGGCGTCGTCCGCTATCCGGAGGACGTCGCCCCGTTCCTCAGCCTTCCGGAGCCCGCGTCGGCGGCCGACTGGGCCGACGCGGCGGAACTCGCCGGGCCGGGCGGGCTGGTGCCGCTGGTGGGCGGGGCCCCGGCGCCTGAAGGGTGGGAACTCGCCGTGGAGCTCGCCGGGGTGCAGATGACGGGGGAGGACGTCGCGGCGGTCCCCGATCCCGAGGCCGTCCGGCTCACCCCCGCCGACGTCCCGGAGATGCTCGATCTCGTGGCTCGCACCAATCCCGGCCCGTTCCGCCTGCGCACGATCATGATGGGCGCCTATCTCGGCATCCGCCGGGAGGGCCGTCTGATCGCGATGGCGGGCGAGCGCCTCTACCCGCCCGGCTGGACGGAGATCAGCGCCGTCTGCACCGACGCCGCTCACCGCGGCGAGGGCCTCGCGACCCGTCTCGTCCACGCCGTCGCGGCCGGCGTCCGAGCCCGCGGCGAGACGCCTTTCCTGCACGCACTGGCCGACAACACCACGGCCATCCACCTCTATGAGACCTTGGGCTTCCGCCTCCGCCGCCCCACCTCCTTCTCCTCCGTCCGCGTCCCGGCGATGCTCGAACCCCTCCCCTGAGCCTGCGTCAGGAGTCGTTCGAGGCGACGAGGGCGTAGGCCTCGGCGAGGTCGCGGAGCTGGAGGGTGGTGGCTTCGGACTGCTTGCGGGAGATGTAGTCGGCGCGGCCCTTGATGGCTTTGAGGATCGCCAGGCGTGCCTCGTCGCGGGCCCTCTGCTCGGTGCTCGTCACGGCCATGGGCGCACCCTACGTCGGGCGGGCGCGGCACTCTGCGGATCTGTCCGCACTCGGTCTGTGACGCCGGGTTCAGGGGGGTTCGGGGGCCCAGCGCAGGAGGTCGCCGGGCTGGCAGTCGAGGGCTTCGCAGAGGGCTTCGAGGGTGGTGAAGCGGACGGCCTTGGCGCGTCCGTTCTTCAGTACGGCGAGGTTGGCCGGGGTGATGCCGACGCGTTCGGCGAGTTCGCCGACGGACATCTTGCGTCGGGCGAGCATGACGTCGATGTCGACGACGATGGGCATCAGATCACCTCGTCGAGTTCGGCCTGCATCCGGGTCGCCTCGGCGTCGCGGGCGACGGCCTGGGCGAGCAGGGTCCGCAGGACGAAGACGATGAGGGCCACCGCGAACACCGCGAGCGAGAGCCCGCAGATGAGCGCGACGACGCCCGGGGCGACGGCCTCGCCCGGTGCCAGCGCCGCTGCGAGGCCGAACACGACGAGCCCGCCGACGATGATCGCGCCGATCATGACGTCGACGAACCGGAACGCCCGGACCGAGAACACGGTCCCCTCGCGCACCATCGTCACGAGTCTCCACACGCACACCAGCACCACCTGGCCCGTGACGACCCCTGCCGTGAAGACGGCCGGCAGCGCGATCCTGAGGTGGTCGTACTCCGGCCGCAGTTCCGCGAGGTCGGCCACGAGCAGCGGCACCATCACCGCGAGGACGAACAGCGACCCGGCGCCCAGGACGCCGAGCACGCACCGCAGTAGGACGACGACGATCTGACGCATCACTCCTCCTCTTTGTCGAGCAACGATAGCAATCTATCGAAAATCGATAGCCTCGGCTAGGTCCGATCCGGCTCGGATCGCCCGTTCTTCAGTCCGAAATGTGCATGGCGTCGGTCACTTGCGGAGATATCGGGCATGGATCTCGCCGGATCGGGAATCCCACCGAAATATCTCAAAGTGGGTGTTGACGAAGATGCAGGAGAGACCTGAGTCCGTAGCCGTCGGAGTCGAGGAGGAGTTCCATCTGGTGGATCTGCGGACGCGGCGGCTGGTGCCGCGCGCGGACGCGTTGCTCGAAAGGCTGTCGCAGGAGCGGTTCTCCAGCGAGCTGCAGCGGTCGGTGGTGGAGACGAACTCCCGGCCGTTCGTGTCGCTCGCGGACCTCGCCGAGGACCTCACCGCGCTGCGGCACGGCGTCGTCGAGGAGGCAGAGAACTTCGGCCTGGGCGCGGTCGCGGCCGGGACGGTGCCGATCGTCGACCTGGAGGCGCTCGACGTCACGCCCGACGCCCGCTACGAGAACATGCTGGAGGAGTACCAGCTGCTCGCCCGCGAGCAGCTGATCTGCGGCGCGCAGGTGCACGTGGAGGTGCCAGACCGGGACCTCGCGGTGGCGGTCGCGAGCCGGGTCGCGCCGTGGACGCCGGTGCTGCTCGCGCTGTCGGCGTCGTCGCCGTTCTGGCTCGGCGAAGACTCCGGCTACGCCAGCGCGCGGACCCTTGCCTGGTCCCGCTGGCCGACGACCGGCCCGCCGCCCGTGGTGGAGAGCGCCAAGGAGTACGACGAGCTCATCGCCGACCTCATCCGGACCGGCGTCATCACGGACCCGGGGATGATCTACTACGACCTCCGGCCGTCCTCCCACGTGCCGACGCTGGAGCTGCGCGTCCCGGACGCCTGCCCCCGCGTCGAGGACGTGACGCTGCTCGCCGGGCTGTTCCGCGCCCTGGTCGTCGCCGCGCTGCGCGACATCGAGTCGGGCAGGTCGCCGCGCGGGTTCCGGCCGGAGCTGGTGCGCGCGCAGACGTGGCGGGCGGCCCGCGAGGGGCTCGAAGGGGAGCTGGTCGATCCGGTCAGCGGCCGTCCCTATGCGGCGGCGCGGGTCGTGCGCGGCCTGCTCGACCGGCTCCGGCCCGTGCTGGAGGACAGCGGAGACTGGGACCTGGTCGCGCGGCTCGCCTCGGAGTCCCTGGAGCGGGGCAGCTCCGCGGCCCGCCAGCGCGCGGTGTTCGCGGCGGGCGGCCTGGAGGAGGTCGTCGACCTGCTCGTCGCCGAGACGCGCATGCACACGAAGAGCGGCGGGCCCGAGAAGCCCCGCACCGAGGTCATGCGGATGCTGCGCGGCTACGATAGCTCCGCCGACGAGGCCATCGTCTTCGACCGGACGGCACGCCGCCACTACGGCATGGTGCTCAACGCGTTCGAGCGGCTCGGCCCCGGCGGAGTCGCGGAGCGGGAGCGGCGCCGCGACGAGGTCCAGCGCAACCTCGGCATGTACTTCCGCACCGGCGACGACCGGGAGCGGCTGTTCCCGTTCGACCTGTTCCCCAGGGTCGTCGCGGGCGAGGACTGGCGGGCCGTCTCCAGCGGTCTCGCCCAGCGCGCGCGGGCACTGGAGGCCTTCCTGCACGACGCCTACGGCGACCGCGAGATCGTCCGGGACGGGGTGGTGCCGGCCGCGCTGATCGACTCCTCGCCGGGACTGCGTCCGGAGGGGCGGCTCGTCGCGCCCGGCACGGTCCGGTGCGCGGTCACCGGCACGGATCTGGTGCGCACGAGCGCGGGCCGCTGGTACGTCCTGGAGGACAACCTGCGGGTCCCTTCGGGCATCGGGTACGCGATGGCCAACCGGTGGCTCGCCGCCCGGGTGCTGCCCGAGCTGGTCAGGGCCGCGCCGACGTCGTCGCCGCGGCGTGCGGTGTCCGTTCTGCGGGACGCGCTCACGCACGGGTCGCGCGCGCTGGCGCTGGTCACCGAGGGTCCGGGCGACGCGGCGTTCTACGAGCACCGCCTGCTCGCGACGGAGATGGGCGTGCCGCTGGTCCAGCCCGGCGACCTCCGGGTCGACGCCAAGGGCCGGGTGTTCGCCCGGGACATCCCGGTCGAGGTGCTCTACCGGCGGATCGAGGAGGACGCCCTGTTCGAGGCGGTGCCCGCACTCCGCGCCGCGCTCGCCGCGGGCACCCTGGTCCTCGCGAACGCCCCCGGCAACGGGCTCGGCGACGACAAGGCCCTGTACGCGCACGTCCCGGACTTCATCACCTACTACCTGAACGAGACCCCGGTTCTCGACAACGTCCCGACGTTCCTGTGCCGCGAGCCCGAACGGCTCGCCGAGGTGCTGGACCGGCTCGCCGAACTCGTCGTCAAGCCCGTCGACGGGTATGGCGGCCGGGGCGTGGTGATCGGCCCCGACGCCTCGCCCGCCGAGCTGGCGCGGGTCCGGGAGCAGATCACCGCGGACCCGGAGGCCTGGATCGCGCAGGAGACGATCGGGCTGTCGACCCATCCGACGTTCGCGGACGGACGGCTCGAACCCCGGGCCGTCGACCTGCGCGGGTTCGTGTGCATGGGCGCCGAGACCGAGGTCGTGCCGCTGGCCCTGACGCGGGTCGCGGCGGCGGGCAGCAGGATCGTGAACTCCTCGCGAGGCGGCGGTTCGAAGGACACCTGGCTCCTCTCCTGAGTTAGAAAGGACGAAAAGATAAATGTGCGGCTTTTGTGGTGAGATCCGATTCGACGATCGGCCCGCCGACGTGGACGGCGTCGCCCGGATGACCGCCCGGATGGAGTCCCGAGGCCCGGACGGCTCGGGTGTCTGGGCGTCCGGCGGGTTCGCGCTCGGGCACCGGCGGCTCAAGATCATCGACCTGTCGGACCACGCCGCCCAGCCCATGATCGACAGCGACCTCGGGCTCGCGTGCGTCTTCAACGGCTGCGTCTACAACTACAAGGAACTGCGCGAAGAGCTCCAGGCCGCCGGATACCGGTTCTTCTCCACCTCCGACACCGAGGTGCTGATCAAGGGCTACCACCGCTGGGGCCGCGACTTCGTCTCCCACCTCAAGGGCATGTTCGCGTTCGCCATCCGGGAGCGGGACACCGGCCTCGTCGTCCTCGGACGGGACAGGCTCGGGATCAAGCCCCTCTACGTGACGCGCTCGCCGGAGCGGCTCAGGTTCGCCTCCACCCTTCCGGCGCTGCTCGCGGGCGGGGACGTCGACACCTCGCTCGATCTCGTGGCGCTGCACCACTACATGACCTTCCACTCCGTCGTCCCGGCGCCCCGGACGATCCTGAACGGGGTCGAGAAGCTGCCCGCCGCGACAGTCCGGACCATCCGCCCCGACGGCACCCAGGAGGACCACGTCTACTGGCGGCCCTCCTTCACCCGGCATGTGGATCTTCCCGAGGAGGAATGGCCCGGGGCCGTCCTCGACTCGCTGCGCACCGCGGTCTCCCGCCGGATGGTCGCCGACGTGCCCGTCGGGGTGCTGCTGTCGGGCGGGATCGACTCCAGCCTGATCGTCGCGCTCCTCGCCGAGGCGGGCCAGCACGGGCTCGCGACCTTCAGCATCGGATTCCAGGCCGCCGGAGGCGAGGAAGGCGACGAGTTCGCCTACTCCGATCTGGTCGCCCGCGAGTTCGGCACCGACCACCACCGGATCGCGATCTCCGACGACCGCCTGCTGGACGCCCTGCACGGCGCGGTCTCGGCGATGAGCGAGCCCATGGTCAGCCACGACTGCGTGGCCTTCTACCTCCTGTCGCAGGAGGTGTCGAAGCACGTCAAGGTGGTGCAGTCCGGGCAGGGTGCGGACGAGATCTTCGCCGGCTACGACTGGTATCCGCCGCTCGCCGCGACACCCCGCGATCAGGCCGCCGCGGCGTACGCCAAGGTCTTCTTCGACCGGCCGCACGCCGATCTCGCCGGGCAGCTCCGGCCCGGCTACCTCGGCGAGGACCACAGCACCGCCTTCGTCCGGGCCCACTTCGCCGAGCCCGGCGCCACCGAGGCCGTCGACGCGGCCCTGCGGCTGGACAGCACCGTCATGCTGGTCGACGACCCGGTGAAGCGGGTCGACAACATGACCATGGCCTTCGGGCTGGAGGCACGCACCCCGTTCCTCGATCACGAGGTCGTCGAACTCGCCGGAGCCTGCCCGCCCGCGCTGAAACTTGCCCACGGGGGCAAGGGCGTGGTGAAGGAGGCGGCCCGGGGCGTCGTCCCCGACGCGGTGATCGACCGGACCAAGGGCTCCTTCCCCGTCCCGGCGATCCGGCACCTTTCCGGGCCCTATCTCGATCTCGCGCGGGACGCCCTGACGAACCCGTCGGCGAAGGCGCGCGGCCTGTTCGATGAGGAGTACGTCACCCGGCTCCTCGCCGCGCCGACGGCCCACCGCACCACGCTGGGAGCGAACGCGCTCTGGCAGTTGGCACTCCTTGAGCTGTGGCTGCAGGACCATGGGATTTAGTTGCCTATCCTGCGTGAAGGAACAGTCGTCGAGGTCCTCGGGGGAGGCCGCATGTGCCGTCATTTCGCCTGGCTCGGAGTCGAGCGCACGGTCGAGGATCTCGTCCTCGCGCCCGCTTATGGGCTGCCCGCCCAGGCGGCCCGCCCGCGCTGGCAGCACATCGACCTGATCAACCAGGACGGTTTCGGCGTCGGCTGGTACGAGGAAGGAAGGGCCGTCACCTACCGCCGCACCGGCCCGATCGAGGACGACCCCGCCTTCCCGGCGCTCGCGGCCGACACCCGCGGCACCTGCGTCGTCGGCGCCGCCCGCGGCGCCAGCCCCGGGATGCCGATCGAGGTCGAGGCCACCGCGCCGTTCACCAACGGCTCGGTGATCCTCTCCCTCAACGGCCACCTCAACGTGGGTCGCGCCACACCCCTGCACGACCCCGCCTACGTCCCGGAGTCCACCTGCGACGCGGCCTTCCTGGCCCAGCTCCTGTGGCAGCGCCTGGACGCGGGCGCGCCCCTCACGTCGGCGGTGCCCGAACTCGTCCGGGACATCGCCGCGCTGGACGACAACGCCTGCCTCAACCTCCTGGCCACCGACGGGTCGGTCATCGTGGCCACCACCTGGGGCGAGACCCTCTGCTACCGCGAGAGCCCCGAAGGCACCCTCGTGGGAAGCGAGCCCCACGACTACGAGCCCCACTGGGTCACCCTTGCGGACCGGCAGCTCCTGATCACCGACGCCACCGGGACGAAGGTCACCGACCTTGAGGCCGTCGAGGCGCCCTCGGTGGCCGACGCCGTCTGATCCTTCAGAGGGCGAGGCCGGCCAGCTCCCGGCGGTCGGCCACGCCGAGCTTGGGATAGGCCTTGTAGAGGTGGTAGCCGACCGTCCTGGGGCTGAGGAACAGGCGGGCGGCGATGTCCTTGTTGGACAGCCCCGACGCGGCGAGCCGGACGATCTGGAGCTCCTGCGGGGTGAGCGAGGACCCCGGCGGGCGGGTGCCGTCGCGGGCGACGGCACCCGCCGCCTCCAGTTCGGCGCGGGCGCGGGCCGCCCAGGGCGCCGCGCCCAGGTCGTCGAGCGCCTCCAAGGCGGCGGTCAGGTGCGGACGGGCCTCTGCCTTGCGCCGGGCGCGGCGGAGCCGTTCACCGTAGAGGAGCCGGGTCCTCGCGCGCTCGAAGGGGCGGCCGTCGAGGGCGACGGCCTCGGCGAAGGCGTCCTCGTCGCCTTCGAGGAGGGCGCGGCAGCGCAGCGCGAGCGCCCGCGCCCACGGCCGGCCGCTCCGGTCGGCCCACGCGGTGAACGCGGCGGCCGCGGGACGGGCCAGGTCCGGTGATCCGGTGCGGACGGCGGCCTCCACGAGATCGGGCACGCTGCGCCGCGCGCACACGTGGTGGGCGAACGCCTCGTCCTGGAGCCTGAGCAGCCCGTCGAGCGCCTGCGCGGTGCGGCCGTGGCCGAGGTCGAGGAGACCGGTCGCCCAGAGCGTCCACGAAAGGCCGGAGGCGGGGACGCCCGGGGCCGCGCCCGCGAGGGACTCGGCGACCAGCGCGCGGCAGCCCGCCTCGTCGCCCTCGATCGCGGCGAGCACCGCCGAGACCGCGGCGGCCTGGCTCGCCCAGTGCCGCTGGCCGTTGTCGGCGGCGATCGCACGGCAGTCGGCGAGCTCCGCGCGGGCGTCACGGTGACGGCCGTGGAACAGTTCGGCCTCGGCCAGGAAGAACAGCAGCGTGGGCAGCAGGCCGAACGCGCCGTCGGCGCGGGCCCGTGCCGTCAGGCGGGCGGCGAGTTCGTGGGTCTCGGCGTCCTGGCCGGCGATGAAGCCCGTGCCGCACAGCTGGGACAGGGCGTGGGCGTCGGCGCCGATCGCGCGGGCGCTCGCGGCGAGCGGAGGCGGCGCGTCCATGGCGGGTCGCCGGGCGAGGGGAGCGGCCTCGGCGTGGGCTGCCACGAGCACCTCGGCGAGCGGATCGTCGACCTCGGCGAGCCTGCCCGCGGTCGCGGCGAGCGCGTCGGAACCCAGGTACCAGGCGGTGTGGAACGCCTGGACGAGCGGCTGCGCGGCGTGCTCGGGATCCAGGTCGGCGCCCGCGAGCAGCAGGTCGTGCGCGGTCGGGTAGGCGCCCTGCCAGAACCAGGCCAGTGCCTCGACGCCCGCGACGCGGGCGAGGAAGCGCGGCTCGGCGCGCAGCCCTCCCGCGCGTTCGGCGAACGCCACCGCGCCCGCCATGTCGCCCGCGCGGATGCCCAGTTCGGCGGCGGAGAGCAGGCGGCGGGCGCGTTCGGCGTCGTCCTCGCTCAGCTCGGCGGCGCGGGCGCAGGCCGCGACCCCGGCTGCGTAACCGCCCCGTTCGCGCGCGCGTTCCGCGGTCGCCTCCAGCGCTGCCGCGACGTCCTCGCGGGGCCCGGTCGTCGCCGCGGCGAGGTGCCAGGCGCGCCGGTCGGCGTGCTCCGGGGAGTCCGCCGACTCCGCGAGCGCCCGGTGCGCGGCGATCCGGTCGGCGACCGGCGCCTCCCGGTACACGGCGGTGCGCACGAGCGGATGCCGGAACCGCAGCGTCCGCCCCTGGACCGCGACGAGCCGCAGTCCCTCGGCGGGGCGCAGGTCGGCCGCGTCCGCGCCGAGCAGGCCGCCCGCGCGGAGCACCACGTCGAGGTCGCCGGTGTCCTCGGCCGCAGCGACCAGCAGCAGCGCCCGCGACGCCGCGGGCAGCGCCGCCACCTGGCCGTGGAACGCCTCGACGAGCCGCCCCGTCAGCGGTGCGCCGCCGTCGTCGGAGACCACCGCCTGCGGCAGCTCCTGCAGGGCCAGAGGGTTCCCGGCGGCCTCGGCCAGCACCTGGAAGCGTGTCGCCGGATCGAGCGAGGCGGGCAGCAGCCGCGCGGCGTCCTGCTGGCCGAGCGGCGGCAGGCGCAGCTCGGCCAGCCCCGGCGCGGCGAACGCCCCGTCGCGCGCGGCGAACAGCAGCACGACGCCCTCGGCGTCGAGGCGCCGCGCCGCGAAGACGAGCGCCTCGGCGGAGACCGAGTCGAGCCACTGCGCGTCGTCCACCACGCACAGGAGCGGCCCGTCGTCGGCGAGGTCGGCGAGCAGCGACAGGACCGCGAGCCCGACCAGCAACCGGTCCGCGGGCTCGCCGGACGCCAGCCCGAACACCCGCTCCAACGCCGCCCGCTGCGGGCCGGGCAGCCCTCCGATACGGGCAAGCGCCGGCCGCAGGAGCTGGCTCAGCGCGGCGAACGGCAGATCCGCCTCCACCTCGACGCCCTCGGCGCGCAGGACCCGCGGCGCGCTCGCGGCGAGCCAGGACAGGAGCGCGGTCTTGCCGATGCCGGGGTCGCCGCGCAGGACCAGCGCCGCGCTGCGTCCCTCCCGGGCTCCGTCGAGCAGCCCGGCGAGGACCGCTTGCTCCGCCGACCTGCCGTACAACATGCCCGCACACTATCCGGTGCGCCACGGCACGGATCCGACCGGTCGCGGTACCTAAGCATGACGGATTCCGGGCAAGGCGCGGCTTCGTAGCGTCGGGGGTGTCAGCAGAACAGAGAAGGACGAGAGCATGGAACTCATCAACAAGTACCTCGCCGCCTGGAACGAGACCGACGCGGAGGCCCGCCGCGCCCTCCTCGCCGAGATCTGGGCCGACGACGCCTCCTACACCGACCCGCTCGCCGCCGTCCGGGGCCGCGACGCCCTCGACACCGTCATCACCGGCGTCCAGGCCCATTTCCCGGGCCTGTCCTTCACCCTCGCGGGCGACGTCGACGCCCACCACGACCTGGCCCGCTTCACCTGGCACCTCGGCCCCGCCGGCGCGTCCCCGGTCGTCATCGGCTTCGACGTCGCCGAGATCGCCGACGGCCGCATCACCCGCGTCAGCGGCTTCCTCGACCAGGTCCCCGCCTGACACCAGACGTCCCGCCGCGGCCCCCGATGAGGAGGCCGGAGCCCCTCACCGCCCGTCCGTGATCCCGGCCGGGCGGTGAGACAGAACGTCGGTTCGAGGCGTCGCCGACGAGATTCATGGCGAGGGCGCCGGCGTCAGAGCCGGAGGCCGGTGGCGCGGTGCACGCGGCGGGCGCCTCATGGGTCTGGGATGGGGGTCGGGTCGGTGTCAAGTGTTGTTGGAGGTGCGGTGGAGGGCGGGTTCGACGAACCAGAGCCAGCCGGCGAGGAGGACTATTCCGGCGGCGGTGAGGGAGGGGAGGGGGCCGGGGAAGAGGTGGGCGGTGACGAGCCACGCGGCGGACGTCATCGAGACGGCCAGGGCGGCGGTGCCGATGAGGCCGTAGACGTTGGAGCGGCGGACCAGATCCTCCTTGAGGCCCTGGCGGAAGAGGATGCGGTGCTGGGCGACGGGGGCGATGAAGAAGAGCGAGGCGAGCGCGGCGGAGACGAGGGCGACATAGTAGAGGGCGCGTTCGCCGTCGTCGACGCCGGAGAAGCCCGGCGAGAACGGCACGGTCAGCAGGAACGCGAAGAGGACCTGGACGCCGGTGACGGCGACGCGGATCCCCTGCAGGAATTCGACGAAGTTGCGGTCGGCGCGCTCGGCGGGGGTCTCGTTGGTCTTCTCGTCGGACATTTCTCGCGTCACGGGGAGGCTCTCCTGATGCACGCCGACCCGCCCGGGTGCGGGGCGCCGCTTTGTTGAGTCGTAAAGGACGTACCCCTCGGTATTGCCAGAAGTGTCACAAAAGATGCATTCCGCCGATCTTTGCCCACGCGCGGGCCGCGCTCCGGGGAGGGCGGCCCGCGCGTCCGTCAGGCTGAGGAGGAGGCCAGATAGGCGCGCCAGCCGCCGTGGGCGGTGATGTCCGCGGCGTTGTGGAGGGCGGAGGGCTCGCAGAGGAAGCCGGGGACGGAGGTGCCGTCGGAGAGTTCCAGGCTGCCGAGGGCCATGGGACGGGGAAGGGCGGCGAGGAAGGCGCCGAGGCCCTCCGGGGGAAGGTCCCAGACTTCGGCTTCGATGGCGGAGCCGCCTTCGGGGACGCGGACGAGGCCGGGCTTGGGCGGGGTGGTCTGGAGGGCGTAGAGGCGGTAGGTCGGAGCCGTGGTGACGGATCGGGCGAAGCGCGCACCCAGGGCCAGGAGTTGGCCGTTCAAAGGCTGGCCCGTGAGGTGGGCGCCTACTACGGCGATCTGGGTGGACGGGGTGAGGAGGGCGGCGAGGCGGGCCAAGAAGTGGTCGGTGTGCGCGCGGCCGATGAGCATGACGCCGAAGGGGAGGCCTGCGACGTCGCCGGCGGGGACGGCGACGGCGGCGAGGTCGAAGAGGTTGGTGGAGTTGGTGAAGCGGCCCAGGCGGGCGTTCTCGCCGAGCGGGTCGGCGGCGACCGCGTCCAGGGTGGGGTGGCCCGGAGCCGTGGGCAGCAGCAGCGCGTCGGCGTCGCCCAAGGAGGCCAGGGCGCGGGCGCGCAGGCTTTCGAGGCGGGTCTGGTCGGCGTAGAGGCGGTGGGCGGGGATGTCGCGGGAGCGCTGGACGATGCCGGTGACGGTCGGGTCGAGGCCGTCGCCGCCCTTCTCGGACTGGGCGTCGATGAACGCGCCGACGGCGGTGTAGCGCTCGGCCACGAAGGCGCCTTCGTAGAGCATCGCGGCGGCCTCGGTGAACGGGGCGAGGTCGACGGGGCACAGCACCGCCCCAGCCGCCTCCAGGCGGGCCGCCGCGCGCTGGAACGCCCCGGCCCAGCCCTCGTCCATCTCGCCGAGCTGGGCGGGGTCGGGCACGGCGACGCGCCACGGGCCCGGGGCGCGGACGGGGGCCGCGTCGGCCCCCGACACCATGTGCGCGAGGGCCTGTTCGGCTTCGGGCAGGGTGCGGGCGAAGACCGTCACGCAGTCCAGGCTCGCGCAGGCCGGGACCACCCCGGCCGTCGGGACGAGACCGCGGGTCGGCTTCAGCCCGACGATCCCGTTGAACGCCGCCGGGACGCGCCCGGAGCCCGCCGTGTCGGTGCCGAGCGCGAGGTCGGCGATGCCGAGGGCCACCGCGACGGCCGAGCCGGAGCTGGAGCCGCCGCTGATCCGGGACGGGTCCACCGAGTTCCGCACCGCCCCGTAAGGCGACCGGGTGCCTACCAGCCCGGTCGCGAACTGGTCGAGGTTGGTCGTGCCGATGACGAGCGCCCCCGCCGCCCGCAGCCGCCCGACGACCGGCGCGTCCACTTCGGGAAGGTAAGCGTACGAAGGGCAGCCCGCCGTCGTCGGCAGGCCCGCGACGTCGATGTTGCCCTTGACGGCCAGGAGCCGCCCCGCGAGCGGCAGCGACGGGTCGATCCCGGCAGCCTCCGCCTCGACCTCGGCCCGCGGGCGCAGGTCGATCCAGATCTCGGGGCGGTCGACGGCGGCGATGCGGTCGTAGGCGGCGCGGACGCGGGCGAGGATGCGTTCGGTCATCGAGGTGAAGCCTTTCGGGGAGTGGGGCCTACGCGGGCGGGCCGAGGACGATCAGGGGCGTACCCGCCTCGACCTGCCCGCCGGGCGCGGCGAGGACTTCGGCGACGACGCCGTCGCACGGGGCGTGGACGGGCGCCTCCATCTTCATCGCCTCCAGGACGAGCAGCGGGTCGCCTTCCTTGACGGTGTCGCCCGCCGCGACCGCGACCTGCCAGACGGACGCGGCGAACTCGGCCTCGACGAGCCTGCCCCCGGCAGGGACGGCGATGTCGGCGGGCGGCGGCGCGGGCTCGGCCGCGGCCTCGGCGCGCACGAACTCGCCCGCGGCCTCCCACGCGTCGCGCTCCGCGCCGAACGCGGTGGCCTGCCGCGCCCGGAACTCCGCGATCTCCGCGGCGTTCTCGTCGAGGAACCGCACGTGGTCGGCGAGCGCGAACGTGCCCTCTTCGACGTGCGGGGCGAACCGTCCGGCGGCCATGTCGGCGCGCAGTTCCAGCAGTTCCTCGGGCCCGACCTCGTACCACCTGATGCGGTCGAAGAACCGCAGCAGCCAGGGGTTCCCCTCCGGCTTCCAGCTCGACCACACCTGCGTGGTCCGTCCGACGAACTGGTATCCGCCGGGCCCTTCCATCCCGTACACGCACAGGTAGGCGCCGCCGATGCCTACGGAGTTCTCCGCGGTCCACGTACGGGCCGGGTTGTACTTGGTGGTGACGAGCCGGTGCCGCGGATCGAGCGGGGTCGCGACGGGCGCGCCCAGGTAGACGTCGCCGAGCCCGAGGACGAGGTACTCGGCGTCGAACACCGTCCGGAACACGTCCTCGACGGAGGCCAGTCCGTTGACGCGCCGGATGAAATCGATGTTCCACGGGCACCACGGCGCGTCGTCGCGCACGCCCGCCATGTACCGCGCGATGGCCTCGCGCGTCGCCGGGTCGTCCCACGACAGCGGCAGGTGCACGGTGCGGGACGGCACGACGAGCTCGTCGGCCGCGGGCAGCCCTGCCTCGATGTCGCGGACGAGGTCCAGCAGCCGCTCCCGCGCGACGGCGTCGGGGTCGAACTTGATCTGCAGCGACCGGATGCCGGGCGTGAGGTCGCGGACCCCGTCGATCCGGGCCGCGACGACGGCCTCCTGGAGCGCGTGCACCCGCATCCGCAGCGCGAGGTCGAGTTCCATCGGCCCGAACTCGACGAGGAGGTTGTCGTCGCCACTGCGCCGGAAGGTGACGTCCTGCCTGCGGGCCAGCACGCCCCCGTCGGAGATCACCGCGCGGTCGGCGACGGGCGGGGCCTGCGGCGCGCGGCGGAGCGCGTCGGCGGCGGCCGTGGTGAGCGGGACGAACCTGAGCGAGTCCCCGGGCCTGAGCTGCCCGAGCTTCCAGCGCTGCCCCGACGCGATCGTCGCCGGGCACACGAACCCGCCGAGCGACGGCCCGTCCGGCCCGAGCAGCACGGGCATGTCGCCGGTGTAGTCGACCGCGCCGACCGAGTACGGCGTGTCGTGGATGTTCGACGGGTGCAGCCCCGCCTCGCCGCCGTCCTTGCGCGCCCACCGGGGCTTGGGCCCGACGAGCCGGACCCCGGTCCGCGCCGAGTTGAAGTGCACCTTCCAGTCCGCGGCGTAGAAGTCGCGGATGTCCTCTTCGGTGAAGAACTCGGGCGCGGCGTGCGGCCCCTCGACCGCGCCGATCGCCCACTCCCTCCCGAAGACGGGACGATCGGCTTCCGGTACCGGAGTCCCGGTGGAAACGGCGCTTCCACCGTGCAGCACGTCGCCGGTGCGCAGAGCACGGCCGCCGTGGCCGCCGAACTTCCCGAGGGTGAACGTGGCCGCGCTTCCCAGGAAGTCGGGGATGTCGAGCCCGCCCGCGACCAGGACATAGGTGCGGAGTCCGTGCTCGCCGGGCGCGTCGACCTGCAGGGTGGCGCCGGCCGAGACGGTCAGCGGCGTCCACTGCGGCACCGGAGAGCCGTCGACGCTGACGGGCGCGGGCGCGCCCGTCACGCACACGGTCGTGGCGTGGGTGAAGCGCAGGGACGGCCCCTGAAGGGTGCACTCAAGACCTGGCGCCCCTTCCGGGTTGCCCAGCGCGCGGTTGCCGAGCCGGAACGACAGGTCGTCCATGGGTCCGCAGGGCGGTACCCCGACCTGCCAGTACCCGGTCCGTCCCGGCCAGTCCTGGACCGTCGTCAGCGTCCCGCCGGAGACGACCTCGATCCGCGGCGTCGGGTCGGCGACCTCGGCGAGCGTCGCCGTCGAGTGCGCCGAGGCGCGCACGGCGGGGTGGGCGAGCGCGGCGCGGACGAGCCCGAGGTTGGTCTCGATCCCGTCGATCCGGCTCGCGGCCAGGGCCGCGTCCAGCTTCGCGAGCGCCTCGTCGCGGGTCGCGCCGTGTGCGATGACCTTGGCGAGCATCGGGTCGTAGGAGGTCGTCACCTCGGTCCCGGTCCGCACCCACGCGTCCACCCGGACGCCTTCGGGGAACGCCACGCGGGTGAGCAGCCCCGCGCTCGGCCGGTGGTCGCGCGAAGGGTCCTCGGCGTATACGCGCGCCTCGACGGCGTGCCCGCGCGCGGGCCCCGGCTCGGTGACGACGGAGGCGTCGCCCTGCGCGAGCCGCAGCATCCACTCGACGAGGTCGACCCCGTAGATCTCCTCGGTGACGGGGTGCTCGACCTGGAGTCGCGTGTTGACCTCCAGGAAGTAGGCCTCCTCCCGTGCCGCGTCGTACACGAACTCGACGGTCCCGGCCGACCGGTACCCGACGGACGCGCAAAGGCCGCGCGCCGCCTCGGTGAGCCCGGCCCGGACGGCGCCGGGCAGCCCGGGCGCGGGCGCCTCCTCCACGACCTTCTGGTTGCGCCGCTGGAGCGAGCAGTCCCGATCCCCGAAGGTGACGACCTTGCCCGCCCCGTCGCCGAACACCTGCACCTCGACGTGCCGGGCGTGCTCCACGAGCCGCTCCAGGAAGACTCCGGCCGAGGAGAACGACGCCGCGGCGACCCGCTGCACCCGCTCCCACGCGTCGGCCAGCTCCGCGCCGCTCCGGCACGCGCTCATCCCGATGCCGCCGCCGCCCCCGGTGGCCTTCAGCATCACCGGGTAGCCGATCCGCTCGGCGGCCTCCAGGGCCTCCTCCAGGTCGGCGAGCAGCCCCGTCCCGGGGGCGAGCGGCACCCCGGCGGCCTCGGCGGCGGCCCGCGCGGTGTGCTTGGCGCCGAACAGTTCGAGCTGCTCGGGCGTCGGCCCGACGAACACGATCCCGGCCTCCGCGCAGCGCCGCGCGAACTCTGCGTCCTCCGAGAGGAACCCGTAGCCGGGGTGGATCGCCCCCGCGCCCGTCTCGGCGGCGGCCTTGAGCACGAGATCGACGTCGAGGTAGGACTCCTTGGCGGGCGCCGGACCCAGCCGGACGGCCTCGTCGGCGAGCCTGACGTGCGCGGCGTCCCGGTCGGGGTCGGAGAACACCGCGACGGTGCCGATGCCCAGCGCGCGGGCGGTCCGGATGATCCGGGCGGCGATCTCGCCCCGGTTGGCGACGAGCAGCTTGTCGAAGCTCACGCGCCCTCCCCTAGGGTGATCGTCATCTCGACGGGGGTCGGGTCGAAGCCGTTGCACGGGTTGTTGATCTGCGGGCAGTTGGAGACCAGGACGAGCACGTCGGTCTCGGCCCGCAGGACGACCTGGAGCCCGGGGGAGGAGATGCCGTCGACGATGCCGAGGGTGCCGTCGGCCTCGACGGGCACGTTCATGTACCAGTTGATGTTCGAGACGAGGTCGCGCTTGCCGAGCCCGTACTTGGCGCCCTCGTGCAGGAAGTTGTCGACGCAGGCGTGCTGCGCCCAGGTGTGGTGCCCGTACCGCAGGGTGTTGGACTCCTTGGAGCAGGCGCCGCCGACGGTGTCGTGCCGCCCGACGGCGTCCGCGACGACCGTCATCAGCGGGGTGTGCTCGTTCGACATCAGGACCGAGCCGGTGGTGAGGAAGATGCCGCCCTGCGCCTGGATCGTGTCGGGCGCGCTGTAGCGGACCGCAGTGTCGGCGGCGTCGTAGGCGAGGAAGTCGACGGCCTGGTTGCCGCGCAGGTCGGTGATGGTGAGCAGGCCGCCCGCCGGGACGACGGCGGACCAGGCGGCGCGGGCCGGAACTGTGCTGGTGGTCATGCGAGCCCCCGGGCGGAGAGGAAGTCGGCGGTGTTGAGGAAGGCGCGGCGGCCTTCGGGGGTGGCGTCCCAGAGCGGGTCGCCGGGCGCGGTCGGCGCGGCCTTCCAGGCGAGCACTTCGAGCGGCGTGCTGACGTACTCCGCGCGCGGGTCGGCCGGGTGCGGGACGTTGGCGACGAGCACGGTGAGGTCCTGCTCGGCCCGCAGGGTGAGCGACGCTCCGGCGCCGGCGGATCCGGTGAACTCCAGCGAGCCGTCCTCGCCGATCCGCACGCCCTGGAAGAAGGACAGGGACGGGGGCAGGTCGCGCGGCTCCAGCCCGTTCTTCAGCGCGGCCAGCTTGAACAGCTCACGTCCGGCCGGGCTCGCCGACTGGGGCGTCCCGTCGCCGTAGCGCGCGGTGTTCCGGGCCAGGGTGGAGGTGCCGCACAGGGCGTCGTGGCGGCCGGAGGTGTCGGCGACGACGGAGGCGAGCACCCGCCCTTGGTCGGAGAGCAACAGCTTGCCGTCGCCCAGGTAGGCGTTCCACTGCACCTTGACGGTGTCGGCGACGTTCAGCCGCTCCCACGGCCGGTCGGCGACGAACAGGAGCAGATGGGCGCAGGCGTCGCCGGCGAGGTCGGTGAGCCGCAGCTCGGTGCCTCGGGCGAGGACCTTGTGGGTGTAGTTGCCGCCCGCCACGGTCTCCGCCCAGACCAGGGGGCCCGCCTCCCGCGGCGGGTCGGGCCAGGCGGTGGCGGGGACCACGGGCATGGCCTCGGCCGTGACCCCTTCCTGCGCGCGGGCGTGGTCCCGTGCGCCGAACGTCGTCGCCGTCTCCATGGTCCGACCTCCTCGAAGCTAATTTCTGTCGCACGACAGAAACTAAGCGGGCGGCGATTCGTGCCCGTTGCTCCGGAGTTACGGTGATATTGCCAGGTGCTCACACCGAGTCCGGCAAGCCCGCGTCCTGCGGCGATGTGGCACGATCGGGCCATGAGCACCACCGGCAGGCGCGTCGGCAGGCCCCGCGCGGCGGCCCGGCCCGACAGCGGGCTGTCCGCGCGCGAGGAACTGCTGGCCGCCGCCGCCGAACTCTTCACCCTCCAGGGGTACGCGGCGACGTCCACGCGGGCCGTCGCCGAACGCTCGGGGATGCGGCAGGCGTCGATGTACCACTACTTCGGCGGCAAGGAGGACCTGCTCGCGGCGCTGCTGGAGGGCACCGTCCGGCCGTCGCTCGATCTCGCCCGCGCCCTGCTGGCCGCCGAGGGCTCCGCCGAGGCGCGGCTGTGGCAGCTGTGCCGCTCCGACGTCGTGCTGCTCTGCGGCGGCCCGCACAACCTCGGCGCGCTCTACCTGCTGCCCGAGGTGCGCACCGAGCGGTTCGCCGGGTTCGCCGGGATGCGCCGTGAGCTCAAGGCGGCCTACGGGAAGCTGCTCGCCGACGCCGCGTGCTGCGCCTCCCTCGACAAGGCCGAGATCGCGGTCCGCACCGACCTCGTCTTCGGGCTCATCGAAGGCGTCATCCTCATCCACCGGTCCGACCCCGAGCGCCCCGTCGAGGCGTTCGCCGCCGCCACCGCCGACGCGGCCCTGCGCGTCGCCGGAGCCCGCGAGGAGGACCTCGCGCAAGTGCGCGGGCAGGCGGCGAAGCTCGGCTGACGCGCGAGGACCCGGCGCCCGCGAGGGGCGCCGGGTCCGGGGAGAGCGGTTCAGGCCGCGACGGGAGCGGGGGTGGCCGCGGGCCGCCGCAGGGCCCGGTAGAGCACTCCGATCAGGATCGCCGCGCCGACGAAGAGGGCGGTGAACCACTGGAAGTACCAGTGCCCGCCCGCCGGGTCGTAGACGGCGGCGCGCGGCCAGGCCAGGTTCACGGTCATGAACAGCCCGTAGGCGAGCGCCAGGGCGTTGACCGGGAGCCCCCAGCGGCCGAGGGAGAACAGCGGCCGGCCCGTCTCGTCGACGCCCTCGCCGGCCTTCCACTGCCCGCGCAGCCTGCGCACCAGCATCGGCCCGGTGACCATCGCGTAGGCCAGGTACAGCATGGCGATGCAGGTCGTCCCGATGGCCAGGAACGCCTCGGGGGAGGCGAGGTTCAGCAGGCACAGCGCCGCCGCGGCGAGGCCGACGACCACCGCGGGCGCGGCGGGCATGCCGGTGCGCGGCGAGACCTTCGCGAGCATCTTGGACGCGGGCAGCACGCCGTCGCGGGCCATGGAGAACAGCATCCGGGTCGCCGACGTCTGGATCGCCAGGGTCGCGACGGCGATCGCCACGGCCACGTCGACGAGCAGGGCCTTGCCGACGCCCGAGCCGAGGCTGCTGGTGAGCACGTAGGACAGGCCCTCGGTGGCCAGGCGGCCGTCGTCGAGGCTGGGCGCGGCGAGCAGACCGCCGAACACCATCAGCGTCGCCAGGACGCCCGCCGCGATGAGCGCGGTGAGGATCGTGCGCGGGGCGGTCCGGCGCGGGTTACGGGTCTCCTCGCTCATCTCGCCCGCGCTGTCGAAGCCGATCAGCACGTAGGCCGCGGCGAACGAGCCGACCAGCAGCGCGCCGAGCGCCCCGCCCTCGCCGCCGGTGTGCAGGGTGACGCCCCCGCCCCGCTCGGAGTGGGTGAGCAGCAGGACGATGATGAGCACGGCGCCGATGATCTCGGCGGTGACCCCGATCCGGTTGACGGCCGACAGGACCCGGTTGTCCAGCACGTTCACCACAGTGGTGAGCACGAGCAGGACCACGGCGAGGATCGCGGCGTTGGCCGCGCCGGTCGCCGTCGTGGGCGCGGGGTCCCCGCCGACGAGCTGGAAGCCGCTCCAGATCGCGGGCAGCACCACCTGGAGCGCGAGCGCGGCGGCGGCGACCACGACCATCTGCCCGATCACCATGATCCAGCCGGCGAACCAGCCGAAGACCGCGCTGCTGAGCCGGGTCGACCACTGGTAGATCGCGCCGGAGATCGGGTAGCGCGCGGCGAGTTCGGCGAAGCACAGGGCGACGAGGAGTTGGCCGGCGAGGACGGCGGGCCACGTCCAGAAGAAGGCCCCGCCGCCGAAGGAGTAGCCGAAGGCGAAGAACTGGAAGACGGTGGTGAGGACGGAGATGAAGGAGAAACCCGCCGCGAACGAGGCGTACCGCCCCATGCTGCGGTGCAGTTCCTGGCGGTATCCGAACCCGGCGAGCGCCGCGGCGTCGGCGGCCGGGTCGGCGGGTGCGGGCTGCGGTGGAGCTGTGGCGGTCATGGGGACGGCTCCCGTCTCGCGTTATTTCTGTCAAGCGACAGAAATAGCGCCCGTCTGTTTCCCCCCGATGTCGCAGCCGTATCCACCACGAATCCACCTCCTCACCGGTGTTGCGGCGGTGGCCGTGGGGTGGAAGGGCGTTGAAGTGGCGCGCCGCGTCCCTAGACCTGTGGGTCTCGTTTTCTTGAGTCACTCCAGTTAATGGCGTAAAGTGGGGCTGGCAGGACACGTACGAAGGGAAGTATCGGCATGACCGTCACCCCGATCGATCTCTACGCTTCCCCCATCGACCTTGATCGCGCAGGCCGCGTGCGCCCCGACCCGCAGGGTCGGGAGACCGACGGCTGGCGGCTCACCGCCTTCCACGCCAAGACCGGCGACGACGTCCACGAGGGCGGCTGGCAGGCCCACGCCGAGGCCGACGAACTCGTGTCGTGCCTCGTCGGCAAGATCCGCGTGCTCCTGCGCCCCGAGGAGCCGGGCCAGGCCGACGAGGAGATCAGGCTCACCGCGGGCACCGCCGCGGTCATCCCGCGCGGCCGCGAACACCGCATCACCCCGGACATCCCCAGCGTCGTCCTCGCCGCCACCCTCCCCTCGGCGGCCCCCGCGGACCCCCTGCCCACCGCCTCGTAGGCGCGGGTCGCCGGATGGACCCGCTTCGGGGCCGCGGCGAGCAGGGTCGCTCGGCGGGGTGGGCCCCGGGTGTCCGGGGTATCGGAGAGGTGTGGGTTTCAGTGATTACGGGGTTCTCGCGGGGGTGCTCACCGCGCATGAACGCGACACACCGGACGATCAGGGCAAGTGGTATCACGTCAAGCTGACGCTGGCTGCGCCCGCGGGCGCCTACCGGGGCGCCGTGGACGTCGACAGCCACGAATCGGTGATCGGCGTGCAGTGGAAGACGCTGACCGTCCCGGCGGAAGCGCTGCCGGGGGTCGCCGGTCTGCCCGGCGGGTACCACCGGTTGCTCCGCTCGCTGAGCGGCGGCGCCGTCGACCTCCACCGGCATCCGGCGTTCGCGGGCGCGTGGACCAGCGGGTCGTTCCTTGAGGCGTCCGTGGCTTTGGAGTCGGTGCTGGCGATCGGCGCGCGCACTCTGCTCTTCGGCGAACTGTTCGACGAGGGCCTCGGGCTCCACAACATCCACCTGAACCAGGGCGATCCGGACGTCAGCCAGTGGTGGCGCGAGAACGGCAGCTGGCAGGACGGCGCGGTCCTCACCGCCCGGCCGGACGGGGCCTTCCACGCCTTCGTCTCCAAGTTCACCAGCCAGATCCTGCCGACCGACGACGCGGGCCACCCCCTCCCGATCCCCGCCACCCCGGCCCCGGAGTCCTGACGCACCGGGGCGGGAGGCGTGGAGGCGGTCAGGAGGCGCGGGGCGTGCGGGGCAGGAGCTGGACGAGGAGTGCGAGGAGGAGGGTCGCGGCCATGACCGCGGCCAGGGAGTGGTCGAAGGCGGTGGTGGTGGAGCCCCGGGCGGTGAAGAAGACGAGGCCGATGAGGGCCACGCCCATGGCGCCGCCGATCTGCTGCGCGGAGGTCAGGACGCCCGCCGCGGACCCCGCGTGGCGGGGGCCGACCGCGGCCAGCACCGTGGCGGCGAGCGGGCCGAAGGCGAGGCCCATGCCCAGGCCGTCGAGGAGCAGGACGGGGGCGAGTGCGCCGTAGGGGGCCTCGGCGGCGGTCAGCGCCAGCAGGCAGGCGAGCCCGGCGGTGCGGGTGAGACCGCCGAAGGCGATGACCTGGCTGCCGAAGCGGCCCGCGAGCCGGCCCGCGAGAAGTGATCCGGCGAAGTAGCCGAGGCCGATCGGGACGAAGGCCAATCCCGCGTGGAACGCGTCGAAGTCCCGGCCCCGCTGGATGTAGAGGGCGAACGCGAGGAAGTGGCCGGTCATCCCGATGTTGAACACGACCTGGGCGGCGAGTCCCGTCATGAAGGGCCGGACGCCGAACAGCTCGGGCGAGATGAGCGGCGCGGGGTGCCGCCGCCGCGCGTAGCCGAGCAGCGCGAGCGCCGCCACCGCGAACGACGCCCAGATCCACAGCGGCCAGCCCTGCTCGCGGCCCTGGATGAGCGGCAGCAGGAACGCCGCGACGCCCAGGGTGACGAGGCCGGCTCCGCCGAGGTCGAGCCGGACCGGCCCGTCGGCGCGGCTCTCGGGCACCAGCCTGGGCGCGAGGACGAGGACGGCGATCCCGATGGGCACGTTGACGAGGAAGCAGCCGCGCCAGCCGAGCCCGAACGGGTCGAGCCCGATGATCGAGCCGCCGACGAGCTGGCCGAACACGGCGGCCAGTCCCAGCACCAGTGCGTACGCGCGCATCGCCTTGGCCAGCGCGGCCCCGGTGTAGGCGGCGCGGACGATCGCGAGGACCTGTGGTGCGAGGACGGCCGCCGCGACGCCCTGGGCGACGCGCGCCGCGACGAGACCGCCGGAGGTCGGCGCCAGCCCGCAGGCGGCGGACGCGACGGTGAACAGGGTGAGGCCGAGGGCGAACATCCGGCGGCGGCCCGCGAGGTCGCCCAGACGCGCGCCGAGGATGAGCCCGGAGCCGTAAGCGAGCCCGTACCCGGCGACGATCCACTGCGTGGCCGCCGATCCGGCGTGCAGATCGCGCTGGATGTCGGGGAGCGCGACGTTGACGATGAAGAAGTCGAGGACGGGGATGAACGCCCCGATGAGGAGGACGGGCAGCATGCCGCGCCGCGCCAGGGGGGGTGGATAGAACGTTCGGTATACTCACGAGGGAGGATTAGATAGAACGATTGATCTACCTGTCAAGGGGTGCCAGAATTCCGGACATGAGCAGACCCGGCCCCCGCGAGCGCCTCATCGAGGCGGCCCGCGACCTCACCTACCGCAAGGGCGTGAACGTCGGCGTCGACGCGATCCTGGAGCAGGCGGGGGTCGCCCGCCGCTCGCTCTACCAGCATTTCGGCGGCAAGGACGAACTCGTCGCCGAGGTGCTGCGCTCCGCGCGCGGACCCGAGCGGTACGAGCGCGTCATGGCGGCCGCGGGCGACGACCCCGTGGCGCGCCTGAGCGCGGTCTTCGACGAGATCGAGCGGATCACCGGCGCGCCGGAGTTCCGCGGCTGCCGCTACACCGCGGCCGAACTCTCGCTGGGCGACCCCGCGCATCCCGCCCACGCGGAGGTCCGCGCCTACAAGGAGAGCCTCCAGGCCCTCTTCGCCGCCGAACTCGCCCGCGCGGGCCACCCCGACCCGGCCTTCGGCGCCGACCAGCTCGTCGTCCTCATCGACGGCGTCCTCGCCCAGGCCGCCACCCGGCCCCACACGGGCCCCGCCCGCGCCGCCCGGGCCCTCGCCGGCACCGTCCTCGGCACCCCCCTCCACCCCTCCCGCACGCCCTGACCCGCGGGCCCAACGCGCGGTTCCGCGTCGTCTCGCGTCCGGTTGCCCGGCCGCGGTCGTCGGCGGGCCGCACGGGCGGCCGGTCCGCTGCTCGCCGACGGAGAGCGGCGTGTCAGGTGTCGCGGGAGAGGTCCTTGGCGTGGGGCTGGCCAGGTCGGAGGGCCACGACGGAGAAGGAGAGGGTCGCGACGGCGGCGACCACGTCGCGGCCCTCGTCGCGGACGGTGACCTCAACGACGGTGAGGGTGCGGCCGCGGCGCAGGACGCGGGCCGCCGCGACCGCGGGGCCGACGTTCACCGACGACAGGTAGCGGATGTTCAGGTCGGCCGTGGCCGCGCTCTCGTCGTCGGCGAGGTCCGCAGCCACGGCCCGCGCCGCCGCGAGGTCGACGAGCGTCGCGACGAACCCGCCCTGCAGGCCGCCCCGGGTGTTGACCACGCTCGGGGTGAGCGGCATCGCCATGGCGAAGTCCGAGCCTTCCGGCGCGGGCACGTCGTGCAGGCCCATCGCCGAGAGCACGTGTCCTTCGAGCCGGAAGGCGACCCCGCCCGCCTGTCCGTTCCCCTGCGCCACCGCGACCTCCCGCACACCGGCCCCCGGCCCACCCGGAAGCATCCGAAGCAGACTCTAGAACCGTGCTCTAGGATCGCGCGACCCCCTCGGAGCCCGCGCCGGCTCGCGGGCGGCCGCGGTCAGCCCGGGGTGACGTCGCGCCAGCGCGCCTCGCACGCCGAGTAGGCGCCGAAGACGGCGAGGCCCACGGCGACGACGGCCAGCAGCCAGGGGCCGGCCGGGGTGCCGGCGAACTCCCGGAGGGTCCCGTCGACGCCTTCGGCCTTGCCGGGGTCGACGGTCGCGCCCGCGTACGCGACGAAGACGCCGACGCCCGCGAAGACTGCGTAGCGCGCGGCGTAGCCGATCCGGCCGAGCACCTCCACGACGGGCCGGACCTGGCCCGACACGTGGAGCTTCGCCATGAATTCGCGCTTGACGACCGACTTGTAAGCCATCCATCCCGCGCCGCAGACGAGGACGATCCCCGCGACCAGGACGATCCAGCGCCCGCCCGGCAGATCGTGCATCGCCCGGCCGGACAGGTCGCGCGACTGCTCGTCGCTGGACTTCTGCCCCCGCACCCCGAGCACGAACAGCAGGGTCGTCGTCGCGGTCACGGTGTAGAAGACACCGCGCCCCAAGGACATCGCCCGATGGGACGCCTTGTGCCCGTCGGGCCCGGCGGCGCCGAACGCCGCCTCGGCCAGCCGCCACAGCGCCAGCCCGTAGAGGCCGACGACGATCAGCCACAGCATCACCTCGCCGCCGGGCTGGCCGGCCAGCGTCTGCACGGCTCCGGACTTGTCGGCCTCCTTCCCGCCGGCGCCGAACGCGACGCGCAGCGCGAGCACCCCGATGAGCAGGTAGATCGCGCCTCGGACGGCGAGTCCCAGCCGTGCGGCGATCCCCATCGCGCGACCGCGCGACGCCTTTCGTACACTCCGTTCAACATTCGTCACCATAGGTCATGAATTCCCCGTGAGTCGGCAAAGAAACCGAAAAACACCCCACTCGGTTACAGGTCACCCCATTCCGGGTGACCGCCCTCTCTGGACCGGCTCTTTGCCCGGCCGGGGTATCGGGCAGGCCGCGGACCGGGGAACGAACGACGTGATCACGTCGATTTCGAGGAGAGCCGTGGCCGCGCCGTCGTATCAGGACCGGACCGACTTCGAGAACGCGGACAAGGGGTTCCTGGGCACGACCGCCGATCGGCTGATCAAGGACGCCGCAGGCCGGACCGTGTGGGACTTCGAGGCCTACGCCTTCCTCGACGACGTCCGCCCGGACACGGTGAACCCGAGCCTGTGGCGGCAGTCGCAGCTCACCGCCAAGCACGGGCTCTACCAGGTCGCGCGAGGCATCTACCAGGTGCGGGGCTTCGACCTGTCGAACGTCACCTTCATCGAAGGCGACCGGGGCGTCGTCGTGGTGGACCCGCTGCTGTCCGTCGAGTGCGCCGCCGCGGCCCTGGCCCTCTACCGGGAGCACCGGGGCGACCGCCCCGTCACCGCGGTCCTCCACACGCACTCGCACGCCGACCACTTCGGCGGCGTCCGCGGCGTCTTCGACGGGGCGGCGGACGTGCCCGTCGTCGCGCCGTCGGGGTTCCTGGAGCACGCGGTGTCCGAGAACGTGTACGCGGGCACCGCCATGAACCGGCGCGCCGTCTTCATGTACGGCGCCGAACTGGCCAGGGGCCCCGCCGGCCAGGTCGGCGCGGGACTCGGCCAGACGACCTCCGCGGGCACGATGTCCCTGGTCGAGCCGACCCTGACCGTCTCGGCGACCGGCCAGGAGGAGGTCCTGGACGGCGTTCGGTTCGTCTTCCAGCTCACCCCGGGCGCCGAGGCCCCGGCCGAGATGAACTTCTACCTCCCCGAGCACCGCGCGCTCTGCATGGCCGAGAACGCCACCCACAACCTGCACAACATCCTCACGCTGCGCGGCGCCCAGGTGCGCGACCCGCGTGTGTGGTCGCGCTACCTCACCGAGGCGGTCCAGCTCTTCGCGGCTGACTCCGACGTGCTGTTCGCCTCCCACCACTGGCCGACGTGGGGCACCGCCGCGCTCACCGAGTTCCTCACCGGGCAGCGCGACCTGTACGCCTACCTGCACGACCAGACCCTGCGCCTGCTCAACCAGGGCCTGACCGGCCCTGAGATCGCCGAGGCGATCGAGCTGCCGCCGGCGCTCGCCGGGGCCTGGCACGCGCGCGGCTACTACGGCTCGGTGTCCCACAACGTCAAGGCCATTTACCAGCGGTACATGGGCTGGTTCGACGGCAACCCCGCCCACCTGTGGGAACTGCCGCCCGAGGAGTCGGCGCGCAGGCACGTGGAGCTCATGGGCGGCGCGGCGGCGGGGCTGCGGAAGGCTGCGGAGGCCGTCGAGGCAGGGGAGTTGCGCTGGGCGGCGCAGGTGCTGAACTACCTGGTGTTCGCCGACCCGCGCGACACCGCGGCCCGGGAGCTCCTCGCCGACGTCTACACGAGGCTCGGGCACGGCAGCGAGAACGGCACCTGGCGGAACTTCTACCTCCAGGGCGCGGCCGAGCTGCGCGGGAACAAGGCGAGAGCGTCCGTCGACACCGCGAGCCCGGACGTGATGGCCGCGCTGACCGTCGAGCAGCTCTTCGACTCGGTGGCGATCCGGGTAAACGGGCCGCGCGCCTGGGACATCCGGCTCAGCATCGACTGGCACCTCACCGACGTGAAGGAGGAGTTCCGGATGAGCCTCGCCAACGGCGTCCTCACGCGGACCCGGGCCCCGGGCGGTCCGCCGCCCGACCTGGCCGTCACCCTCACCAAGCCGCAGTTCCTCGGCGTCCTCGCCACGGGGAACCTCGACGGCGTCCGCGCCGAGGGCGACCGCCAGGCCCTCGCCACCCTGCGGGGCCTCCTCGACGACGGCGACCGCGACTTCGACATCGTCACCCCGTGACCCGCCGGGGGAGGCGGTGATCGGTCGGCTCCTGGACCGGGTGGTCCCGGTCGAGCAGCGGCGCGGCCTCACCGAACTCGACGCCGACCTGGCGCTGGCCGGACCGGGGCGGTCCGCACAGCGCTCGGCGTTCTGGACGATGCTCGCCCTGTCGGCGGTGATCGCCGCGTCCGGCGTGCTGTCGGACTCGACCGCGACGGTCATCGGCGCCATGATCATCGCGCCGCTCTCGCAACCGATCATGGGCATGGCCGTCGGGCTCGTCGAACGCGCCAGGACCCGGGCGGGCTGGTACGTCCTCGGCGGCGCGGCCCTGGTCGTCGCCGTCGGCGTCGTCGCCTCGCTCGTGGTGCCGCGCTCCTACGACCTGCTGTCGAACAGCCAGATCGCGGGTCGGACGTCGCCGGGCCTTGCCGATCTGGTCGGCGCGCTCGCGACGGGGTGCGCGGGGGCCGTCGCGCTCGCCCGCAGGGACGTCGGCGCGGTGCTGCCCGGCGTGGCCATCGCGATCTCGCTGGTCCCGCCGCTGGTCGTCGTGGGGGTGTGCCTCGGCGACGGCGGGTTCGTGCTGGCGCTGGGCGCGCTCGTGCTGTTCCTGTCGAACATGCTGGCGCTCGTCCTGGCCGGGGCCCTCGTCTTCGCCGTCCTCGACAGGTCCGCGGTCCCGGCCGGTACCGCGAGGCGCGGCCGGACCTTCCTCGCCCTGGGCGGCCTGGGCGTCGTCGTCTGCCTGTTCCTGACCGCGAGCACCGCCGCCACCTACCTCCTGGAGCTCTGGCAGTCCCGGGCCCGCGACGCCGCGGAGGCCTGGCTCGCCGACGTCCCGGGTGCCTCCGTCACCGACGTCACCGCCGCCGCGACGACCTTCCACATCGCGATCACCACCCCGTCCGCCCCGCCGCCCACCGCCGACCTCCTGACCCGGCTGGCGAACGAGGTCCCCGCGGTCTTCTCCGTCGTCCTGGAGACGGAGGCGGGCCGCACGACCGACCTCGGCCCGATCGGCGATCGCCGCTGATCCACCGGAGCCGTGGGAGGTTCGTTGCCCGGGGGAGGGGCGGGCTTGGGCGGGCATGCGGAAAAGTCGGAATTGGTGGGGTGGGACTCTTCCGGGGAGGCTCGCGATGTTCCGCAACAAGACCGAGAACGCGTCCACGACCGTGCAGTTCCAGATGCAGCAGCGGATGCTGTCCTTCGGGGACGACTTCTGGATCGAGAACGGGGTCGGGCAGCGGGTCTACCGCGTCAACGGCAAGATGCTGCGGCTGCGCCGGACGTTCCTGCTGGAGGACGCGAACGGCGACGAGCTGCTCAAGGTCCACCAGAAGGCGCTGCGGCTGCGCGAGACGTTCGTGATCGAGCGGGGCGGCGAGACCGTGGCGACGCTCCACAAGGCCCTCGTCGGCATCCGCAACCGCTTCAAGGTCTCCTTCGCCGAAGGCGGCGACCTGCGCATCCAGGGGAACATCCTCGACCACGACTACGGCCTCACCCGCGACGGCACCGACGTCGCCCAGGTCTCCAAGCGCTGGGTGCGCGCCCGAGACACCTACACGGTGGCGATCGCCGAAGGCGAGGACTTCCCCGTGATCCTCGCCGCCGTCGTCTGCATCGACGCCCTCACCCACGGCGGCCGCTGACCGTCAGACGCGCGCGCCGCGCCTCGGCCGCAGCCGGTAGGGGCTCTGCCGACACAACCCGGCAAATCGTGCAGAAGTTTATATATCACCTGATCATGGGGTCGGTCGGGTGCCCACCTCCGGCGAGAGGTCAGACCAGGGACGCGAAGCGGGCGCGCAGAGCCGGGCCGTCGAGGCCGAAGGACTCGGGGGAGTAGCGGTGGGTGCCCTTGGCGGTGCGGGGATGGGCCGCGTGGTAGGCGGCGATCATGGACGGGAGGTCGTCCGGTGCGGCGAGGGAAGCCGCGTCGTAGATCTGCCGTAGGACGGCCTCGGTGGCCGAGACGAGGTCGCGGTAGGAGACGTCGAGCAGGGTGATGCCGGAGGCGGCGGGGGAGACGCGGAAGGCCCGGGCGCGGCGGAGCCAGAGTTCGGTCTGGTCGCTCTGGAAGCGGCCCACGTCGGCGGGGTCGACGTCATCGCTGTACGTCGCGCGGAACACCGAGAAGAGGCTCGCGCCGGACGCGATGGTCTCCACGATGTCGCGGTGCAGCACCACGACGCACGCGCCGGGGAACGCCGCGGCGAGCGCGGCGAGTTCCGGGGTGTGCGCGGGCGCCTTCAGCAGCCAGCGCCGGCCGTCGGCCCGGTCCAAGGTGCGCAGCGCGTGGCGGTAGTCGGCGTAGACGGGCGCGAAGTCCTGGCCGGCGAGCCACGCGCTGTAGGAGTCCAGGCGCATCGTCGAGCTGAATCCCCAGCTCTTCAGCGCGGTCCCCATGCCGACGACGCACTCCTCGGGCAGCCTCGGCCCGAAGTCGTGGACCGCGGCGAGATCAGGGTTGAGCAGGTCGAGCAGCCCGGACGCGGCGGCGCCCTGCTCGATGAACTCCTCGCGGCGCGCGTCGGTGGCCCCGGCGAACCGCCACGGCGCGCCGAGCTCGGCCGAGAGCGGCGCACGGAGCCGCGGGTCGGCGGCCAGCAGCCGGAAGAGAAAGGTGGTGCCGGTCCGCCATCCGCCGGTGATGAAGATCGGCGGCAGGGCGGGCGGCTCGTCCACGCGCGGCAGCCTCGCCATCGCGATGCGGGCTCTGAGCCGTCCGGCCGCGGTGGACCCGGCCATCTTGACGCCGAGCGCGTTGAGCCGCCCGTCGTCGCGGGCCGAGGCGAGGTACCGCTCCAGGCCTTCGTGCCACTCGGCGGGGTCGCCGAGCACGTCGGGGTCCGCGCCGCGCAGTGCCCGGGCGACGGTCCCGTCGGCGTCGAGCGCGTACCTCTCGGGACGTGCCGCCCGGTCGGCCTCGGCGGCCGCGTACAGCTGCTCGGCCTGCGCGGTGCGGGGGCTCGGCCGCCACGTCATCGCAGCTCCTCGATCGGGACGACCCGCAGCGTCGGCAGGACCGGTTCGCGCTCGGCCTGCAGGAAGCGCAGGACGAACAGGCCGTACGGGCGGCCCTCGGTGTCCAGCGCGTCGGGGACGCCGGGGTCCTCGGCCGCCAGGACGAACCGGTACCTTTCCTCCGAGGTCGTGGCGGTCTGCCCCGTCCGGGACACCTGCCGGTTCCGGTGGTCGAGCGAGTTGAGGAACCTGCTGTACAGCAGGATGCTCCAGTGCCGGCAGGGCACCGTCTCGCCTTCGACGACGAGCGCCTGGCCGGGCTCCAGCCCCCACGCGCCGCGCAGGTAGTGGATGCCGGGCTCGGTGAACGCCGCGCCGCCGGACATCTCCGTCCAGTGGTGCACGGTGTTGGGCTCGACCTTGTCCTGCACCGTCGAGAACACCGCGGGCATCACCTCGACCGTCTTGGCGAGGCGGCGCAGACGGCCGGGGAAGCGCGCCGCGTCGATCAGGGGCGGCGGGGCGGCCGGGGCCCCGACGGGTTCGATGGCGGCCCAGCCGTGCGCCTCGGTGCGGACGTCGCCGTGGAAGTGCCGCACCCACAGCTGCCTGGCGCCCTCGGGCAGCGGCAGCCACGGGGTGCCGTCGCCGGGATCGGGACCGCCGACCAGGAGGGTGAAACCGCCGTCGGCGTTGCGGGGGAGCGCGTCGGAGTCGATCCTGGTGGTCGCGCCGACCCCGCCGGACGCCGCCGCGTAGGCCGTCACCGACTGGTACACCGAACCGCCCGGATGCCCGGTGATCCGGTAGGCGCGGTCGTCGCGGATGTCGGCCACCCAGTAGCGGTAGTCCGGGTTGTCCATGAAGAACTTCTGCCGCCACCCGTTGAACTCGACGAGTTCGGGCCGCTCCCGGTCGACCTCGAACCGGGCGAGCTGGTGGTGCAGGCCGCGCAGCAGGGCACGGTACCCGTCGGCCCGCTCCGCCTCGCCGAGCCCCTCGGTGGACGCGGCCATCCGCTCGCCCGCGGCCCGCAGCGCGTCCACGAGCCCGTTCCAGGCCTCCGCGTCGTCCCGCCCGCTCATCGCACGGCCTCGGTGACCCGGTCGTCGGCGCGGTAGTGCGGGCGCGGGTCGTCGATGAGGATGCCGGGCTCGGCCGCGCACACGGCAGGGAGCGCGTCGAGGACCGCCTGGACGGACGCGCCGGTGATCGGGTTGGTCTTGTCGGGGTTCTTGCCCGCGCGGTTCTGCTCGAAGGCGATCCGGGTGCGCAGCACCGACGGCTCACCGGTGATCTCGATCGTGTAGTTGATCGGGCCGGGCGCCCCGTGGTCGGCGAAGGGGAGGTCGTCGCCGAGGTAGGCGTTCTCCGGGCCGAGGTACCAGCACTCCTCGTTGGTGAAGTAGTGGTGGTCGCCGATGTATCCGCGGTGGGTGAGGTGCAGCGCGGCGGTCTGCCCCGGCTCCACGGTGAAGCCCGACCGGGTGGTGTACCGCTCGTCGGCGGGCAGCCCGCGCAACTCGTGCACCACCTTCACCTCGTCCATGCCGACCCCGTACAGGTGGTGGGCGACGTTGCCGGTGAGGTCGCCGTAGTAGAGGTCGCCGAACAGGGCGAGCGGAGCGCCCGCCTTCACCTCGGCGGGGTCGAGGCCGAACCCGATGCGGCGCAGCCCGCCCCACATCGACCCGGACGCGGCGGCGAAGTCGACGGCTTCGACGCACCGCACGTGCGTCACCTCCGACATCGACCGGGCCATCGTCATCGCGACCCGCTCGACCATGAACGTCGGATGCACCCCGGTCCCGTGCAGGGTGGCGCCGCCCGCGCGGCACGCCTCCAGCAGCCGCGACGGCGCGGGCCGCGTCGCCGACAGCCAGTTCGGCATCGCCGCGTTGTGGTACGAGGCCGTCGAGATGACGTTCTTACCCGATTCGAGCAGCGCGATGACGTCGGTGTCGAGTTCGTTCCCGAGCACCCCGGGCCGCGGCGTCACGATGACGACGTCGGCGTCGAGCGCGAGGATCTCCTCCCGCGAGGTGGTCGCGGCGACCCCGATCGGCCCGATCCCGATCAGCTCGCCGAGGTCCGCCCCGTGCTTGCGCTCCCGGAAGACCTTGGCGCCGACGAGTTCGGTGTCGACCCGCCGATGGCACGCCCGCGCCACCGCCCCGCCGACCTCGCCGGGCCCCCAGATCGCCACGCGGTAGGGAGATCCCATCGTTCACCTGCGCCTTCTCCCCGCGGCGGGGCTGGACTGCCGATGCGTCGGGCGCTAACTTACAAGTCGCAAGTTATCCGGACAAGAGGTGCGGGAGGCCCGTCAATGGCGACGCGCAGGCGGCTGACGGGCCCGGAGAGGCGCGCCCAGATCCTCGACGTGACGCGTGATCTCATCGTCGGCCAGGGCTACGCCGCGGTGAGCATGGAGCGGGTCGCCGATGCCTGCGGCGTCACCCGGACCGTCATCTACCAGCAGTTCGCGAGCCTGCCCGGCCTGCTCGTCGCGCTCATCGACCGGGAGGTCGAGCACGCCTTCGCCGGATTCCGCGAGGCCGCCGCCCGCCCCGTCCCGCCGGGGGAGCATCCCTTCACCGTCGCCCTCGCGGGCATCCTCGACGCCGTGGACGCCGCGCCCGACACCTGGCGGCTGTTCATGCTCCCCGCCGAAGGGGGGCCGCCCGAACTCCACGAGCGCCTCGCCCAGGCCCGCGCCGTCACGCGCGCCCGCCTCCACCGCATCACCCTGGACCACCCCGACCCCGACCTCGGCATCCGCGTCCTGCACGCGGTGGCGGACGAGCTCGTCCGCCTGCGGCTGACCGACCCCGCCGCCTACCCCGTCCCGCGCCTGCTCGCCCAGGCGCGCCTCGTCGCCCGTTGTGCGGAGCCCGTTCCGCCGCGGTCCGGAAATGCGTGAGATACCGTCCGTATCCCTTTTCGGCGACACTTCACGACAGTGAGATTCTCGGTCGGCGATATGTCAGGCCACGGCATTTACCGGCGGATTCGGCAACGGGAATCCGCTGAGGGAGCGGCCTGACGTTTTCCCGGAGAAAGGGAGAAAGGGAGGTGGCCGAGAGCGGGGGCGGGAGAACATCCGGGGTGTCCGAGTGAACTGTCGATAAAGCCACTGTGCAAAGCGGTCATACGTAGCATCATGCTCTGTGGAGACCCCTCGTCTGATCTAGGAGTGAGCTTCTTGGCAACACCCCGAGTACGGAGATCGGCCCTGGCGGCGAGCCTGCCGCTGGCCCTGGCGGCCGCGGTGGCCGGCCTTCCCGGCGCCGCCGGCGCGCTCTCGACCGACGTCGTCATCTCCGCCGTCTACGGCGGCGGCGGAAACGCCGGAGCGGCGTTCAAGAACGACTACATCGAGCTGGCGAACCTCACCGGCGCGCCGATCGACGTCTCCGGCTGGAGCGTGCAGTACGCCTCGGCGGCGGGCTCGGTGTTCCAGATGACCAACCTCACCGGCAGCATCCCGGCGAACGGCCGCTACCTCGTCCAGCAGGCCGCGGGCTCCGGCGGCACGCTCGCGCTCCCGACGCCCGACGCGTCCGGGAGCATCCCCATGTCGGGGACCTCCGGCGTCGTCGCGCTGGTGACCGCGCAGATCCCCCTGGTCGGCTGCGGCATCTCCTGCGCGACCGCTCCGAACGTCAAGGACCTGGTCGGCTACGGAGCCACCGCCAACGTCGAGACGCTCGCCGCGCCCGGCCTGAGCAACACCACCGCCGCGGCCCGCAGCGGCGCGCTGACCGACACCGACAACAACTCCGTCGACTTCACCGCCGGGGTGCCGAAGGCCACCAACTCCGCGGGCACGACCGTGTCGGCGGACGACCCGGGCGGGCCGGTCGACCCGACCCCCGGCTCCGTCCGCATCCACGACATCCAGGGCTCGGGGCGCATCTCCCCGATCGTCGGGCAGAACGTGACGAACGTTCCGGGCATCGTCACGGCCGTCCGGAGCACGGGGAACTCGCGCGGCTTCTGGTTCCAGGACCCGTCCGCCGACGCCGACCCGCTCACCAGCGAAGGCCTGTTCGTCTTCACCGGCTCGACCTCCCCGACGGTCGCCGTCGGCGACTCCGTGCTGGTCACCGGCCGCGTCACCGAATACCGCCCGACCGCCGGGGCGCAGAGCCTGACCGAGCTCGGCGGCACCATCGCCGCCACCAAGCTGAGCTCCGGCAACGCGCTGCCCGCGGCCGTCCCCGTCGCATTCCCCGACGCCTACACCAAGTCCGGCGCGCTGGAGGCCCAGCCGCTCGAACCGTCCTCGTACGTGCTGGACTGGCTGGAGGTGCACGAGGGCATGCGGGTCACCCTCGCCCAGGACACGCGCCTGGTCAGTCCGGTGAACACCGAGTTCGACGAGCTGTGGGTCACCCTGAAGCCCGGCCAGAACCCCACGCCGCGCGGCGGGACCGTCTACAAGTCCTACGACGACCCCAACAGCGGCAGGCTCATGGTCGTCTCCCTGGCCGGTGACGCGCCCGCCGCGAACGTCGGCTCCACGCTGGCCGCGGGCACCACGGGCCCGGTCGACTACCAGTCGTTCGGCGGCTACGTCGTGCAGGCCACCGAGCTGGGCGCGATCACCGAGGGCGGCCTCAAGCGGCAGAAGGTCACCAAGGCCAAGGGCCTCCTCGACCTGTCGATCGCCACCTACAACGTCGAGAACCTCGACCCGTCCGACCCGGACGAGAAGTTCGCCCGCCTCGCCCAGGGCGTCGTCAAGAACCTCGGCTCGCCCGAGATCCTCGCCCTGGAGGAGATCCAGGACGACAACGGCGCGGTCGACGACGGGACCGTCACCGACGACCAGACGCTCACGAAGTTCACCGCGGCGATCAAGGCTGCGGGCGGCCCCGCCTACGCGTTCCGGTCCATCGACCCGAACAACGGCACCGACGGCGGCGAGCCCGGCGGCAACATCCGCCAGGCGTTCCTGTACAACGCCGCCAAGGTGCAGTTCACCGACCGGGCGGGCGGCAACGCGGACACGGCGGTGGGCGTCGTCAAGAAGTGGCCGATCCTCGACCAGGTGGCCCTGACGGTCTCGCCCGGCCGGATCAACCCGACCGGCGCCGCGTGGAGCACCAGCCGCAAGCCGCTCGTCGGCGAGTTCAACTACCTCGGCCAGCCGCTGTTCGTCATCGCGAACCACTTCAACTCCAAGGGCGGCGACCACCCGCTGAGCGCGGCCGTGCAGCCGCCCGTCCGGAGCTCGGAGACGCAGCGGCTCCAGCAGGCCGAGGAGGTCCGCGCGTTCGTCCAGGACCTCTCCGACAAGAGCAAGGGCAAGGCCAAGGTCGTGGTCCTGGGCGACCTGAACGACTACCAGTTCAGCCCCGTCCTGCAGACCGTCACCGGCAACGGGGCCCTGCTGAAGTCGCTGATCGACGAGCTGCCCGCCGACCAGCGCTACAGCTATATCTACGACGGCAACTCCCAGACCCTCGACCACATCCTGGTCAGCCCGTCCATCAAGGGGTACGTCCACGGAGTCGTGCACCTGAACGCCGAGTTCGCCGACCAGGCCAGCGACCACGACCCGCAGATCCTGCGCCTCGTCGCCGGCTGCGAACTGCTGCCCTGGCTGCCGCGCTGCTCCCCCGCCGGCCTCATCGTCGACGAGTGACCCCCTGACCCGGAGCGCCCGTCCCACGGAGGGAGACGGGCGCTCCGCCTTTCCACGCGGAGCTTCAGGCGCGGCGGTAGGTCCACTTGGAGGTGGTGTGTCCGCCGCCGTCAGCCTTGGCGTAGCCGTCTTCCCGCCCCCCGAGGCGCACCCGGCCCCGGGCCGTCCACGGCGCAGGCCCGCCGACGCCCGCGTCCTGGACGCGGCGGCGAGCGGGCGGAGGTCTCCGCCCGCTCGCGCCGGGTCAGTGGACGAGGCCGAAGGCGAAGAGGCCGGACGGGTCGTAAGCCGTCTTCACCCTTCGGAGCCGTTCGAGGGTCGCGGGAGGCCAGGCGGCGGCCACGTCGGCGGGGGTGGGGGCCGAGCCCAGGAAGTTGGGCAGGGCGGCGTCGCGCGCGTGGGGTCGGAGCGCGTCGATGACGCGGGCCCCGGTCGGCGCGACGAGGGAGGCCAGCTCCTCGGGCGGCGGCGCGCCGATGACGAGGAGCGAGTAGGCCGCGTCGCGGCCCCCCACGGCGTCGCCGCCCTCCGGCCGGCGGGCGAGCGCCCCGCCGAGCTGCCGGATCTCCACCATGAAGGGCGGGTCGTCGGCGTCCGCTCCGGCGGTCTTCACCAGCGCGGCGAGCGCGGAATCGGACAGGTCGTCGAAGGCGAGGCCCCGCTCCCAGACGGGCATCGGGTCGGTCGGGTCGGCGTGCACCGCGCCGATGCCGGCGAAGTCCAGCTCGCCGATCCCGTCGAGGACAGGCCGGACCGGCGACAGCGCGCCCTGGAGGCGCACGAGCAGCGCCGCGCCCTCGCGGACATCGCCGACGTGCGCGTACCGGACCGCGACGACGAACCTGCCGCGCAGCGGTGGCGGCAGCTCCGGCAGCGGCGGCAGCCGCAGCAGCGCCACCGAGGTCGTCGCCCGCTCCGGCAGCTCCGCCGCCCAGCGCCGCCATGCGTGCAGGACGGCGGGCGCGTCCTCGCCCGCGTAGTAGGCGGCCCCCGCGAACAGGCGGCGGACGGGGAACAGCCCGACCGTCATCGAGGTGACGATCCCGAAGCCGCCCTTGCCGCCGCGCAGCGCCCAGAAGAGGTCGGGCTCGTGCTCGGCGTCGACCTGCCGGAGCCGCCCGTCGGCGGTGACGACCTCCAGGGCGCGGACGTGGTCGGCGGCGTACCCGAACGTCCGGCCGACCGGACTCAGCCCGCCGCCGAGCGTGTAGCCGACCACCCCGACGTCCGGCGCGGAGCCCGAGAGCGGCGCGAGACCGTGCGGCGCGGCGGCGTCCAGCAGGTCGCGGCACCGCACGCCCGCGCCGATCCGCGCGGTCCGCGCGGCCGGGTCGACCGCGATGCCGCCGAGCGCCGCGGTGTGCACCAAGAGGGCTCCGTCGTCCGGTCCGGTGGTGCCGTGCCCCGTCGCCTGGACCGCCACCGGCAGCCCGCGCCGCCGCGCGTACCGGACCGCCGCCGCGACGTCCGCCGCGTCCCGGGCCAGCGCGACGAGCGCGGGACGGCGCGGCACCGCGGTGTTGAACGGCGCGACCGCCTCGGTGTACCCCTCCTCGCCGGGCGCCAGGACGGCCCCCGCCATGAGTGCGCGCAGCTCGGGCGCGGAGCCCCCCGCGAACGTGTCCATGTCTTGCTCCTTCCGCGCCCCCTTTGGGCGCACCGCGACCTTTGTCGCAGGTCCCGCTTGCCGTTCACTGCGGTCTCACTAGCGGTCGAGGGGCGCGGGAAGCGCAAGCGGGACGGGGGATCATAGGGCCATGACCCCCCTGTCCTTCCGGGTGCTCGGCCCGGTCGAGGTCGCCGACGCCGTCGGCGCGCCCGTCAAGCTCGGCGGCGGCCGCCGGACCCTCCTCGCCCTGCTCCTGTCCGAGCCGGGCCGGGTCGTGGCGATGGACCGGATCGTCGAGGCGCTGTGGCACGGCGATCCGCCTCCGTCGGCGCACGGCGTCGTCCTCGCCCACGTCTCCCATCTGCGCCGCGCGCTCGACCCGGGACGGACGGGGGAGAGCCGGATCGCCACCCGGGCGCCCGGCTACGTCTTCACCGCGGCTCCGGGCGAGCTGGACGCGCTGCGGTTCACCGAGCTCGTCGCCGAGGGCGAGAGGGCGCTGGGAGACGGCGACGCCGCCGGGGCGCTGCGCCTGCTCGACGAGGCGCTCACCCTGTGGCGGGGCCGCCCGTTCGCCGGCATCGACGCCGACCCCGAGCTTGACCTGCGCGTCGCGGAGCTGGAGGAACAGCGGCTGCGCCTGCTGGAGCTGAGGGCGGAGGCGCTGCTGCGGCGCGGACGGGCCGGGGAGGCGGCGGCCGAGGCCGAGACCCTCGTGCGCGAGAGGCCCCTGCGCGAGCGGTCCTGGGAGCTGCTGATGCGCGCCCGCTACCGGGACGGCCGCCAGGCCGACGCGCTCGCCGCCTACCAGGACTGCCGCGACCTCCTCGACGCCGAACTCGGCCTGGAGCCCGGACCGGCGCTGCGCGACCTCCAGCTGGCGGTCCTGCGCCGGGACCCCGCGCTGGACGCCGTCCCCGCGCCGGTCGCCCCGGAACCCGAGGGCAGGCTCGTCGGACGGGAGCGCGAACTCGCCGCTATTGCCGACGCCGTCGCCGGGGCGGTGCGCGGCGCCGGCCGGATGGTCCTGCTGGAGGGCGAGGCGGGGATCGGCAAGACCTCGGTCGCCGAAGCCGGCGCGGCCCGCGCGCGCGAGGTCAGGGTCGTCTGGGCGCGGACGGTCGAGGACCTCGCCGCGCCTGCCCTGTGGCTCTGGGAGCAGATCCTCGCCGATCTGGGCCTGCCCGCCCGCCAGGCCCCGGCCGCCGACGACGGCGCCGATCCCGCGGTGGCCCGGTTCCGGATGCTGGAGGGCACGACGCGCGCCCTGCTCGCGGCCGCGCGGGAGCGGCCGCTGCTGCTGGTCCTGGAGGACCTGCACTGGGCCGACGCCGGATCGCTCCAGGTGCTGCGGCTGCTCGCGGCGCGGCTCGGCACCGCCTCGTGCTCGATCGTCGCCACGACTCGCACGGCGGACGCCGCCGACCCGGCCGCCCTCGACGCCGCCCTCAGCGCGCTGGGGCGGGAGCGGGCCGTGCGGCGGATGGCGCTCGCGCCGTTCTCCCTCGCCGAGGTCGAGGAGTTCCTGGGCGAGGACCGGGGACACGCCGGAGCCCTGCGCGAGAAGACCGGCGGCAACCCGTTCTTCCTCACCGAGATGGTGCGGCTGCTGTCCGCGCCGGACGCGGAGGCCGGGCCAGTCCCGTCGACCGTCCGGGACGTGGTCGAGCACAGGTTCCAGCGGCTGCCCGTGGCGACCCGGCGGGTTCTGCGGCTCGCCGCGCTCGCGGGAGCCGACCTCGATCCGCGGGTCCTGGGCCACGCCGTGGCCGCCGAGGTGACCGAGGCGCTGGAGCCGGCACTGCGCGCGGGCCTGCTCCAGCACGATCCCGACGACTGGAGCTGGCGGTTCGCGCACGACATCGCCCGCGACGCGCTCGCCTCCGCGCTCAGCCCCGCGCACCGGGCCGAACTGCACCGGCTGCTCGCCGACGCTGTGGCCGCCGTCCACGGCAGCGACGCCAGGCACGCCGAGGAGCTGGCCAGGCACCGGTTCCACGCGGCGCGGGGCGGCCCGTCGGAAGCCGCCTACCTGGCTTGCACCGCCGCCGCCGACCTCGCCCGTCGTCGTCTGGCTCCCGACCAGGCGGCCCGGCACCGGGAGCGCGCTCTTGCCGCGCTGCCTCCGGGCGACGACCGGCGTTTCGACGCGCTCATCGCGCTCATGGAGGAGCAGCGCCAGTGCGGGGACGTCCTCGCCTCCTTCACGACCCTGGAGGAGGCGCTGGCCGAGGCGGGCGAGGACCGAGAGCGGGCCGCTCGGGCTGCGGGCATGCTCGGTGGCGTGACCCTGTGGAACTGGCGGCCGTACGGCTTCGTCGACCACGCGATGGCCGACCGCCTCCACGATCTCCTCACCGATCCGCACGGGCCGCGCCGCCGCGCCGAACTGCTCGGGGCGCTGGCCGTCGAGCTGTACTACGGGCCCGCGCGGCTCGACGGGCGCAGCGAGGCGCTCGCGGCCGAGGCCGTAGGGCTGGCCCGCGAGGTGGGCGACGCGGAACTGCTGGGAAGGACGCTCAACAACTACGTGATGGCCGCCTGGACGCCGCAGGCCGACGACCGCCGCCTGGCCGTGCTGGACGAGTCGCTGGCCATGGCGGGCCGGGGCCTGCCGCGCGCCACCGAGGTCATCGCCCGGATGCACCGGCTGACCCTGCACCTGCGGCACGGCAGGGCCGCGGAGTACCGGGCGGACCTGGAGATCTGCGCCGAACTCGCGCCGACGCTCGGCGTCACCGACATCGAGGTGCAGACCGACTACAAGCGGGCCACCTTGGCGGCGCTGCACTGCGACTGGGAGACGGCCGAGGAGATCGGCGGCCAGGCCTTCCGCACGCACCGCAGGACCAGCATGTGGGGCGCGCTCTTCGCCAGCCGCATGCAGAGGGTGGCGATCGCCTACGCTCGGGGCCGCGACGCCGACCTGGCCGCCCTCGCCGACGAACTGGCCGAAGCCGCGGCGCGTGAGGAGAACGGGGTGCTGCGCCCGACCGCGGTGCGACTGCTGGCCGACCTCGGCGAGCACACCCACGCCCGCACGCTGGTGCGCCGCTGGGGCCTGGACCTGCTGCCCGACGCCCGCGACTGGCACTCCGACTTCGGGCTCGCCGAGCTCGGCGCGGTCGCCGCGCTCCTCGGCGTTCCGGACCCGGCCGCGGCCTACCGGAAGCTGCTGCCCTTCCAGGACCGCCTCGTCGTGGCGGGCAGCGCGCTGGCCTGCCGGGGCTCCTTCCACGGCGTCCTAGCCGACCTCGCGGACCGCCTCGGCGACGAGGAGGCCGCCGCCCGCCACCGCGCGGCCCCGCCCCCGCCTTTCCCGGTCTTCGCCCCGTGAGCGCCGGCCTGAGCCGTCAGAGGCGCCGGATCTCCGGGACGGGCTGGCCGCGCCGGGCGGCCTCGGCCCGGATCCGGTGCCGCAGCTGCCTGCCGTGCGTCAGCAGGGAGACCATCCGCTTGAGCGGCTGCTCGGGCAGGCTCCAGTCGGGCAGCGCACGCTCGACGGTGACGGCGAGGCCGTCGCCGCCGCGGACGGTGGCACTGCCGAGCAGCACCACGTTCTCCTGCCACTTCAGGTCCGGATCGTGCGCGTCGAACGTCAGGCAGACCGGGCCAGGCACCGCCTCGATCCCGGCGGGCAGGGTGAGGTCGTAGCCCGTCGGGGTGCGGGAGAACGCACGCGCGGGCACCGTCACGGGGAGGCCGTCGCCGCCCATCGAGACCAGAGGGCGGCCGAGCCGGAGCGCGCGGTCGGCGTAGGCCCGCCAGTCCGCGGGCGGGGCCGAGCGGTTCGGCAGGCGCCCGCCGGACGGGGCCGGATCGGAGGCCGCGGCATCGGTGTCGGACGGACGCGTCCAGACCTGCGGGGCCCGGCCGAGATCGCCGCCCGGCCACCAGGTGATCCGCTCCGGCTCGATCTCCACATAGATCCGGGCGAAGTACCAGGCGCAGCGCTTCAGCACGAACCAGGGCGAGCCGGCGAGCGCGTCGGGGAACTTGGCGGAGGACTCGCGGACGTACCGGTCGGTGTTCGCCTGGAGGTCGGCGTCCCGCACCGCGGCCCGCCCCTGCACCAGCACCACGGGGTCCCCCTCGAAGAGCAGCGCGACCCGCGGGTCCCGCCGGGCCCGCTCCGCCTTGTCGGGATAGGAGAGCCCCGTGCTGACGTCGATGGTCCCGCCCGCCCCCGGATAGGGCGTCACGGGCCAGCTGACGGGCCGCCCGTCACGCGTGAGCGAGGTGTAGGCGCACACCGCGGCGTCCCGGAACACCGAGACCGGAAGAGTGAGTGTCATGCCCTGACGCTAGGCGGCACGACTTGCGCCCTTCTTGGGGTCCGATGGCCAGAACCGCCCAAGCGCGGGTCGCCACCATGGCGCCGTCCGCACAGCACGACAAGGAGCACCGCCATGCGCACCGCCGCGTCCCCGAACGTCCCGCAGATCACGCTGCCCGGCCAGGCCGCCGCCGCGCCGGGACCCCTCGACATGGGCAACATGTACCTCGCCCACTACGGCTTCCGCCGCGACGTCGGCCGGCTGATCACCGCCGTCGGCCGGGTCGGCCTGACCGACCGCCGCCGCGTCGCCGCGCTGCGCGCCCACTTCGCGTGGGTGCTGTTCGTGCTGCACCACCACCACTCGGCCGAGGACGCGATGGTCTGGCCCCGGCTGCGCGAGCGCGCGCCCGAGGCACGCCCCGTCATCGACGCGCTGGAGGCCGAGCACGCCGCCTGCGACCGGTGGATCCGGGAGGGCGCCGACGCCTTCCGCGACTTCGAGGCGGTCCCGTCCGCCGAAGGCAGGGAGGCGCTCATGACCGCCCTGCGCGGGCTCGCCGACGCGCTCGGCGCGCACCTCGCGCACGAGGAGACCGAAGGCATCCCGCTGATGATGGCCCACATCACGCCCGCGGAGGACGCGGCGATGCACCGGGCGCTCTCCCGGCAGATCGGCCTGCGCAAGCTGCCGACGCTGCTCGGCTGGATCACCGCCGAGCTGCCCGCCGACGTCGAGGCGCACCTGCGCAGGACGTCGCCCAAGCCGATGCTCCTGCTGCACCCGCTCGCGGCCCGCCGCTACCGGCGCCGCACGGCCTACCTGTGGGGCTGACGGAGCTCCCGCTCCACCCTTTCGGCGTGCTCGGCGTGCCGCCGCGCCGCGTCGGCGTCGCCCAGCGCCGCGGCGAGCCCGGCGAGCGAGCGGCTGACCGGCCACATGAGCAGGCTCAGCCCGGCGATGCCCATCCGGTCCGCGTACGGGGACGCCTCGGCGTAGAGGTCGGCGCAGGCCCGCCGGTCGCCCAGCGCCGCCCACACCTCGCAGCGGATGACCAGCCAGAACAGGTACACGAACGTCCGCGGCAGCGGCTCCTGCCGCTCCCAGGGGCCGACGACCCGGCGTGCCTCCTCGATCCGGCCGAGCACGACCAGGGCGTGGGCGTGGCCTTCGGGCCCGAACGCGGCGAGGTCGTCCTCGGACCCCTCAGGCAGCGCCCCGCCCTGGCGCATCCGCATGAGCGCCACCTGGTAGGCCGCGCCCGCCGCGTTGCCCTCCACGCCCCACATCGAGGTGGACCGATGCTCGGCCTCGGTGGCGGCCAGCAGCGCCTCGGCGGCGTCCAGGTCGCCGGCGTGCACCAGGACGCCGAGCCGAAGCCAGCCGAGCATGATGCGCAGGTACGGCATGTGGGTGCGGGCGATGAGCCGGTCGGCCTCGGCGAGCACCCCGAGCGCCTCGGGGACCCGGCAGAACTCCAGCAGCGTGGCGCCCTGGCAGGTGAGCCCGATCGTGCGCAGCTCGTCGTCACCCGACTCCAGGCCCGCACGGGCCATCTCCTCGCCCGCCGCCAGGCGCTGGTGCGCCGAGTCCGGATCGAGCAGCGCGTAGAAGCGGGCGAACAGGACCCTGCCCAGCAGCGTCGCGTCGTTCTCCAGACGGGCCAGCCGCACCGCCTCGGCGCTCCAGGCGTCGCGCTCGGCGGGTTCCCGGCCCGGCTGGTAATAGGTCTGGAGTGCCAGGCAGGCCAGCACCTTGGCCCGCGCGGACGGCTCCAGGGACTCGTCGGACGCCAGTTCGACGAGCTCGGCCACCAGGTCGGGGTCGTGGTCGCCGTAGACCTTCCAGGGCTGGAGGACGCGTCCGCCGTAGCCGGTCGCTGCCTCGATCCGGCGCCGCCGGTCGCCCGCCGCCCTGGCCAGGTTCCGGATGCGCGCCAGCTCGGCCTCCTGCCCCTGGAGGTCGCCGGCCCCGAACCTCGCCTCGGCGAGCGCGAACAGCAGGTCCATCCGCTCGCCGTCGCCCAGGTCGGGGTCGTCCTCGGCGACCCGTGCGGCGCGCTCCAGCAGATCGACCGCCGCGTCGTAGGCGCGCAGCCGCTTGGCCTCCTCGGCGGCCCGCCACGCCGCCCGCCAGGCGCGTGCGGTGTGGCCCGCGGGGATCGCCCCGAACCAGTGGTGGGCCGCGGCGGCCAGCCGGTCGGAGGGCGCGCCGCCCGGGCGCGCCTCGATCGCGGCGGCCACCGCGGCGTGCAGCCGCGCCCGGCGCAGCACCGGCACCACCTCGGCCAGCGCCTCCTGCACGAGGGCGTGCACGAACAGGAACCGGCCGGGCCGCCCCTCGGCGACGAGGCCCGCGGCGAGGGCGGGCTCCAGGCCGTCCAGCGCGGCGTCCAGGCCGCATCCCGCGGCCTCGGCGACGATCGCCGCCTCGAACTCCCGCCCCGCGACGGCGGCCGCGCGCAGCAGCTCGGCGGACGGGCCGGGCAGCCGGTTCACCCGGCCGAGGACGACGTCGCGGACACCCAGGGGGAGCGCGCGGCCGTCGTCGGATGATCCGGCCCGCAGGTAGCGCAGCAGCTCCGTGACGAAGAAGGGGTTGCCGTTCGTGCGGTCTCTGAGCGCGCGTACGTCGGTGCCGTCGGGGGCCAGCCCGGACAGGTCGTCCTCCGACAGCCCCGACAGGTGGCACCGCACCGCCCCGCGCCGCGCGAGCGCCTCGAACGCCTCGGCCAGGACCCCTTCCGGCGGCGGCAGGTCGCGCGCGGTGCCCACCACGGCGAGCCGGCCCTCCCGGACGTTCTGGGCGAGGTGCTCCAGCAGGCGGAGCGAGGAACGGTCGGCCCAGTGCAGGTCGTCCAGCACCACCAGCACCGGCGCGGGACTCGCGGCCAGCGCCTGCGCGGCGGCCTCGTAGGTGCGGAACCGCGCGCCCTCGGGATCGGCCCCGGTGGCGGAGCCGACGCCGGGCAGGTTCGCTCGCACGCCCTCGGGCAGCGGCGGCGCGGTGTCGGCGAGCCGCTCCAGCACCGTCACCCAGGGCCAGAACGCCGGAGCGCCCTCGGTCGCCGCGCACCGGCCCACCACGACGGTGAAGCCCCGGGCGCGGGCCCGCGCCGCCAGCTCCTCGGCGAGCCGGGTCTTGCCGATGCCGGGCTCCCCGGTGATCAGCGCGAAGCCCGGCGTGCCCGCGGCGGCGGTCCGCAGCACGCCGTCCAGCGCGGTGAGCTCGGTCCGGCGGCCCGCGATCCCGGCGGTCCGCGGCGGCGCGGCGGGCCGCGGGAGCAGCGCGGGCGACTGGCCGAGGATGTCGCGCTCCAGCTCGCGCAGCCGGTCGCCCGGATCGACGCCGAGTTCCTCGGCGAGGACGCGCCGGGCCGTCCGCAGCGCCTCCAGCGCCTCGCCCTGCCTGCCGCTCCGGTACAGCGCCAGCGCGCGCAGCGCCCACAGCCGCTCCCGGAGCGGATGCTCATGGGTCAGGGCCTTCAGGTCGCCCAGCACCTCGTCGTGCCGGTCCTGCCGGATGACGGCGTCGACCCGCAGCTCACGGGCCCGCTCCCACACTTCGGTGAGCCGCGCCCGAACTGCCGCCGCATGCGGCCGGTCCAGGAGCTCCCGGTAGGGCTCGCCGCGCCAGAGCGCCAGCGCCTCGTCCGCCAGCCGCTCGGCCGCCGAGGGCTCCGCGGCCCGCTCGGCCCGCCCGACCAGCGCCAGGAACCGCGCCGCGTCCACCCGCCCGGGATCCAGCGCCAGGGTGTACCCCACAGGCCCGAACAGCAGCACCCTGCTCGGTTCCCTGGCCGCCCGGCCCGGCTCCAGCAGCCGCCGCAGATTCGACACGTACGCGTGCAGCGACGCCTGCGCCTCCGGCGGCGCGTCCTCGCCCCACAGACCGTCGATCAGCGCCCCCGGCGCGACGGGCCGCCCCTCCGCCAGCACGAGCAGGCACAACAGCTCCCGCACCTTCCGCGGCGCCACCCGGCACGGCACCCCGTCGTCCCCGACGACCTCCAACGCCCCCAGCACCCGGATCTCCACACCGCGAGCGTAGAACGTCCCCGCCCGCGCCGACAGTGACCCGCGTCCCTCCCCTCCCCGGGCGCCGAGGAGGAGGGGCGGCGGTGGTCCCGCGCGCCGAGGGGGAGCGCGGGACCCGTGGGGCCGGCTACTCCAGGACGACCAGGAGGTCGCCCGCCTCGACCTGCGACGGGCCGGGGACGACGACGCGCCTGACGGTGCCGTCGACCGGGGCGGTGATCGCGGCCTCCATCTTCATGGCCTCGATGAGGGCGACGGCGTCACCGGCGGAGACACGGTCGCCGGGGGAGACCTTGGCGGTCACCGAGCCGGAGAAGGGCGCGGCGACCTGGCGTGGGTCGGCGGTGTCGGCGCGCTCGGCGCGGGGCGTCTCGGGGGCGACCGAGCGGTCCCGGACGGTCACCGTGCGGGCCTGGCCGTTCACGGTGCAGATGACCTGGCGGCAGCCCGCCTCGTCAAGTTCGCCGACGGCCTCCAGGGCGGTGAGGACGCGGACGCCCGGCTCCAGGTCGAAGGCCACCTCCCGGCCGGGGCGCAGGCCGTACAGGAACGCGCCCGTGGGCAGGACGGAGACGTCGCCGTACGCGGCGCGGGACTCGGCGTAGGCCTTGGCCGGGCCGGGGAACAGCAGCCTGTCGAGGGTGGCGCGGACGTCGGGTCCGCCGAGGGCCTTCTCCTCCTCCTCCGTGAGCTCGGCCTTGGGCGGCGTGTACGTCCGGCCGCGCAGCGCCGCACCGCGGAACGGCTCGGGCCAGCCGCCGGGCGGGTCGCCCAGCTCGCCCGAGAGGAACCCGACGACGCTGTCGGGGAGGTCGAACGCCGACGGGTCCGCCGCGAACCGCGTCGGGTCGGCGCCTGCCGCGACGAGGTGAAGGGCGAGGTCCCCGACGACCTTGCTGGACGGGGTCACCTTGACGAGCCGGCCGAGGATCCTGTCGGAGGCCTCGTACAGCCGCTCGATCTCCTCGAACCTGTCGCCGAGGCCGAGCGCGACGGCCTGCTGCCGCAGGTTGGACAGCTGCCCGCCCGGGATCTCGTGCCGGTACACCCGCCCCGTCGGCGCCGGGAGGCCCATCTCGAACGGCGCGTACAGCCGCCGGACGGCCTCCCAGTACGGCTCCAGCGCGAGGACGGCGTCGAGGTCGAGGCCGGTCGCGCGCTCGGTGTGGTCGGTGTGCGCGACGATCGCCTGGAGCGGCGGCTGGCTCGTCGTCCCCGACAGCGGCGAGGAGGCCCCGTCCACGGCGTCGACCCCGGCCTCGATCGCGGCCAGGTACGTCGCGAGCTGGCCGCCGGCGGTGTCGTGGGTGTGCAGGTGGACGGGCAGGTCGAAGCGCGCGCGCAGCGCGGTGACGAGGGTGCGGGCCGCGGGCGCGCGCAGGAGCCCGGCCATGTCCTTGACGCACAGGACGTGCACCCCGGCCTCGACGAGCTGCTCGGCGAGCCGCAGGTAGTAGTCCAGCGTGTAGAGGCGCTCCCCGGGCGAGGAGAGGTCGCCCGTGTAGCACAGGGTGCCTTCGGCGATCGCGTGCGTGTGCAGGACGGCGTCGATGGCCGGCCGCATCCGTTCGACGTCGTTGAGCGCGTCGAAGACACGGAAGATGTCGACGCCCGTCTTGGCGGCCTCCGTCACGAAGGCCTTGGCGACCGCGTCCGGGTAGGGCGTGTAGCCGACGGTGTTGCGGCCGCGCAGCAGCATCTGGATGTTGGTGTTCGGCGCGGCCTCGCGCAGCGCGGCGAGCCGCTCCCACGGGGACTCGCCGAGGAACCGCAGAGCGACGTCGTAGGTCGCGCCGCCCCACGCCTCGATCGACAGCAGTCCCGGCAGGGTCCGCGCGACGTGCGGGGCGGCCCGCAGCAGGTCGGTGGTCCGCACCCGGGTGGCCAGCAGCGACTGGTGGGCGTCCCGGAACGTCGTGTCGGTGACGGCGAGCGCGGCCTGCCCGCGCAGCCCGTCGGCGAAGGCCTTCGGCCCGAAGGCGAGCAGGAGGTCGCGGGAGCCCTGCGGCATCGCCCCGCCGGGCAGTGGCGGGAGCTTCGCGGCAGGGTCCAGCTCGGTGGGCGCGTCGCCGTACGGCCGGTTCACGGTGACGTCGGCCAGGTACCGCACGAGGCGGGTCGCCCGGTCGCCGCTGGAGCGGGCCGTCAGCAGCGCGGGGTGGTCGGCGATGTAGGCGGTGGTGACGCCTCCGGCCCGGAAGTCCGGCTCGTCGAGGAGGGCGAGGAGGAAGGGGATGTTGCTGGCGACGCCCCGGATGCGGAACTCCGCGACGGCCCGGGCGGCGCGGCGCACGGCGTCGTCGAAGGTGCGGCCGCGGGTGGTGAGCTTGACCAGCAGCGAGTCGAAGTGCGGGGAGACCTCCGCGCCCGCGTAGGCCGTGCCCGTGTCGAGGCGGACGCCCGCGCCGCCGGGGGAACGGTAGGCGGAGATGCGCCCGGTGTCGGGGCGGAAGTCGCGGGCCGGGTCCTCGGTGGTGATGCGGCACTGCACGGCGAACCCGGAGACGGTGATCTCGTCCTGGTGGATGCCCAGGTCGTCGAGGGTCTCGCCGCCCGCGATGCGCAGCTGCGCCTGGACGAGGTCGATGCCGGTGACCTCCTCGGTCACCGTGTGCTCGACCTGGATGCGCGGGTTCATCTCGATGAAGACGTGTTCGCCGCGCTCGTTCACGAGGAACTCGACGGTCCCGGCGTTGACATAGCCGACTTCCCGCGCGAAGGAGACGGCGTCCGCGCAGAGCCGCCGCGCGATCAGCGGGTCGAGCCCCGGCGCGGGCGCGATCTCCACGACCTTCTGGTGGCGGCGCTGCACCGAGCAGTCCCGCTCGCGCAGGTGGACGGTGTGGCCCGCGCCGTCGGCGAGGACCTGGACCTCGATGTGGCGGGGCCGGTCGACGGCCTGCTCCAGGAAGACCGTCGGGTCGCCGAACGCGCTCTCCGCCTCGCGGCGCGCGGCGTCGACGGCGTCGGGCAGGTCCTCGCGCCGGTCGACCCGGCGCAGGCCGCGACCGCCGCCTCCGGCCGCCGCCTTGACGAACAGGGGCAGCCCCACCTCGTCGGCGGCCTCCAGTTCGCGGCCGGGCTCGGGCGTGACCGAGCGCAGCACCGGCAGCCCGGCGCGGCGCGCCGCCGCGACCGCCTCGATCTTGTTCCCGGCCAGCCGCAGCACCTCGGCGGGCGGCCCGACGAAGACCAGGCCCGCCCGCGCGCAGGCCTCGGCCAACTCGGGGCTCTCCGAAAGGAACCCGTAGCCGGGGTAGACGGCGTCGGCGCCTACGCGCAGCGCCGTCGCGACGATCTCCTCCACGTTCAGATAAGCGCGCACGGGATGCCCCGGCTCGCCGATCGGGTACGCCTCGTCGGCCTTCTGCCGGTGCAGGGAGAACCTGTCTTCCTGCGCGTACACGGCGACGCTCGCGATGCCCAGCTCGTACGCGGCGCGGCAGGCGCGCACGGCGATTTCGCCGCGGTTGGCGACCAGCAACTTGGTGATCATGCCACTGCTCCTCGTCGTCGGATACCAGCGACGGTCACATGACCGGCGGGCCCGTGCACAGAGCGTCGCCGGGGAAAGAACGGAGATCTGTGCCGTAAGTGATTAATTACCCAAATAAGCGCGCGGCCACCCGGTTCGTTGCCGGGCCGCGCCGCTCTCACACCCCCGGGCTCCGATCGCCCGGCGCGCGGCTCCCGGAACTGTCGGTGGGGCGGCGTAGCGTTCACGGTTCCGGAGTTCATCGAGGAGGCGGAAGCCGGAGGAGGCGGGTCATGAACGGGGAAACGGAAGAGACCACAAGGGGCGCGGCGAAGGTGCAGTGGCAGTTCACCATGTCCCTGGACGGCTTCATGGCGGGTTCGGGCGGCGACATGGCATGGCTCGCCGGCCTCATCGGCCCCGACCCGGTGGCCGATGAGGTCAGGGACGGGACCGGGGCCCTGCTCGTCGGCAACAGGACGTTCCGGGGCGACGACGTCCACAAGGACACCACCGACGGCCCCACCACCGCGATGCTGTTCCGCGTCCGCCCATGACGTCCGGCTCCGCCGCACGTGGCGCGCGGCGGAGCCGGACGGAGCGGGAGAGGTCGCGCGCGCTTCCGCCCGGGCCGCCGAACCGTACGCCCGGGTGCCGGCGGCGGAACGGGCCAGGCGACGCGCTTGGGCGGGGCCGCTACGACGGGTTGCGTGCCTGGGGAAGGACGGGTGGTGCCGCCCCGCGCCCGGAAGGCAGGACGCGGGGCGGCGGGGCCGCCCCGTCAGTCGTGCAGGGCGGTGTGGAGGGCGATCCACTGGGCGGGCCGCACGAACGCCACGACGGTGTCGGGGGCGATGCCCGCGTGGGCGAACGCCGCGTCGACGCCGCGGTAGTGGCGGCCGAGCGAGGCGTGGAGCGAGCCGCCGACCCCGGAGAACCCGCGTTCGACGAGGCGCTGCCAGGCGCCGCCGTCCCGCACCAGCGGCGCCGGGCGGCGGTCGATCCTGAGGATCGCCGAGTCGACGGCGGGGACGGGCCGGAAGCTCTCCCTGCCGATCGTGTCGTGCAGCGTCCAGTCGAACCACGGCCAGCTCTCCACCGTGACGAGGCTCCACCTGCCGAAGTCGCCGCTGCGCTTGCGGGCGTACTCCCGCTGGGTGAGCAGCGTCGCCGAGGTCAGCCCCGGAGCCCGCAGGCACCAGCCGACGATCTTCGAGGTCGCCGAGTACGGGATGTTCCCCACGACCGAGAACGGCGTGCCCGGCGGGCGCGCTCTGGTGAAGTCCGCCCTGATGACGTCCAGCCCGGTCCGCGCCTTGAGCCGGGCCGCGAGCATCGGGTCGATCTCGTAGCCGACGACCCGTGCGCCCGTCGCGGCCAGCGCCGTGGTGAGCGCGCCGTCGCCGCTGCCCGGCTCCAGCACGAGGCCGCTCGGCCGGGCCGCCTTGATGACGAGCCCGACGGCGGCGGGATCGATGAGGAAGTTCTGCGACAGCTCACGCCGCGCCCGGTCCCGGGGCGTGCGTCCGCCGCCGCGCTGTGTCCTCCTTGCCTGGTTCTGGGTATGCGCATGGTTTCCGTGCGCGAAGTCCTGTGCCACAGCCAAGCCCTTTCGGGTCCTCGAGATGGGAAGGGATCTCGATGGGCCCTGGGCTCGCGTCGTACGAAGCTAGCGAGCCAGAGCCCGGCCTCCGCGCAGACGCATGAAGAAGGGAACCGTGTATGTCATGCGGGACACCGTAGGAGCCCGCCGATCCGGCCCGCAAAGGATTTTCCGCGCGGGGCCGAGCCCCGGGCGCGCCTGCCGGGCGTGTGCGGCGCACGGCCTGGCGTGTCCGGCGCGAACGCGCGCGGCCCCGCCGTCCGGGGGACGACGGGGCCGCGTGCGACTCAGGTCAGTTCAGTTTCCATTCGCCGCTCTGCGGGGCCATTCCGCTGTCGAGGGTGACCTGGAGGGTGGCGGGCTTGATCTTCTTCGGCATCTCGAAGACGAGCCAGCCCTTCCGCTGCTTTCCGGGCGCCATTTTCACATTGTCGATGATGGGTCCGGCCGAGATCTTGGTGAGGATCGTCGTGTTGTACTCCTGGCCGTCGGCGTCGAGCAGTACCGCACTGGTGAGGAGCGAGTCGTCGTAGACGATGGTGCCGACGTTCTTCAGGGAGAGCTGCAAGGCGACGAAACGGTTGCCCTGTTCGGAGGGCTTGAGTCCGTCGGTGGCCTTGACCGTTCTCGGCTTCTTCAGCACCGTGATCGCGACCTTCAGGTTCTCGTCCGTGCCCTTGAGGGTGATCTTGTCGCCGATCGTGGCCTCGGCCGCCTCCTGATCCTGCTGCTGCGCGTTGCCCGCCGGCTGATCCGGCTCGTTCGTCACCTCGGCGGGGGCGCATCCGGCGAGGCCGAGCACGAGCACGGCGGCCAGGACGGCAAAGGACTTCTTCATTCAGCTCTCCGAAACACGATGTGACGCAGGGGGCATGTCAACCCTAGAGGTGCCTTTGTGCGTGATCTGTGTTCCGTGACGCATTCACGGAACTGTGCCGCGTGTTTCGGAGTGGACATTTTCGGGCGATGTGTAAAACGGCCGACCGGAAACTTGCTGCGTAAAGGAACCGGCCCCGGGTCCCGCGCGGCGGAACCCGGGGGATCGTCAGGCGCTCGGCGGGAACCCGCCGGTCGCGATCGGCCCCCACGACTCGATCTCGATGCGCAGCAGCGACTTGTCCTGGCGGGCCATGGCCGCGCGGTACTCGTCCCAGTCGGGGTGCTCGCCGGCGATGCAGCGGTAGTAGTCGACGAGGCCCTCCACGGCCTCGGGCATGTCGAGGACCTCGGCCCGCCCGTTCACCTGCACGTAGGGGCCGTCCCAGTCGTCGGACAGGACGCAGATGGACACCGCCGGGTTGCGGCGGGCATTGCGGATCTTGGCACGGGACGGGTAGGTGGACACGACGATGCGGCCTTCGGCGTCCACCCCGCAGGTGACGGGCGACATCTGCGGGGTCCCGTCGGATTTCGCGGTGACGAGGACGCCGCGGTGGCGGGTGCGCAGGAACTCCAGCAGGTCGGTGCGGTCGACGCGGTCGGCGGTGGCGATACGTGGCATGCCTCCACCGTAACCGCGTCCTCGCACGTCACAGGCCCACGGGTGGGCCCGGCCGGGTCAGAGGGCGAAGAGCGCCGCGGCGTTGCCGTGCACGACCGCGCGCAGCCAGTCGTCGCCGAGGCCGAGGCGGGCGAGGGACTCCAGCGAGTGCGCGTAGGGGTAAGGGATGTTCGGGAAGTCGCTGCCGTGCAGGATCTTGTGCTGGAGCCCGCGCAGCCGGGGGACGTCGGCCGCGGGGAAGGGGTTGAAGTCCGGGAAGTCGGTGAACGCCATCGTGGTGTCCAGGCGGACTTCGGAGTGGGCTTCGGCCAGGTCGAGGAACGCGCCGTATTCGGGCATGCCCAGGTGCGCGACGATCAGGGGCAGCCGCGGGTGCCGGCGCAGGACCTCGCCGATCGGCTCGGGCCCGGTGAACGCGCCGGGGATCGGGCCGGAGGCGCAGTGCGCGACGACGGGCACGCCCGCCTCGGCCAGCAGCCCCCACACGTCGTCGAGGAGCGGGTCGCGGGGGTCGTAGGCGCCGACTTGAAGGTGGGCCTTGAAGACCCGCGCGCCGCCTTCGATCGCGTCGCGCACGTACGCGGCGGCGCCGGGTTCGGGGAAGAACGTCGCGGTGCGCAGGCAGTCGGGGGTGCGGGCGGCGAAGTCCGCGGCCCACCCGTTGAGCCACGCCGCCATGTCCGGCTTGTGCGGGTAGACCATCGCGGTGAACGCCCGGACCCCGAACGACCGCAGCGTGGCCAGCCGCTCGTCCTCGTCGGCCCGGTACCGGATCGGCCACTCGATCCCGGTGAGCGGCCCGACCCCGTCGAAGTAGGCCCACACCTTGTCCATGACGTTCTTCGGCAGGAAGTGGGTGTGCACGTCGATGATCCCGCGCAGCCCGAGCCCTTCCCAGAACTTCACGACCTCCGCGGCCTCGTCCACCGCGACCCCCGAATCCGACGTCTCGCTCACGCAAGGACGCTACTGAACCGGAGACCCCGGGCGCCACACAGCCCCCGCTCACGCCCGCGCGGTGGAAATTCTCCCCTTCACGTCTTCTCTTCGGCTCGCCGTTACCCCATCATCGTCCTACTGTGCCGGTGGAGTTCGGGAGTCGGTGAATGCGCGTGGGTCGGATCGCGGGTGTCGTGGTGTCGGCGGGGGCGGTGCTGGCGGCGGTCCCGTCGGTGGCCGTCGGCACCCAGCCGACCGCGGAGTGGCGGCTGGTGAAGAAGATCGAGCCCCGGTACCACCAGGGATTCTCGTATTTCGACAGCGTCCTCGCGCTGGGCGCGAAGGAGGCGTTCGCGTTCGGGGACGGCAACGGCGCCGAATTCGCGGACAAGCCGACCAGCGACCTGCTCGCCTACCGTTTCGACGGGACGACCTGGAAGCACACGGGGCTCCCGGCGAAGCTCGGCAACCGGTTCGGCCCCGTCGGCGCGGTCGGCCCGTCCGCGGTCTACGCGATGGCGCAGTTCGTCTCCTACGAGGCGCGGCCGCGGGTGGACGAGTACTCCTCGACGCTGGTGCGCTGGAACGGCACCAAGTGGACCGCCATGAAGAAGTGGCGGGGCTACCACCTCAACGCGATGGCGGTGCTCGGGCGCAAGGACATCTGGGCGTTCGGCACCCGTGTCGTCAAGGGCAGGTTCAAGGCCGTCGCGGTGCACTACAACGGCAGGTCGTGGAGGGAGCAGGCGGCGCCCTACGTGGTGCGGACTGTGGTGAAGGGGCCGAAGGGCCGCCTGTTCGCGACCGGAGCCAAGCCCGGACCCGGGTCCTGGGCGGACGGCGACGGCGCGGTCCGGGCGCTGCGGTTCGACGGCGGGCGGTGGCGGGTCCTCCCGGACTCTGCGTGCGGCGGGGCCGACACTCTGGCATCCCATCGAGGTGGGCCGGTCGGCACCTGCACGCGGGGCGGGGACGCCGAGGCCGGGATCTTCGTGCGGTGGAACGGGCAGGTCTGGGAGGCCGAGAAGCCGAAGGTCGCGCGCGGCTGGCGGCTCGGCGAGCCGGTTCCCGCCCGCGACGGCGGCCTGTGGTTCGCCGCCGAGAAGGCTTCGGACGAGTCCGGCGGGCTGTTCCACCGCTCGTCGTCGGGCACCTGGACGCTCACCCCCATCTCGCCCGAACCCCTCGACTGCGGCGACACCTCCTACACGTCGCCGCGCGACCTGGCCGCCCTTCCCGGCACGAACACCCTGCTGAGAGCGGGCTGTGTCGGCTCCGGTGATGACGGCTCGCCGCGCGGCGCGTTGGCCCGCCTCGATCTCCCCTGAGCGGCCGCGGGCCGACCGGTTCGGTACGCTCGGCGCGGGTCCTTGCCGAGGGTCTTGAAGGAGAAGAAGATCCTCGTACAGGGCTTTTCGGGGCTTGAGGGCGCGGTGGAAAGTAGGCGGTCGGATGTCCGGGCTGATGGTGAATCCGCTGGACGCGCACGCGCTGCTGGTGGCCTTCGGGGTCATCGGCGTCGGGGTGGTCCTCTTCGCGGAGACGGGGCTGCTGATCGGGTTCTTCCTGCCGGGGGACTCGCTGCTGTTCAGCGCGGGGCTGCTGTGCACCGCCGGATCCAGCCTGGACGAGCCGCTGTCGCTGCCGTGGGTGATGGTGTCGGCGGTGGCCGGGGCGCTGCTCGGCGCGCAGACGGGCTATGAGCTGGGCCGGCGCGGCGGCCGCATGCTGCTGGCCCGCAGGGAGAAGGGAAGGCTGCACGACGGCGTGGCACGGGCGGAGGAGCTCCTCGCCCGTTACGGGTACGGCAAGGCCATCGTCCTCGCCAGGTTCATCCCGATCATCCGGACCGTGCTGAACCCCGTCGCGGGGGCTCTCGAAGTCCCTGCCCGCACGTTCGTGTTCTGGCAGGTCACCGGCGGACTCGTCTGGACCGTCGGCCTCATCCTCGTCGGCTACCTCGTCGGCGGCGCGATCCCCGGCGTGGACCGGTACCTCCTCCCGGTGGTCTTCGTGCTCGCGGTCCTCTCGATGCTGCCCGTCCTGCGGGAGCTGCGCCGCGTGCGCCGGGCCTGAGGTCCGGCCGGAGCTGAGGCGATCTTCAGCGGCCTTCAGCCCGCGTTCAGGATCGTTCACGGAGGGTGGCGGTGATGCATTCGTGTCGAGTGGGGAGTACTCCATGCCTGCCAAGACCGTGATCGCGATCGCGCTCGCCGCCGCCACGGCGGCCGGGATGTCCGGAACGTCGTTCGCCGACGACGCAGTACGGGCGCCCGGAGCCGTCCGGGCGACGGAGACGCCCTCTCCGACGGAGCCGGAGGCCACGATGAGCCCGTCCGCGCCGTTCACCGCGCCGGACGTCACGGCCGAACAGGCCATCTCCAAGGCGATGGACAAGGTGCAGGACTCGAAGGTCGCCTCGGCGTCCCTGGAGGGCGAGGAAGGCTCGCAGAGCTGGGACATCCTGGTCCTGGACAAGGACGGCAAGTGGCAGACCGTCATGGTGGACGCCACCAGCGGCGACGTCACCGGCCCGAAGGCGGCGAGCTCGGAGACCACGGCCAAGATGTCCACCGCCGTCAAGGATGCCAAGATCACCGCCACCGACGCCATCACGAAGGCGACGGAGAAGCAGCCCGGCACCGTCAAGGAGCTCAAGTTCCACGAGAAGGACGGCAAGGGCGCCTGGATGGTCGAGGTCGTCGACGACCAGGGCGCCGAGCACGAGGTGGTGGTCGACGCGACCAGCGGCGAGGCCGTCATGAAGCCGACCGAGAGCCCCACCATGAGCCCGACGGAGAGCCCGGCGTCCCCGATGCCGACTCCCTGACCCGCTCCCGGAAGGCCCCGGGGCGCCGCCGCGTGACCGCGACGCGCCCCGGGGCCTTCCGCGTCCGCGCCCCCGCGGCGCACCGGTCAGGAATCGAGAAGCGCCGGTGACCAGGCCGGATCTAGCGTTGCGGGCATGGACATCACCATTCACTCCACCTTCCTCCCGCAGGACGACCCGGACGCCGCCGTCGCCTTCTACCGGGACGCGCTCGGCTTCGAAGTCCGCCTCGACGTCGGCCACGGCGGCCTGCGCTGGATCACGGTCGGGCCGAAGGGCCAGCCCGACACGGCGATCGTGCTCACCCCGCCCGCCGTCGACCCCGGCATCACCGACGACGAGCGGCGCGTCGTCACCGAGATGATGGCCAAGGGCACCTATGCCACCGTCATCCTCGCCAGCAGCGATCTGGACGGGACCTTCGAGAAGGTCGCGGGGACCGGCGCCGAGGTCGTCCAGGAGCCCACCGAGCAGCCGTACGGGGTGCGCGACTGCGCGTTCCGCGACCCCTCGGGCAACCTGGTCCGCGTCCAGGAAGCGCGCTGACGTTCCGGAACGAAGCCGCCCGGAGCAGCGTTGTTCGCGCATATGATCGAAGACCGCATCGAGCCGGGCGACGCCGGCGGGGCCCCTGAGCGGGGCCCCGCACCGACAGATGACGATGGAGAGAAGATGACCGACGGGACGAACGGGCCCTCGTCCGCGCCGCACGCCGCCGACACCCATGACCTGATCCGCGTGCAGGGGGCGCGCGAGAACAACCTCAAGGACGTCAGCGTCGAGATCCCCAAGCGGAGGCTGACGGTCTTCACCGGGGTCTCCGGCTCCGGCAAGAGCTCCCTGGTGTTCGGCACGATCGCCGCCGAGTCCCAGCGGCTGATCAACGAGACCTACAGCGCCTTCGTCCAGGGCTTCATGCCGACCCTGGCCCGTCCCGAGGTGGACGTCCTGGAGGGCCTGACCACCGCGATCATCGTCGACCAGCAGCGGATGGGCGCCGACCCGCGCTCCACGGTCGGCACCGCCACCGACGCCAACGCGATGCTGCGGATCCTGTTCAGCAGGCTCGGGCAGCCCTACGTCGGCTCCCCGAACGCGTTCTCCTTCAACATCCCGACGGTCCGCGCGAGCGGCGCGATCACCGTCGAGAAGGGCAAGGACGCCAAGGCCGAGAAGGTCGTCTTCACCCGGGCGGGCGGCATGTGCCCGCGCTGCGAGGGCCGCGGCAGGGTCTCCGACATCGACCTCACCCAGATCTACGACGCCTCCAAGTCCCTCAACGAGGGCGCGCTGACCGTCCCCGGCTACACCATGGACGGCTGGTACGGCAGGATCTTCTCCGGCTGCGGCTTCTTCGACCCCGACAAGCCGGTCGGCCAGTTCACGAAGCAGGAGCTGGAAGACCTGCTCTACAAGGAGCCGACCAAGATCAAGGTCGACGGGATCAACCTCACCTACGAGGGCGTGATCACCAAGATCCAGAAGTCGATCCTGTCGAAGGACGTCGAGGCGCTCCAGCCGCACATCCGAGCGTTCGTGGAGCGGGCGACGACCTTCACCGACTGCCCCGAGTGCGAGGGCACCCGGCTCAGCGAGGCCGCGCGGGCGTCGAAGATCAAGGGCATCAGCATCGCCGACGCCTGCCAGATGCAGATCACCGACCTCGCCGCCTGGGTCCGCGAGCTGGACGAGCCGTCCGTCGCGCCGCTGCTCGCCAAGCTCGGCCACACCCTCGACTCGTTCGTGGAGATCGGCCTCGGCTACCTGTCGCTGGACCGCCCCGCGGGCACCCTGTCGGGTGGCGAGGCGCAGCGCACCAAGATGATCCGTCACCTCGGGTCCGCGCTCACCGACACCACCTACGTGTTCGACGAGCCCACCTCCGGCCTGCACCCGCACGACATCCAGCGGGCCAACGAGCTGCTGCTGCGGCTGCGCGACAAGGGCAACACCGTCCTCGTCGTGGAGCACAAGCCGGAGATGATCGCGATCGCCGACCACATCGTGGACCTCGGCCCCGGCGCGGGCACGGGCGGCGGCACCGTCTGCTTCGAGGGCACCCTGGACGGGCTGCGGGCCAGCGGCACCATCACCGGACGCCACCTGGACGACCGCGCCTCGGTCAAGGAGTCGGTGCGCAAGCCGACGGGCGCGCTGGAGATCCGCGGCGCGACCGCAAACAACCTCCGCGACGTCGACGTGGACGTGCCGCTCGGCGTCCTCGTCGTGGTGACGGGCGTGGCGGGCTCCGGCAAGAGCTCGCTGGTGCACGGCTCGATCCCGGCGGGCGCCGGCGTCGTCTCCATCGACCAGGCCCCGATCCGCGGCTCGCGGCGCAGCAACCCGGCCACCTACACGGGGCTGCTGGAGCCGATCCGCAAGGCGTTCGCCAAGGCCAACGGGGTGAAGCCCGCCCTGTTCAGCGCGAACTCCGCGGGCGCCTGCCCGGCCTGCAACGGCGCGGGCGTCATCTTCACGGACCTGGCGATGATGGCAGGGGTCGCGAGCACCTGCGAGGAGTGCGACGGCAGGCGCTTCGACTCCTCGGTGCTGGAGTACCGGCTCGGCGGGCGCGACATCAGCGAGGTCCTGGCCATGTCGGTGACGGACGCCGAGGCGTTCTTCGCCGAGGGCGAGGCCCGCATCCCTGCCGCGCACAAGATCCTCCAGCGGCTCGCCGACGTCGGCCTCGGCTACCTCAGCCTCGGCCAGCCGCTCACCACCCTGTCCGGCGGCGAGCGGCAGCGGCTCAAGCTCGCCACCCACATGGGTGAGCAGGGCGGGATCTACGTGCTGGACGAGCCGACCACGGGCCTCCACCTCGCCGACGTGGAACAGCTCCTGGGGCTGCTGGACCGGCTGGTCGAATCCGGCAAGTCCGTCATCGTGGTGGAGCACCACCAGGCCGTCATGGCACATGCCGACTGGATCATCGACCTCGGACCGGGCGCGGGCCACGACGGGGGCGCGATCGTCTTCGAGGGGACACCGGCCGAACTCGTCGCGGTGCGCTCGACCCTGACGGGCGAGCACCTGGCCGCCTACGTGGGCGCCTGACCGGCGGGAACACGCGCACGAAGCGGCCCCGGAGACCTCTCCGGGGCCGCTTCGCCGTCAGGGTGACGCGGCTCACTTTCGCGGGTCGTCACATCGGGACGGGCTATCCCGTCATCTCTGTGAACCCGAAAGACGACGGCAAAGGAGCCGACCATGGAACCCCGACTGAACGCCTTCGCGAACCCGGTGGCGGGCAAGGTGCTCAAGGGCCTCATCGCGGCGGGCAAGGCCGCCGAGAGCGTCCTGCCGCACGCGACGGCGGAGCTGGTGAAGGTCCGCGCGAGCCAGATCAACGGCTGCGGCTTCTGCCTCGACATGCACACCAAGGACGCCCTCGCCGCCGGTGAGACCCAGGCCCGCCTCAACCTGGTCGCCGCCTGGCGCGAGGCCACGGTCTTCACCGAGCCCGAGCGCGCCGCCCTGGAACTCGCCGAGCAGGCCACCCGCCTCGCCGACGGCACGGGCGTCACCGACGAGGTCTGGGCGAACGCCGCCAAGCACTACGACGAGGACCAGCTCGCCGGCCTCGTCTCGGCGATCGCCGTCATCAACGCCTTCAACCGCCTCAACGTCACCCTCCGGATGCCCGCGGGCGACTACCAGCCCGGCATGTTCGGCTGACCCTCTCCGGCCGGACGCCTCCGGCCGAGGCACCGGGCCCGGGGTTCCCCCCGGGCCCGGCCCGTTTCGCGGGTTCCCCGGCGCAGCCGGGTTCTTGAAGAGCCCGTGGGCCGGGCCTGGTGAGCACAGCCTGTTTCCGGGATCGTCCGGATCACGAACCGCTCCGCGGTCCTACGATCTCCGGTATGTCGGTCAATTGGGTTTCACCGTGCGTTTCTTAGATTTCGCGGATGCCGAGAAGGCGGCCCTCGTGGCCGAGAAGCTCAACGCGTACATGCGGGAGCAGGGTCTGGACCGCCAGGGCGTGAGGTTCGTGGCCGGCGGGACCAGGGTGTCCGGCGGGACCGAGTTCCCGCTCCTCTTCTCCGGCGCGAGCCGTTGGTTCCGCTGGTCGGAGAAGTGGGTCACCGAGACCGTCGCCGAGGTGGATCCCGAAGCGTCGAAGGGGAGCGGCCGGACGACCCGTTCTAGGGAGGGCGCTTTCCCTGAATCCGCTGACAGAGGGCCCGCGCCCCGGTTCCGGGCCGCGCGGGCGGCGGCGATCGCAGTCCAGGCGGTATGGCAGGATCGTGAAATGACCGGCAGGCCGAGCGAGGAACAGCGCCTGAGCGATCTGGCGAGGCTCCGCCGGGTCCGGGACCGCATGGACCGCGAGTACGACCAGCCCCTCGACGTCGAGGCGCTGGCCCGCGGCGTCCACATGTCGGCGGGCCATCTCAGCCGCGAGTTTCGCCGCGCCTACGGCGAGTCCCCCTACTCCTACCTGATGACCCGCCGCGTGGAGCGCGCGATGGCGCTGCTGCGGCGCGGCGACATGAGCGTCACCGAGGTCTGCTTCGCCGTCGGCTCCTCCTCTCTCGGCACGTTCAGCACCCGCTTCACCGAGCTCGTCGGCATGTCGCCCAGCGCCTATCGCCAGGCCGTCGCGGACGGCGAGACCGAGGGCCTGCCCTCCTGCGTCGCCAAGCAGGTCACCCGCCCCATCCGCGAGACCCCCACCCGCCGCGGCCCTTCGGCCTGACGGCCCTTCACCGGCCGACGATCCGTTCGGTCTCGCGCCACAGCAGCGCCTGGAGCGCGGGGTCGCCGCCCGGCGCGACCGGCTCGATCGGGCGCGCGCCCCGGACGCTGTAGTAGCCGCCGCTATGGGCCAGGTAAGCGGGGTCGGCCGCCAGCGCGACGATGAGGCCCGCCCCGCGTGCCGGATCGCCGATCCGCAGCCGGGTGAGCGCCTTCTCCAGGGGCCCGGCGAACCGGAGCTCGCGGCCGAGCCCGGTGGTGTTGAAGCCGGGGTCGAGGCAGGTGGCGGTGACGCCCGTGCCGTCCAGGCGGCGGGCCAGCTCCCGGGTGAACATGATGTCGAGGAGCTTGGTCTTGCCGTAGTGCGCCGATGAGCCGCGCGCCGTGAAGGGGACGGTCTCCGTCAGGTCGTCCGGGAGGCGGAGGCCGCCGTGCCGGCGGGAGGCCTGCGAGGCGACGGTGACGATCCGCGCCGCGGGGGCCCGGCGCAGCGCCGGCAGCAGTTCGCGGGTGAGCAGCCATGGCGCGAGATAGTTGACCGCGACCATCTCGGGCAGCCCGTCCGGCGTCGTGCGTGCCGTGAACGCGTGCAGCCCCGCGTTGTTGATGAGGACGTCGACGCTCCCGTACCGGTCGCCGATCTTCCGGCCGACCTGCCGGACGTCGTCGAGCCGGGCGAAGTCGGCGATGAAGACCTCCACCTCGGCGTCCGGGACCCGCGCGAGGATCTCGCGTCGCGTCAGCTCGCCCTTCGCGGGGTCGCGCGCGGTGAGCGCGAGCCGTCCGCCGCGCCGGGCCAGCTCAAAGGCGGCGCGCCGACCGAGTCCGCCGGTGGCGCCGGTGATGACGTACAGGGGTCGCATGGTCGATCCTGTCTGAAGTGGTTTGCCGATGCCCATCACTTTAAGGTGATATAGTTCGGATATGCAAACCACTTCGTCGGGAGGGAACCGGCGGGACCTGGAACACGCGATGGCCGAGCAGATCAACGCCCTGCTCGGTGCGACGCGGGCGCTGAGCGAGCGGAGCGCCGCGCACTTCCATCCCGGGCTCCAGCCCGCGGCGTTCCACATCGCACGGTGGCTGCACGCGTTCGGCCCTGCCCGGCCCAGCGAGGTCGCCGAGGCCGTGGCCATGGACCGGAGCTCCACCAGCACCCTCATCGGCAAGATGCGCGGCCTGGGGCTCCTGGAGAGCACGCCGTCGCCCTCCGACCGGCGGAGCGTGCTCGTGGCGCTCACCGAGGAGGGGCATCGGAGGGTCGCCGCCACCCTCGACGAGCGCGGCAAAGAGTTCTACGCCCGGACCCGCGACTGGGCGGACGAGGATCTCGCCCACCTGACCCGCCTCCTCGCTCGGCTCGCCTCAGGGGAAGAGGCTCCGAAAGACTGACAGGGGGTGTCAGGTATGGGCGGGAGGGTGGGAGGTATGAAACGGAACATGATCGCACTGGTGGCGGGGGCGACCCGGGGAGCGGGGCGCGGGGTGGCCGTGGCGCTGGGCGAGATCGGCGCGACGGTCTACGTGACGGGACGCAGCGGAGGCGGCAGGAGGTCGGAGATGGACCGGCCCGAGACGATCGAGGAGACCGCCGCGCTCGTCGAGAAAGCGGGCGGAACGGGCATCCCCGTCGTCGTGGACCACCTGGACAAGGCGCAGGTCGCGCGCCTGGTCGAGCGGATCGACGCCGAACAGGGCAGGCTCGACGTGCTCGTGAACGACATCTGGGGCGGTGAGCTGCTGTTCGACTGGAACGCGAAGCTCTGGGAGCACTCCCTGGACGACGGGCTGCGGATCCTGCGGCTCGCGATCGACACCCACATCATCACCAGCCACTACGCGCTGCCCCTGCTCGTCCGCAACCCCGGCGGGCTCGTCGTGGAGATGACGGACGGCACCGCCGCGTACAACGCCGACCACTACCGGATCTCGCTGTTCTACGACCTGGCGAAGGTGTCGGTGAACCGGCTCGGCTTCGCGCAGAGCAAGGAGCTCGACCCGTTCGGCGGGACCGCGGTGTCGCTGACGCCGGGCTGGCTGCGCTCGGAGCTGATGCTGGAGCACTACGGCGTCACCGAGGCGAACTGGCGGGACGCGCTCGCGGCCCAGCCGCACTTCGCGATCTCCGAGACGCCCCTGTACGTCGGCCGCGCCGTCGCCGCCCTCGCGGCGGACCCGGACCGCCGCCGCTGGAACGGGGCTTCCCTGTCGAGCGGCGGCCTCGCCCAGGTGTACGGCTTCACCGACGCCGACGGCAGCCGCCCGGACGCCTGGCGCTACATCGTCGAGGTCCAGGACGCGGGCAAGCCCGCCGACGTCACCGGCTACCGCTGACCGGCCCGTACAGCCCGGCCAGGCGCGCGGCGGCGTCGGCCATTCGGACCCGGAGCTCAGGCGGCTCCAGCACCTCGGCTTCGGGACCGAACCGCAGGATCTGGTCATAGGCGACATCGAGATTCTCGACGGGCAGGACGGTGACGACCCACCCCCGCCCGTCGGGCTCGCCCGCCGCCGCCATGGCGGCCTCGGCGGCGGGCGGCTCGGCGACGTGGCGCAGCGCCCGCACCGCGCGCGGGCTCAACCGGACGGTGATCTCCGCCCGCAGCAGCGACGCGACGAACCGGGCCGACCGGTCCCGCCAGGCCGCCGCGAGGTCGAAGCCCTCGTCCCGGACGAACCCGCGCCCGGTCTCCGCCACCGACGCGATCCGATCCACCCGGTAGGTCCTGACCTGCCCTTCGACGGCCCCCATGAGGTACCAGATCCCGCCCTTGAGCACGAGACCGTAAGGCGCCACGACCCGCGCGGCCTCCCGGTATCCGATCGCGACCTCGCGGTCCGCCCACACCGCCCGGGCCAGCCCTTCGAGCAGCGGCGGCGCCTCGGCGTCGGTCCACCAGCCCGGCACGTCGAGGTGGAACCGCCGCGCCGTCCGCCCCGGGGCCTCCCGGAACGGCACGGGCAGCGCCGCCACCAGCTTCAGCCGCGCTGACGCTGCGACCTCGCCCAGGCCGAGCTGCTCGGCGGTCCCGCCCAGCCCGGCGAGGAACAGCGCCTCGGCCTCGTCCCTGGTCATCCCCGTGAGCCGCGTCCGGTACCCGTCGACCAGCCGGTACCCGCCGTGCCTCCCCTGGTCGGCGTAGACCGGAATCCCCGCCTCCACGAGATCCCGCACGTCCCGGTAGACCGTCCGCTCCGACACCCCCAGCTCAGCGGCCAACTCCGCCGCCGTCAGCACCCCCCGCTCCTGCAGCACCAGCACCAGAGAGATCAGCCGCCCCGCACGCACCCCACCAACCTACGCGATCACCGCGGATCGGCGGGCCGGGTCGGGCGCACCGGTCGGGGGCCGGCACGCCTCAGGGTGAGCGCTCGCCTGAGCCGCCCTTTCTCGGAGACGCGACTCAGCGGAGGAGGTCAGCCGCCGTAGGACGCGGTGGCGCCGGAGAGGACGGTTCGGTCCGCCACGTGGGCGGTGTAGTCGGTGGTGACGTTGGCGGGGTGGGCGTGGAGGGCGAGGGTGTCGCCGGGGAGGACGGGCGAGGAGAAGCGGCCGGAGGCGGAGCCGAGGTCGGCGGGGTGGGCGCCGAGGGCCCGGGCCAGGCCGACGGTGCAGGTGGCGAGCGTGGCGAGGCCGTGGAGGATGGGGCGGTCCAGGCCCGCGGTCTTGGCCGCCTCGGGGTCGACGTGGAGGGCGTGCAGGTCGCCGGAGAGGCGGTAGAGCGCGGCCTGCTCGGCGAACGTGGGGACCTCGACGGTCAGGGGAGGCGTCCCGGCGGGGGAGGCCGAGCGCGCCGAGGGGCCCCGGTCGCCGCCGAAACCGCCGCGCCCCGGCGCGAAGATCGACCAGGTGGCGGTGAAGCAGCGGGATTCGACCTCGATGTCGAAGATGGCGGCGGAGCCCTTGTCCCAGACCGCGGAGACGCGGGCCGACAGCGTCAGCTCGCCGCCGCGCGGCAGGGGAGCGGCGACCTCCAGCCGCTGGGAGGCGTGCAGCGCCGTCGTCGGCGCGAACGCGCCGTTGGTCCCCGCCACGTCGGGGGCCCACTGGGCGAGGGTCAGGCCGAACGTCGGCAGGACGCGCAGGCGGCGCTCGTACACGAGGTCGAGTTCCTCGGCGCGGGCCCCGACGGACAGGGCGTAGAGGATCGCGTCGCGCTCGGTCCACGACGCGGTGCGCTCACCGAGGCGGACTCCGGCCCACGCACCGGCCGGGTCCTGCGGGGAGGGGAAGCTCATGACAGGCGCTCCACGATGAGGGCCATGCCCTGGCCGCCGGCGGCGCACATGGTGACGGCGCCGTAGCGGCCGTCGCGGCGGCGGAGGCCGTTGACGAGGGTGGTGGTGAGCCGCGCGCCGGTCATCCCGAACGGGTGGCCGAGTGCGATCGCGCCGCCGTGGACGTTGACCTTGTCCTCGTTGAGGCCGAGGTCGTCGATGGTGGGCAGGACCTGGGCGGCGAAGGCTTCGTTGATCTCGATGAGGTCGAGGTCGGCGGCGGTGATCCCGGCACGGGAGAGGGCCTGGCGCATCGCGTCCACCGGCCCGAGCCCCATGATCTCCGGCGACAGCGCGGAGACCCCTGTCGAGATGAGCCGGGCCAACGGCGTCAGCCCCAGTTCGGCGGCCTTCCGGTCGGACATGACGACGAGCGCCGCGGCGCCGTCGTTGAGCGGGCAGCAGTTCCCCGCGGTGACGGTCCCGTCCGGTCGGAACACGGGCTTGAGTGCGGCGACGGATTCGGTGGTGACTCCGGGGCGCGGGCAGTCGTCCTTGGCGACGACGGTGCCGTCCGGCAGGGTCACCGGCGTGATGTCGAGGTCGAAGAACCCGTCGGCGAGGGCCTTCTCGGCGAGGTGCTGGCTGCGCGCCCCGAAGGCGTCCTGCCGCTCCCGGCCGATGCCGCGCAGTTGCGCGACGTTCTCGGCCGTCTGCCCCATCGCGACGTACGGGTCGGGCAGTTCCCCGTCCTCACGCGGGTCGCGCCACACCGTGACGCCCGCACCGGTCCGGGACGCGCTCCGCGCCTCGGCGGCCGCGTACTTCGGGTGGTGCGTCCCCTCGGCCCCGTCGGACTTGCCGCGCGCGTACCGCGACACACACTCGACCCCGGCCGAGACGAACGCGTCGCCCTCCCCCGACCGGATCGCGTGCAGCGCCATCCGCGTCGTCTGCACGCTGGACGCGCAGTACCGCTGCACTACCGTGCCCGGCACCCCGTCGAGCCCGAGCCCGATCGCGGTCTGCCGTGCAATGTTGTACCCCTGCTCGCCCGCGGGCTGCGCGCAGCCGACCATCAGGTCGTCCAGCGTGGCCGGATCGAGCGCCGGCACCTGCGCCAGCGCCGCCGACACCATCTGCACCAGCAGGTCATCGGGCCGCAGGTCCTTCAGCGACCCCTTGTACGCCCGCCCGATGGGCGAACGGGCCATAGCGACGATGACGGCCTCCGGCATCGGTGCACCTCCAAGCTCTGCGGGGACGGCGCGGCTCGCACCGACGCCAATGTAGCAAACGCTAGGTTGGGTAATCCGCTCCGGGACCCGCGGCAAAGCCCCGGGCGAGGGCCCTGCCGCGGCGCGCGTCAGGCGACCGGCGCGAGCGGAGCGTCCTGCACGGCGGCCGGGGCCTTCCGGTCGCGCAGCGACCAGGCGCGCTCGTCCAGCAGAGACAGGACGGCCGGGAGCAGGACGACCCGGATGAGCGTGGCGTCCAGCAGGACGGCGACGGCCAGCCCCACCCCGAGCTGCTTGAAGTCCTGCATCGACAGGGTGGCGAAGACCGCGAAGACCGCGACCATGATGAGCGCCGCGCTCGTCACCGTGCCCGCGCTGGAGGAGATCCCATGGAAGACCGCCTGACGGGTCGGCATGCCCTGCCGCCGGGCCTCCCGGATCCGGGAGACGACGAAGACGTGGTAGTCCATCGACAGCCCGAAGAGGATGACGAACACGAACAGCGGAAGCCACGCCTGGACCGCGCCGGCCCCCGTCGTCCCGACGAGCCCGTCGCCCCAGCCGTGCTGGAAGATCGCGACGATGACGCCGTAGGCCGCGCCCACGGACAGCAGGTTCAGCAGGACCGACACCACCGCGATCGCCACCGAGCGGAACGCGGCGAGCATGATGAGGAACGCGGCCCCGGCGACGAACCCGAACACCGGCGGCATCGCCCGCGCGAGCTGGTCGTTGTAGTCCTCGCTGAAGGCCAGGTCGCCGTCGACGACCGCGCCAGGGTGGCCCCGCACGGCGTCCCGCGCCCTCGCCAGGTCGGCCTCGGTCGCCAGCGGGACGGTGACGCGGGTGATCCCGTTCTGCGCCCGGACCTCCCCGAGCGAGGCGAGGTCCCCGGCCGGTCCCTTGACGAGGATCTCGCCGGTGGCCGCCTGCGCGGGGAACGCGGCGAGGATGTGCTCGTAGGCGGTGATGACGGGATCGTCGGCGGGGATGGTCTGGCGCAGCGACAGCAGCTCGGTGCGCATGCCGAGGACGGGCAGCGCCAGCGCGACGAGGAAGGCCCCGGAGAGCGCGGTCGCGAGCGCGGGCCGGGCGATGACGGCGCGCAGGACCGCTGGCAGCGCCCTGCCCTGGCGGCGCGGACGCCGCCGCCGGATCAGCCGGCCCGCGTCCACCTTGTCGCCGAGCAGCGACAGCAGCGCGGGAAGCACGGTGACCGAACCGGTCATCGCCACGAGCACGACGAGGATCGTGCCGACGGCGAAGCTCTCGAAGAGCGGCATCCCGGACAGGAACAGCCCTGCCATCGCCACCGCGACCGTCGCGCCGGACACCAGCACCGAATGTCCGGACGTCCTGGCCGCGATCGCCAGCGCCTCGGCGGAGGTCTTTCCGCGCTCCCGCTCCTCGCGTTCGCGGCGCAGGTAGAACAGGCAGTAGTCGACGCCGACGGCGAGCCCCATCAGCAGCATCACCGATCCCGTGGCGTCGGCGGCGTGGAACCAGTGGCTGGCGAGCGCGCCGAGCCCGGTCGCCGCGACGAACGCGGTGAGCGACAGCGCGACGGGCAGGACCGCGGCGACGAGCGCGCCGAACGCGACGAGCAGGATGCCGAGCGCCAGCGGCACGGCGGTCCACTCGGCGCGGGCGAAGTCCTCGTCGAAGGCCTTCTCGAACCACCGGTCGACGGTGGCGCCGCCGAAGACCTCGGCGCGCAGCCCGGTCGCGGTGATCGCGTCCCGCACCGCCGGGTAGCGGTCGGTGGCGTCGCCGATGTCGCCGTTCCAGTCGAAGGTGACGAGCACCGCGTCGGAGGTCCGCGCTGCCTCCGCGACGCGCACGGCAGCCCCCGTCCGCTCGACGGCCGCGATGACGGGCCGCGCGTCGGTCCCGTGCACCAGGACGAGTTCGTTCACCGGGTCCTCGACGCCGGCCTCCTCCAGCATCTCGATCGCCTGCCGGGAGCCGCCGAAGGCGTTCTCGGCGTCGGTCATCGGCTGCTGCCCCGCCATCGCGCCCAGAACGGACGCGGCGACGACGAACAGCAGCCACAGCACCAGGGCGGCGACGCGGTGGCGCGCGCTCCAGCCGCCCAGCTTCTCAGCGATTTCCATGCCCACGACGCTAGAAAGCGCGGGTCGCACGCGACATCCAGCGGACTGGCGTCTTCGGGGTGGGCCTACACCCACCCAGAGTGGACAATAGGTCCAGTGCGCATTGAACACCCCTCGGCCAGAGTGAAGGCATGAAGAAGACATTCCAGGCCATGGGCCGCGGTCTCGCGCTGGTCGGGCTGAGCCTCGCCCAGCTGCTGGTCTGGTGCGCCGCGGTCACCGCGATCTGCCTGATCCCGATCGGCGTCGGCCTCTACCTCGCGCCCGGACTCCTTGAGGCGCACCGGCGCTTCGCCGACCGCGCCCGGCTGCACGCGCACGACTGGAGCGGCGTCCGCATCGTCCGGCCCTACCTTCCCGAGCCCGCCTACCGGCCGGGGTTCATCGGCCGCGCCGAGCGCTGCCGGCACCTCCTCACCGACAGGGCGACCTACTGCGACCTGCTGTGGGGGCTCACCGATCCGATCGTCGGCGTCCTCCTCGGCGCGCTGGCGTTCACGCTGCCGTTCTACGGCGTCGAGGGCATCCTCATGCCGGGCATCCTCGAGATCTTCGGCGACCTGGGCTTCAACGAGTGGTACGCCGGAATCCACGTCTGGCAGGGGCGGCCCGAGGCGGCCTGGTGGTGCGTGCCCGTCGGCGCGCTCATCGTCCTGCTCGGACTGTGGGCGGCGCCGCGGCTGCTGCGCGCGCATGGCCTGTGGACCCGCAGCGTGCTCAGCCCCGCCGACGTCGACGATCTCGCCCGCCGCGTCACCGAGCTGACCCGCACCCGCGCCGAGACCATCGACGCCTCCGCCGCGGAGCTGCGCCGGATCGAACGCGACCTGCATGACGGCGCGCAGGCCCGCCTCGTCGCGATGGGCATGACGCTCGGCGCGATCGAGCAGCTGCTGGAGAAGGACCCGGCGAAGGCGCGGCTGCTGCTCGCCGAGACCCGGGAGACGTCGGCGCGGGCGCTGGGCGAGCTGCGCGACCTGGTGCGCGGCATCCACCCGCCCGTCCTCGCCGACCGGGGACTGTCGGACGCCGTCCGCGCCCTCGCGCTCGACAGCGGCATGGACGTCGAGGTGAGCGGGACGCTCCCGAGGATGCAGCCGCCGCTGGAGTCCGCCGCCTACTTCGCGGTGTCGGAGGTCCTCGCCAACGCCGCCAAGCACAGCGGCGCCCGCCGCGTGTGGATCGACCTCGGCATCGCGAACGGGCTGCTCAAGATCGGCGTCACCGACGACGGCCTGGGCGGCGCCTCCCTGGAGGCGGGCAGCGGCCTGCGCGGCATCGAAAGGCGCCTCGCCGCCTTCGACGGCGTCCTCGCCCTCAGCAGCCCGCCCGGCGGGCCCACGATCATCACCCTGGAGATTCCTTGCGCGCAGTGATCGCCGAAGACCTCGCCCTGCTCAGGGAGGGTCTCGTCCGGCTCCTCGAAGCCGACGGCTTCGAGGTGGTCGCGGCGGTCGACAACGGCCCGTCGCTGCTGCGCGCGCTCATCGAGGAGAAGCCGGACGTCGCCATCGTGGACGTCCGGCTGCCCCCGTCCTTCACCGACGAGGGCATCAGGGCGGCGATCGAGGCCCGCCGGCGGGTTCCCGGGCTGCCTGTGCTCGTCCTGTCCCAGTACGTCGAGCAGCTCTACGCGCGCGAACTCCTCGCCGACGGCACGGGCGGTGTCGGCTACCTCCTGAAGGACCGGGTGTTCGACACCGCGGAGTTCGTCGGAGCGGTCCGGCGGGTCGCGTCCGGGGGCACCGCGATGGACCCCGAGGTGATCGCCCGCCTGCTGACCCGGGGCCGCGCCGTCCGGCCCCTGGAGCGGCTGACGCCCCGCGAGACCGAGGTCCTCGCGCTCATGGCCGAAGGCCGCTCCAACGCCGCCATCGCCGCGAAGCTCGTCGTCTCCGACGGCGCCGTCGCCAAGCACACCACCAACATCTTCGCCAAACTCGACCTCCAGGCCTCCGATGACGACAACCGCCGCGTCCTCGCCGTCCTCGCCTACCTCAACGGCTGACCCGGCCCCCGAGGAATCGACGGCGAAAGAGACGGTAATGTTCCGTTTCGGCGTGCCGCAGGGGTCGCCGGAAGTCGGCGCGCGAGGCGCGAGGAGTGGTGCGATGTCCCCGCGCGGAGAGGCGCCGTCGGCCCGGCGCCGAGCGGCGATCGCGTCTTCAAACCGATCGAGGTGCGCGAAGGGCAGGAGATCTCTCTGACCGGCGTCTGCGCGGGGGAAGGCAGCCTCCGCGTCGACCTCGGCCTGACCGGCGCGGACGGCAACTTCTCCCTGGACCTCGACTGCTCCGGCGACAGGGGCGGTCCGGAGGGGTTCGTCGGCCCGGCCCAGGCCACCGCCGCAGCCTTCCCGGAGATCGACATCACCGGCGACGTCCGGTGGGCCCTGCGGGTGGAAGAGGGCCGTACCTCCTGGTGACGCACCGCCGGTTCGTGCTCGGGGGACCGTCCGACGCGATGCACCAGGCCGGCCCTCGCCGTCACATCTCGGGCAGGCCCAGGGTGACGGCGGGGATGCGGCCGCCGACGAGGGTGCCCGCGTGGGCGGCGTCGGCGAGGGCGCGCAGGATGGTCTCCGGGTCGCGCTCGGGAATGCCGAGGAGGCCGGTGAGACCGGCCCACAGGGTGAGGCCGCCGGACGCCGCGATGTCGAGCCAGGTGCGGTTGACGCGGATGCCCAGGCCGTCGCCGACGGTGAGGGGCCGGGCCGTCTCGGCCCGGCAGACGAGCGTCACCTGGACCTGGTCGGGCGGGTCTCCCGGCATGAGCACGGCCCGCCACGCGGGCACGTGCGGGGCCGGGTGCAGGAGGTCGCTGACCGAGAGCAGGCACAGCCCTTCGCGCAGCCACGCCTGCACGTAGGCGTTGGAGTCCGTGCTGGTGTTCTGCAGCGACGGCACCACCGGCTCCATGATGAGCGCGGCGCGCGGCGCGGTCTCGCTGCCGAGGAGCAGCGGGATCAGATGCTGGCTGCGGAAATAGCCGTGCAGGCTGACGGGCGTGTCCCGGTCCTCGACCTTCGACGGGGAGCAGGCCTCGTGCGCCCAGATGATGTTCAGCAGCGGCCGGTCCGGATGCTCGGCGACGGGGAAGCGGCGCACGAGGACGCTCGTCGGCTCCCGGTCGGCGTCCCCCGGCCGATCGCAGATGACGCACTCGTACGCCCCCGGCTCGGGCCCGGCCATCAGCTCCGCGACCTTCTCCGCCCCGAGCACGGCGGCGACCGCCGCCCCGATCACGACCTGCCGCCCCTGCCCGTCGCTCATAACGGTCACCGTAAACCGGCGGCCCCCGGCTAACCAGTGCCCGACCCGGGGAAGATCCGCACAGCCGGGCGACCGACTCTGTGGAGCCCGGCCGCCTCAGCGCGGGACGCGCCAGAGGTGGTACCGCCGCTTGGTGGCGGAGCCTGCGGGAGCCTTGGCCTTGCCGAAGACGAAGACCTGCCCGGACGGTGCCACGCTCAGCCCCCGCAGATCGACCGCCTCGGCGGTCCCCCTGTAAGGGTGGGCGGTGACGACCCCGGCGGGGGAGACCTCCAGGACGTCGGTGTACCGCTTGCCCTGGTAGTTGACGAGGACGGACCAGAACATGCCGGAGCGGTCGAGGGACAGACCGCCGAAGAAGGCTCGGGCGAAGAGCGACCAGTCTGCGCCGTCCCAGCGCAGGATCCGGTCGGCGTAGCCGACGTAGAGGTTCTTCTCCGAGGTCGCCTCGACATACCAGATGCGCTGCTCGCAGTACTCCGCGTCCCCGTCGGTGGGGCTGCATCCGAGGGAGGACGGCAGCGGCTGCTTCTTCCAGCCGCCGCCGTCGTTGCGGAAGAGGAAGGACTCGTCCTCGCCGCCGGTGGTGTTGGCCGCCCACATCGTCCCGTTCGGCAGGATCGCGAACGAGGAAAGGTACCGGTACTTCTTCTTCGTCCACGCGTGGCCGTTGTACCGCCACTCGGTCGTGGACCTCTGCCCGTCCCGGGAGAACACGCGAACGTCGTCGCGGGCCACGGCCGTCAGGCCGGTCGAAGGGTATTCGGCATAGCCCCGCGGGAGCCGTTTCGCGACCGCCCACCGGCCGCCCTTCCGCCGGAGCAGCCCGTCCCAGGCCGACGCGTTCTGACCGCTGTTCACGACCACCCAGAAGTCCTTGGGGCTCCCCGCGGCCTCGGTGACCACGCCGAGGCGCGGCAGCGTGAACCGCCGCCACTTCGCGCCGTCCCAGTGGTAGGCCTTCGGCTTGGTCGGCTTCGCGGTGTCGAAGACGCCCCGGCCGGTGAACACCCACACGTTCTTCGGCCCGAACGCGTGCACCGCGGTCACCTCGATGCCCTGGGCGAGGGCGGGGAGCCGCAGGTCCTGCCAGCGCGCGGGCGCCGCCGCTGACACGCCCCCGCCTTGACCGAACAGGAGAGCCGAGCCGGTGCACAGCGCCGCGGCCGCACGGCCGCCGCGCCTCCACTTGATGATCACCGCAGGAGCGTAGCGGCGGCCGATCCGCGAGAGGTGTGAAACGCGGGGAATACCCCGGAAGGCCGCGTCCGTCGGGAGCGCGCCGAAGGCCGGTACCGGGAAGGGTCATTGAAATAGAAACCCCGTTCTTATAGCTTCAATGGCGACGGTCACACCCCTGACGCCCGCCGCCCTGAGGAGACAGCCCCCATGTCACTCGAGCTCGATGTCATGCTCTCCGACTCCGTGGTCACCGCGGCCGAGCGCGCCCGCGCGCTGGAAGGATGCGGGGTGGACGGGGTGTTCACGTTCGAGAACTCGCACGACCCGTTCTTCCCGCTGGTCGCCGCTGCGCCGGCCTGCTCGCTCGACCTGATGACGAACGTCGCCATCGCGTTCCCGCGCAGCCCCATGCACCTCGCGCACGCCGCGTACGACCTGCACCTGCTGTCCGGGGGGCGGTTCCGGCTCGGGCTCGGCTCGCAGGTGAAGGCGCACGTGGAGAACCGGTACGGGGCGCGCTGGGGCAGGCCGGTCGCGCAGATGCGCGAGTGGGTCGAGGCGACGAAGGCGATCCTGGACAGCTGGCAGAACGGCACCCGGCTCAAGTACGAGGGCGAGTACACCAGGCACACGCTGATGACGCCCGCGTTCAACCCGGGGCCGAACCCGCACGGCGTTCCGAAGGTCCTGGTCGGCGCGCTCGGCCCGCGGATGAACCGGATGGCCGCCGAGGTCGCCGACGGCGTCCTCGTCATGCCGTTCAACAGCGCCCGCCACATGCGCGAGCGCACGTGGCCCGCGATCCGGGCGGGCCTGGAGGCCTCGGGGCGCTCGCGCGGCGACCTCGAGGTGACGGCCGAGGTCATCGTCGGCGTGGGCCGCACCGAGGAGGAGCTGGAGGCGGCCAAGGCGATCCGGTTCCTTCTCGCCTTCTACGGCTCCACCCCCGCCTACAAGGCGGTCCTCGACGTCGAGGGCATGGGCGACCTCCAGCCCGAGCTGAACGCCCTGTCCAAGCAGGGCCGCTGGGGTGAGATGCCCGGCCTCATCGACGAGAAGGCCATGAAGACCCTCGCCGTCCACGGCACCCCCGACGAGGTGGCCGCCGAGATCGTCGCCCGCTACGGCGACTGCGACCGGGTCTGCGCCTACTTCCCGCACTACAACGCCTCCGACGACCTCATCGCCGACTTCGCCGCGGCCCTGAAGGCCGCCCGGCCCTGACCCGGCCGAGCCGAGTAAGAATTGAATTTCTCTTCCAGGAGGTAAGCGGTGTCCACCGAACTGCCGTTCACGTTCTTCGACTGCGACAACCACTACTACGAGGCGCTCGACGCCTTCACCCGGTACGCCGAACCCGAGTTCAAGCGCCGGACCGTCCAGTGGGCCGAGATCAACGGACGGCAGCGACTGCTGGTGTCCGGGAAGATCAACAAGTTCATCCCGAACCCGACGTTCGATCCCGTCGCCCGGCCCGGCGCGATGGACGAGTACTTCCGCGGCCGCAACCCCAAGTCGTCCGACGTGAAGCAGCTCTTCGGCGACCTGGAGCCGACCCGCCCCGCCTACCGCGACCGCGACGCCCGCCTCGCCCTCATGGACGAGCAGGGCATGGCGGGCACCCTCATGCTCCCCACCCTCGGCGTCGGGATCGAGCAGGCGATGCTGCACGACCTGCCCGCGCTCGGCTCCGCGTTCCGCTCCTTCAACCGCTGGCTCGACGACGACTGGGGCTACGCCTACCGGGAGCGCATCTTCGCCGCCCCGTACATCACCCTGTCCGACGTGGACGGCGCCACCGCCGAACTCCGGCGCGTCCTGGACCGGGACGCCCGTTTCGTCGTCATGGTCCCCGGCCCGGTGATGACCCGGGAGGGCCTGAAGAGTCCCGCCGACCCCTACTTCGACTCGTTCTGGCGGCTCGCCAACGAGTCGGGCATCACCGTCGTCTACCACTCGGGCCTGACCTACTACAGCCGCTACATGCAGGACTGGGGCGAGTCGGCCGAACTCGAGGCGTTCAAGGCCTCCGCGTCCTTCATGGCCTACTCGTCCCACGACGCGGTCCATGACACGTTCGCCAGCATGCTCGCGCACCACCTGTTCGCCCGCTTCCCCAGGCTCCGGATCGCCGTCATCGAGTCCGGCGCGTCGTGGGTGCTGCACTTGTTCGCGAAGCTGAAGAAGGTCTTCGGCCAGGCCCCGTTCCGGTTCCCCGAGGACCCCCGCGAGACGTTCCGGCGGCACGTCTGGGTCTCCCCCTACTACGAGGACGACCTGGGCGAGCTGAAGCGGCTCGTCGGCGTCGAGCGGATCCTCATGGGCTCGGACTTCCCTCACGTCGAGGGTCTCGCCGATCCCGCCTCCTACCTCAAGGACCTGGAGAACTTCCAGTTCGCGCCGGAGGAATGCGAGACGATCATGCGCCACAACGGCTGGGAGCTGGCCTCCCGCCTCGCCTGACGCGCCCGGCCCGATCCGCTAGACAGAGGAGGGACCGTCCGCCTGGACGACGAGCGTGATGAAGTCGTCGACCAGGCGGTACACCTCGCTGAACGGGCCGCCCTGGTGGATGGCCGAGGACAGCAGGGCGTGCAGGATCGACCAGAGCATCGTCGCGGCGTCGTGCGCCTCGGCCACGCCGAGGTCGGCGAAGTCCCGGTCGAGCACCTTCTCGGCGAGGGAGGAGACCTCGCCGAGGATCGCCTCCACCTCCGGGTCGCCCGACCCGTAGAGCAGGAGGTGCGTCTTGAAGAACTGAGGCTGCGCCTCGAACGCCCCGATGACGCCGCGCATCCGGGCCCGGACGCGCTCCTCGGGGGTGCGGTCGGGCAGGGCCGCGTCGAGGCCCCGCCGGTCCACCCACGCGCGGAGCGCCACGGCGTACAGCAGTTCCTTGGAGGCGAAGTAGCGGTAGAGGGTGCCCAGGGCGACGTCGGCGCCCTGCGCCACCTCCGCGATGCGGATCTGCTCGTACTCCTGCCGCTGGAGCGCGGCGAGCGCCGACTCCAGGATGCGGTGGCGCCGCGCGCGCTTGAACGCCGGCAGCCCTTCGGCGGACGTCGCGGCCTGCGGGGTGCTCGTCATGGCCGCTCCTCGCCGGGCCGTCCGGGCAGGGCCGCGGCCTGCCGCTCGCACAGGTCGAGGAAGCGGTCGGCGAGCCGGTAGGCCTCGGCGAAGGGCCGCCCGTGGAAGACCGCTGCGGTGAGGGTCGAGCCGCTGATCGCGTAGAGCATCCGGGCGCGGTCCTGCGGCGCGGGGACGCCCATCCCGGCGAAGTCGCCCGCGAGCAGCGCGGTCGCGGTGGCGTCGGCGCCCGCGAGCAGCGCCCTGACCTCGGGGTCGGTGCTGGCCCCGAGCAGCAGGGTGAGCTTGTAGAACTGCGGCTGGCGCTCGAACGCGGCGATGATGGCGTGGATGCGGCTGCGCGCCCGGTCGCGTCTGCCGGGGGCGGGCCCGCTCTGCCGGTGCCGGTGCCTGTCGCGCTCGACCCACTCCTGGAGGACGACGGCGTACAGGTGCTCCTTGGAGGGGAAGGAGCGGTAGAGCGTGCCGAGGGCCACCTCGGCGGCCTGGGCGATCTCGCCGACCCGGATCCGCTCGTACGGCTGCTGCTCCAGCGCGCTCAGCGCCGCGTCGACGATCCGCTGCCGCCGCGCCCATCGCGCCGACGGCGCGCGTTCCGCGCCCTTCGGGCCGGCCGTCTGCTCGTTCACCTGGGATTCCGCTCGACAGGGGCCGTCAGATAACAGGAGTCCCATTATAGGTCGCGGCGCTTCCCGCCGCACCGCGCCGCGCGGTCACAGCAGCCAGACGGGGAGCGCGGTGCCGGGGTCGGCGGGCAGCCGCGCGAGGTCGCCTTCCCGGGCGGCCAGCGCCGATGCCGTGAGGTCGTCCGGGCCGAACAGGGCGAAGGCGACGCCTTCGGCGGAAGCGTCCCGCCACAGGGCGGGCGCACAGGGCGCGGCGGAGGCGTCCCGGACGAGCAGGGCCCGCCCGCGCCCCCACGTGACGAAGAACCAGCCTTCCCCGTCCTCGACGACGTCGCCCAGCAGCGCCCGGCCGAGGAGATCGTGGGCGCGGTCCAGGTCGGCGGCGGTCAGCCCGATGAGGGAGACCGCGCGGGCCGGCGGAGCGGCGACGGGGAAGTCCGCGGGCGCGTCGGTGATGCCGTGCGTCTCCAGGAGCGAGTCGTCGGTCTCGATGATCTGGACGAGCGTGCCCAGCGCGGCGTCCTTCGGGTGCACGAAGGCCTCGCGCCGTCCCGGCAGGTCCGGGTGGCCGCCGAAGGTCGGGAACTTCAGGCGGACGAGTTCCTCGGCCGTCTCGTCCATCGAGGGCACCTTGAACGTCAGGTGGTGCGGCGCGGGCCCGCGCCGGGCCAGGAAGCGGTCCATGAAGCCGCGCTCCTCGGCCGGTGCGATGAACTCCAGGCGCATGCCCGTCCCGTAGCCGAGCTGGAAGGGCGCGTATTCGGCGGCCTCGCCGCCATGGTCCCAGCGCCCGCCGAGCTCCGTTGCGAACCGCGCGTAGGCGTCGGACCACCGCCGCACCCCGATGGCCAGATGGTCGAGCAGCGGCCACCGCACCGCGTGCTGTCCGGCGACGGTCGCGTCCGGCATGGGGGTGCTCCTGACGTCCGGGCGGCTGTGCCGCGGGGGCCGCGACCCCGGACGAAGGCCGCACAGGGAAGCATTCGGCGCATTCTAACTCTGGAACGGGAATCCCATTCAGGCGCCCCGGCCGGGCGATGCGGGCGTCCGGCTCGGCGGACGAGAGGGGGCGGCGCCCGTGGACGCCGCCCGTGAGCCGCCGCGCTCCCCGCGTTGCCCGGACGCGGGGAACGCGCCGACCCGGCTCGCGGGTCTCCGCCGCCGCTGCCCCTCGCCGCGCGGGACGCGGCGGCGGCGCTCGGTGATCCCGTCGTGCATGGACATGGTCGTCGCCCGCTCATCGGTCGAAACATCGAACGAGCGGAACGTGATCGAATCGCCACATGCGTCACAGGACGCGACTCACGGTGAGGGGCCTCGCTCGGCTGCGGTCGCGGCGACTCACCTGCCGCGGCCTCCTCGCACCCGTGCCGCCTTGCCGTTAGCCTTTGCCGAATCCGGCCGGGTCCGCGGGTGTCCCGGCGAAGCCGGGTTCTCGAAGAGCCGTGTGCCGGCCGAGTGAGCACGGTAAGACGGCGAGGGGACAAGGTGGAGGCGTTCGCGCACGAGGTGGAGCTTCAGGAAGTCCCCATCTACCAGATCGGCAACCGTCGGCTGCCCATCGGGGACGCGGGGGAGCTCCCGTACTACGCGACCCGAGAACTCGACGGGTCCGCGGGCGGGGAGGCGGACGTCATCGTGGTGGTCCACGGCGCGCTGCGGAACGCCGGGCACTACTACCGGTCCGTCTTGAGGGCCGCGATGCTGTCGGGCGGCAACCCCGTCGTCGTGGCTCCGCAGTTCCTGGCGGACGTCGACGTCAGGGACGACAAGGAGAGGGCGGGCCTGCTGCACTGGGGCACCGACTCCTGGAAGGACGGCAGGGGAGAGCCCGGCTCGTTCCACGTCATGGACGAACTGCTGACCGCCCTCCCGCGCGCCTTCCGGGAGGTCCGCCGGGTCACCGTGGTGGGGAACTCGGCGGGCGGCCAGTTCGTCAACCGGTACGCCGCCGTGGGCAGGGCTCCGGACGACGCGCGGCTCGCGGGCCGGGTCCGGTTCGTCGTGGCGAACCCCTCGACCTTTCTGTACTTCGATGACTTCCGCCCCGCTCCCGGAGGCGGCTTCGCCCGCCGGGCGGACGGCGCCGCGGTCGGCCGGTGGCGCTACGGCTTCACCGACCCGCCGGCCTACGTCCGCAAAGACCACGAGGACGCCTACTTCGAGCAGTACATCTCGCGCGACGTCACCTACCTGCTAGGCAAGCAGGACACCTCCCCGGACGCCTCTCTTCTGGAGGTCCACCCCGCGGCCGCCGCGCAGGGCGCCGACCGGAGGGAGCGGGGCCGCAACTACAGCGCCTACCTCGCGTGGAAGGCCGGTCACCCCGTGCACCGCCTGGTCGAGGTCGACCACGTCGGGCATGACGCCGCCGACCTCTTCACCTCCGACCGGGGCATCGGGGTGCTGTTCCCGCCCCTTTGACCCGGTCTCCACCGAAGCGGAGGCCGGGCCGCTCTCCGCCCGTCAGCCCTGGAGCCACCAGGGGCTGGAGTAGGCGACGCCCCAGTCGTTGCAGGGGTGCCCGGCGGGGCCGGGGGAGCGGTTCGCCTGGGACGGGTCGGAGACGCGCAGGACGACCCAGGCGCCGTCGGCGGTGTTCAGGGGGACGGTGAACTCGGTGATCCGGCCGGAGACCGTCTCGATGACGTCGACGACGGTCGGGGCTGTGCTGCCAGGGCGCAGGACCTGGATGTTCAGGGGCTTGCCGACCCACTCGGTGCCGCGGTCGAGGTCGACGCGGAACGTGACGTCGCCGCCGGTGATCGGCAGGTCGCCGCCCATCCGGACGCCTGCGGCCGTCGCGTCGAGGCGCAGCCCGGAGACGCGGGTGGCGAAGAAGCGGCGGGCGCGCATGGCCTCCAGGACCCCGGCGCGGGTGTTCTCGGTGACCCACATGCCGCTGCGGCCCTTGCCCTCGGGAAAGCCCCAGTCGGTGCCGTGCTCGTCGGTGACGCCGGTCAGGCCGGTCCGCCAGCCCGCGTTCAGGCACTTGACGAGCGGCGAGGACATGCCGTTCGACCAGCCTTCGAAGAGGTAGTCGTCGCCGCGGTTGAACATCTCCAGGCTGACCATGCGGTCGCGCACGGCGGAGTTGTAGCCGAACTCGTTGAAGCGCAGCTCCTCGCGGCCCGGGTGGTTGAACCCGGCGACGGCGTCCTTGTCGTCGAGCCAGTTGAAGAACGTCTTCATGTTGGGGGCCGCCGACATGTCCACGTAGGAGTCGGAGAACCAGACGTTGGCGTGCCCGAGTAGCGCGTGCGTCCATTCGAATCCGCGGATCGCGGTGTAGACGCCGGGGACGTTGGCCGTGTCGGCGAGGGAGGCCGTCCGCTTCCACTCCGACGAGCTGAGCCCGCCGATGGTGAACACGCCGCTGTGGTCGGTGAGCGCCGCGACGTCGAGGCCCGCGCTGCGCATCGACGCGAACGCCAGCGCCGGGTCGCCGTCCCCGTCGGACATGGTGGTGTGGTTGTGCATGTCGGCGTGGACGAGGGTCGTGCCCTGCGTGATCAGCGAGGCCCGCCCCGCGCCGCCCGCGGCCAGGGCCGAGACCCCGCTCGCGGCGGCGGTGCCGGTGGTGGCGGCGCGGGCGCTGCCGGGCGCCGCGGCGAGGAACAGCAGCCCGCCGGCCGCCGCGCCGAGCAGCGCCCGGCGGCTCGGCGGCCCGCCCGCTTCGGGCACCTGGTACCCGTGGCCCTGGGGATGGTGGTGAGGGTGGCCGTGGTGGTGGTCGTGTCCGTGATCTCCCATGGCGGACATCACACGCGTGCGGCAGGAACATGAACAGAATTCCTATCCCTCTGCGGGTGAACGTTCCGTGAGGGACGCCTCCGCGGCGGCGCGCAGATACCGGCGGCCCAGCGCGGCGACGTGCGCGACGAGTTCGGGCGGCTCCGCGACCTCGAAGTCGAGGCCGAGCATCCCGATGTAGACGGCGACGGTCTCCAGGCTGTCCGCGCCGGTCACCAGGATGCACCGGTCGGCGTCCACCGCCTCGACGACCCCCACGGTCGCGTTGATCCGGGCCAGGACCTCCGCCGCCGGGGCGAGGACGGTGATCCGCGCGTGCACCTTCCAGCCCGTCGCGGCCACGTCCCGCAGGACGAACGAGGTGTAGTCGCCGCCCGGCAGCGGGGAGGGGGCGAACGCGCGGCCGGGCATGAGGGGCGTCATCCAGTCGGCGCGGTAGGCCGCCCACGCGCCGGAGGCGGGATCCCGGGCGACGAGGTACCAGCGCCGCCGCCAGCTCACCAGGCGGTACGGCTCCACCTGCGCGCGGCCGGGCGGCGCGGCGGTCGCCGAAGGAGGCCACGCCGCCGGCGCGGTGGCGGGGACCGCGTAGTCGAAGCGCAGCAGGACCTTGTCCCGGATCGCGGCGGCGATCGCGGTGAGCACCGCGGCGTCGGTCTCGGGATCGGCGGCGTCGGTGTCGAGGTTCTCCGGCGCCCGCGAGGTCGCCTCGTGCAAGGCGACGACCTGCCTGCGCAGCCTGTGCGGCAGTACCTGCTCCAGTTTCGCAAGCGCGCGGGCGCTGCTCTCCTCAATGCCGCCGACCCCCGCGCCCGCCCGCAGCCCGATCGCGACGGCGACGGCCTCCTCGTCGTCCAGCAGCAGCGGAGGCAGCTTCGCGCCCGCGCCGAGCCGGTACGAGCCCGCCGCGCCCCGGGCCGCGTCGACCGGGTATCCGAGGTCGCGCAGCCGTCCCACGTCGTTGCGGATCGTGCGGGTGCTCACGCCGAGCCGCTCGGCGAGCTCCCGGCCCGTCCAGTCGGGCCGGGACTGGAACAGCGACAGCAGGGCGAGCAGGCGGGCCGACGTCTCCAACATTTCTTCAGTATCGCGGATATATAGGAATCAAGTCTTCCTATATGGCTCCTACCGTAAGGGACATGACGAAGACGCAGCACACCGCCGAGATCCGCACCTTCACCGTCGCGATCGAGCAGGCCGACATCGACGACCTCCGCGCCCGCCTCGCCCACACCCGCCTGCCCCGCCCCGCGGCGGCCGACGACTGGGCCCTCGGCACCCCGAACGGCTACCTGCGCGAGACCGTCGAGTACTGGCGCACCTCGTTCGACTGGCGGGCGCAGGAGGCGCGGATGAACGCCTTCCCGCACCACCTCACCGAGATCGACGGCCAGACCGTTCACTTCGTCCACGTGCCGTCGGTGGAGAAGGACGCGACGCCGCTCCTCCTGCTGCACACCTACCCCGGCTCGTTCGCCGACTACCTCGACGTGATCGGCCCGCTCACCGACCCCGTCGCGCACGGCGGCCGGGCCGAGGACGCGTGCTCGGTCGTCGTCCCCTCGGTCCCCGGCTTCGGCTTCAGCACGCCGCTGGTGGGCGCCGGCTGGACCCAGGCCAAGGTGGCGCGCACCTTCGACACCCTGATGCGCCGCCTCGGCTACGACTCCTACGGCGCGCACGGCAGCGACATGGGCGCGCAGATCTCCCGCGAACTCGGCCTGCTCGACCCGCCCGGGTTCCTCGGCATGCACGTCCTGCAGCTGTTCTCCTTCCCGTCCGGCGACCCCGCCGAGTTCGAGGGGTTCGGCCCGAAGGAGTACGCGGCGCTGGAGCACATGCAGTGGTTCCAGTCGGTCGGCGGCTACAACGCGATGAACGCGGCCCGGCCCCAGACGATCGGCGCGGCGCTCGCCGACTCGCCCGTCGGACAGCTCGCCTACAGCGAACTGCTGAACTCCTTCGGCAACGGCACGAGCCTGCTCACCATCGACCAGATCCTCACCCAGGTGTCCCTCTACTGGTTCACCAACACCCAGGCGACCGCGAGCCGGTACTACTACGAGGAGTCCCGGTCCGGCGCGGAACCGGCGGTCAGCGCCGCGCGGACGGGCGTCGCGGTCTTCGCCGACGACTTCCAGACGATCCGGTCCCTCGCCGAGCGGGACAACACGAACATCGTGCACTGGAGCGAGTTCGCGAAGGCCGGCCACTTCGCCGCGATGGAGGCGCCCGAAGCCGTCGCGGGCGACATCCGGGCGTTCTTCGCCGGGCTGCGCACCGCCTGACGCGCCGCGGACGGGCCGGGAGCGCCACCCGGCCCGTCCGTCGTTAGCATCGGGCGATCGGATCGAGCGAGGGGCGGCGGGATGGCGGACTGGGCGCAGTTCCGGAAGACGGCGGGGGAGCGCGTCGCGGGGTTCGGGCGGGTCGCCCTCGGCGAGGCGGACGGGGTGCGGCGGGCCGCGGTGGTGCTGTGCGTGGCCGAGCGGGACGGGGAACTCGGCGTCCTGGTGATCAAGCGGGGCGACCGGGGGCGGAACGCGGGCCAGTGGGCGCTGCCGGGCGGGCGCGCCGAGGAGGGCGAGACGCTCACCGAGACGGGCCTGCGGGAGTTGCGCGAGGAACTCGGCCTGGAGATCGCCGACGCCGACGTGCTCGGCATGCTCGACGACTTCCCCGCGTCCTCCGGATTCGCGATCACCCCCGTGGTGGCCGTCGCCGAGGGCGCGGGCGAGCCCGTGCCCGACGCGCACGAGGTGCGCTCGGTGCACCACGTGCCCCTGAGCGTCCTCGCGGCCGAAGGCGCCGTGCACTGGGTCGAGCGGCCCGGCGGCGGACGCCTCCTCCAGATGCGCCTCGGTCCCGCCATGACGATCCACGCCCCCACCGGCGCGATGCTCTGGCAGTTCCGCGAGGTGGTCCTGCTCGGCAGGGACGTCCGCGTGGCCGACCTCCTCCAGCCGGACTGGACCCGCGAATAGCCCTGAGTTCTGTCACCGGCCGGTGCTAGCTTCCCGATCATGTCGACGAGGTACGTGTCATGGGACGAGGCGGTCGCGCTGTTCGAGCGGCGAGGTCTGCCGCGGAGCGCTTACGAGAACCTCTACGAGGAGGGGTACATCCTCGTCGAGGGCCCCGCGGTCGTGCGCGGCGATCTGCCGCTCGACGAGCACGAGGCGACGCCATGGGCGGAGGCGACCCCGGACGGCGCCACGGGCTACATCGTCGACGGCGACCTGACCGTCGAGGGGAACCTCCTCGACATCGACGACGGCTCGGCGGCCCTCGTCGTCCTGGGCCGGCTGAGCGCGCGCGACGTCTACTTCGAGGGCGACGTCAAGCTGATCACCCTCGGCGACACCGTCTGCCGGGCCTTCGTGGGCTACATGACGGAGAAACTGGTCATGGTCCACGGCGATCTGCGCGCCTCGGTGGCGGTCTTCCTCGCCGAGTTCCTCCCCGACCTCGTCACCGGCACCCTGTCGGGAAGGCTCCTCACCGACGAGGAGGGCCCCTTCGACGAGATCGGCGGCCTGTCCGATCCGGCGCCGGACCTCCCCCTCGCCGATCTCCTCCTCCCAGAGGTCTTCGCGGCGGAAGGCTCCGATCCGGACGGCGACTTCGCCTCCTTCGCCGAAGTGGGCCTCGACGGCGGGGCGATCCGCGACCGCGTCATGAAGGGCCTCCCCCTCTCACCCGCCCCCTGAGGCCTCACTCCCGCGCGATCTCCTCGATCAGGGCGCGCAGCCGGAGCGGCATCTCCTCGTTGAGCGAGAGGACGGTGCCGGTCCGCACGACCCCGGGCGCGAGGACGATCTCGCCGGTGAGGCGGTGGAGGTCGGCGGTGTCGCGGGCGACGACCTTCAGCAGGAGGTCCGCGTCCCCCGTGGTGGAGTGCATCTCGATCACCTCCGGCACGGCGCGCAGGGCCTCGATCGCGCCCTGCGCGCTGTGCTGGCTGATCTCGAGGGAGATGAACGCGACCATGCCCCGGCCGAGCAGCGCCGGGTCGACGCGGCGGGCGAAATCCCGGACTGTCCCCGATTCGCGCATTCGCTGGAGGCGGGAGGTCAGGGTGTTGCGGGCGATGCCGAGGCGGGCGGCGAGGGCGAGGACCGTGGCGTCGGGATCGTCGTCGAGGGCGAGGAGGATCTTGGCGTCGAGGCTGTCCATGTGAACATTATGACAGGTGATTATCAAGCGCAGTGGCAGAATGTTCAGTGCGTGGCGGCTCGGTTGCGCAATTCTAGGCTATATCTACGATGTCCTGACATGTGCCGATTTTCTACGCAGGGCCGTCGTGGCCCGCACTCCACAGCTCACCCAGGAGCCGCCCGGTGACCACCGCGGCCCTCAGCCCCGTCATCCGGCACAGCCGTCTGGAGAACGTCGCCGGCCTCGCCGTCGGCGCCCTCGTCGCCTCGTTCGGGCTCCACCTGATCCAGGGGGCCGGCGCCGTCACCGGCGGCGCCGCGGGGCTCGTCCTCCTGCTCACCAAAGCGCTGCCCCTGCCGTTCGGGTTGATCTACGTCCTGGTGAACATCCCGTTCGTCGTCCTCGCCTGGACCCGGCGCGGCAAGCGGTTCGTGGCGCTGTCCGCGGCGTCGGTGCTGATGCTCGCCGCCTTCTCCGGCCTGCATCCGCGCTACGTCGAGGCGGCGCGGATCGAGCCGCATTACGCCGTCCTCGGCGGCAGCCTCGCCGCGGGGATCGGCATCCTCATCGTGCTCCGCCACCACGCGAGCCTCGGCGGCTTCGACGTCGTCGCCCTCGTCTGCCAGGACCGCCTGGGCTGGCGCGTCGGCCACGTTATGCTCGCCCTGGACGCCGCGGTCATCGCCCTGTCCGCCCTGACCGCCCCGCTCGGCACCGTCCTGCTCTCCGCCGCGGGAGTCGTCGTCCTCGACATGGTCCTGGTGCTCAACCACCGGCCCGGCCGCTACCCGGCAGCCCTCTGACCGCCCGGCGTCAGGGCGGGGACTCAGGGGCGAAGAGCAGGTCGGCCGGGTCGTCAGCGACGGGCAGGCGCTCGTCGTAGGCCCTGATGAGCGCGTCGGCCCCGCGGACGTCGCCGACGAGGGCCGCGCCGATCAGGCGGCCCTCGCGGACGACGACGCTGCGGTGCACGCCCAGGCGGGGGGAGGAGGTGACGGCGTACTCGTCCTCGGGCCATTCGGGTTCGGCGGCGCCCATCGCCACCACGTCCACCCCGGCGGCCGTCAGCCGGGTCGAGATCCGGGAGCCGTGGTAGGCGGCGGTCGCGGAGCCGGTGATGTGGTCGGAGAGGACCTCGGCCTGCTCCCACAGGGCCCGGATCGCGCCGTACACCTGCCCCCGGTGCTCGGCGCACGCGCCGACCGCGTAGATGTCGCGCTCGCCCGCCGCGCGCATCCTGTCGTCCACGACGATCCCGCGCTGCACGATCAGGCCGCTCGCGCGCGCCATCGCCGAGTCGGGCCGGACCCCGGCCGCGACCACCACCATGTCGCACGGTAGGTCCCGCCCGTCGGCCAGGCGCAGGGCGCGCACCCGCCGCTGACCGAGCACCGCGACGGGGCGGGCGCCCAGCTCCACGCCGATGCCGAGGCCCGCGACGCGGTGGCGGAGCACCAGCCCGGCCCGCGCGCCGAGCTGCTGGTCCATCAGGTGCGCCGCGCTGTGCACCACGGTGATGTCGAGGCCCTGGTTCTGGAGGCCGCGCGCCGCCTCCAGCCCGAGCGGCCCGCCGCCGACCACCACCGCGCGCCGGTGCCCGCGCGCGTACCGGATCATGTTGCGGGTGTCGTCGAGCGTGCGGAAGGTGAAGACGCCCTGGTGGAACCCGCGGTCGGCCACGCGCATCCCGGCGATGTCGGGGACGAAGGGGACGCCGCCCGTCGCGATGACCAGTTTGTCGTAGCGCAGCGACTCGCGCCCGGCGAGCCGCACCCGGTGGGCGAACCTGTCGATCCGCTTCGCGCGGACCCCGGACAGCAGCTCGATCCCGTTCTCGGCGTACCAGGGGAGCGCGTTGAGGAGGATGTCGGATTCCTCCGCCTCACCGGACAGGACCCGGGAGAGCGCGAGCCTGTCGTAGTTCCCGTACGGCTCGTCGCCGACGACGGTGATCTCGAACTCCCCGCCGCCGCGCGCCAGGATGCCCTCGACCGTCCTCATCCCGGCCATCCCGTTGCCGATCACGAGGATCCGGGGCATCACACCTCGACCAGGCCGAGGTCCACCACCACGGTGCCGGTCACCCCGTCGGCCGCCGCGAGGTGCACCTCGACGACGGTTCCGGCCTCCAGATCCTCCACGATCCGCAGCGACACGTGCGTCGCGTCCTTCGCGCCGACCGGGAAGTACCGCATCGGCACCCCGTTCCGCATGAGGACCACGCACACCAGTTCCCCGCTGCTGTTGCCCGCCCGCAGGTAGACGGGCTGGGCGGCGGCCCCGCCCGGCACCTCGTACCGCAGCGCCGCCGAGATCGGCACCGGCGTCTCGAACCCCTTCCCGACGAACGGGAACGCCCCCTGGAGAAAACACGGCTTCGACTCCACAGCCGCATCGTGGTTTCCCCAGGTTAACGTCCGAGAACCCGGATGTTACCCACCGGTTACGAACCTGTCCCCTCCCGCGCCGGGGCCCGGATACGGCGGCGGGCAGGCCGGCCGCCGCCGTCCTGGCCTCCGGGGGTCAGGCGGGGAGGTCTTCGGCGCGGAGCATCCACGCCTGCTTCTCCACGGCGGCGGTGACGGAGATGAGAAGGTCCTGGGTGACGGGGTCGGCAGGGCCGGTCTCGGCGATGCGGGCGCGCAGGCGGGGGACGAGGCCGTCGTAGAGGGCGCCGAAGGCGGCCAGTGCGCCGCCGACGGTGATCGGGCCGGGCGGGAACGGATCGGGCCGGCTCGCGGCGACCGTCACCGGACGGCCGTCGGGAGAGACGCCCAGAGCGGAGGCGCGTTCGGCCACGTCATCGGCGAAGCCCCGGGTGGTGTCCACGATCTCGTCGAGGTGCAGATGCAGTGAGCGGAAGCCCGGACCGCGCAGGTTCCAGTGGACCTGCTTGGCGTTCGACGCGAGGTCGAGGAGATCGGCGAGCGTGTCCTGCAGGGCCTGACCCGCGGTCTTCACGTCGGCGGCGGGCAACGTCTGGGCCGTGTCGTACATGGGAGTCCTTCGGTAGGGGATGTCGGTGAGAGGAGGGGTCACTGGAGGTAGCCCTCCACCTGGGAGGCGGGACGGACGTGCGCGGCGGCCGGGTCCTCGCCCGTCTCGCGCAGTGCCCGCCGCTGCCGCAGCAGGTCCCAGCACCGGTCGAGCTCGGTCTCCAGGGAGCGCAGGCGGTGCAGGGTCCTGGCCTGCGGGGCGCCGCGCAGCGCGTGCTCCTCGGCGATGACCTCGTGGATGCGCTCCAGGATCGTCTGGTCGCGCGGCGTCATCGGACGGCCTCGGCTGTCCATGGGTGCTCCTTCGCTTACGGTCGTGCGGCGGGCTTCCGAACGCCGCCTCATAACGGTCGCCCGGCAGGGCCTCGCGCCGCATGACACGAACGCGTGAGATCCTCCGGTTCGAGGCGCGCCGCATGGAGGCCGCGGCGGAACCCACGGGGAAGGGGAGACCGATGACGGACACGACGCCGTGGCCTGCGCGGCTGCCGATCGCGCAGGCGCCGATGGCGGGAGGCGCGGCCACGCCGGAACTCGTCGCCGCCGTGTGCGGGGCGGGCGGCCTGGGCTTCCTCGCCGCCGGATACAAGACCGCCGCGGCCATGCGCGCGGAGATCGCGCGGACCCGCCTGCTCACCGACGCACCCTTCGGCGTCAACGTGTTCCTGCCGACGGCCGACACCGCCGACGCGGACGCCGTCGCCGCCTACGCGGCCCTCATCGAGCCCGAGGCCCGCAGGCTGGGCGCGCCGCTCGGCGCACCGGCAGGGGGAGACGACGACTACGCGGCCAAGATCGCGGCGCTGCTCGCCGATCCGCCCGCTGTCGTCGGCTTCACGTTCGGGCGGCCCGATCCCGCCGCGGTCAGGGCGCTGCGCGAACGCGGGGTCTTCGTGCTCGCCACCGTCACCTCGGCGGCGGAGGCGCGCCAGGTCGAGGGCGTCGACGCTCTGTGCGTGCAGGGCGCGGAGGCGGGCGGGCACCTGGGCTCGTTCACCAACGGCCCGCTGGAAGGCACCCCGCTGGACCGGCTGCTGGGCGAGGTACGGGCGGCGGTGCGGCTCCCGCTCGTCGCCGCCGGAGGACTGGCCGACGGCCGCGACGTCGCCCGCACGCTGGCCGCCGGAGCCGACGCCGCCATGGCCGGGACCGCGTTCCTCCTCTGCCCCGAGAGCGGCGCCTCGGCGACCCACCGGCGCGCCCTCACCGACCCGGCGTTCACGCGCACCGCGATGACCCGCGCGTTCACCGGCCGCCCCGCCCGCGGCCTCGCCAACCGCTTCCTCGACACCTACTCGGCTCAGGCCCCCGCCGCCTACCCGCAGATCCACCACCTGACGTCCCCGCTCCGCAAGGCCGCCGCCGCCCAGGGCGACCTCGACGCCCTCCACCTCTGGGCCGGCACCTCCTGGCACCGCGCCCGCCCCGCCCCGGCCGCCGAAGTCGTCTCCAGCCTGGCCGCCCGCCCCTGACCCACCGCCGCGCGTCCCCACCGGCGCCGGAGGACCAGCCCTCCGAAAGCCCGCCTCGCCGGGACACAGCGAGAAGGCGAACGCTTTGGGCCCGGCACCAGGGCACTTGGACTGCCCGCTCCGCCGGGACAGCCGCGGAGGAGGCCGGGCTCCTCGTGCTCGGTCGAGGGCGCTCCGAGTACGCGCCTTCGGAACTCCCGTGGAGAAGGCTCGACTCCTCGAGCCTGGCACAAGAGCTCTCCGAGTACCCGCCTTCGCTGGAACTCCTGTGGAGAAGGCCGAGCCCTCGGGCCCGGTACGCGGGCGTTTCCGGCTTCGCCGGGCGCACCTGTACCGGGCACTGTAGGCGGGCGCTCCAAGATCTCGGCCTTGTCGTGAGGCCGCGTGTCGGGAGCCGCCGACGGTCAGGCGGTCCGGAGGACGCCTTCGTCCACGGCGCGGCGGGGGAGGGGGAGCGGCGGCGCGACCTGGCGGTCGCTCTGCCGCGCCCAGCGGGGGGCGGCGGAGGCCGGGTGCCGCGCCACCACGAACAGCCCGGGGACGCGGTCCCAGCCGACGAGCCGGAGGAGCCGCACCAGGTGCGGCGCGACCGAGCACAGCACGAGTTCGCGGTCCTGGCCGCCGAGCCGCCGTGCCGCCTCGGCGAAGAGCCGCAGCCCTTCGACGCCGCAGAAGTCCACCCCCGCGAGGTCGAGATAGATCTCCCGGTTGCCGTGCCGCACCGCCGCGTCCACGGCCGCCGCGACGTCCCCGATCGTGGAGGTGTCGATGTCGCCGAAGAAGCGGAGCCCCGACCTCCCGGCGAACGCGGTGATCCGCAGCAGTGCGCCGTCCGCGACCACGAAGCCCTCCGGAGTCTCCCCGCCCGCAGTGGTGACCGTCTCCCGTACGCATTCCATGCCTGTGCCTCCCGTTCGGTGTATGGCCTCATCCTCCGCACCGCGACCCCCAGGCCGCATCGTGCGAACGATTGATCCTTCAATGAACGTGAGGCCGCCGACCGAGCGCGCGGCGGCCCGGGCACGGGCGCGAATCCGCTCAGGGCGCGGCCGTACGGCGGCCGCCCGCCTCCCCGGTCTCACCCGTTCGAGTGATCCGCGGCCGGGTGCCGCCCGCGCGCGCCGGGTCAGCCCTCGGCGGTCTTCGGGAGCGGGGCCGTGAGGTGGACGACGGGGAGGTCGCCGTCCTCGTGCCTCTGCCGGAGCACCTTCTTGTCGAGCTTCCCGACACTGGTCAGCGGGATCTCCGCGACGAAGGACCAGTATTCGGGGATCCACCAGCGGGCGACCTTGCCCGTCAGCCAGACGCGCAGGGCCTCCCCGTCGAGCGCGGCTCCCCGGCGGACGACGACGACGGCACAGGGCCGCTCGTCCCACTTGGGGTCGGGAACGCCGATGACGGTGGCCATCGCGACGTCCGGATGCCCGGCGATGGCGTTCTCCAGCTCGACCGAGGACACCCATTCGCCGCCGGACTTGATGACGTCCTTGGCCCGGTCGGTGATGCGGACGTGGCCCTCGTCGTCGAGGGTGCCGATGTCGCCGGTGCGCAGCCAGCCGTCGTGGAACTTGTCCGCGCCCTCGTCGCCGAGGTAGCGGCCGGTGATCCAGGGGCCGCGCAGTTCGAACTCGCCGATCGCCGCGCCGTCGGCAGGCAGGACCTCCAGGGTGTCCGGATCGACGATGCGGATCTCGACCCCGGGGGAGACCCGGCCCTGGGAGAGCCGCCGGGACATCGCGGTCTCGGGGTCGGTGCCCTTCGGCGTCCTGGCGACGGTGACGAGCGGGGACGTCTCGGTCATGCCCCAGCCCTGCACGAGGGTGATGCCGAACTCCTCGAAGCCCTCCACGAGCGCGCGGGAGACCGCGGCGCCGCCGATGACCACCGCGCGCAGGCTGCCCAGGTCGTGGCCGGGCTCGGACCGCAGGACTCCGAGGACGTCGTTCCAGACGGTCGGGACGCCGTTGGCGAAGGTGATCTTCTGTTCCTCGACGGCGCGGACGATGGTGGCGGCGTTCATGAACCGGTCGAGCAGCACGATGTCGGCGCCGAACCACCAGCAGGTGTAGGGGTAGCCCCAGGCGTTGGCGTGGAACATGGGCACCACGATCAGGCTCCGGTCGTCGAACCCGAGCGTGACGGCGTTGTAGGTGCCCTGCGACATCGAGTGGATCGCGATCGAGCGGTGGGAGTAGGCGACGCCCTTGGGGTCGCCGGTCGTCCCGGTGGTGAAGCACAGGGTGGCGGCGTCGTGCTCGTCGACCTCGACCCAAGCGCGCTCGGCCGGCCTGCCTTCGAGGAGTTCGGCGTAGGTGAGCACCTTCTTGCCGGACCCCTCGAAGTGGGCCGGGTCGATCCGCCCGTTGACGACGACGGTGTGCACGGTCGGCAGCAGGTCCCACAGCGGGGCGAGCGTCGCGACGAGCGACTCGTCGACGATCAGGACCCGGTCCTCGGCCTTGGTGATCGTGTACGTGAGCTGGTCGGGGAACAGCCGGATGTTCGCGGTGTGCAGGACGGCGCCCATCGCGGGGACGGCGAGGTAGGCCTCCAGGTGCTCCTGGTTGTTCCACATGAACGTGCCCACCCGCTCGTCACCGGAGATCCCCAGCGACTCGAGGCCGTGCGCGAGCCGCGCGGCCCGCTCGGCGACCTCGGCGAACGTCGACTCCCGCCACTCCCCGGGACCGGTCAGGGTGACGACCTTGCGCCGCGAGTGCCAGCGCCGCCCGTGCCGCAGGATCGTCGCGACGCTCAGCGGGACGTCCATCATCGTGCTTCTCATCGGAGCTCCCCCCATAAGTGTTCACCGACAAACCGGTCATTCGACCCTAGTGATGCCCATCACGGCACGGACACCCGGCCCTGAGCGATCGCTTAATGGGCGGGCCTGGGCAGAGACTCGGTCATGGCCGGCCTAGGACGTCGAGTAGGCGGGAGGCGAAGGCGGCCGGGTGGGTGCTGAGGCCGACATGGCCGCCGGGGAAGGAGGCGAGCCCGGTGCCGAGAAGGCCGGCGAGGCAGGCCGTCGTCCGGTAGGGGAGCTCCCCGGCGGAGTCGGTTCCCACGGCGAGGACGAGCCTGTGCGCCACGGCCGCGAGAACCTCCACATCGACGGGGGAGGTCATGAACGCGGGGACGACCCGGCCGACGAAGTAGGGCATGTTGGCCATGGTCCGCGCAGCCCGCGCCGCCGGCGGCAGTGCGGTGGCGGCCGCCGCGACGGGCGTCGCTTCCCCGGGGCGGCGCAGGCCCGCCGCGAAGACCTCGATCGCGGGGGCCAGGCCGGCTCGGTCGAACGTCTCCCGGACCCGGGCGACGAACGCGCGCTGGTCGGCCTCGTCCGGCAGCACCGCCACCACCGGCGGCTCGTGCGCCACGACCCGAACGACGGCTTCGGGGCGGTCGGCGAGGAGCCGCAGGGCGGTGATGGCGCCCGAACTGCACCCTGCCACGCGGGCGGGCGCTTCGGGGGACAGCAGTGCGATCAGGCGATACGCGTCGTCGGCGTGCTGCTCGGGGCACTGCGCCGCGGCCGGGTCGTCCAACGGGCTCCGGGACATGCCTCGCGGGTCATAGGACACGACCCGGTACTCGGCCGCGAGGGCGTCGGCGATGCCGTCGTAGGAGGCGGCGTCGCCCGCGCCGCCGGGGACGAGCAGCAGGAGCGGGCCCTGCCCGCGGACCTCGTAGTGCAGGACGGCTCCGTCCACGCGCAGGCGTCCGGTGGTCGGCTCCGTCATGACGGGTCCCCCTCGGCGGACCGGGGCCAGTGCTCCAGGACGGTGTGCAGGGCGTCGAGGCAGCGGGCCCAGGAGGCCTCGGAGGGGCGTGCATGGGCGAAACCGCCCGCCGCCTCAAGGGAGGCGAAGCCGTGCAGGGTGCTGCGCACCAGCCGGACGGCGTCGGTCAGGTCGGGCTCTCGCAGGGCGTAGGCGCGCAGCATCCCGTACGTCAGCTCGACCGCCCGGCGAGGGCCGGGCGCGGCGGCGGCGACCTCGGGGTCGAGGCCTACGGGGATCTGGGTGGCGGTATACCGGCCCGGATGGTCGTGGGCGTAGCCGCGGTAGGCGTTCGCGTAGGCCACGAGCGCGTCCCGCCCGGACCGTCCGGCCATGGCCTCGGCGATCCGGATGGTCTTCTCGTCGGCGGCGAGCAGCGCGATCCTGCCGCGCAGGTCCTCCAGCCCGCGCACGTGCGCGTAAAGGCTCGCGTCCTTCACGCCGAGCCTTCGCGCGACCGCGGACATCGTCACATGCTCCAGCCCCACGTCGTCGGCCAGCTTCGCCCCGGCGACCGTGACCCGCTCCGCCGTCAACCCCGCCCGCACCATCGGCGCCGCCTTTCCTCGAATCTCCTAAGAGCCCTCGTGAGATGCCTAGGGGTCCTAGGCTATACCTAGTGATCCTAGGAACGTGCTCGATCCGTCCGGCGACTCCGCCCGAATAGGGACGCTCGGTGCGTTCAGATCACTCGTACGAGGGATGACGGGAGGCGCCGTGACGGATGACGATGGGGCAACGGCTGGATCAGAGAAGGCCGACTGCCGAAGGGAGGGGCCGCCGTGCGCGACACAGTCCTGATTCTGGGCCTGGTCCTCGGGCTCTACCTCGTCGGGCGCTCACTCGCCGAACCACCACTCGCCGCCCCGCCCGGCCCCGCCGCGAACACCCCGGCCACCTACTACGCCGACCACACGGCCCCTCTGGCCCACTGCCCCCCGGGCAGCCTGTCCGCCTACCTCGCCACCCGAACCGCCGCCCTCCGCTGACCCCGCCCACGCCCGCCGACCGCCCGCACGGCGGACGACGACGCGAAGATCCCTCCTGAGGGCTGAGGGCTGAGGAGATGCGAGGCGGTGTGCGGGCGCTGGGTCGCGGGCGGCGATGCGGCGGCGCCACGGGAGACGGTGCGTGGGCTGGGTGGCGGGGGCTGTGCGCGGGGTTCGGGCGGCGCGAGCGGAGGCGGGGCCGGGGGTCGGTTGTGCGCGGGGCTCGGGCGGCGGTGATTTATGGCTGTTTGGTTGGTTCGGATGTGGTTAGCCTGAGTGGGTCTCGAGGATCGGGGGAGCGATGCGGGGGAAAGCGGTGGGGGCGGTCGTGGTGGGCGCGGCGGTGCTGTGGGGGATGGCCTCGCCCGAGGGCGACGCCGGCCGGGCGACTCCGGTGGCCTCGGCGGGTGCGCCCGCGCCGGCGCGGGAGACGCCGGATCGCGGCGGGATCGGCGGAGACCGGAACGCGGCCCTGCCCGAGCCGGCCGGTGGCACGGCGCAGGCGGTGGACCAGGAAGACGACGCGGAGAGGGGGTCCACCGTGGCCGAGCCGACGGCCAGGATGCCGGAGGGCGCCGCAGAGGACGGGCGGGTGGACTGCCGGAAGAAGAAGTGCGTCGCGTTGACGTTCGACGACGGTCCGGGCTCCCGAACGCCGGAGCTGTTGCGGACGCTGCGGAGAGCGGAGGTCCGCGCGACGTTCTTCGTGGTCGGGACCCGGGCCAGAGCCGACGAAGGGGTCCTCGCCCGGGCGCACGCCGACGGCCACGAGATCGGCGTGCACACCGAGAACCACCCGGATCTCACGACCCTGCCGGACTCGCGGATCCGCCGGGAGATCGACCGTACCCTGCGCACGATCAAGGACCAGACCGGCCGTCGCCCCGTGCTGATGCGCCCACCCTACGGCGCGACCAACGCGCGGGTCGCGGCCCAGGCGCGTGACCTGGGCGTGGCGCAGATCCTCTGGGACGTCGACCCGGTCGACTGGCGCGACCGCGACTCGGCCGTGGTGGCCCGCCGCGTCATCGCCGACCTCCACCGAGGCGCGATCATCCTCCTGCACGACATCCGCCCGACGACCGTCGCCGCGGTCCCGCGCATCCTGAAAGCCGCTGAAGCCAAGGGCTACACCTTCGTCACCGTCTCCGAACTCCTGGGCCCGACCGAACCCGGCAAGATCTACACCCGCGCCCATTCCTGAGCCCCCACGACCTTCGGGCTCCCGCCACCTCCGAGCCCACCAGCCCGGTTCCGCTCCGCCCATGGCCATCGACCTAGCCCGCGGGCCCCGGCCCAGCGGCGGCGGCCAGACGGACCCCGCCGTCGGCGGGCAGGCGGGCCTGAGGCGGTCCCGGCGGCCGCCAGGGTCGCCGACCCGGCGGGAACTGGCGCGCCGCCGCGCGCCCGCGCCGACCAGCGTCGCGGGACAGCGCGGGCGCGCGGTGGGCGCGGCCTGGTGCCGCGCTGAGCTGCCGGCTCGGCGGGGATGCGGCGGTGTTCGGGTTCGGCGGGGTGGTCAGGAGGTGCGGTCGGCGGCGAGGCGGGAGGCCAGGGCGGGGATGTTCCAGGAGGCTTCGTCGGCGGGGGAGGCGCCGTGGAGCCTGTTGACGAGCTGATGAGGGTCGGCGGTGAGGTCGTAGTACTCGCGGAAGACGACGCGGCCGCTGCCCGCGGGGGTGCCGACGGGGTCGGTGTAGAGGGCGTAGTACTCGGTGTACTGCTCGGTCTTGCTCACGTAGGAGGCCCAGGAGTGGGGCGGGCGCCGGTCGACGCCCTGCCGCCAGAACTCCAGCAGCAGGTGGTCGCGCTCGAACGGGCCGAGGACCGATCTGCCGTCCTGCGGCGTCGACGGAGTGACCCCGGCGGCGTCCAGGACGGTCGCCGAGACGTCGATGTTGGCGACGATCCTGTCGTCCTTCGTGCCCGAGGCGAGGCCGCCCGCGGGCCACGACAGGAAGAAGGGGATCTCATAGGCCGGACGGTAGGGCACCGACTTCCGCGCCCAGCCGTGGTCGCCCCACAGGTAGCCGTTGTCGCCGATGAAGAGGACGAGGGTGTTGTCGAGCTGCCCGGTGGCCTCGAGTTCGTCGCGCAGTGCCTGCACGGCGTCGTCCACCGACATGAGGGTGCGCGCCTGCTCGCGGCGGATCTCCCGGCCGCGGGACAGCGACGCGTGGGCGTCACGGAGATAAGGAGGTTTGTCGCTCTTGTCGGCCTCGCCGACGGAGGGCCGCCCGGCCCACGCCTCGACAGGCGCGTCGGCGTACTTCGGCTCGGGCGTGAACGGCGCGTGCGAGCCGTACGGGGCGACGTAGGCGCACCACGGCCGGGGGTCGTTCTTGCCCTCCCGGATGAACTCCACCGCGAAGTCGCGGATGTGGTGGGTCGTGTACCCGGGCAGGACGGCGATCTCCCCGTTGCGGTTGAACCTGCCGTCGACGTAGCCGACGGGGCTGAGCACCGCGAAGTCGTCGAAGTGCTCCGGCGGCGTCTTGATCCGCCACTCGTTGAGGTACTTGCCGAACATGCCGTTGCGGTACCCGGCGTCCTTGAGGTGCCGCTGGAAGGTGGTGCTCTGGTCGAGGTTGAGCTTCAGGTAGTTGTCGCGGACCCCGTGGTTGTGCGCGTAGCGCCCGGAGAAGATGGACGACCGCGACGGGCAGCACAGCGGTGTCGTCGCGTGCGCCCTGGTGAACTCCACGCCCTGGTCGACCAGCCACCGGCGGGTGCTGGGCAGGGCCGACGCGAGGTACTTGGGCTGGTCGTCGGTGACGATCACCAGGATGTTCGGGCGGGACTCGACGGGCTTCGCCTGCGCCTCGTGGACCTGCGCGACCTCCTGCACGTCGCGGACGGGAGCGGTGCCCGAGGGGGAGCAGGCCGCGGCGCCGGCGGCGGTGACGGCCGCGGCGGCTCCGGTGAGGAACCCGCGCCTGCCCAACACAACTTCCGCACCCAAGAGGTCACCTTCCACGTCCGCAGGGCGAGATCCCGGCGCGTAGCCACAAGCACAGCGTGCTCCAAAAGCGACGGATCGCCCAGGCCCAAAACCATACTTTTCAGGTATGTAATACGTCAATACCGGACGGGGGAGTGCCCTGGAAGCACGGGAGTGCGCATGACTGCCGCCGAGTCCGGTCTGAGCCGCAACGACCCTATCGGTGCGAAGCGGGCCGAGTGAGGCGTTCTGAACTCCCGTCCCCTGGGTTGTGCGGCCGCGCTGACGGCGCCCCGGACGGCTCACGCCGGTGCGGGTGTTTTCGGCGGTGCGCGAGCTACGGGAAACCTGGGTTAAAACCCGGGAAGAGGTCAAGGTAAGGTAAGCCTCACTTAACAACCGTTTCATGTGTTTGGAGTGCCACGATGTTCACCATCGTTCGGTCGCGCCCTCGGGCCGCGCTCGCCACCCTGGTCACGGCGACCGCCCTCGCGCTTTCCGGGTGCTCCTCCTCCGAGCCCGAGATTGAGACGAGCCCGTCGGCCGCCGCCGACGCGTTCCCGGTCACCCTCACCAGCGCGCTCGGCGACGCCGTCATCACCGAGGCGCCCGAGCGCGTCGTCACCTGGGGCTGGTCCAGCCAGGACGCGGCGCTCGCCCTTGGCGTCGTGCCCGTTGCGATGCCCGAGAACACCTACGGCGGCAACGAGGAAGGCGTCCTGCCCTGGGACGCCGACAAGATCAAGGAGCTCGGCGGCACCACCCCGACCCTGCTCCCGGCGGACGGCGACGTGCCGTTCGAGGAGATCGTCGAGGCCGACCCCGACGTCATCCTCGCCCCGTACTCCGGCCTCGTCCAGGCCGACTACGACAAGCTCAGCAAGATCGCCCCGGTCGTCGCCTACCCGGAGAAGACCTGGTCGCTGTCCTGGCAGGACCAGATCACCATCATCGGCAAGGCCCTCGGCAAGACCGCCGAGGCGACGGAGCTGCTGGAGCGGACTCAGGCCAGCGTCAAGGCGCTCGCCGACGAGAACCCCGTCCTCAAGGACAAGACGATCTTCTACGCGGCGGCCAACGAGGCCGACCTGCTCAACGTCTACCAGGCCGACGACCCGCGCGTGAAGATGCTCCTGGACCTCGGCATGACCGCCGCCGAGAGCGTCGACGTGCTCGACCCGAAGCCCGGCGACGACGCGTACTTCTACCAGCTGAGCTACGAGAACGTCGAGAAGATCGACACCGACATCCTCGTCATGTACTTCGCGACCCAGGCCGACGTCGACAAGTTCACCGCCGACCCGGTCATCGCGGCCATGCCCGCCGTCAAGGAGGGCCGCTTCGCCCCGATCGTCGGCGAGTCCTTCGTGATGGCCACCAGCGCGCCGACCGTCCTGTCCATCCCGTGGATGCTCGACCAGTACGTGCCGCAGCTCGCCGCCGTCGCCGAGAAGGTCGCCAAGTAGCCCTCCGGCAGACCCGGAGATCCGAGCAACCGGAAGAACCCCACGTGTCCGACCTCCCCGTCACCCGGGGCACGACGCGACCGGCGGCGCAGGACGCCCCGGCCGGAGCGGCGCCGCGGCGCCGCCGGCTCGGGCCGCTGGCCGCCGGTCTCGTCGTGCTCGCTGCGGCGCTCGTCGCGGTGTGCGTGCTCAGCCTCGCCGTCGGCGCGAACGCGCTGCCCTTCCACACGGTCTGGCAGGCGCTCACCCACTACGACCCGACGAACCCGCAGCATCTCGTCGTCGTGGAGAAGCGGGTGCCCCGCACGCTCGTCGGCCTCACCGTCGGCGTCGGTCTCGCGGTCGCCGGCGTCGTCATGCAGGGGCTGACCCGCAACCCGCTGGCCGACCCGGGCCTCCTCGGGGTCAACGCGGGCGCGTCCCTGTTCGTCGTCCTCGCGCTCAGCGTGTTCGGCGTGCAGGGCTCCGGCTACCTCTGGTTCGCGTTCCTCGGCGCCGCCGTGGTGACGCTCGTCGTGTACGGGGTGGCGAGCGCCGCCGGGCGCGGGGGCGCCACCCCGGTCACCCTGGTGCTCGCGGGAGCCGCGGTCACCGCCGCGCTGACCTCGCTGGTCACCGCCATCCTGCTCACCGACCGCGCCGCACTCGACGAGATGCGGTTCTGGCAGGTGGGCGCGCTGTCGGCCCGCGACTACACCATCTTCTGGCAGACACTGCCCGGCATCGCCGCCGGGCTCGTCCTCGCGTTCGCGGTGAGCCGAGGACTGAACGGTCTCGCCATGGGCGAGGAAGTGGCGCGCGGACTCGGTCAGAAGGTAGGGCTCGTCCGCACCTTCGCCGCGCTCTCGGTGGTGCTGCTGTGCGGCTCGGCCACCGCGGCCGCAGGCCCCATCTCCTTCGCCGGCCTCATGGTCGCCCACCTCGCGAACCGGCTGGCCGGCCCCGACCACCGCTGGAGCATCCCCTACGCCGCCCTCGCCGGGCCGACCCTGATCCTCGCCTGCGACGTGCTCGGCAGGGTCGTCGTCCGTCCGGGCGAGCTCCAGGTCGGCGTCGTCGTCGCCGCGGTCGGCGCGCCGCTGCTGGTCGCCCTCATCCGGCTGCGCGGGAAAGGACGCCGATGACCGCATCCTCCTCTTCGGTGGGCCGCCAGTTCCGCCGGGCCCGGCTCCGCGAAGCCCGGACCACCGGGCTCCTCCTCCTGGTGATCGCGGCGCTCGCCGTCCTCGGCCTGGTGATCGGCAAGGCCTCCGTCAGCCCGTCCGAGGTCCTGTCCGCGGTGGTCGGCCGGGCCGACGCGATGACCGATTTCGTCATCCTCGAACTGCGCATGCCGCGCATGGTCACCGCGCTGCTCGCCGGGGCCTGCCTCGGCCTGTCCGGCGCGATCCTCCAGTCGATCCTGCGCAACCCGCTGGCCAGCCCCGACATCATCGGCGTCACCAACAGCGCGAGCGCCGCGGGCGTCGTCGGCCTCGTCCTCCTCGGACTGAGCGGGCTCGCGCTCACCGGCCTCGTCCTCGCCGGGACCGTCGCGGCGACCGCCGCCATCTACCTGCTGGCGTGGCGGCGCGCCGCCCACCAGCTCGTCATCGTCGGCATCGGCGTGTCCGCCCTCTGCGCCAGCGTCGTGTCCTACGTCTTCACCCGCAGCGACATCCGCGACGCCCAGGAAGCCCTCGTCTGGATCAACGGCAGCCTCGGCCGCGCCGACTGGGACACCGCCCTTACCCTGGCCGTCTGCGCCGCGATCCTGCTCCCCGCCGCCCTCGCCTGCGGCGGCCGCCTCACCGTCCTGGAACTCGGCGACGACCCTGCCCTGGCACTCGGCGTCAAGGTGTCCCGCACCCGGACCCTCATGCTGGTCCTCGCGGCGGCCCTCGCCGCGGCCGCGGTCGCGATGGTCGGCCCCGTCCCCTTCGTGGCCCTCGTCAGCGCCCCCATCGCCCGCCGCCTCACCGCCACCGGCTCGGTCGCCCTCCTCCCCTCCGCCCTGACCGGTGCCGCCCTCCTCCTGGCCTCCGACCTCACCGCCCAATTCGCCCTCCCCGACGTCCCCCTCCCCGCCGGCGTGGTCACCGGCGTAATAGGCGCCCCCTACCTCCTGTGGCTCCTCATCCACCAGAACCTCCGCCGCACCTGACCCGCTCCGCACACCCCCGGGACTGCCAGACCATCCGGCGGGACAGTCCCACGCTGCGACGATGCGAACGGTGCGAGTGGACCTGGCGGCCGAGCGGATCCGACCTACCTCTGCCCGCCCGACCGGCCTGGCGCCGCGGACTCACCCTCCGCGCCACCGACCGGATCGCTTGCCGGCGACGTCCTTCCGTGCTGACGCCACCGTCGCGGAAGCGAGGATCCGAGATAGCGGGCGGCGCGCGACGGGAACGCGAAGCCGCCACCCTGCTGCGCCGCCCTCGATCACCGGGCGGCCCAGGCGGTCGGCGTGGCCGGATGGGAGTTCGCGGTTTCAGGCAGGTCGGTTCGGCCCTGCCGTCGAAGAGGTCGCCGCCGAGGGGGTCGTCCAGGGGCTGGACGGCGCGGTCGGAGGTGGGGGTGGGCCCCGAAGATTAATGCCAAAGCCGGGCAAAGTTGGACCTTTTGGAAGGCAATATCTGCAGCCCGGGGGCGGCATGATGCTGTCGCGTATCGCTATCCGGGCGTCACGGATGGCAGCCGGTGGTAGGGTGGCAGTAGTTGCAGTTGTGGTACCCATGAACTTCGGGCGCACCTCGGGACTCCGCGGGTGCGCGTTTTGGTTTTTGACCGGTCATCTCCGGATGGGCTTCATCGGCGACGCGGGGGCCACAAGGTGTGGTTCCCGGATCTGCCTCATTGAAGGAGAACGAAATGGCCACCGGCACCGTGAAGTGGTTCAACGCGGAAAAGGGCTTCGGTTTCATCGAGCAGGACGGCGGCGGCTCTGACGTCTTCGCCCACTACTCGAACATCGCCGCCCAGGGCTACCGCGAGCTTCAGGAGGGCCAGAAGGTGTCCTTCGACATCACCCAGGGCCCGAAGGGCCCGCAGGCCGAGAACATCGTCAGCATCTGACGTTTCGGTGACTGAGGCTTCGGCCTCGAAGGCCGGGTCCCGCATCGCGGGGCCCGGCTTTTTCGCGTCACGGCTCATTCGCGTCACGGGCCGCCTGACCTGGGCACGTCCGTCCGATGGGATGATCGGGGGATGGAAGAACGGCTCATCGGACGGCTTGACCGTCGGGTCTCGGTGGTGGGGCTCGGCACGTGGCAGCTCGGCGCGGACTGGGGCGAGGTCGAGGAGAAGGACGCGCACGCGGTCCTGGAGGCGGCGGCGGAGGCGGGCGTCACGTTCCTCGACACCGCGGACGTCTACGGCGACGGCCGCAGCGAGAAGATCGTCGGCAGGTTCCTGCGCGACCACCCGGGACTCTTCGTCGCCACGAAGATGGGCCGGCGCATGGCGCAGGTCCCCGAGAACCACACCCTCGCCCACTTCCGGGAGTGGACGGACAGGTCGCGCGCCAACCTCGGCGTGGACACGCTCGACCTCGTGCAGCTGCACTGCCCGCCGACCCCGGTGTACTCCTCCGACGCGGTGTTCGACGCGCTCGACACCCTCGTCGCCGAAGAGCGGATCGCCGCCTACGGGGTCAGCGTGGAGACCTGCGAGGAGGCGCTGACGGCGATCGCCCGGCCGGGCACCGCGACCGTCCAGATCATCCTGAACGCGTTCCGCCGCAAGCCGCTGGAGCGCGTCCTGCCCGCGGCCGCGGCGGCCGGGGTGGGGATCATCGCGCGGGTGCCGCTGGCATCGGGCCTGCTGTCGGGCCGCTACCGGCACGACACGGTCTTCGGGCCGGAGGACCACCGCAACTTCAACCGGCACGGCGCGTCCTTCGACGTCGGCGAGACGTTCTCCGGGGTCGACTACGACACCGGGGTGGACGCGGCCCGGGAGTTCGCGGCGCTCGCCCCGTCCGGCGCGACCCCGGCCCAGACCGCGCTGCGCTGGATCGTCCAGCAGCCCGGCGTGAGCACCGTGATCCCCGGCGCCCGCACGCCCGACCAGGCCCGCGCCAACGCGGAGGCGGCGGCGCTCGCCCCGCTCTCCGAAGACCTCCTCGGCCGGATCGAGGACCTCTACGACGCCAAGATCCGCCCCCTGGTGCACGACCGCTGGTGAGCCCGGCGCGTCCCCTGAAGCCCCGGGACGCGCCCGCCGCGGCGCGGTTGCGGCGGCAGTTCGTCAGAGAGCGGAGTCCGTGCTCGCCTGGATGGATTCGGCGAGTTTCCACAGCGGCGTGGACCGGGGCGCGAGGATGATCATGATGTCGTCGGGCTCGGCGGGGGCGGGGGAGGGCGTGCCGGAGTCCAGCCAGGGCGCGAGGGCGGTGCGGACCTCGGTGATCGCGGCGGTGAAGCGGGCGTGGACGTCGTCGGGGGCCGACGCGCGGAGCCAGGTGCGCAGGACGTGGTTGTGGGTCGCGGCGACGGCGGAGGCGGCGACCTCGTGGTGGAGGCGGAAGCGGTCGAGGTCGGCGGCGGGGCGGCGGGCGTTCAGGTACGTGACGAAGGCGCGCTGGTAGCGGCTGGTCGCGGCGATCTCCCACTCGCGCAGGGTGGGGACGCGGCGGATCACCTCGTACCTCCGCACGGCGGTCTCGGGGTCCTCGGCGTACATGTCGAGGACGAGTTCGGCGGCCCGCGCGATGACCTGGAGCGGCGGATCGAGGGGCGAGGACGCGTCGAGGAAGGCGCGGACCCGTTCCAGGCAGGCGTCGTGGTCGGGGAGGACGGCGTCCTCCTTGGCACGGAAGTGCCGGAAGAAGGTGCGGCGGGCGACGCCGGCGGCGGCGGCGATCTCGTCGACGGTCGTGGCCTCGAAGCCGTTGGCGAGGGACAGGCTGATCGCCGCGGCCATGAGAGCGCTCCGCGCGTCGCGCCTTCCGGACATGTGTCCCCCTCCGCCCCCGGACCAAGGTGGCCCACCGTAACACCGGTCGCGCCTGCCCCCGTGCGGCTGAATCCGGGGCCGGTCCCGGCCGGTCCCGGCCCGTCCCGGATCTGGTCGCATGGCACTCAGTGCCTTAGTCTATGTCACATAGTGACACCCCTTGAGGAGAATGCGATGAGCGAAGTCGGCGGGCTTTACCACATGTCCGAAGAGCACGAGATGCTGCGCGAGGCCATCCGGGCCATCGCCGACGAGAAGATCGCGCCGCGCGCCGCCGAGACCGACGAGAGCGGCGAGTTCCCGTGGGACGTCTACAAGGCCCTCGTCGAGTCGGGCTTCCACGCCGTGCACGTCCCCGAGCAGTACGGGGGCGAGGGCGCCGACGCGCTCGCCGCGGTGATCGTGATCGAGGAGGTGGCCCGCGCGTGCGCCTCCTCCTCCCTGATCCCTGCCGTGAACAAGCTCGGCACCGTGCCGCTGCTGCTGTCGGCCTCGGAGCAGATCAAGTCGACCTACCTGCCGAAGGTCGCCGGCGGTGAGTCCCTCTTCGCCTACGCCCTCTCCGAGCCCGAGGCGGGCTCCGACGCCGCGGGCATGAAGACCCGCGCCGTCCGCGACGGCGACGACTACGTCCTCAACGGCGTCAAGATGTGGATCTCCAACGCGGGCGTGGCCGACTTCTACACCGTCATGGCGGTCACCGAACCCGGCATCGGCGCGCGCGGCATCTCCGCCTTCGTCGTGGAGAAGGCCGACGCGGGCGTGTCCTTCGGCCCGAAGGAGAAGAAGCTCGGAATCAAGGGCTCCCCGACCCGACAGGTGATCCTGGAGGACGTCCGGATCCCCGCGTGGCGCATGATCGGCGAGCCCGGCACCGGCTTCAAGACCGCCCTGGCGACCCTCGACCACACCCGCGTCACCATCGCCGCGCAGGCCCTCGGGATCGCCCAGGGCGCGCTCGACTACGCGATCGGGTACGTCAAGGAGCGCAAGCAGTTCGGCAAGCCCATCGCCGAGTTCCAGGGCCTCCAGTTCATGATCGCCGACATGGCGATGAAGCTGGAGGCGGCCCGCCAGCTCACCTACGCAGCCGCCGCCAAGTCCGAGGCCGCCATGCACGGCGCCCAGATCAAGGACCTCACCTTCTTCTCCAGCGCCGCCAAGTGCGCGGCCTCCGACGCCGCCATGGAGATCACCACCGACGCCGTCCAACTGCTCGGCGGCTACGGCTACACCTCGGACTTCCCGGCCGAGCGGATGATGCGCGACGCCAAGATCACCCAGATCTACGAGGGCACCAACCAGATCCAGCGCATGGTCATGGCCCGCCAGCTCCTCAAGTAAAGCCCTCCCCTCTCGCACAGACACAAGGAGTCCGCATGAGCACCCCCGAGCGGATCGTCATCCTGGACGGCGCGCGCACGCCCGTCGGCGGCTTCGGCGGCGCGTTCAAGGACGTGCCCGCCCACGAACTCGGCGCCGCCGCGGCCAGGGCCGCCCTCGCCCGCGCGGGCGTGCGCGCCGAGGACGTCGGCGAGGTCGTCATGGGCTGCATCGGCCAGGTCGGCCCCGACGCCTACAACGCGCGCCGGGTGGCCCTCGCGGCCGGGCTGCCCGTCTCCACCCCCGCCTACACCGTGAACCGCCTGTGCGGCTCGGGCCTGCAGGCGGTGTGGTCGGCCGCGATGCAGATGCGCTGGGACGGCGGCGTCGACTTCGCCCTCGCGGGCGGCGACGAGAACATGTCCCGCATGCCGTTCTACGACTTCGGCGCGCGCTCGGGCTACAAGCTCGGCGACCGCGCTCTCGTCGACGGCACCGTCGGCATGCTCACCGACCCGTTCCACGGCATCCACATGGGCGTCACCGCCGAGAACGTCGCCACCAAGTACGGGATCTCGCGCGAGGAGCAGGACGCGTTCGCCGCCGAGTCGCAGCGCCGCGCGGCGACCGACGCGGCCCGCGCCGCGTTCGCCGAGGAGATCACCGCGGTCTCCACCGGAGGCCGCAAGCCCGTCACCGTCGAGGCCGACGAGCACCCGCGCCCCGGCACCACGGTCGAGACCCTGGCGAAGCTGCGCCCGGCGTTCGTCAAGGACGGCACCGTCACGGCGGGCAACGCCTCCGGCATCAACGACGGCGCCGGCGTGGTCGTGCTGGCCCGCGAGAGCGCCGCCGCCGAGCGCGGACTGACCGGCCTCGCGGTGATCGAGTCGGTGGCGACCGCCGCGATCGAGCCGGAGCTGATGGGCTACGCCCCCGTGCCCGCGCTGGCCAAGCTGTTCAAGCAGACCGGGCTCACCCCCGCCGACATCGACGTGATCGAGCTGAACGAGGCGTTCGCCTCCCAGGCCGTCGCGGTGATCCGGGACGCGGGCCTCGACCCCGAGAAGACCAACCCCTACGGCGGCGCCATCGCCCTCGGCCACCCCGTCGGCGCCACCGGCGGCATCCTCACGCTCCGCGCCGCCAAGGACCTCGTCCGCCGCGACCTGGAGACCGCCGTCGTCACCATGTGCATCGGCGGCGGCCAGGCCCTCGCCGCCCTCCTGCGCCGCGTCGCCTGACATCTCGTCCCCTCCCTCCCAGAGGCCCGGAACGGTGATCCGTTCCGGGCCTCAGCGTATGCCCGGGATCACCGACCGTGCTCGTCGGTGATCTTCCTTCTGTGGATAACTCAAAGATCACCGACAAGTCTTCCCTGATGTGGTGAGGTGTTCTCCGGTGGGATTGACGGCCAAGGCGCGTCATGGAACGCTGATTCCCAAGTTTGAAGAACATCGTTCTCGTGAGTGAGACCGGGATCTTCACCCCCCAGGCCCCCAGGCGACGCCTCCGGCACCGCGATGCGTCCCGCCCCGCAGGAGGAGCTTCATGACGGAACTGCACGAGTACGACAGCAAGGACTTCTTCAGCGACGAGAGCTTCGTGGGCGACCCGTACCCGTACTTCGACGCGCTGCGCAGCGAGTCGCCGGTCCGGCGCGAGCCCCACCACGGCGTCATGCTCGTCACCGGCTACGACGAGGCCGCCCAGGTCGCGCAGGACGCCGAAACGTGGTCGTCCTGCATCTCGGTGACCGGCCCCTTTCCCGGCTTCCCCGTGCCGCTGGAGGGCGACGACGTCAGCGAGCTCATCGCCGAGCACCGCGACAAGCTCCCCATGAACGACCAGCTCCCGGTGCTCGACCCGCCGGTGCACACCGAGCACCGCGCGCTGATGATGAAGCTCATCACCCCCAAGCGCCTCAAGGAGAACGAGGACGAGATGGCCGGGGTGGCCGACCGCCTCCTCGACGAGTTCCTCGCCAAGGGCGCCGGCGAGTTCATCAGCCAGTTCGCCGCCCCGTTCAGCCTCCACGTCATCGCCGACCTCCTCGGCGTCCCCGACGAGGACCGCGCCGAGTTCGTCCAGGCGCTCCAGCGCCGCCCGCAGGAGCAGTCGACGCTCGGCCAGATCAAGTCCGAGCTGTCGCACTCGCCGATGGAGTTCCTGTACCTGCGCTTCACGGGCTACATCAACGACCGCCGCGCGAACCCCCGCCAGGACGTCCTCACCGGCATGGCCGCCGCGACGTTCCCCGACGGCTCCACGCCGGAGGTCATGGACGTCGTCAGGATCGCCGCGAACGTCTTCTCCGCAGGCCAGGAGACCACGGTCCGGCTGCTCAGCTCCGCGCTGCTGATCATCGCCGAGAACCCCGACCTCCAGGCCCGCCTGCGCGCCGATCCGTCGCTGATCCCGAACTTCATCGAGGAGACGCTGCGCACGGAGAGCCCCATCAAGGGCGACTTCCGGCTCGCCCGCAAGACCACCGAGGTCGGCGGCGTCGAGATCAAGGCGGGCACGATGGCGATGATCCTGAACGGCGCCGCCAACCGCGACCCGCGGCACTTCGAGGACCCGAACACCTTCGACCTGGAGCGCAAGAACGCCCGCCACCACATGGCGTTCGGCCGCGGCATCCACACCTGCCCGGGCGCGCCGCTCGCGCGCGCGGAGGCGCGCACCTGCATCGAGCGCATCCTTGCCCGCACCACCGACATCCGCCTGTCCGAGCAGGCCCACGGCCCCGCCGGAGACCGCCGCTTCATGTACCTGCCGACGTACATCCTGCGCGGCCTGGCCTTCCTCGGCCTGGAGTTCGACGTGGTGGAGGCGCAGGCCTGATGAAGGTCCGGATCGACGAGGACAGCTGCCGGGGCCACGGCATCTGCTGCACCATCAACCCTGACGTTTTCGACATCTCTGACGACGGATACGCTGTCGCCCTCGTGGCCGAGGTGCCCGCCTCCCAGGAGGAGTCGGTCTCCACCGCCGCGGCCCGCTGCCCCGAGCGGGCGATCATACTGAGCTAGGGAGTTCTGCCATGTCGAAGGTTCTCGTCGTCTTCACCGAGGACATCAAGGACGCCGAAGGAATGGCCGCCTACACCAAGGCCGCACTTCCGACGATGATGACGGGCGCGAAGGTCGTCGCGGTCGACGCCTCTCCTCGCACCCTTGAGGGCGAGTGGCACGGCACCCAGACCGTCATCCTGGAGTTCGAGTCCGAAGAGGCCGCCCGCGCCTGGTACGACTCGCCGGAGTACCAGGCCGCCGCGAAGCTCCGCCACGCCGCCGCCGACTCCAACGCCGCGATCATCACCGCCTTCTGACGACGCTGTAGCGGTCTTCCGGCGGCACCGCCCCGCCCGTCCGGCCTCCGGCTCAGGACGGGCGGCGGCTCACCGGCGCGTGCCAGAGGCCGGTGATCGCGTCGACGAGGTCGTCGGCGAGGTCCTCCCAACCCGAGGGGTCGCCTTCGGCGATCTCCCTTTCGCGCTCGGCGCACATCTGCACCGTCAGGTGGCGCCCCATCGTCCAGCGGCGCATCCGCACGTCCGGCGGAAGGCCGGGCAGGCAGCGGTTCATCCCCTCCAGCAGCAGCCTCAGCGACGGCGAGTCCAGTGACTCCTCGACGGCGATCCTGTGCAGCGCCGGGTCCGCCGAGATCTGCGCGCCGAAGCGCGCCCACCACGTCGGGCTGCCGAGTTCCGCGAGGTGCGCGGTGATGGGCACGACGAGCCCGCGCACCCAGTCCCGTGTCTCCGCCGAGCCGAACGCCTCGGCGACGAGTTCCGCCCGGTGCCGCTCGACGTCCTCGGTGTGACTGCGCGCGATCGCCCTGACGAGGTCGGCCTTGGAGCCGAAGTGGTAGCCGACGGCGGCGCTGTTGCCCTGGCCGGCGGCCTCGCTGATCTGCCGGTTCGACACCGCGTACACGCCGCGCTCGGCGAACAGCCGCTCGGCGGTGCGCAGGATCAGCTCCCGGGTCGCGCCGCCCCGCTCGGGCCGGGTCCCGCCCGTCACCGTTCCCGCAGACATCCGTGGCCACCTCCCGGCTCAAGGCCCATCAAAAGCCACCTTCCGGGCATTGCGTCGGTCCGTCAAGTCAATCACGTGATTTAATCCATTCAATCGACTGACTTAAAGCGGACGGAGGCCCCCCATGTCCCGAGCCCAGACCGAGCCCGGCGAAGCCGACGCCCAGGTGCGCCGCCCGAGCGTCTACGTCGCGATCCTCGCCTTCTCCGGCATCACCGTCTCGCTCATGCAGACCCTCGTCATCCCGCTCGTGCCGCGCCTGCCCGGGCTGCTGCACTCCTCCACCGCGGACACCGCATGGACCGTCACCGCGACCCTGCTCGCCGCCGCCGTCATCACCCCCGTCGTCGGCCGCCTGGGCGACATGTACGGCAAGCGCCGGATGCTGCTCCTCAGCCTCGGCGTCCTGGTCGCCGGGGCCGTCGTCGTCGCCCTGTCGGACTCCCTCGCGCCCATGCTCGTCGGCCGGGTGCTCCAGGGCCTCGCGGGCGGCGTCATCCCGCTCGGGATCAGCATCATGCGCGACGAACTGCCGCCCGACCGGCTCGGCTCGGCCACCGCGACGATGAGCTCCTCCCTCGGCGTCGGCAGCGCGCTCGGCCTGCCCACCGCCGCGCTCATCGCCGACCACGCCGACTGGCACGTCCTGTTCTGGCTCGCCGCCGCCCTCGGCGCGCTCGCCATCGGGCTCGTCCTCGCCCTCATCCCCGAGTCCCGGGTGCGCGGCGGCGGCAGGTTCGACTTCGTCGGCGCGCTGGGCCTGTCGGCGGTCCTGGTCTGCCTGCTGCTCGTCATCTCCAAGGGCGCCGACTTCGGCTGGACCAGCCGGACCACCGTCGCGCTCCTCGCGGCGGCCGCCGTCGTGCTGGCCGCGTGGATCCCGTTCGAGCTGCGCGTGCGCGGCCCGCTGGTGGACCTGCGCACCTCCGCGCGCCCGGAGGTCCTGCTGACGAACACCGCGTCCGTCGTCTTCGGGTTCGCGATGTTCGGGATCGCGCTGGTGCTGCCGCAGATCCTCCAGCTCCCCGCGGCCACCGGGTACGGCCTCGGCCAGACCATGCTGGCGGTCGGTCTCGTCATGGCCCCGCAGGGCCTGGTGATGATGGCGATGGCCCCGCTGTCCGCGCGGCTGTCCAAGGCGCGCGGGCCGAAGGCGACGCTGATGCTCGGCGCCTTCATCGTCGCCTGCGGGTACGGGCTCGTGCTGCTGATGCACGGGCACCTCTGGCAGCTCGTGCTGGCCTCCTGCGTCATCGGCGCGGGGATCGGCTTCGGCTACGGCTCGATGCCGGCGCTGATCATGAGCGCCGTGCCGGTCTCCGAGACGGCCGCCGCCAACAGCCTGAACACCCTCATGCGGGCCGTGGGGACCTCGGTGTCGAGCGCGGTCGCGGGCGCGGTCCTCGCGGGCATGACGGTGGCCGTCGGGCCCGCGTTGTTCCCCTCCTTCGACGGGCTCCGGCTCGTGCTCGCCGTCTGCGCCGCGGCCTCGCTCGTCACGGTGGCGATCGCGTCGTGCATCCCGGACGGCGCCCGCAAGGGCGGCAAGGCCTCCTCCGGGGCCGCGGCCGGAGCCGAGCCGCTGCCCGCGCGCTGACGGGCACCGCACGCCCCGCGCCGTCGATTCCTCGGTTTCCGAGGCTCGAACACGATCGGAATGGGCATGTCTTCCCGTACGGGCCGGTCTGAACTGTGGTTCAGGGCTGGTTTGTACGGATCTGGTGGCATCTCCGTGCGTGCGAAAAGAGGAAGCAACAGATGACCGACTCCCTTGAGGCGACCGCCGGCGTCGCGGCGAACACGGCGCGTCCGCAGAACGGGGCGGAGTACATCGAGAGCCTGCGCGACGGCCGGGAGGTGTGGATCTACGGGGAGCGCGTCGACGACGTCACGACCCACCCGGCGTTCAGCGCCTCCGTCCAGTCGATCGCGCGCCTGTACGACGCGCTGCACGACGGGACCGTCCCGACGGTGCCCACCGACACCGGCAACGGCGGCTACACCCACCCCTTCTTCAAGACACCCCGCTCGTCGCAGGACCTCCTCACCGCGAGGGACGCCATCGAGAAGTGGGCCCGCCTCACCTATGGCTGGATGGGCCGTACTCCCGACTACAAAGCGGCCTTCCTCAGCACGCTCGGCGTGAACGCCGACTTCTACGCCCCCTACGACGACAACGCGAGGCGCTGGTACAAGGAGTCGCAGGAGAAGGCCCTCTACTGGAACCACGCGCTCATCAACCCGCCCGTCGACCGCGGCAAGCCCGTCGACGAGGTGGGCGACGTGTTCGTGCACGTCGAGAAGGAGACGGACAGCGGGCTGATCCTCTCCGGCGCGAAGGTCGTCGCGACGGGCTCGGCGACGACCCAGATGACGTTCATCGGCCACGGCGGCGCGCCCGTCCAGGACAAGCGGTTCGGCGTCATCGCCGCGGTCCCGACCAACGCGCCCGGCCTGAAGCTCATCGGCCGCACCTCCTACGCGCGCACCGCCCACCTCACCGGATCGCCGTTCGACTACCCGCTGACGAGCCGGTTCGACGAGAACGACGCGATCCTCGTCCTCGACAAGGTCCTCGTCCCCTGGGAGAACGTCTTCCTGTACGGCGACCTCGACAAGTTCAACGGCTTCCTGCGCTTCTCCGGCTTCAACGCCCGCCTCACCCTCCAGGCCGCGACCCGGATGGCGGTGAAGCTCGACTTCCTGTCCGGCCTGCTCCTCAAGGCGCTGTCGCTCACCGGAACGAAGGAGTTCCGGGGCGTCCAGACCAGGCTGGGGGAAGTCCTCGCCCTGCGCGCGATGGTCTGGTCGCTGACGGAGTCGATGGTCCGCAATCCCGAGCCGTGGGTCGGCGGCAGCGTCAACCCCGATCCGCGCGCCGTCGACGCCTACCGCTGGATCGGCACGGTCGCCTACCCGCGCGTCCGCGAGGTCGTCCTGAAGGACCTCGGCTCGGCGCTTATCTACCTGCCGTCGCACGCCCGCGACTTCGACAGCCCGGAGCTGCGCCCCTACCTCGACCGCTACGTCCGCGGCTCCGGAGGGGTGGACGCCGAGGAGCGCGTCAAGACCCTGAAGATGCTCTGGGACGCCGTCGGCACCGAGTTCGGCGGACGCCACGAACTCTACGAGCTCAACTACCAGGGCAACCACGAGCAGGTCCGCCTCGGCGTCCTGTTCAACCACGAGGGCCGCGGCTGGAACCGCTCCCTCATCGAGTTCGCCGAGCAGGCCATGTCCGAATACGACCGCACCGGCTGGACGTTCTGAGTGCCCCGCCGGGCGGGCTCCGCGCCCGCCCGGCGGCGCGCGGCGGGCTCACCGGCCGAAGGCGAGGTGGGTCGTGAGCCAGACGCCTCCGGCGACGAGGAGGGCCCGCAGGATCCACGTCAGCGCCGTCGGGCGGGGGTCCTTGACGCGGAACCACCGCCAGACGTGCTCGGAGAAGGTGTCGCCCGGCTCCGGGCGGGCCAGTGCCGCTCCTTCGAGCAGGACGAACGCGAGAATCCAGATGACCCAGGCAAGGGTGAACACCACGGCCTCCAGGGGGTGCGTCCTCCGCGGACGCGGCCGGGCCGGTCGGGGAGGATGAGGGGAAGGGAGGGCGCCCTTGCCAAGATCATGCCCGCTGCGGGCCGCCCGCAACCGGCTCGGACGGGCCCGCGTTGGAACGGTCTTCTGCGGGCTGAGTAGGGTGTGCTGCCATGACCGACGCCTTGAAGACACTGCTCGATCTGCTCGACCTTGAGGAGATCGACGCCGATGTCTTCCGGGGGCGGTCGCCGCAGACCGAGGCGCAGCGGGCGTTCGGAGGGCAGGTGGCGGCCCAGGCGCTCGTCGCGGCGGCGCGGACGGTCGGGGAAGGCAAGCTGCCGCACTCGCTGCACGCCTATTTCGTGCGGGCGGGGGATCCCGGCCAGTCGATCCTCTACCTCGTCGAGCGGGTACGGGACGGGCGGTCCTTCGCCACCCGCAGGGTCGTGGCGCGCCAGCACGGCAAGACGATCTTCATGACGTCGGTGTCGTTCGCGGCCGACGGGCCCGGGCCGGAGCACTCGAGCCCCCTCGACGTCCCGCTCGGCGACCCCGAGGCGCTGGTCGACGCCTCGCCCCGGTGGATGGACGAGATCCCGTCGACCGGGTACATGATCTGGCACCCGTTCGAGATCCGGATGGAGCGGCCCGTCGAGGGGGACCGCGCGACGGGGCGCTCGCGGATGTGGCTGCGCGCAGCGGGGCAGGTGCCCGCCGACCCCGTGCTGCACCTGGCGGTCCTCACCTACGCCAGCGACCTCACGCTGCTCGCCGCGACCGCCGCCTCCCACGGGCACCTTCCGGGGCCGAACAGCGGCGTCGCCCTAGTCTCGCTCGACCACGCCGTCTGGTTCCACCGGCCCTTCCACGCGGACTCCTGGCTGCTGTTCGACCAGAGCTCCCCGACGACGTCCGGGGGCAGGGGCCTCGCCCACGCCCGGATCTACACCGCCACCGGCGAGCTGGCGGCGTCCGTCACGCAGGAGGGCCTTCTGCGCACCCCGGAGCACCCCGCCTGAGACGGCCGGCGCTCACGGGCTCGTGAGCACGGCGACGCAAGTCCTGCGCACGTCCGCGACGACGGCCTCGGCGCGTCCTCTCCCCGTGCGTTCGGACGCTCTCCCGCCCACGTGATCCGGGTCACATTGACGCGCGTTCGGTACTGAGACATATTCATGCGGATGTCTCAGCGCTGACGAGGTGAACCGTGTCCGCTCCCGCCGTGCCCCCGGAGTTGCGTGAGTACGAACTCACGGGAATGACGTTCTGGACGAAGCCCGAGTCCTTCCGGACCGAGGCGTTCGCCAAGATGCGCCAGATGGAGGCCATGCCCTTCGTGCCCCTGGTGAAGATCCCGTTCACCAAGTCCGCACCCGGCTTCTACGTCGTGTCCCGGCACGCCGACGTGCTCGCCGCGAGCCGCAACGCCGAGCTGTTCAGCAGCGAGCCCGCCTCCAACACGCTCATGGAGATGCCGGTCTGGGCGAGCCGCTTCTACGGCTCGATGATCAACATGGACGACCCCGAGCACGCGCGCATCCGCCGCGTCGTCTCCCGCGCGTTCAGCCCCCGCATGCTGGAGCGCATCGACGAGGACCTGCGCCGCCGCTCGGCCCGGATCGTCGACGACCTCATCGCCGAGGGCCCGCACGACTTCGTCGCCCAGGTCGCCGCCCGGCTGCCCATCGAGATCATCTGCGACCTCATGGGCATCCCGGACACCTACCAGGACATGATCCTGCGGCACACCAACACGATCCTCGGCTACACCGACCCCGAGTACAACGGCATGAAGTCCGACGACCTGGACAAGCCGCCGGGCGTCGCGGACACGATGCGGGGCGCGTACCGGATCGTCAAGGCGGGCAGCGACCTGTTCCGGCTGGTCCGCCGACTCGGCAAGGAACGGCGCGGCTCGGGCGGCGAGGACCTCGTCACCAAGCTCGTCACGCCCAACGCCGACGGCGAGTCGCTCACGTCGCAGGAGATCGGCTCGTTCTTCGTGCTGCTGGTCGCCGCGGGCAACGAGACCACGCGCAACGCGATCGCGCACACGCTCCGCCTGCTCACCGAGCACCCCGAGCAGCGCGCGCTGCTCCTGGAGGACTTCGAGGGCAGGATCGGCGGCACGATCGACGAGGTGCTGCGCTACTCGCCGCCGGTCATCCAGTTCCGCCGCAACGTCACCCGCGACACCGAGCTGCACGGCGTGCGGCTGAAGAAGGGCGACATCGTCGTCATGGTCTACCCGTCGGCGAACCGGGACGAGACGGTCTTCACCGACCCGCACGTCTTCGACATCACCCGCTCGCCCAATCCGCACGTCGCGTTCGGCGCGCCCGGCCCGCACTACTGCATGGGCACCCACCTGGCCAAGCGCGAGATGACGGTGCTGCTGCGCGAGCTGCTCACCCGGCTGCCCGACGTCCGGATGGACGGCGAGCCCGACTTCCTCGCGTCGTACTTCATCAACGGCATCAAGCGCATGCCGTTCGCCTTCACCGCGCCGAGTTCATCGGGCCCGGAGGCGTCCCGGTGACGGCGGTCCTCGACCGGCTGGCGTGGGCCCGCGCGAGCGCCCGCGCGGGCCTGCTCGCCCCCATGGGCCCGGGCACCGCGCGCAAGGTCGCCCGCGCCCTACGGGCCTACGGAGCGCTCGGCGCGGCGGCGGCCGTCGGCGCCGCGCGCTTCGGCGACCGCACCGCGGTCGTCGACGACTTCGGCACGCTCACCTACCGCGCGCTGGACGAGGCGGCGAACGGCGTGGCGACGGCCTGGGCCCGCCAGGGGATCGGCCCCGAAGACCGGGTGGGCGTCCTGGCCCGCAACCACCGCGGCTTCCTCATCGCGCTCACGGCGGCGGCCCGGCTCGGCGCCCGCGTCGTCCTGCTGAACACCGACTCGGCGGGCCCCGAACTCGCCGCGGTCACCGCGGCGCAGGGCCTCACGGCGCTCGTCCACGACACGGAGTTCGCCCCGCGCGTGGCCGGGCTCGAACTCGTCCACGGGACCTTCACCGCCGACGGCGAGGAGAGCGACCTCGCCCGGCTCGGCCGCGAACCGGGCACGGCGCCGCCCGCGCCGCGCGAGCCCAGCACCCTCGTGATCCTGAGCAGCGGCACGACCGGCCGTCCCAAGGGCGCGCGGCGCTCCTCCGCCCCGCCCGACCCGCTGGCTCTGCCCGGCGGCGTCCTCAGCCGCATCCCCTTCCGCGGCGGCGAGGCGGTGTTCGTCGGGCCTCCGCTCTTCCACGGCTGGGGCCTCACGACCGCGTCACTCGCGCTCTCGCTCGGCTGCCCGCTCGTGCTGCACCGCAGGTTCTCCGCCGCACGGGTGCTCGCCGCGCTCGCCGAGCAGCCCTGCGCCGCCTTCGTGGGCGTCCCGACGATGCTGAGCCGGCTGCTCGCCGAACCCGGCTTCGCACAGGCGGATCTGAGCGCCCTGCGCATCGCGGTGACCGGGGGAGGGCCGCTCAGCCCTGAACTGAGCGCCCGCGCCACGGCGGCGCTCGGCCCGGTGCTCTACAACTTCTACGGCTCGACCGAGGCCTCGTGCGTCGCGATCGCCACCCCGGCCGACCTCGCCGCCGCGCCCGGCTGCGCCGGCACCCCGCCGCCGGGGACCCGGGTCACCGTCCTGGACGCCGAGGGGGCGCAGGTCCCGTCCGGCACGGTCGGCAGGCTCCACGTCAGCAGCCCGACCCGCTTCGAGGGCTACACCTCCGGAGGGGGATCCGCCGCCGGAGGGGACGGCGCTGCCGGGCTCCCGCTCGGCGACCTCGGCTTCTTCGACGACGGAGGCCGCCTGCACGTCACCGGACGGGCCGACGACATGGTCGTGTCGGGCGGCGAGAACGTTCATCCGGCCGAGGTCGAGGAGCTGCTGGAGAGCCATCCGGACATCACCGAGGCGGCCGTCGTGGGGGTGCCGGACGAGGACTTCGGCCGAAGGCTCCGCGCCTACGTGGTGGTGTCGGGGGAACTGGACGCCGACGCGGTCAAGGCGCACGTCGCCGCGCACCTGTCCCGGGCGAAGGTCCCGCGCGACGTCGTGTTCCTCAACGCGCTCCCGCGGACCGCCACGGGCAAGGTGATCAAGCGCGAGTTGCCCTGAGGCCGCTCATCCGGCGAGGGCCTCGGCCTTGATCTGGTCGAACTGCGCGCCCATGCCTTCGGCGAGCGCGTTGGCCCCGGACAGCGGCCGGACCATCACCATCAGCTCGTCGATCTTCCCGTCCGCGTTGCGGTGGAGGAAGTCGCAGCCCTGGACGGTCCTGCCGTCGATCGTCGTCTGGAAGATCAGCGCGTGGTCGGTGTCCTCGGGGGAGCCGATCTCGCGCAGGTAGCGGAAGTCCTCGAACACGCGCATGACGCCGCGCAGGATCGCGAGGGTCATCGCCTTGCCCTCGTACGGCTGGAACGCGATGGGGCTGGTGAACACCACGTCGTCGGCCAGGAGATCAGCGATGGCGTCGATGTCGCGGGCCTCGATGGCGGCGCGGAAGGTGGTCATGTCTGCTCCTCGATGCCGGAACCCTCTCCTTCGACCTTAGGCAGCTCCGCGTGGTGCTGTCCAGCGTTGATTATTGAACAAATTGACTATTCAATGCCGCGGGTACGATGCGGGTATGGCACTCCGCAACGCGATCATGGCTGCCCTCCTCGCGGGCGAGGCCTCCGGTTACGACCTCGCCAAGGAGTTCGACGCCTCGTTCGCCAACTTCTGGATGGCGACGCCGCAGCAGCTGTACCGCGAACTCGACAAGATGGAGGCCGAAGGCCTGCTCAGCGCTCGCGTCGTCCAGCAGGAGCGCCGCCCCAACAAGCGGCTGTTCTCCCTCACCGCCGAAGGCCGCGCCGTGCTCCGCGCCTTCACCGCCGCCGCGCCCCGGCCCGGCGCGATGCGCGAGGAGCTGATGGTGCAGGTCCAGGCCGTCGACGCCGGCGACGCCGCGGCGGTCCGCGCCGCGATCGCCGAACGCCTGCAGTGGGCCGAGGCCAAGGCCGCCCGCTACGAGCGGTTCCGCCTCCGCCTGCTGGACGGCCGCACCGAGGAGGAGTTCCTCGACCAGGCCGAAAGGGTCGGCCCCTACCTGAGCCTGCTGCGCGGCCTGTCCTTCGAACGGGAGAACGCCCGCTGGGCCGAGCACGCCCTCGCGGTCCTGGACCGCCGCGCCAGCCGCGTCTGATCCCGCTGTACAGAGCCGGCCGGACTTTCTGTACAGAGCCCCGAAGGTTGTCAGGGGGGAATCACCACCGGAGGCCGGAGGTTCGTTTTCCCGGCCGATGAACGCGGCGGCGTCGCCCAGGATCCTGTGCCGCATGAGAATCCGCAGCATCAGCCTGACCGCCGTGGCGGCCCTGTCGGCGACACTCGCGGTGCCCGCGGCGGCGCACGCCGGGGCCGAGGACGCCTGGCGGCACGTCTACTTCACGCCGCTGGCCACTCCGGTAGGCGACATCGAGGCGGTGGGCCCCAACGAGGTCTGGCACGCGATCACCAAGCTGGGCTCGCTCTGGCCCACGGTCGCGCGCTGGACCGGCGGCTCGACCTGGCAGACCTACGCGCTGCCCGGCATGGGCGTCCCGCTGCTGGGCATGACCCTGCAGGACATCGACGCGGCGACCCCGGACGACGTCTGGGTCGAGGGCTCCTCCCTGGTCGGCATCCTGCCCGACCGGTACCGGAAGTACCTCGCCCACTGGGACGGCGCGAAGTGGACCAAGGTCAACGCGCCCAACTCCGAGGACGCCTACGGATCGCAGAGCGGCCTCCTGGAGGTGACGTCCGGGGCGGCGTGGTACTTCGAGGGCGATCGCGTCTACAGCTGGAACGGCACCGGCTGGCACCTCGACGCCGAACTGGGATCCCGCATCGGAGCCTTGCACGCCTTCGGCGCCGACAGCGCCCTGGCGACGACGGCGAACGGGCTGCGGCGGTGGAACGGCGCCGAGTGGTCCGAGGTGCCGGGCGCCTGGCCCGCCGCCGCCCGCATCACCGGTCCGGACAGCGCCTGGTACGCCGACAAGGACGGCCTGCACACCTGGGACGGCACGGACTGGACGACCGTCGCCTATCCGGAGGAGTGGCGGCAGCTCGACACGGTGACGATGCTCGGCGCCGCGGACGGCCTGTGGGTGCGCCTGAAGGAGTCGGTCTACTTCCGGCGGCTCATCTGGCGGTACAAGGACGGCGCGTGGACCTACCAGGTCGACACCCCGAACACGCCGTCCAGCGTGGTCGTCGACGGCGCCGGACGCGTCTGGGCGACCGACGTCCTGACCCGTCTCATGCCGCAGGGCGACACCTACTACCAGGAGAGCAAGGGCCGCATCCTGCGCCTGAGCGACAACCGCCTCTCCTGGACCGTCGTCTCGTCGGCGCCCGAGGCCCACTACCGGCTGATCGAGCTCCCGGGCAGCGACCGCCTCTACGCCGTCGGCCGCAACCAGTGGACCGGCACCGACCACATCACCACCAACGTCGCGCCCTGACGCGCCGCGGGCCCGGACGCTCCCTCCCGCGTCCGGGCCCGCGGCGCGCCGGAGTCAGAGGAGGCCGAAGAAGACGGATGCGTGGTACGGGCCGCAGATCGCGTCGTGGCCCGTGCCCGTCCGGCCGCAGTTCGCGAGCCCGGTGCCCGGATCGACCGGGGCCTCGTGGCCCATGCCGCTCACCGTGTACGTCTCTACCTGGCCGCTCCCGTAGACGCGCTTGGTGACGCCGGAGGCGGGCACGGTCGTGGCGGTGGGGACGCGGCTGATCCCGAACACGTCGGTCCACTGGTCGCGCTGGTAGTCCAGGGAGCGCGGGGAGATCACTCGGTGTCGGCGCAGCCGTAGGCCATGCCGAAGAACACGGCGCCCGCCTTGAAGAAGTCGGGGTAGGCCGCGAGCATCACGTTCGTCGCCGCGCCGCCGCCGGAGTAGCCGGTGGCGAACACGCGGCCGAGGTCGGCGCCCTGCTCGGCCGCGAGGTGCCGGACCATCGCGACGACCGAGGCCGCCTCGCCCTGGCCGGCGCGGGTCCGGTCGGCCGGGTTCGAGGCGCTGAAGCACTGGTGCGGGATGAGCCCGCCGGTACCGACGTTCTCCGGCTTCTGCTCGGGCATGACGAGGGCGAAGCCGAGCGCGTCGGCGTACTTGCGCCAGCCGGTGTTCACGTCGAGGTTCTGCGCCTGGCCGCCGCAGCCGTGGAACAGCACGACGACGGGGGCGCGCGCGGGCAGCGACGCCGGGACGTAGGCGAACATGCGCAGGTCGCCGGGGTTCGCGCCGAAGGCCGCGACGGCAACGCGGGGCGGCGGCACACGGTCCCGGTGCCGCCGCCCCGGAACGGCCCCGATCCCGTCACCCCGGGCCTGGGGCCGTCGTGTATCCGTCAAAGAAACCCTGTTCCCATGATGGAAACGGGCTCTATGCTGGGCGCATGACGAACTCCGTGGGTCCCCGTGCCGTCTTCGGCGTGATCGTGCCGAGTACGAACACCGTGGTCGAGCACGACTACTGGAAGGCCGGGCCCCCGGGCGTGGCGTTCCGCGCGGGCTCGATGTACATCCCCGACCCCGTCATGGGCGACGACCAAGCCTTCCAGGCCCTCCTCGGGCAGATCCGGGCGTCGATCGACGTCGCCGTGCGCGACGTGCTCACGGCCGAGCCCGACCGGATGGTGATGGGCATGTCGGCCGAGACGTTCTGGGGCGGCGTCGAGGGGAACGCGGCCTTCGAGAAGCGCCTGCGCGACCGCACCGGCCTGCCCGTCACCACCGGAGCCTCCGCGTGCCGGGCGGCGCTGGAGGAACTGGGCGTCCGGCGGATCGCGGTGTTCTCCCCGTACCAGCCGGTCGCCGACGTCGAGGTGGGCCGCTTCTTCACCGAGGCAGGGTTCCGGGTCGAGGCGATCACCGGGCTGCGCTGCGCGACCGCGATGGACATCGCCCGGGTCCCCGAGGACCGTCTGCGCGAGATCGTCGCGGAGATCGACGGGCCGGACGTCGAGGCCGTCGTCCAGGTCGGCACGAACCTGTCGTTCGTCGACCTCGCGGGCACCCTGGAGGCGGAACTGGGCAAGCCCGTCATCCCCATCAACACCGCGACCCTCTGGCACGCCCTGCGCTCCCACGGCATCGGCGACCGCCTCCCGCACGCCGGCCGCCTCCTGCGCGACCACTAAGGAACGGGCCGCGGTCTTCGCCCGTTCAGTCCCCGAGCAGGCCGGCGAACCACCAGTGCTCGGGATCCTCCTCGTCGAGCGGCTCCGGGCGCAGATCGGTGTCCGGGGCCTCCTCCAGCGCGCGGGTGCGGCCGACGATGGCGCGCAGTTCGCGCAGGACGGGCACTTCGGCGAGTTCGTCGGGCATGCACGCCCACCAGGGGGAGCCTTCGAGGAGAACCTGCGCGCCCAGGCAGTACCAGAAGGCGATGAGGCCGACGTCGCCCTCGGCCTCCGCGGCGGCGGCCACTTGCGCCACGACCTCGATCAGCGGGACGCGGGCCGGGGGATCGGCGTCGGGGCCCGTCAGGACCCCGCTGTCGGCCATGCGCCGCCACAGGTCGGTGCCGGCCTCGCAGTACAGGTGCGGCGGGTCGACGTAGCCGTCCTCCAGCCACGAGCCGTGCCCGGCGAAGTCCTCTGCCGCCTCGGACTCCCGTAGCGCGGTGACCTCCCGTAGCGCGGTGAACTCGGTGAGCCCGGCGAGGAACTCCCGGCGGGTGGTGTGGTCGGGGTGCGCGTCGAGGGGGAAGCGGTAGGCGAATCCGCGCCTGAGCAGGACGTCCATGAGCCGGAATCGGGTGAAGGAGCAGTCCCAGTCCTCCTCGAACCGGTACAGCGCGGCGATCCAGGACCGCACGCGCGGGTCGTCGGCGGGGAAGGCGGAGTCCAGGAGGCGGATGGAGTCGGCGACCCCGTCCTCGATCTCGTGCACGGACATCGGAAGTCGTGGTCCTCGCGGGGGTCGTCGCGTCGGGGGGAGCCGCGTTCTCCGTGGGAAGGGCGGGGCTTCATGATGAGCGTAACGCCGTTCGGTTCCGTCCGGCGGCTCTTCAGCTCGCCCCGCACAGATTGTGATCACCCCCTTGACGCAAGACACGCAGCGCACCACGGCCGCCGAAGCCTTCTTCACCACCGAAGGCGGCACCTTCTTCCCCGGCCCCCGCGCGGTCGGCCCGTGGGGCGCCGACATGATGAACGGCCGCCCCGTCGGCGGCATCCTGGCCCACTGCCTGGAGGACCGGCACGGCGACCCTGCGTTCCTGCCCGCGCGGCTCACCGTGGACCTGCTGCGGCCGACGAGGATGCGGCCCTTCACCGTCCGGACGGCCTCCGTCCGCGAGGGCCGCCGGATCCTGATCGCCGACGCCGAACTCGTCCAGGACGGGGACGTGACGGCCCGGGCGAGCCTCGTGCAGCTGCGCCGCGGCGAGCAGCCGCCCGGCCGGGTCTGGCAGGCCGACGACCCGATGGGGGCGCCGATGCCTCCCGCCGACGTGCCCGACAACGGGCACGAGCTCCTCATGTGGCCGTACGGGCACGGTGAGCCCGACCCGGCCCACCGCATGTCGGTGTGGGAGGGCGTGTCCCGCAAGGGCACCTGGCTGCGGGAGAACCGCGATCTCGTCGAGGGCGCGGCGCTCACCCCCTTCGTGCGGGCGGCCCTCGCGGGGGACGTGGCCAGCCCCCTGACGGGCTGGGGGACCGCGGGCCTGCACTACATCAACGCCGACTACACCCTCGCCCTGAGCCGCCTGCCCGAAGGCCCCGACATCGGGCTCCTGGCCGTCTCCCACCTCAGCGTGGAGGGCGTGGCGACGGGCAGCGTCACCGTCCACGACCGGCGCGGCCCGATCGGCACGTGCTCGATCGTCGCCCTGGCCAACACCGTGGCTTCCCTCGCCCTCCCGCCGGACCCCGCGGCCCGGTAGGAACCTTACTGCGTAAAGGCGCGGGCTGGATCTGCCGTCAGCGCGCAGGGCCCGCCTCCGCCCGAGCGACGGCGGCGGCATACTCGCCCGGACCCGGACGGAACCCCTCAAGCCACCACGTCGCGCCGGCCGCCTCGATCGCCGCGACCGACGCGGAGGCGCGCGCCGCGGCGTCGGCCGGGGTGCGGCCGGTGATGACCACGTCGAACGGCCCGTCGGCGCCCTCGCGCAGCGCCTCGACCGCCGCGACGAGTTCGGCGACGGCCTCGGGGGTCGCGTTCCACGCGCCGGTGGCGGGGTCGGTCATCATCGGTGCGACACCGTCCCAGCGGGCGGCCCGGCGCAGGGGCGCGCGGTGCGGCCAGTCGCATCCGATCCACACCGGAGGGCGCGGCGACCGCACGGGGGAGGGGCGGAACCTGACCTTCCGGGCGGTCAGGAACTCTCCCGTGAAGTCGACCTCCTCGCCCGACCACAACGCGGCCAGGAGGTCGAGCCCCTCGTCGAGCCTCCGGGCGACCTCGCGCGGCTCCGTCGGCTCACCCCAGGTTCCGTACTCGGCGTCGAGGGTGAAACCCAGTCCCGCGCCGAACACGAGTCGGCCGCCCGACAGCCGGTCCAGCGAGGTGGTCTGCCGCGCCAGCGTGCCGGGCCTGCGCCGCGCGACCGCGGTGACCAGCGGCCCGAGCAGGATCCGCTCGGTCGCGGCGGCGGCCAGGGTCAACGCCGTCCACGGATCGCCGACGTCGAGCGGGGCGAAGGGGAAGACCACGTGATCCCACAGGAAGAACCCGTCCCAGCCGGCGGCCTCGGCACGCCGCGCCAGCTCGGCGACCCGGCGCGCGTCCGCGAACTCGCCGAGGTTCGGTACGCACAGTCCCTGCCGCATAGCGGCGACGGTAACGATATTTTCGTGCGATGCCAAGGTACGTCTCGTGAATGAGAACCAGGAGTTCGGCCGTTCAGCGGTCCTCGGGAGGCAGCAGGGTGCCTAGGGGGCCGAGGTCGAGGTTGAGATCCGCGCGGTCGAGATGGAAGCGCTCCTCCAGCTCCTTCATCGCCTCCTCCAGCCGCATCAGCGCGAGGCCGAGTTCCTCGACCTTCTCCTCCGGCAGGTCACCCGCGTCCACCCGGCGCAGCGCCTGCCGCTCCATGAGCTGGCGGATCAGCTCGACCAGTGTGAGGACGAGGCGGACCAGATCGCGCTGCACGGCCTCCGGATCGGTCTCCAGGCGGTGCGCGAGCCTCCGGCCCTGCACCGCGCGGCGCTCGCGGCCGTCCTCCTCCCCGCTCCGGTAGGGGCGGGTCACGGCGGCGCGGCCCCCATCGGCTCGCCCGCGATCCGCTCGATCTCCGGTCCCACCGAGGCGATCACCGCGCGGAGCGAGATGTGCACGAGGTCCACGTCCGCGATCGAGATCACGATGTCCCCGGCGATGACGACACCGCCCGCCAGCAGCCGGTCCAGCAGATCGACCAAGGCGACGGGTTCGCCGCGCGCGTACCCGTCGCGCTGCGGCTCCAGGGCCCGGCTGACGCTCACGGCTCCCCCTCCCCGGCGGCCTCCTCGACGACGGCGAACGAGTACGGCGCCCACGGCCCCGTGATCCTGACCCGCAGCCGCGGGTGGCGCGCGCCTTCGGCGGCGACGGCGGCCCGGAACCGGGCGCCGTCGGAGTCGTCCACGAGGTAGGCGGCGTTGAGCACCATCCACCCGGGCTCGCCGGACAGGCCGGGGTCCTGCGCGCGGTGCCTCCGCATGTCCACCGACACGTCGCGCAGGGCCGCGTCGATCTCCTCGGCGGCGCGCAGCGCGGCGAGCCGCCCTTCGCGTTCGCTGTGCCGCTCCTCCTGGCGCCGCCGCAGGTAGGACGTGCCAGGGCGGGACCCCGAGCCGGCCGGCGCCGCCGCGGGCTCGGCGCGGGCCGGAGGATCGGCGTAGACCTTCACGCCCCACTCGGTCCGTCCGCCCACCCGGTCCAGCGCTCCGGCGAACTCCCCGCCCCGCTCCCGCAGCGCCGCGTGCACCCGCTCCTCAGAGCGGTAGACGGTGGCGAGGCCCAGGGGGATGACGGTCGCACCGAGCGCGTCGATGACGCCGTGGTGGGCGCGTGCGGTGGACTCCAACCAGGCCAGGCTCTCCAGGTTGCGGCGCAACGGCTCCTCGCCGAACTCCGCGAGGCCGACGGGGCTGACGACGGCCGTGAGCCCGCCCTCCTCGACGAGTCGGACGGGTTCTCCGCCGATGCCCCGTACCCCGTCGACGGCGTCGGAAGACAGGCCGCGGCCTACGGCGTAGACGTAGCAGCCCGTCCCGGGCTCACCCACGGCGCCTCTCCTCCCGGTCCTCGGCGTACTCGCGGTCCTCCGTGGAGGAGTCCGCCTCCAGATCCGCCTCCCTCTCCAGCTCGGTCTCGCCCGCAAGCTCGGATTCGGCCTCAAGCTCGGCCTCGCCCTCCAGTTCGGATTCGGCCTCAAGCTCCGCGACGCGGGCGCGCAGCCTCCGGTTCTCCTCGTCGATGGACGAGCGGGCGTGCGACGACAGTGTCGGATCGTGCTCCCACCAGTCGATGCCCATCTCCTTGGCCCGGTCGACCGACGCGACGACCAGCCGCAGCTTCACCGTCAGCAGCTCGATGTCGAGCAGATTGACCTGGATGTCCCCGGCGATGACGATCCCCTTGTCGAGGACCCGCTCGAGGATGTCGGCGAGGTTCGCCGGCTCACCGCGCCGCGTCGCCGCGGGAGGCTGCCGGGCATAGCCGGACAGCTCGCTTCGGGTGAGGGGCTCGCTCATCACGGCCTCCGCTCAGAGCTCGGGCGGCGGCCGGTCAGCCGGTCGAGGAGCGCCTGCTCCAGGGCGTCGGCCTCGTCCTCGGTGAGTTCGCCCGCCTCCCGGGCGCGCGCCACCTCGGCCAGCTCCCGGCGGATCTCGGCCGGATCGAAGAGCTGGCGCTCGGCCTCGTCGCGCAGGCACTCGGCGAGCCATGCGACGCCGCGGACCGGGGCCAGCGGCAGGGTGAGCAGTCCGGTGACCAGGCCCATCGCTCACACCTCCTCAAGGACGGGAACGAAGTCGTACGGCGCGAGGGGCCCGAGCAGGCGCAGCGAGACCCGCCCCGCCCACCGCTCGCCCAGCGCGTCCACGGCGTCCTCGAACTCCGGAAGGTCGTCGTCGGCGACCAGGAACGCCGCCTCGGCCGCGGCGGTCTCGCCCGCGGCGTCGCGCAGCGCCGCCCCCACCGAGTAGGGCTCCAAAGCCGACAGGAGGACGTCCGTGTCCGCCGCGCGCTTGTCGTCGAGCGCTCGGACGACGGACTCGCCGAGCTGTAGGCGCTCGCCGTAGGAGGCCTCCACCGGCTTGTCCCCGATGGCCGCGCGCAGATCCGCGATCTCCGGCCGCTCCACCATGATCTCCCGCAGCACCGCCTCCTCGTCGTAGGCGCCGGAGACGACGAACTCACGCCGCCCGCGCAGGTCGGCGAGGACGTCGGCGAACCAGGCGTGGTGCGGCGCGAGCAGTTCCTCGGCCACCGCGTCGTCGGCCGTGACGACGGAGCCGAAGCGGAAGGGAAGGATCACGGTCGCCTCCGACGCAGCGGCCACGACGTCCTCATGGGCGAGCAGTTCGTCGCGCGCGCCGAGCGGCCCGCGCGGGTTGATCCCGCCCACGAGCGCCGCGACCCCGCCGCGCTCGACGAGCCGTACGGGCTCGCCGTCCAGGCCGACGAGGTCCTCGGGCAACCGCGCCCCGGCAGGCACGATGCCGAACACGTAGCACGCGGTCTCCTCGACGGGCGGCGCGTCGGCGGCCGCGCCGTTGGCCGGCGTCGTCATCGCTCCCGCCTCCTCTCACGGTGGCGGGCCCCCGCCTCGGCGGGCGCGCGCTCCTCTTCTTCCTCTTCCGCGTACTCGGCCCTGCCGTCGTCGTCGTCGTCCTGCGACAGGCCGGAGAAGGCCTCCTTCGTCGCCTCGATGACGCCGCGCGCCTTGCCCTGGGCGACCTTCTGCGTGCCGCCCTCGGTGACGTCCTCGACCAGGTCGGGCAGCCCCTCGCCGCCCTTGCCCTCCTCGTACAGGTTCAGGCGGTTCGTCGCCTCGGCGAACCGCAGGAACGTGTCCACGCTCGCCACGACGATCCGGGCGTCGATCGTGATCACCTCGATGCCGACCAGCGACACCCGCACGAACGCGTCGATGACCAGGCCCTTGTCGAGGATCAGGGCGACCACGTCGGCGAGACCGCCGCCGGGCGCCCGCTCGACAGGGGAGGGCGCCCCTCGGTAGGACTGCACTGACATCGGTGCTCACCTCCGCTCCGAGCCGCCTCCGCGCGGCTCATCTGCCCGCTCGCGGCGCGGGCTGCTTCACCCGGGGCCGGTCCTCGGCCTCGGCCGGACGGCGCCGGGCCGGCTGCCGTGCGGGTTCGGGCGGCCTGCGCCGCGCCCGGCGGGGATCGGCTCCCTCGCGCTCGGACCCTTCGCGGGCCGGCTCACGCTCACGTTCACGCCCGCGGTGGCCTTCTCCGTCCTCCTCGTGCTCACGTGGGCGCCGGTGCTCGGCGTGCTCACGCGGACGGCGGTGCTCCTCTTCGTGCTCATGCTGCGGCCTCTCTTGGCCGTCATGCTCGTGCGCCGACTCCTCGGCCTCCTCGGCGGATCCGTTCGCGCGCTCGTCCTCGGAGGTCTCCTCGCCGGTCGAGACGACCTCGCCGTCGCGGATCTCCCCGCGCCAGCCCTCGACCTGGTCGGGATCGGCCAGGGCGTGGACCATGACGTGCCGCGCGAAGTGCTTGAGTTCCAGACGCGCCCGGCGGCCCTGAGCGCGCCACAGGTTCCCGGTGCGCTCGAAGAACCCCTGCGGGTGGTACTCCATCACCAGGCAGACCCGGGTGAGATTCGGGCCGAGTTCGGTGAACGACACCGCGCCGTCGACATGTCCCTTGGCCCCCTTGGACCGCCAGATGATGTGGCTGTCGGGCACCTGCTCGAGGATCGTCGCCTCCCACTCGCGGTGCGACCAGAAGACCTGGGCCTTCCAGTGGACCTTCATGTCGTCGGACTGGTCGGCCTGCTCGACCTTCTTCGTGAACGTCGGGAAGTCCTCGAACTGGGTCCACTGGTTGTAGGTGAGCTGGAGGGGGGCGCCCACGTCGATGGTCTCGACGATGTTGGTCAGTTTCAGCTTCTTCTTCCCGCCGGAGCCCTTGAGCTTCGCCGTGAGGCCGGACATCCCGGCGCTGAGCGCGGCCCGTACCGGCCCCTTGCCTTCACTGAGCGCGCCGAGTCCGGACATCGCCGCCTGGACGCCGGGGCCGCCTCCGTCCTCCTGCTTCGCCTTGTCGAGCAGGCTGTGCGCCGTATCGTCGATCTTGTGCGAGACCTTGTCGGCCGCCGCCTTCAGCGCCTTGTCCGCGAGCCCCGTCAGGAGGCCGCCGACGGCGCCGGCACCCCGTCCGTCCCGCGCGTCCTTGTCCTCGGCCATGTCTCCAGTCTCCCCTCGCCGTGCCCGTCTACCGGGCCGCCGTCCTCTTGCGCGGTGATCCGCGTTCGGCGTCGCGCCGTCCGGCTTCCGCGGCCCGCGAGGGCGCGCGGCGCTCCGGCTCCTCCTCGTCGGGGTAGTCGTCGGTCTCGGCGTAGTCCTCGTACTCGTCGTCGGAGTCCTCTTCGTAGTCGTCCTCGTGCCGCTTCTCCCTGGCTCGGCGTGCGGGCTTCTCCCGCTCGTCTTCGTCCTGCTCCGTGTGCTCGTCCGCGCGCTCGCCCTCCTCGGCGCTCTCGTCGCCGCCGGACTCCTTGTCGCGGGAGCCCAGCAGGACGTCGGCGAGGTCGCCGAGCGAGCCCGTGCCCGTCGTGCCGGCCTTCTCCGCGATGCCCTTGCCGGTCTCCGCGAGTTGCCCGCGCAGGTCGGTGAGGGCCTTGTCGAGTCCGGCGCGGCGCAGCATCTCGACGATGTCCCCGGAGGAGCGCCCGGCCACGACCATCAACGCGAGCATCGCCGCGGTTCTGGCCTTGTGCGAGCGTCCCAGCACATATCCGAACAGCACCGAGAGAGCTATTTGACCTCCGCCTTTCATACCTGTCCCCCTTACCGTCGGGTATATCTCGCCGCCATCCTCAGGCTATGCCCGAAGCCGTGATCGAAACGGAGTTAAAACCCGATGAAGCAGACGTTTTGGAGGTCCGGTGAATGCGAGGCCGAGGATCACCCCGCACCTGGTGTTCTCGCTGGTGGTAGCAGACATGATCGCCTTTTTCGCGGGGCGCTCATGGAGGGTGCGAGAATGCGGCTTTGGGTAATATCGGCAGTCGTTGCGGACCATTCGCGTTGGTGTGCGAGTGTGGAGTTTCCGGATCGCTCATCCATGATGAGGAGGAACCGAAAATGATGTCTTCCACGATCGTGCGCCGGACGGTGATGGCAGGAGCCGTGGCGTTCGGAGCAGTGCTCGCGGCGGCGTCAGGTGCGTCGGCCGGAGACGGCCCAGGCGACGGATACCACGGTGATCACGGATACCACGACGGCTACGACAACGGCTGGAACCACGGCGACGGAGACTGGCACGGCGATGGCGGCTACCACGGTGATGGCGGCTGGCATGGCGACGGCGGCTGGAACGGCGGTGGTGACTGGAACGGCGGTGGTGGCTGGAACGGCGGCGGCGGCGACTGGGGCGGCAACGGAGGCTGGTGACCACTGCCAGGCCCCGTGATCGACCCCTGAGCCTCGCACCCACTACCGAGAAGCCCGAAGGGCGCCTCTTCCCGAGAGGCGCCCTTCGGGCGTGCGCGCCCTTCCCGATGACAACCAGAAGGTCCCACTCCTTGGATGCGAGCAACATGAGGTTGCCGGCCACGTCCGCCCCGGCCGTCCCGGCCGCGCAGATCCTCGCCGCGACCACCACGCTGACCGTCGGCTCCGGCGCGGTTCTGCTGCCCAACCACGCGCCCTACGCGGTCGCCGAGCAGTTCGGCGCCCTCGCCTGCCCGCACCCCGGACGGGTCGATCCCGGGCTGAGCCGGGCCACCGGGGGAGCACCGCACGCCGCGCCGCGCCGCGGCGACCCCCGCTGCTCGGACTTCCGCACCCATGCGCGCCGGCGACCCCGACGCCCTCCTGCCCACCGAGGCCGCCGTCGTCATCGCGGTGGATCGCGCGGTGCGCGCGGCAGCCGGGCCGCCGTTGACGCAGAGCGTTCGTCGGCCAGCCGTGGCAGCCTTTCGGGTGCGGGGTGCGGGGTGCGGGGTGCGGGGTGCGGGGTGCGGGGTGCGGGGTGCGGGGTGCGGGGTGCGGGTGCCCGTCGGACCGAGGGCGACTGACCCGCCGCCGGTTTTTCGCCGGCACCTTCGTCCCTGGCGCCTTGGTCGAGGAAGCCCGGCAGATCACCGTCTTGTTCCAGGTCCTGCTGCGATGGGACGACGGAAACGACCGGTAGGCGACGCTGGACCTCTTCAACGCCTTCGGCCGGGCGCGCGGCCGAACTCGCGGCAGGAGAGCGGCGTGCCTGGGGGAGGGACCGGGCGCGCGGCGGGCTGCACGCTGTGGAAGCGGGCGCGGTGGTGGCGCGGGATCTTTTCGAGCGTGTTGAGCTCCTCGCCCACATGGGGGAGGAGTTCTCGACGGGCCGTACCCATGCTCTCGCAGCCTGCGGGTCTCGCCCGAATGGGAGCGGAGGCCCTTTACATGGGCGTGGTGTCAGGGGGTTGGGGAGGTGAGGGCGCGGAGGCGGACGGCTCGGGCGGTCCAGCGGCCGTCGTGGCGGTGGACTTCGATGGGGTGGGCGAAGGCCGTGGTGACGTGGGGTGTGGTGAGGGCGGTGTCGACGGGGCCGGAGGAGACGACCCGGCCCTCGGAGAGGAGGAGGGCGTGCGTGGTCGAGGCGGGCAACTCCTCCAGGTGGTGCGTGACGAGGACCGAGGCGAGCCGGGGCCTGGTCTCGGAGAGGAGGTCGAGGGTCTCCAGGAGCTGTTCGCGGGCTGCGACGTCGAGGCCGGTGGAGGGCTCGTCCAGGAGCAGGAGCCGCGGGTCGCTGATCAGGGCGCGCGCGATCAGGGTGCGGCCCCGCTCTCCCTGGGAGAGGGTCGGCCAGCGATCCTCGGCTTTGCCTGCGAGGCCGAGATCGGCGATCAGGGCGTCGGCCTTGGCGAGCTCCGAGGGCTCTGGCCGCCACCGCAGCTGCGGCTCGATGGTCCCGGTCAGGCCGGTGAGCACGGTTTCGCGGACGCTCAGTGGAATGCGCAGCGGGTGCCGCGGGTTCACGTGCCCGATCCGCCGGCGCAGCGCCTGGAGTTCGACCCGACCGAGCCGTCCGCCCAGCACCTCCACGGTGCCCGAGGTCGGGTGGGCGACCGCGCCGCAGAAGCCCAGGATCGTGCTCTTGCCCGCGCCGTTCGGGCCGAGCATGGCCCAGTGCTCGCCTTCGGTGACCCTGAAGCTGATCCCGTGCAGGATCTCCTTGTCGATCCGGCGGTAGGTCACGTCCCTGAGTTCCAGAACGGTGTCGGGGGAGTGCTGGGGGATCATGCGTAGGCCTCCTTCAGCCCGGTCAGGTGGGCGCGGCTCAGTTCGGCGGCGGCCAGAGGATCGCGCCGCGCGATCGCTTCGGTGAGTTCCTCGTGTGCGGTGTGATCGGCCTCGGGGGAGGCCGGTGGGCGCGTGCGCATCATGTCGACCATGGCGGTGCGGACGCGTGGCACGAAGCTGTCGAACAGTTCGACGAGCACATCGTTGTGCGCGGCGACGATCACCGCGCGGTGGAAGGCCATGTCGGCGTCCACATGGTCTTCGGCCGACCGTCCGGCGACCGCCCGGTGGGCCAGCGCCCGCCGCACCGCGCGCAGGTCGTTCGGCGTGCGCCGTGCGGCGGCCAGCGCGGCCGCCTCGGCCTCGATCGCGAGCCGGGCCTCCAGGACCGAGGCGACCGACGCGCGGCGCAGTACCGCGTCCCAATCCTCGGTGACGTCCAGGGCGGTGACGAACACTCCGACGCCCTGCCGGGAGTCCAGCACGCCCTTGCCCGCCAGTTCGCGGACGGCCTCGCGTACCGTGGATCGGCCGATCCCGAGCTGGGCGGCCAGGGTCGTCTCGCCGGGCAGGCGGTGCCCGAGCCCCCACTCGCCGGCGCGGATGCGGGCCAGCAGCGCCTCGGCGGCCTGCGCCGCGAGCGGATGCCGCTGTAGGGGTGCCGTCATGTCCGCTCCCTCTCGCCCGCTCCGACCGGCCTGCGTGATCATTCCGCACGATCGGCTCATCTGATCTTGACGCTGCCAGCGTACACCCGGTTCACAGCATGTCGAACCGAATGTTGCAGGTCAGGCCGCATGAGCCCATCAGCTTGTCTGAGGAGTGGGTGCGGAGGAAAGGGACAGAGGCACCCGGCTGCTGCCGGGTGCCTCGGGAGCGGGAAAGGTCAGCCGACGAGCAGTGTCTCCTTGAGCTCCTTCAGTTCGGCCTTGGTCAGCCCCAGACCCTGCCTCTCGTAGGCGGCGAAGGTGCCGAAGGACTTCTCGACCTGGTCGAATCCGGCGTCGAGGTACTCGGCGCGGACGTCCATGAGCGGCTTGTAGATCTCGGCCTGGGCGGCGGGCATCGAGGCGAGCGCGGCGGCGTTGGCCGCGGCGCGGTAGTCGTTGCTCGCCAGGTAGTCGGCCATGACCGTGGCGCGCGGGACGCCGAGCGCGGTGAGCAGGGACGCGGTGGCCCAACCGGTCCGGTCCTTGCCGGCCGTGCAGTGGTACAGGGCGGCGCGGAGGTCGTCATCGGACAGGCCGTCGAAGACGCTGCTGTAGGCGGCCTGGGAGACCGCGGAGGTCACCATGCTCCGCTCGCCCTGGACCATCATCTGAGCCGCGGCCTCGGCGGTGGTCGGCATCGTGTAGGAGCCGCTGCCGCCGGAGACGTCGGCGATCACGTGCCGGATGCCTGCGGGGAGCCTGTCGGGCGCGGAGGCGCGCTCGGAGTCCATGCGCAGGTCGTAGACGATCTCCACGCCGAGCCGCTTGAGCTTCGCCTGGTCGGCGGAGGTGAGCTTGTCGAGGGCGTCGGTGCGGTAGATCTCGCCCATCTTCACCCACTGGCCGTTCGCGGTTCGGTAGCCGCCGACGTCGCGGAAGTTGACCGTGCCGTCCAGCTTCACGAGGCGGTCGGCGAGGTGCAGGGAGCCTCCGTGCTCCGGAACGAGGTCGAACCACTGCCGGTCGGCGGAGGGCAGCCCCTTGACGCGGACGGTCTCTGAGCCGTCTCCGCGGGCCACGGTCTTTCCGGCCGCCTCGACGGCCACGTGCTTCACTCCGGGAGCGTTCCAGGTGATGGTGAACGAGCCGTCGTTGCCCGCCTTGACCGTCGCCTCGGTGAAGGGGATGCGCTGGGAGTGCTGCCCCTTCGGGTGGTGGTCGTTCTTGTAGTGCGGTGGGGAGGCGGCGGCCCCGGTCGCGGCGGCGCCGATCACGAGGGCGGCGGACGCCACCACGGTCGAGACCGCCTTGACCGATGTCAGGTTCTTCATGACCCGGAACGTTCCTCCCGCCAGATGAACGGGAAGGGAAACGAGTAAACAACGGACCTTTAATGATTCAAGGCGGAGTAAAGAAGTCGCGTGTGAAAGAGGAGGAGGGCGGGGCTGGGGGCACCTCCATCCGGAGCCCCCTCGACGGCCCATCGCGGCGGTCCGAGGACGTCCCGAAGGAGAGGCGCCATGACCGACTCACCCGCGACCCGACCCGACACCGCAGGACTGGAAGAGGCCGAGGTGCGGGCCTTCCCGTTCCACGCCCCGGACAGGCTCAACGTGGACTCCGACTACGCCGATCTGCGGGAGACCGAACCCCTGTGCCCGGTACGGCTGCCCTACGGCGAGCCCGCCTGGCTCGTCACCAGGCACGAGGACGTACGGACGGTGCTGGCCGACCCGCGGTTCAGCCGAGCGGCCTCCGTCGAGCACGACGAGCCGCGCATGCGGCCGTACGAAGGCATTCCCGACAGCATCATGTCGCTGGACGCACCCGAGCACACGCGGCTGCGCGGGTCCGTCGCCAAGGCGTTCACCGCGCGGCGCGTCGAACTGCTGCGCTCGCGCACCCAGGCCATCGCCGACGAGCTCGTCGACCGGATGATCTCGGCGGGCCCGCCCGCCGACCTCGTCGCGGACTTCGCGCTGCCCCTGCCCGTCACCGTCATCTGCGAACTGCTCGGCGTGCCCTACGCCGACCGCGGCCTGTTCCGCCAATGGTCGGAGGCCCTGCTGTCGACCACCGAGTACACCGAGGCGGAGGTCATGGACGCCTCGGCGCGGCTCCTCGGCTACATGGAAGGGCTCGTCGCCGACCACCGGCGGGAGCCGAAGGACGACCTGCTGAGCGCGCTGGTGGCCGCCCGTGACGAACGGGACAGGCTCACCGAGAGGGAACTCGTCGTGCTCGGCGTGAGCATCCTCGTCGCGGGCCATGAGACCACCGCGACGCAGATCCCGAACTTCGTCTACACGCTGCTCGTCGAGCCCGGCCGCCTCGCGGCGCTGCGCGAGCGGCCGGAGTCGATCCCCCGCGCGGTGGAGGAGCTGATGCGCTATGTGCCGTTGGGCAGCGGGGCGGCGATACCGCGGTACGCGCGCGAAGACGTCGAGCTGAGCGGAGGCACGGTGCGGGCGGGGGACCCGGTCCTCGTCGCGCTGTCGTCGGCCAATCGGGATGGGGTCGTCTACACCGACGCCGACCGGCTCGACTTCTCCCGCGAGGAGACGCCGCACCTCGGGTTCGGGCACGGCGCGCACTACTGCCTCGGCGCCCAGCTCGCCCGGATGGAACTCCAGGTCTCCCTGGCGACGCTGATCGGGAGGCTGCCCGGCCTCCGCTTCGCAGGCTCGGCCGATGACGTCGTATGGAAGTCGGGCGCCGTCATCCAAGGCCCCGAGTACATGCCGATCGCATGGGACGCGTCGTGAAAAGCGCCGAAGGCGGCCGTCCATGCGGGACGCGTAAGAGAAGCCGCAGGTAGCGGCGGTGGCGGGCCCGGTCGTTAGGGAAATGTTGTTTCCCTAGAGGGAACGAAGGGTGTCGGAGCGCGTAGGCGGCGGCGTAAGATCGCGCCGTCGACGGGCGATGTCCGGCGTTCCCCCCGGACGTGTCGGACAGGCTGTGTCGCCGTGGGATCCGGTCCGTCTCGTCACAGGAGTCGCCATGCGCAAGGCAGTGATCACCGGAAGCACCAAGGGCATCGGCTTCGCCCTCGCCCGCGAACTGCTGCGGAGGGGCAACTCCGTGGTCGTCACCGGACGGAGCCGGGAATCGGTCGAAGACGCCGTGGAGAGACTGCGCCCGGAAGCGGCGGACAAGGCCGAGGTCCACGGCCACGCCGTGGACGTGACCGACGCCGCGGCCGTCGAAGGACTGTGGGAGGCGGCGGTCGCCGCGCTCGGCGGAGTGGACCTGTGGATCAACAACGCGGGCGTCGCGCACACGACCCGGCCGATCGTGGAGACGACGCCCGGGGAAGTCCGGGCGATGGTCACTACCAACATGCTCGGCACCGTGTTCGGCGCGCAAGTGGCGGTCCGGGGCATGCTCGCGGCGGGCGGCGGGCAGGTCTTCAACGTGCTCGGCGGCGGCAGCGACGGCCGCATCCGCCCGGGCATGGGCGTCTACTCCGCGACGAAGCGGGGTCTGGACTCGTTCACCCGTGCGCTGGTCAAGGAGGCGTCCGGGACGAACGTGCGGATCGGCCAGATCAGCCCCGGCATCCTCATCACCGAAGGCTGGCTCCGCGAGGCCGCGGTCGCCCCCGACCAGGTGTCGAGCCAGCGCAAGATCCTCAACATCCTGTGCGACCACGTGGACGACGTGGCGCCGTATCTCGTCGACAAGGTTCTGGCCAGCGGCAGGAACGGCGATGCGATCGCCTGGCTCACGACGGGACGGATGGCCCGGAAGTTCCTCGCGCCGGGCAAGCGTGACGTCCTCGGCCGCTACGAGCTCTGAGGCGCACTCCGTGGTGGTGCGATAAGGCCGATCGTTACCGTCACCAAAGGTGATTTCACCGTTACCCGATGGTGATGTCGGTACCGCTCTGGGGCCACTGGTGCGGCCGGGGTTCGTGCGGCCACGATCTGTGGCATGGCGAACACGTTCCAGCGCGGCAAAATTCGCGGCATCTTCACGGCGATGGATGTCGACGGGGACGGCGCGCTCACCGAGTCCGACTTCCGAGACCTCGCGGCCCGCTGGACGGCCGTGCGCGCCGACGCCGACCACACAGGGCTGACCAGGGTGATGACGGGATGGTGGCCGATCCTGCGTGCCGCGGCGGACACCGACGGGGACGGCAGGGTCGGCCTCGACGAGGTCCTGGCCGTGGTGGACACGCTGCCCGCCGCGCCAGAGGCGATGGACGCCACCGCAGAGGCGATGTTCGAGGCCATCGACGAGAACAGCGACGGGCGCATCTCCCGGAACGAGTACCGCACAATGATCGAGGCCTGGACGGGTCGGCCCACCGACACCGACACCGTCTTCCCGCGGCTCGACCTCGACGGGGACGGCTACCTGTCCCGTGCCGAGTTCCTGCTGCTCTGGCGTGACTTTTGGGCGGGCGACACCCCCGGAACCCCGGGCGCCTGGCTCTTCGGCCTCTTCCCCACCGAAGCCACGCGCTTATCCCGGAGGGCTCGGCCGCGCGGTCTTCCGGCCGCCACCGCCGCTAGGACGGCGGGAAGGCGCCCGGAACGCCGCGCGGCCCTGCCCGTTGGGCGGGACCCGGCCCGGTCAGGGTGGGTGCGCGAGGGCGCCGTAAGCGGTGACGGAGAGGAACCGGATGGGGAGTTCCCGGAGTTCGATCGGTCCGTGCGGTGCCTCGCCGTCGAACTGGAGGGAGTCGCCCGGGGCCATCTCGTAGCGGGAGGTGCCGTGCCCGTAGGTCATGACGCCGTCGAGCATGTAGAGGAACTCGGTGCCCGCGTGCTGGAAGAGCGGGAACACCTCGCTGGCCTCGGTGAGGGTCACCAGCAGCGGCTCGATCCGCTTGTGCTCGCCGCGCAGCGACCCGAGCTGCTCGTACAGGTGGCCGACATTACTGCCGCGCCGGACGATCCGCGCCCCGTGCCCGGCCGGCACGAAGACCGCCTCGCGTTCGGCCTCCACGCCGCGGAACAGCGCGGTCACGGGCACCTCGAGCGCGTCCGCCAGGCGCGCCAGCGTGGAAAGGCTGCACGAGGTCTGCGCATTCTCGATCTTGGAGAGCATCGCCTTCGAGATCCCGGTCTCCTCCGCCAGCCCGGCGAGCGAGACACGCCTGCTCAACCGGTACTCCCGCACCCGAACGGCGATGATCTCCTCAAGCGACACCAGCCCAGGATAGGCCCAGCCCACCCCCGCGGATCCCCGTCGGCCCGACCCCGCCGACCATCTCCTCTCCATCGCCTCCGGGCCACCGGCTCCTTGCATCATCTCGGCGCGCACCCATGCGGAGAACGAGGTAGGCCTTCGATCAGGCCGGTCGGGTGCCGGGCGGTGTCGAGCGGCTCCACGCGGCAGTGGGCGCTTCTCGGGCGACGGGCCCGGGAGCGATCGGGCACGAGTTCCCCGAAGCGCTGTCTGCGGACAGCGCCCGCTGCCACCTGAGCCCGTCGACGCTCAGCCGGATCAGACCGCCTGGACGAATTCGCCTCTGTGTCGGGGCGGGGGTGGGGCTGCGTGGGGCGGGTCGGCTGCTCTAACAGAGTGGAGTGCTGCCCGGGCAGGCTGGGCGGTGCGTGGAGTCGGTTGGTTGATGGGTCTTGGGTGGGCGGCTGTTTGTAGCTTGGGTTAACAGGCGGGCAACCCCTGGGGGTTTCGTGCTGGTTATCTTGGTTTCCTGTAGGTGGATGCCGGGTGCGCGTGTCCGGCGGCGAGGGAGGCGGGGCGGGTGCGGGAGAGCGAGGCGGTGGGTGTCGATCCCGGGTCGACGAGTGCGCCCCGGTTCGGCCGGGAGGCGCCGGAGGTGGACGCCACGGGGAAGGACTACGCGGTGCTGGCGCTCGGGGAGGCGGCCAGGCCGGTCGCCGCGGCCTGGGCGCAGCGGATCGAGGAGGCCGGGGCGACGGCGTGGGTCTCCTATGCGGCCGAGTTGGGCGACGGGGTCCTCGCGGCGTTCCGGGAGAGGCTCGCCGCGGCGTCGGTCGGCTGGCGGCTGATGCTGTGCGGGCCAGAGCACGAGGTGCTGTTCCTGCGCGGTGAGGCGGTGCGGGCGGGGGCGCTGCCCGTCGAGATCCGGATGCACGCGACGGCCGTGGGGCGGCGCCGTGTGTACTGCGCGCACTGCCGTCATGTCACGTCCGGTGACATCGGTGCGGGCGACCTCCTCCTGTGCGGAGGCTGCGGCCTCACCCTCGTCTGCCACCACCACTTCTCCCGTCGGCTCGCGGCCTACCTCGCTTACCAGGCCGACGCGGAGGTCGTCGCGTGAGGCGGACCCGGCGACAGCGCGGCTCGGAGCGCCCATCGGAGGCCGAACGGTGAGCGGGCTGGAACTCGTGCTCCGCAAGGCCGTCGACGAGGCGCCCGGGGTGCGGTCGCTGAGCTTCGCGCGGCCTGACGGAGGTGCGCTGCCGGCCTACGTGCCCGGCAGCCACCTCGTCTTCGAATGCGACGGCACCCGCAATGCCTACTCGCTGACCGGATCGGGCGACGTGTCCGCCGAGTACCCCGTCTCGGTGCTGCTCAGGCCGGAAGGGGCGGGCGGCTCGGCCTGGATGCACCGGCTCGTCCCGGGCGACACGGTGCGCGCGTCGGCGCCCCGCAGCGCCTTCGCCCCGGTCGCGACGGCCCGGCGGCACCTGTTCGTGGCGGGCGGCATCGGCATCACGCCGCTGCTGTCGCACGTCCGCGCAGCCCTGGCCTGGGACCGCGATTTCCTCCTGCTGTACGGCCACGCCGAAGGCGGCGCGGCACACCTGGCGGAACTCCGCGACCTGTGCGGCGACAGGCTGCAGGCGTGCACGGGACGGGAAACCCTCCTCGCTGCCGTCCACGCGCGCCTGCGGGCCCAGCCCTTGGGCACGCACCTCTATGTATGCGGGCCTCCGGGCATGATCGACGGGGTCGGAATCCTCGCCGGCGCCGCGGGATGGCCCGCCGAACGCGTCCACGTCGAGCGTTTCGCCGGCGCGGACCTCGATCCGGGTGCGCCCTTCACCGCGCGGCTGCGGAGCGGCCGGATCCTCGACGTCCCGTCCGGCGTCAGCCTCCTCGACGCGCTCGCGACGTCCGGGATCGAGGTGCCGAACCTGTGCCGCCAGGGCGTCTGCGGTGAATGCCGCGTTCCGGTCGTCGGCGGACGGCCGGAGCACCGCGACCTCTACCTGTCGGAGGCCGAACGGGCCTCCGACACCGCGATCATGTGCTGCGTGTCCCGCGGCACCGCTCTGGAACTCGACCTGTAGCCGGGAGACGCACATGGCCTTCACGACGGCGTCCGGCGGACGCACCGCACGGTTCCCCTTCCCGTTCTCCTCCGACAGCTACCGCTATGCCACCAACGTGGAGCCGGCCCGCGCCCCCGTGCGCACCCCGGCGGGCGGCTGGGGCGAGACCGTCGTCGACGTCGACGACGACTACCGCGCGGAACTCGCCGAACGCGCCCGCGTCCTGGCGGCGGACCCCAGCCGGTGCACGGTCCTGCCGCACATGCGCGCGGCCTGCTGGGACGCGCTCGTCTACCTCCTGCGCGAACTGGCCGCGAGCAACCCCGGCGCGATGGCACTCGCCGACCTCGGCGGCGGGCGCCTGTCCTGGCGTAACGACCTCCTCGGCATGGTCCTGGACTTCACCGTCGGAGACGACGCCGGTGTACCGGGCGGGCCGCTCGCGTTCGCCGGGAGCCAGGTCCAGGAGGACATCGTCCTGCTCGACCAGCGCGAAGACGCCCTCTGGGCGGACGCCGGCCTGGTCACCTTCGCCGCCTCCTGGTCGCTGCACTTCGACGTCGGCATGCCGTTCCTCGAAGTGCACGGGCCCGTCCCGCGCGTCCACGCGAACGGCGTCATCCCGCGCGCCCAGGCGTTCCTGATGCGGCTCCCGGCAGGCCGGGAGTACCGGCGGACCAACTGGTCGATGACCGTGGGCCGCCGCCTCGACACCTCGATGGAGGCCTATCCCGAGTGGGGTCCGGAGCGGGCGCGTGCCGCCGCGTCGCCCGAGACGCTCGGCGACACCCTCCACTTGCGGGTCGAGGTCCAGCACCTGCTGCGGCTCGCGCCGTCCGGCGCGGTCCTGTTCCTCATCCGCACCTATCTCCTGTCCCTGCGGGAGATCGCCCGCGTCCCGGAGTGGGGACGCAGGCTCGCGGCGGTCTTGGCGGAGTTGCCGGACGACCTCGTCGAGTACAAGGGCCTCGGCGCGTACCGTGACGGCGCCGTCGCCTGGCTGGGCGCGGCGGCGGGGTGAGCCGCGCGGGTCACATCGTGTTGACGATGAGGCCGATGTGCGTGAAGTAGTTGAGCGCGCCGAACAGCAGGAACAGCACGCCCGCGATCGCCCAGCACCACAGGAGCACCTTGGCCAGTCCGGGACGGCGCCCGCCGAGCGCGAACGGGAACAGGACCGCGCCGAGCCCGACGAGGAAGTACAGCAGCGAGATGAACACCGCCTCGACCATCGGGTGGTCGGCGAGGAGGCCCGAGATCGGCTCCTCCTTCGGCGCGGCGAACAGCTTGTACCAGACCCCGGCGGCAGCGATCCCCCAGCAGGCCAGGCCCATGCCGAACACGAACACCGAGATGGGTCCGGCGAGCCCGGCGAGGTGCCTCTCGCGTTCCGGGTGCTCCTCGAGGATGCGTCCGCGCCGCCACAGGTAGACGCTCGCGCCCAGGAGCAGCACGCCGAACGCGAGAGACGGCTCACCGAAGATGATGTTGTCGAATGGGAAACCGCCGGCGGCGAGCGGCCAGGTGAGGGTCATGTGCAGGCCGGTCAGCGTGAGGATCGTCCCCAGGACGCCGAACGCCAGCGCGAATCCCTCGGTGTGCAGCTCTGCGCGGGGCTCGGCAAGCCGCTTCCATAGGCCCACGACCAGGAGGAGGCCCGCCCCCGCCGCGACCGCCATGATCGTGTTGTACGTGGGCATCTCGGCCCAGTTGATCTTGAGCGCGGCCTGGACGGCTTCCGCATCCGCGAGCTTCATTCAAGCCCCCTTTTCCCCTTGGTCGCCCCGTACCCTCGGCCCCTTCCTGCCGCCCCCGTCAAATCACCAAAAACCCACCAGATCTCCCGTGTCGCCGACGATGTGTGCCCGGCCCCGACGGATAGGCGACCTGCCCCTCAACGAACGGTGGGCGGGGGCGAACCTTGCGGAGGCGGGAGGCGTCCGAACTCGGCGACGGGGAAGATGAGCGGAGGGCGTTGTGGACGGAGCCGGATGGGGGCGGGTCGCCGCGCGGGGGGCGGTGCTGATCGGGGGCGGGCTCTCCGTGTGCGCCGTCACCGGGTGGATCGTGGGGGCGGGTGGGTTCTTCGGAGGGGTCGCCCAGTTCGCGGCGGCTGGGGCGCTGGTCGGGGCATGGCTGCTGCTGGACAGGTGGGGGCCCGCGTGGGCGGCGGTGGCGGCCTGCGCGCTGGCCGGGTTGCCCCTGCTGGGCCTCGTGCAGGCCGGCGCCCCGGCGAACCTGTACCTGAGGACGGGCGGGGAACGCACCGCGGCCGTCGTCGTCGCGGCGGAGCACGTGAGGACGAAGAGCGGCGGCTACGACGTGTACCGGATCGCCGGTGCCGACGGGCGCGAGATCGACGGAGACCTGGAGGGCGCGGGGGACGGGCTTCGGCCGGGTGCGCCGCTCGATGTGGTCGTCGATCCGGCGGGGATCCTCCGACCCCGTCTCGCGGCCGAGGCCGACGACAGGGACTACGACGTCCTGTGCCTTGCGGCGCTCGCCGCGTGGACCGTGCTCGTCGGGACGGCGCTGCTCCTGGGCGAGCTCGGCGCGCGACGTGCTGCGCCGGTCACCTCGGGGCTGCGCCGGTTCGTTCCGGAAAGCGTGGGTACGCGGGCGGCGCTCATCACCGCAGGCCTGGTCTTGGCCTCCTTTCTGACGGGCTGGGCGATCGCGGCCTTTCCCTCGCCGGTCCCCTGGATCCTCGGGGTGCCGCTCGGGACCGCCGCGCTCGGCGCGCCGTTCCTGCTCGCCGTGGCGACGAAGGTCGAGGTGGAGGGCCGGCAGGCGTGGTGGCCCGCCTGGACGGGGCTGCTTTTCGCCGGGGCCCTGTTCATCGGCGGCTGCGTCATCCCCAAGGACGCGTATCTGCACATCTTCGGCGAACGCACGACCGGGGTGGTCGCCGGGACCGTCTGCGAGCAGAGCGACACGGACGCATCGGGCTGCTACTACGAGCACACGCTGACCGATCCCGAAGGCCGCCCGCTCAGCGGCACCGTAGGATCTTCCCGCCTGTACGGCGACGGCACGGAACTCCCCATCCTCGCCGACCCCCGCGGCGAGGTGTCTCCCCAGCTCGTCACCGATGACCGGGCCGACTTCGGCTACCGTCTCGCGGCCGTGGGCCTGGCGGGTTTCGCCGCCACCTCCCTCGCGGCGACCCTGAAACACCGCGCCCAGCAGCGCACCTCTCCACCCGCGCCCCGTTCCCGACGCCGCACCCCCCACCCCACCCCAAAACGCCCCAAACCCTGAAACGCGGCGACGCGGGAGCGCTGCGCGGTGGGGCGGGGGATAAGGAAGCGTTGATGCCGGTGGCGGGGAGGGACTGCCAGCCTCGGGTGAACGGGGAGGAGATGCGCTCTGCGCGGGACAGGTCGACGCCGGCGTGGGGATGGCGGGCGTAGAGCTCTTCGAGGGCGACGCGGGCCTGCAGTTTGGCGAGGTGGGAGCCGATGCAGAAGTGGACGCCGCTGGCGAACCCCAGGTGGCGGCCGATCGGGCGGGTGATGTCGAGGCGATCGGCGGTGGGGCCGTACTCGCGTTCGTCACGGCCCGCCGAGCCGTAGAGCATCATCACCTTCTCGCCCTCGGGGATCTCGACGCCGTGCAGCTCCACGGGGCGGGTGGTGGTGCGGGCCAAGGCCTGGACCGAGCCCTCCAGGCGCAGGAACTCCATCAGGGCGTTCGGGATCAATGCGGTATCGGCGACGAGTTGCTCGCGCTGGGCGTGGTCGGAGTCGAGCAGCATGACGCCGTGGGAGATGAGGTTGCCCGTGGTGTCGTTGCCGCCCGCGACCATGACGAAGCAGAACCCGAGGATGTCCCAGTCGGTGAGGCGCTCGCCGTCGACCTCGGCGGCGGTGAGGGCGGTGATGAGATCGTCGCCGGGCTCGGCGCGGCGGGCGGTGATGACCGCGCCGAAGTACTCGAACATCTCGGCCACCGCGGTGACGGCCGCCGCGTCGTCCAGCTTCAGGCCCTCGTCCTGGATGGTGGTGAGCGCCGCGACCCAGGGGTCGAAGCGCGCGCGGTCGGCCTCGGGCACCCCGAGCAGGTGCGCGAGCGCGAACGTGGGCAGCGGCGAGGCGTAGTCGCGGTGCAGGTCCGGAACCTCGCCCTCGGCGGCCTTGCGTTCCATCAGGGTGAGGCGTTCGCGCACGAACGCGCGGAGCAGCTCCTCCATGCCGCCGATGCGCCGCGGCGTGAAGCCCGCCGACACCAGGCGGCGCAGCACCGAATGGCGTGGCGGATCGAGCATGACGATGGTCGGCGCGAGGCCGAGCGCGGTGATCTCGTCGGGGAAGAAGGTGAGGCCCTGCGCCGACGACCAGGTGCCCGGATCGCGGACCGCCTCCCAGATGTCGGCGAAGCGCGACAGCGCCCAGTAGTGCGGAGACTCGTGCCGGTGGACGGGTTCGGTGTCGCGCAGCGCCCGATAGGCGGGATACGGATCGGACTGGAAGTCGGGATCGAACGGGTCATAACGCATCGGGGGCCTCCCGCTCCTGCGATTTAACGGCACTCGTTATTAACGCCCTCTGTTATTATCACCCCATGGCGCGTGACGCAACCGAGACGAGGGCCCGGCTCGTTCAGGCAGGGGCGAGGCTGTTCGCCGAGAAGGGAGTCGACGCCGCCAGGACACGCGACATCGTCTGGCTCGCGGGCCAGGCGAACGACTCGGCGATCACCTACCACTTCGGTTCGCGCCAGGGACTGTTGGAGGCGATCCTGCGCGCGGGCATGGACAGGATGGAGCCCGTCCGCGCGCGGGCGGAACTCGCGGGCGCGCAGATCCCTGCCGTCGTCGCCGCGATCGTCGAGCCGATAGCCGCGGAACTGCGCACCGAAGAAGGCCGCGACTTCCTACGCGTGGTCGCCCAGGTCTCCGGCCAGGCAGGCGTCCGCACCCGGGACGCCCCGTCGTTTCTCGCGGGCACCGAGATCGCCCGTCAGCTCTCCGTCCTGGAGAAGTCCCTCGCCGCGCGCCTCCCCGAGCCCGTGGCGCTGGAACGGGTCGCGGCCCTCATCGCCTTCCTCACCGCCGCGCTCGCCGACCGCGCCTCCCGCCCCGAACCGCACCTGCTCCCGCACGACTCCTTCACCGCCGATCTCATCGCCATGCTCTCCGCCGCCCTCCAGGCCCCGCCTCCACCGCTATGAGGCCCCGGCCTGGGTCGGCGGCGTCCCGAACGGTCGATCCCCCGTCGTGCGCCTGCACTTCGAGGGGACGCTGCGGCTGCACCCGGACGTCCCCGACTCCTTCCTCGACGCCCTGCGGTCCCACCTGAGCATCTCCGACGAGGAGCCGGAGACCGCCACCCTCGATCACTCAGGTCCGGCGATCCGCGTGGACGGTGCCGCCGCTTGGCGGGAGTTCGCGCAGGTGAAGGCAGCTCTAGGGTCCGCGGGAGCGGCTTGGAGGCGGGCGGTTTCAGTCCTCGGTGAGGTCGTACTCGTCGACGCCCAGCGAGGCGCCGGTCCGGTGGAGGAAGTCGAGCACGTCCCTGTCGAGTCGCCGGCCGAACGGGTTCGGGGCGTCGGTCGCGGGGCCCGGCGAAGGCTCATCCGTGAAGTAGCGCACGACGATGAGGATCGCGCCGCCCGCGGGCGTTTCGTCGCGCAACTCCCTTGCCAGGTCGGCGAGCTCGCCTGCCACAGGGCGCAGCCTGGCGAGGACGCAGGCGATCTGGTCGTCGACCCGGAGGTCGCTTTCCCGGCAGGAGATCTCCCAACTGTGCTCGACGGGCACGATGGGCCGGCTCAAGCGACTACCGCGCACCGTGGAGCGGTCCGGCCCAAGGCCGAGGCGCTCGGCCATCGCGGAGGCGGTAGTGCGTCGGCTGAACAGGGCGAAGTGCGCATGCTGGCGGATCGGCACAGCCGGAGCATACGGCCGGGTCTCGCCGTTGCCTTCTTGTGTGGGCGGCCTTCTCTGCGGCGGAGCGCACCAGGCCGGAGCGGAGTGGGCGGCGGTGCGGGAGGTCGGCTGGCCAGGGTGCAGGCCGAGCGCGCGCAGAGCGGCTGCGGGGAGGCTGACGGTCATCCGGCAGCGCCGAACGCCTTCGGCATCCGGGGCGCGGCCCACCGCGCAGCGGATCGAGGCCGGGCCCCAGGGCATCCAGTCGATGCCGCGGTCGCGCGGTCAAGCGCGCGGCCGCCCCGGGGGACGGGCGGCCGCGCGGGTTCCCGCAGGTCGAGATGGCGTCGCCGACCTCTCGCGGGACCTGCCGTACCAGTGCGAGACCGCCGGCGGTGTGCCGGTCGTGCCGGGGCCGGAGCTCACCGGCCTGCGCAGGGTCACCCCGTCGCGCTCTGGACTGCGCGAGATGATCGACGGGCGGTTCTTCTTCCTCGCCTGGGAGGTGGCGGCCCCGCGCGTCCGCCCGGGAGGAGCCGGGCGGACGCGCCGGGGTTCAGGAGGCGCCTCGGGCGTTGTAGACGACGGCGTCCGCACGGGAGCCGTATTCCTTGAAGACGGCTATGGCCTCGTCGGGAGCGTCGCCGTAGGCGACTTCGATGCCCCGGGCGGCGAACTGGGCGGCCCAGTCCTCACGCATGGGGCCTTCGTCGAAGCCGGTGAGTTCTTCGAGTTCGGGGCCGTCGCCGGCGATGAGGAGGCGGCGGACCCCGGACCACATGGCGGCGCCGTAGCACATGACGCAGGGGCGCCAGTTGACGACGAGTTCGAGGTCGGGGGTGCCGGGGGCACCGAGGTCCCAGCGGCCGAGGCGGGTCTGGGCGAGGGACAGCGCGGTCACCTCGGCGTGGACCGAAGACAGGTCGGAGGCCAGGACGACGTTGACGCCCGCCGAGATGACGGCTCCGCTTTCGCGTTCGACGACGAGGGCCGCGAACGGCCCGCCGGTGTCCTCGCGGTGGTTGCGGGAGGCGAGCCGGTTGGTGAGGGTGAGCCTTTCCCGGTCGCCGGGCAGGGTGTCGGGTACGTCGGCCATCTCCTCCAGCACCCACGCGGGAAGGCGGGCGCCGAACGAAGTGGCGAGGGCGGAAACGTCCATGAAGGGTCCTCTGGGACGGGTCGGGCGGTGCGGAGAGGGCTGAGGCCGAGGACGTGCGGTCCTCGCAGGGCGCGGCATCGTGTCGAGGCACCGCCGCCGACCCGCCACGTGCGGGTGCGAGGCTGCGCGCGGTCCGACACCGAGTGAAGGGGCTCGGGCGCGCGAAGGGGCCGTCGACGGTGGGGCGGGCGGGTTCAGCGGTTCCCGGGTCGGGTCCGCCGGGCCCGCGCCCGATGGCTGCCGTGCGCGACGCGCCCCCTCGTCCACGCGGTCCGGTGGACGAGTCGCCGCAGATCACCCGTGGCCCGCACCCGTCCCACCTCCGTTCGCCCCTGTGGACTCCGTCGGGATCGACGATGTCCTCTTCCGGTGTCCGCGCCGTTCCGTTGCGGTTACGGATGGATTGCCCTTCTGTTCGGTCCTCAATCGGCGGTCAGCCGAGCGCAGGCTGGGGGACCGGCGCGTGCCGCTCCAGCGCGTGCGCGAGCGCGGCGACGCCGAAGGCCAGGGCGGCGAGGATCGCGCCGACGATGTTCGGCGAGGTGTAGCCGTGCCCGGCGGCGATCACGAGGCCGCCGAGCCAGGCGGCGAGGGCGTTGCCGAGGTTGAACGCGCCGATGTTGACCGCCGAGGCGAGGGTCGGCGCACCGGACGCGTGGTCCAGCACCCGCTTCTGCAGGGGTGGCACCGTGGCGAAGCCGAGCGCCCCGACGAGGACGAGGGTGACGGCGGCCGGGACCGGGGAGCGCGCGGTGAACGTGAACAGGGCGAGGACGAGGGAGAGTCCGCCGAGCGAGGTGTACAGCATCGGCATCAGGGCGCGGTCGGCGTACCTGCCTCCGACGAGGTTCCCGGCGACCATGCCGATCCCGAGGAGGACGAGGAGCCAGGTGACGGACGATTCGGCGAATCCGGCGGCCTCGGTCATCATCGGCGCGATGTAGGTGACCGCGGCGAAGACCCCGCCGAAGCCGAGCACCGTCATGGCCATGGCGAGCAGGACCTGGACCTCGCCGAGCGAGCGGATCTCGTGCCGCAGCCGCACCCCCGACGGCGCTGGGATCTCCGGGACGAGTCGGGCGACCCCGGCGAGCGCGACGACGCCGAGCACGGCGACGATCGCGAAGGCGATCCGCCAGCCCAGCGTGTGCCCGACGAACGTGCCGAGGGGGACCCCGACGACGTTCGCGACGGTCAGCCCGGTGAACATCGCGGCGATGGCCCCGGCCCGCCGCTCGGGGGCGACGAGGCCGGCGGCGACGACCGAGCCGATGCCGAAGAACGCCCCATGGGTGAGGGAGGCGACGACCCGTCCGGCGAGCATCGCGCCGAAGGTCGGCGCGACGGCCGACAAGGTGTTCCCTGCGATGAACAGGACCATGAGGATCATGAGCATCTTCTTGCGCGAGACGCGGGTGCCGAGCGCCGTCATGAGCGGGGCGCCCGCCATGACGCCGAGGGCGTAGCCCGTCACGAGCCAGCCGGCGACGGGGATGGACACCCCGAACTCGGCGGCGGTGAGCGGCAGCAGCCCCATCATCACGAACTCGGTGGTTCCGATGGCGAACGCCCCGATGGCCAGGGCGAGGAGCGCGAGAGGCACGGTGGCCCTCCTGATGATTGCGCGAGTAGGTATCCAGCGCTGACAATAGTTGCACACGCCGGATACTTGCAAACGCGCTATATCGGCCGGTCTTTGGTAGTCTGGGCCCATGACCGCCACCGACCCAGGCCTGACGTCGCTCGCCCAGGGCTGGTGCGCGCTGTCGCTGCTGCACAGCAGGATCGAGGCCCGGATCGAGCGGGCACTGGAGGCCAGGCACGGCCTGAGCGTCCGCGAGTTCTCCCTGCTCGACGTCCTCAGCCGCCAACACGACGGGGACGGCGGCCATCTCCAGATGAAGCAGGTGGCCGACGCGGTGGTCCTCAGCCAGAGCGCCACGACCCGGCTCGTCACGCGGCTGGAGAACCGCGGCCTCCTCGCGCGTTATCTGTGCCCCACCGACCGCCGCGGCATCTACACCGACGTCACCAGTGAGGGCCGCGTCCTTCTGGAGGATGCCAGGCCCACCAACGACCAGGCCCTCCGGGAAGCCCTGGCCGAAGCCGCCGACAGCCCCGAGCTGGCTCCCCTGGTCCAGGCGCTCAGCGCGATCCCCGCCGCCCGCTAGCCACTCCTGGCACGGGACGACCGGACGACCGTGCCCGAGCGGGTGATCGGGGATCCCACGGCCGAGCGGATCGCCCGGGAGCACAACGTCGAGGTCGGGCGGTGCGCGATCGAGCGGATGGGTGAGTACCTCGACGCGGCGGGCCTCAGGCTGCGCGCCGGGCGCCTCCGTGGTGCGGCGGCAGCGTGAGCTGTCGGGTCGGCGCGAGGTCCGGCTCGTCGCCGACTGATGCGGGAAGAGCCCGCCGGGGTCCCCCGGCGGGCTCATGGAGATGGCCTTCGCGCACGCAGGGGCGCGCGAAGGTCATCCGAGGAGGCGGCGTGCGGAGCGGACCACCGCCTCGTCGATCAGGCGGCCCTCGGCGTCGACGCAGACGCCGGAGCCGGAGGCCAGGGCTGCCTCGTAGCGCGCAAGGACGTCCTTGGCCTTGGTGACTGCCTCGTCCGAGTGCGTGAAGACCTCGTTCACCACCGCGACCTGCGCGGGGTGGATGCAGGCGCGGCCCCAGAATCCGAGTCGGCGCAGCGCCTCCGAGGACGTCCGCAGCCCGTCGAGGTCGCGGAAGTCGACGCTGACGGGCGCGATCGGCTGGGCGATCCCGGCCGCCGCGCTCGCCGCGACGACCTGGGAGCGGCACCACAGCAGTTCGAGCCCGTCCGGGCCGGGTTCGACGCCCAGGTCCGCCGCCAGATCGGCCTCGCCGAGCTGGAGTCGGGCGACGCGCGGGGCACGGGCCAGCTCGCGGGCCCGGAAGACGGCCTCGCCGGACTCCAGCAGAGGCACCACGCCGAGGGGAGCCACCGAGCGCTCGGCTTCCAGGGAGGCCAGAAGGCTGTCGAGCACCACGAGGTCGGCAGGGTCCTCGGCCTTGGCCACGCAGACGCCCGCCACACCCGGCGCCACGACGGCCCGCAGGTCGTCGTGGCCCTGCTCACCCGGGTTGATGCGGATCCATACCGCAGGGCCCGAGAAGTCGCCTTCGCGCGAAGTGAGCCAGGATGCCACGGTCGCCCGCGCCGCCGCTTTGCCGCTCTGCGGGACCGCGTCCTCCAGGTCGACGATCAGTTCGTCCGCGCCCCGTCCGAGGGCCTTGACGAGCTTGTCGGGCGCGTCGCCGGGGACGTAGAGCGCCGAGCGGGCCGTCATCCGACGGTGCCCTTGCCTGTGATGAGCGCCTTGGCGATGACCGTCCGCATGATGTCGTTCGTGCCCTCGCCGATGCTCATCAGGGGCGCGTCCCGGTAGAGCCGCTCCACGACGAACTCCTTGGAGTACCCGTACCCGCCGTGCACCTGCATCGACGTGAGCGCGCACTCGATCGCGGCCTCGGAGGCGAACGTCTTGGCCATGCCCGCCTCCATGTCGATGCGGTTGCCCGCGTCGGCCTGGGAGGCGGCCCAGTAGACGAGGAGCCGGGAGGCCTGGACCTTGATCCCCATCTCGGCGATCTTCAGCTGAATGGCCTGGAAGTCGTGGATCGGCTTGCCGAACGCCTCGCGCTGGGCGGCGTAGGCGAGCGCCTCGTCATAGGCGGCCTGGGCGATGCCGAGCGAGCGCGCGGCGACGTTGATGCGCCCGGTCTCCAGCCCCGACAGCACCTGCTGCATGCCGCGCCCCTCGACGCCGCCGAGCAGGTTCTCCTTGGGCACCCGGCAGTCGGTGATGGTGATCTCGCACGACTCGGTGCCCTTGTAGCCGAGCTTCGGCAGGTCGCGGGAGACCTCGAAGCCTGGCGTGTCGGCGTCGACGAGCAGGACGGACATGCCCTTGTGCGCGGGAGAGGCCGCCGGGTCGGTCTTCACCAGGACGGGCAGCGGGTCCGCGTACCGCGCGTTGGTGATCCACGTCTTCGCGCCGTTGACGACGTAATGGTCGCCCTCCAAGCGCGCGGTGGTGGAGATGCCTTGGAGGTCGGTGCCCGCGCCGGGCTCGGTGAGGCCGATGCCGGTGCGGCGCTCGCCGGTCGCAAGGGCGGGCAGCAGCCGCGCCTTCTGCTCCTCGGTGCCGTGCCTGGCGATCATCCAGCAGGCCAGGGAGTGGCTGCCGAGGATGCCCGCGATGCCCATCCAGGCCTTGGAGATCTCCTCGAAGACCAGCGCGAACGACACCATGTCGACGCCCAGGCCGCCGTACTCCTCGGGCACGGTGAGGCCGAACAGCCCCAGCTGCTTCATGCCCTCGACGATCTCGGTGGGGTAGCGGCCGGAGGCCTCCCACTCCATCGCCACCGGGCGGATCTCCTTGTTGGCGAAGTCCCGCAGGGTGTCGCGGAAGAGCTTCTGCTCCTCGGAAAGGGAGAAGTCCATCTCAGTCAGTCCTCGTTCGCTTCGGCGGGGCGGAACACGGGCAGTCGGCGGCCGTCGGGCAGCGCCCGCCAGGCGACCCGCACGGGGTCGTCGCACCGCCAGGAGCCGGGCTCGGCGCCTTCCAGGTTGGTCAGCAGGATCGGCCCCTCGGCGAGCCGGACGCGCGCGACGACGTACGGGGCTTCGAGGTCGGGCCTGGGGGAGCGGTGCACGACGGTGAAGGAGTCGACGGTCCCCTTGCCGGACACGTCGGCGAAGTCCAGGTCGGTGCCGCCGCACGAGGCGCACAGGGCGCGCGGGTAGTGCTGGAGGCGTCCGCAGGAGACGCAGCGCTGCACGGTCAGCCGTCCCTCGCGCGTCGCGTCCCACCAGGGCTCGGTGATCTCGTCCGTGGGAATCCCCGGCGTCTCGGGAGGTGCGCTCATCGGTCGGCCCCCAGCAGGACTGTGGCGTGGGTGGAGAAGATGCCGCCGGTGCCGTGCGCGAGCGCGACCTCCGCGTCGGGCACCTGCCGGTCGCCGCACTCGCCGCGCAGCTGCCGGACGGCCTCGACGAGCAGGAGCAGCCCGAACATGCCCGGGTGGTTGTAGGACAGCCCGCCTCCGGAGGTGTTCGCCGGCAGGGAGCCTCCCGGACGGGTGGCGCCGGACGCGACGAGCGCGCCCGCCTCGCCCGGCTTGCAGAACCCGAGACCTTCGAGGGTGAGCAGGACGGTGATGGTGAACGAGTCGTAGAGCTGGAGCACGTCGACGTCCGAAGGCTCCAGCCCGGCCATGGCGAACGCGGCGGCACCCGAGGCGAACGAGCCGGGACGCAGCAGGTCGTCGGCCGCGATCATGCCCGCGTTCGTGGTCGACTCGCCGTAGCCGAGCACCACGACGGGCGGCTTGGGCAGGTCCCGGGCGCGCTCCAGCGAGGTCAGCACGACCGCGCCGCCCCCGTCGGTGACGAGGCAGCAGTCCGCGACGGTGAGCGGCGAAGACACCGGCTTGGACGCGAGCGCCTCTTCGACGCTCAAGGGACCCGCCCCGTGGCGGAACGCCTTCGGGTTGAGCAGGGCCCACTCCCGGGCGGCGACGGCCACCTCGGCGAGCCACTCCCGGCCGCCCTTGTACTCGTGGAGGTACCGCTGAGCGGCCATCGCGTAGTACGACAGCGGGAACAGCGGCCCGTACGGGTCCTCGAACTGCGCCTGCGGAAGGTGCGACTCCTGGACCCCGCCCAGAGACCGGGACCTCGCCGACCTCTGGTTGGAGCCGTAGGAGATGACGACGGTCGAGCACTGCCCCGACTCGATCGCCTGCGCGGCCCGCGCGACGTACATCTCGAACGCCGAGCCGCCCGCGAACGTCGAGTCCGACCAGGCGGGCTCGATGCCGAGGTACTCGGCGAGCTGCGGGGTGGAGAACCGGGAGACGCCCGCGGTGGCCAGCCCGTCGACGTCGGCGAGGGTGAGGCCGGCGTCGGCCAGCGCGCGGGTGATGCCCTGCGTCTGGAGGGTGAGGATCGACTTGTTCGTCACCCCGAGGTCGGACTCGGCGGCGCCGACGATGGCGACGGTCATGCGTCGCCGCCGGGGAAGACCGCCGTGGGCACGACCTCGATGAGGAACTCCGGCCGCAGCAGCGCCGAGCACACGACCGACGTCAGGGCCGGGGTGTCGCCGAAGTACTTGCGCCGGATCTCGGCGACCTCCGGGTACCGCGCGACGGCGTCCGGGGTGATGTACTCCACGAGCCGCGTGACGGAGCCATAAGGCAGGTCCTCGCCCAAGCCCGCCTCGCGGAGGACCGCGGCGATGCTCGCGTACGTGTACTCCGCCTGCGCGAGGAGGTCGTCTTCGAAGATGGCCTTCTGGGTGGCGGGCTCCAGGGAGCCGAACCCCGACATGAACAGGGTGCGCCCGTTGGACAGGCCGGGCTTGTAGGTGAGGGTCGCGTACCGCTTCCAGCCCGGGTTCACCGCCTTGAAGGGGACGGTCGTGGCGATCGCGTCGAGGGAGACCATCGCGCCCGGCACCACGGCCTGGTCGATGACGATCCCGGCCGCGCCCGGGTGGACCGGCCTGCCGTCGCTCCCGGTGCCTCCGAGCAGTTCCTTGCGGGGCCGTCCGCACCGCGGGTACTGCGAGCGGGTCGCGCGCGCCGTGTAGTCGGTCGTCTGGACGAGCGAGTCGAGGCCCAGCCCGGCGGCCTTCAGCAGCTCGCCGGTCTTCTCCAGCGTGTGGCGGTACTGCTCGCGGAAGTCGTCGGCGTGCACGACCGACGTCCCGTCGTGCGGGTGGACGCTCGGCAGGTACACGATGTCGTCGGCGATCCGGACGGTGCCGCGGTGGAAGCCGTGGTCGGGGTGCGCCTCGACCAGGGTGCCGCCGCCGGGGAACGCGGTCAGCTCGATCGCGAGGACCGCGCCGTCCTCGGGCAGCGCCTCCACGCCGACGGTCGCGACGGGCACGAGCTGTCCGGCCAGGGCGGCGTTCCGCGCGGCCTCGACCTCGGCGTACCCGTCGAGCGCGGCGCCGGTGGCGTACTCCACGACGTAGACGACGTCGGACGGGGCGAGGCCCGCCCCGGCGAGCGCGGCGAACGCGCCCGCGTAGGCTTCGGCGACGCCGCCCGCGACCGCGGACAGCCGGGTGGTCTTAAGGCTCATGGTTCTCCAATGCGCTGATGAGGGCGGCCGGGGACGCCGCGCCGGCAAGGGTGAGGATCGCGTCGGCGACGGTCTCGCCGCCGGGTCCGAGGGCCGCCAGGGCCTTGGCGCGCACGAGCGCGTCGATCGCGGGGTCGTCGGGTCCGCCGCCGCTGCGGGGCACCTCGCCCGCGACGGTCTCGCCCGAGTCGAGCCGGATCAGGACGTGGCCGGGCTGGTCGGCGGCGGCGCCGGGATAGTCGACGACCTCGGTGCGCACCTTCGCGGCCAGCGCGAGCAGTTCGGGCCGCTCGATCCGCGTGTAGGTGCCGATGGTGACCTCGCCGTCGGTGAGCATCGCCGCGACGCTCCACGGCAGGCTGAACTTCGCGTCGTAAGACGTTCTGGGCGTTTCCTTGCCCGGCCCGCAGACGATCTTGGCCGCGTCCGGATGGGCCCGCACCGTGATCTCCGCGATCCGATCGAGCGGCACGCCCTTCGCGCGCGCCTCGCGGGCCGCGTCGAGCTGGGCGTGCATGAGCTGGCACGCCGGATAGGGCTTGACCGTGATCCGGGCCGCCTCCCAGCGCTCACCGAGCCCGCCGAGGATGGCCGAGCGGTCGGCCTCACGGCGCGCCAGCGCTCTGTACAGGCCGTACTCGCCCTCGAAGACCGACACCGGGCCGGTCGCCCCGGCCGAGGCCAGCACGGCCGCGGTGAGGCCGTCGGACGCGGCGAAGCCCGGGTGGAGCTGCTTGGTGGAGCTGCCGGTGTTGAGGAACTCCAGCAGGCCGCCCGCGCGGCTGCCCGCGATGCCGAGGGCGTTCACCGTCTGCTCCACGCTCAGGCCGCGAAGGCGGGCCGCGGTGAGCGCCGCGGCGAACACGCCGCACGCCTCGGTGGCGTGCAGGCCGACCGCGTGGAATCCGTGCGGGGCCGCCGCGCCGAGCCGGCAGATCGTTTCCAGGCCGATCACCAGCGCCGTCACGGCCTCCGCGCCGGAGACGCCCGGTCCCTTCCCCGCGCAGCCTTCGGCGAGGACGACGGGCACGACCGGGGCGGAGGCGTGCACGAGGCCGCCCGCGTGGGTGTCGTCGAAGTCCAGCGCGTGCACGAGGACGCCGTTGGCGAGGGCGGCGGCGGGCCGGGACACGCGGGTACGGCCGCCCAGGATGAGCGCGTCTCCGGGGCCCATCGCCTCGGCGGTGCGCACCGCCGCGTCCGCCGCGCCTGCCCGGGCCCCGGCGAACGCGTTGCCGACGGCGTCCAGCAGATGCCGGAGCGCGGCCTCGCGCACGGGTTCCGGCACGTCCTGCGGCCGCAAGGCCAGGGCCCAGGCGGCGAGCTCTTCGGCGATCGTGCTCATGCAGGGGTCCCGAACGCGCCGTCGCCCGCCAGCTCGGCGATCCGCTCGGGGGAGTAGCCGAGCCCGGTGAGGACCTCGTCCTGGTGCTCGCCGCGCTGCGGGGCGCGGACGTAGCCGGGCTGCTCCGCCCCGACCCGGACGGGCGAAGCCAGGTTCTTCAGGGTGCCGTACCGGGGGTGCTCGGTCTCCACGATGAGGTCGCGGGCGATCGTGTGCTCCTCGGCGAGCGCCTGGGACACGTCGTTGATCGGCCCGCACGGGATCGCGGCCGCCGTCATGGGCTCCAGCCACTGCGCGACGGTCCGGGTCGCGAAGATCTTCTCCAGCTCGGAAAGCAGGACGCCCGCATTGCGCTGCCGGTCGGCGAAGGTCAGGAACCGGGGATCCTCGGCGAGGTCGGGCCGGTCGATCACGACCGCGAGACGCTCCCAGAACTTCTGCTTGGCGCACCCGACGACGATCCAGCCGTCGGCCGCCTCGAACGCCTGGAACGGCACCAGCGACGGGTGCGCGGAGTGCCTGGTCCGGACGGGCGTGAACCCGGCGTTCAGGTGCCAGGTGCCCGGATAGGTGAGCATCGAGACGGCGGTGTCGTACAGGGACACGTCGCAGTCCATGCCCACGCCGTCGCGGCGGGCCGCGTGCAGGGCGGTCAGCAGCGAGAGGGCGGCGACGTACCCGCCCGTGTAGTCGACCAGGGAGAGGCCGGACTTGGCGGGCGGCCCGTCGGGCTCTCCGGTGAGGTCCATCCAGCCCGCGAGGCCCTGAAGGATGTAGTCGTACCCCGGCTGGGCCGCGCGCGGGCCCGTCATCCCGAAGCCGGTCAGCGAGCAGCAGACGATCCTCGGGTTGAGGTGCTTGAGGTCGTCGTAGGTGATCCGGAGCTTCTTCGGCACGTCGCCGCGCAGGTTGGAGTACACCGCGTCCGCGCCGCGCACGAGGTCCTCGAAGACGGCGCGGCCTGCGGGCGTCGCCATGTCGAGCGAGATCGACTTCTTGTTCCGGTTGAAGGTCTCGTAGAAGATCGAGTCTTCTTCTTCGGCGTACGGCGGCACGTAGCGCCCGACGTCCCCACCGGTCCGCGGGTCCTCGATCTTGATGATCTCCGCGCCCTGGTCGGCCAGGTGCAGCGAGCCGAACGGCCCCGCGCCGTACTGCTCCAGGGAGATGATCCGGACGTCCTCCAGCGGCTTCAAGACAGCTCCCTGATGAGGTCGATGATGCGGGCCTGGGCGGCCCGGATCTCGGCGGGGTCGATGCCGTGCGTCGGCGGGGTCAGTTTGACGGAGTCGGCGAGCCCCGCATAGGCCGCGACCCGCTCGGCCACCTCGTCGAGCGTGCCGGTCAGGGTAAGGGCGTCGGTCATCCGGTCGGAGACCGCGGGGGCCAGGAAGTCGGCGCCCGCGCCCGCCCGGAACGCGGCGATGACCTCGTCCTGGTCCTCGGCGAGGCCGTGGAAGGCGAAGAACTCGGCGTAGGTGCGCACCGAGGCGTAGAAACCGGCCGTGCCGGCGGCCCTGCCGCGCGCCACCGCCTTGTCGTCGTCGATCGAGCAGGCCGCCGACACCACGACGTCCAGGGAGGCCCGGCCGCGGCCCGCCTTGGCCAGGCCCTCCTCCAGCGGGGGGAGGGAGCGCTCGGCGAGCCAGGAGGGGGAGCACAGCTCGTGCGAGATCCAGCCGTCGCCGATCTCGCCCGCGAGCCTCGTCATGGCAGGGCCCATCGCGGCGACATAGACCGGGATCTCCTTGCGCGCCTGCGTGTAGGGCCGCTGGTAGCCGCGGATCCTTACGGGCTCGTGCTCGCCCTCCAGCGTCATGGGCGCCCCGTCGGCGGCGTGCGCGACGATGTGCCGGACGGCCGCGACGGTCTCGCGCAGGTGGGTGACGGGCTTGCCCCAGCGCGCGTTGTGCCAGTCCTCGTTCAGCCGCTTGACCCCGGTGCCCAGACCGAGGACGAACCTGCCGCCGGACATCTCGTCGAGGTCCATCGCCTCCAGGGCCGTCACCATGGGGCTGCGGGTGAACGCGAGCGCGATCGCGGTGCCGACGCGGGCCCGGGAGGTGCCCGCGGCGAGCGCGGCGGCCGAGACGGTGGCGCTGCGGTGCAACTCGGGCACCCACAGGGTGGTCGCGCCGGCCTCCTCGGCCGCCCGCCCGGCCGACACCAGCTCCTCCAGGGTCTCGCCCCAGGGACCGAAGGTGATCTTGAGTGGGCTCACGCCTCGGCCTCGGGCAGGGTCATCTCGCCGGTCTTGGCCTTGGGGAAGTAGCCCTTGTCGTTCTTGGCGCTCCTCTTGTAGACCATCGCCGACCGCGTCCAGGAGACGACCTCGTCGCCGTCCTGGTTGAGGCCGCGGGTCTTGCAGGTGAGGATGCCCGCGTAAGGCCGCGACTTGGATTCGCGCTTGTCCAGCACGATCGACTCGGCGTAGAGGGTGTCTCCGACGAAGACGGGGTGGGGGAGCTTGATGTCGGTCCAGCCGAGGTTGAACATCGCGTTCTGCGACATGTCGATCACCGAGAGGCCGACCACCAGGGCCACCGTCAGCCCGGAGTTGACGATGATCTTGCCGTAGGGGGCGCGGGCGGCGAAATCGGCGTTGAAGTGGTTCTGGTTGGTGTTCAGCGTGAGCAGCGTGAACCAGGTGTTGTCGGTCTCGTTGACCGTTCGGCCGAACGGGTGCTGGTAGACGTCGCCGATGACGAAATCCTCGTAGTACTTGCCGATCCCGGCCTCGTGAACGGTCACCGCGACTCCTCGGGGGATGTAAAAGTCAGACCTTTACCCTGGAGGATAAAGGTCTGAGGTATTCGGATCAAGGCCCCGGCCCGGTTCGTGGGCTCCCCGGCGCAGCCGGGCTCTCAAAGAGCCCGCGAACCGGGCCCTGTGAGCAGGGATCGGATCGGTGCCGGTCAGCCCGCCGCGGGGCCGTCCGGAACGCCCAGCAGGACCCGCGCGCTCGCGGGCGCCGCGGCCACCCGGGCCGCCTCCCCGTCGGGCCCGACGACGACCACGCGCTGCTCCAGGACCAGGTAGTCCTCGCCGACCTCGGTCACCGAGCCCTCGCACCGGACGGTCTCCTCGGCGAACACCAGCGCCTTGAAGGTGAAGTCCAGCTTGCGCACGAACGACTGAGGCCCCAGCCAGTCCTGGATCTGCTCCACGAGCAGCGCCCCGAACACCTGACCGTCGACGACGGGGCCGGGGACCTGGGCCTTCTTCACGTACTCCGGGTCGTAGTGCAGCCGGTACCAGTCCCAGGTCGCGCCCGCGTAGGCCACCATGTCGGCGAGGCCGATCCTGCGCTCCAGCGGCGGGACCACGTCGCCCACCGCGTACTTCGCCGCCTCGGTCACCGGCCGCCCTCCAGTTCCACGAAGATGATCGTCTCCTCGTTCTCGGCGAGGAGGCCGCCGTTCTGATCGGTGTAGGTCGCCTTGGACGAGATGATCAGCATCTCGGCGCCCGACCTGGTCGTCTTGCCCGTGACGTCGGTGATCTCCCAGGTCGCGGTCACGACGTCGTCCGGCCTGATCCTGCGGTGGAAGGTGTAGGAGTTCCCGCCGCGCACCTTGCGGGTGCCCGGGATCTCGATGCCCCACTCGTGCCCCGCGTAGCCGTCCGGCGGGATCGGCAGGTTCGCGTACTGGTTGGTCTCGCAGATCAGGGTGAGCGGCGCGGTGACGCCGGAAAGGCCCTGCGCGCGGGCGTATTCGGGGTCGGAGTAGAGCGGGTTGTGGTCGCCGATCGCGATGCCGAAGTACCGGCCGGCCGCGCCGCCGAACTCCTCCGGCGCGGTGTAGACCCGCTTGCTTCCGACGAGCGCCCGGACCTCATCGGTCAGGAGTTTCATGTCTCGTCCTACGGGATGAGAGCTCAAGGTGAGAGCGTTGACGGGGAGCCGCCCGACGGTCAACGTCAGACGTATCGCGGAGTCTAGGGGAGGAGGCCCGGAGCGGGTCAAGCCTCGCTACTCCCGGTAGGCGCCGCGGATGTTCCCGAGATGGGCGCGCATCGCCGCGCTGGCGCCCGGCCCGTCGCCCGCCGCGATCCGCTCGATGATCAGCTGGTGGTCGGCGTCGACGAGCGACCAGAACTCCGGCTGCTCGGGCTTGAGGAACCGGGTGCGCAGCACGTGGAACACCGGCTCGGTCATCATCGTGAGCAGGCCGTTGCCGCTCGCGTCCATGACCACGTTGTGGAAGTCGCGGTGCTCGCGGAACTTGCCGCTGCGGCCGCGGGTGCGCTTCTCCCGGTCCATGGCCGCGCGCAGCGCCTCCAGGTGCTCCTCCCCGCGCCGCTCGGCCGCCAGGGCGGCGGCCGGGACCTCCAGCAACTCGCGGGCCTCAAGGATGGCCGCCAAGGGCAGGTCGGCCGAGCCGGACATCAGGCCGAGCCCGACCTCCAGGTAGTCGCTGATCTGGTCCGGGGCGATCCGGCAGACGAACGTCCCGCCCGTCGTGCCGCGCGCGGTGCGCACCAGGCCCTGGGAGGTGAGGACGCGCAGCGCCTCGCGCACCGTGCTGCGGCTCACCCCGAAGTTGCCGCCGATCTCGTTCTCCGGCGGCAGCCTGTCGCCCGGCGCCAGGGAGCCGTCGAGGATCAGGTCGCGGAGCTGGTCGGCCACCTGCTGGTAGGCCGGGCGCAGGCGCGTCACCGGCAGTGACGGGGCCGCGCCCCCCTCGTTCGCTCTCACCATGGTTCGCCCCGCAAAGGTCAGACGTTGAAGATGCCGCCCATCTCGGCGGGCGCCCATCATCGCACGCCCCACGCGGGAGTACCACGGGCGTCGATGACGCCCGCCCGCCGCATAACTCTGATGTATCGGTCTCCCGGTGGACTTCCGGAAAAGGGAGAGGGTGCGGCTTAGGGGAAACAGGCGGCAGGGTATGACCTGAGTGATCAGTGCTGTTCCGGTGGGAACCGGACGAACAGACTGATCGTTGTATCCGTGACTCCGTACGACCACAGAGAGCAACCCTTGGACCCCGACCATCCCCACCGCAGACCCCGCAAGGCCATGGCCGCCACGACTCCCGGGTCGGGCCGCCGATGATCACGGTGCTCTCGCTCCTGCTCGGCGTCGCCGTCGTCCTCGCGATCACCGCGCTGACCGGCTACTTCGTGGCGCAGGAGTTCGCCTTCATGTCCGTGGACCGCTCCCGGCTCCACGCCCGCGCCGACACCGGTGACAAGACCGCCGCGCGCACCCTGAAGGTCACCCGCCGCACCTCCTTCATGCTCTCGGGCGCCCAACTCGGCATCACCGTGACGGGACTGCTCGTCGGCTACGTAGCCGAGCCCCTGATCGGCCGCGCGTTCGGCGACATGCTCGGCGGCGCCGGCGTGCCCCAGGGCATCGGCATCGCCATCGGAACCGTCCTCGCCCTCGCCTTCTCCACCCTGGTGCAGATGGTGTTCGGCGAGCTGTTCCCCAAGAACCTCGCCATCGCCAGGCCCGAGCCGGTCTCCCGCTGGCTCACGGGGTCCACCCTCGTGTACCTGAAGGCCTTCGGCTGGCTCATCCACGTGTTCGACGCGGCCTCCAACCTGCTGCTGCGGGCGCTGCGGATCGAGCCGGTCCACGACGTGGAGCACTCCGCCACCGCGCGGGACCTCGCCCACATCGTCAAGGACTCGCGGCGCAGCGGCGACCTGCCGCCCGACCTGTCGATCCTCCTCGACCGCATCCTCGACTTCCCCGAACGCGACGTCGAGCATGCCATGATCCCGCGCTCGCGCGTGGACGTCGTGGAGACCGACGAGACCGTCGCCGACGTCCGGATGCAGATGAGCACCGGCCACTCCCGCTACCCCGTCCTGGACGAGGACGACCACGTGATCGGCGTGGTCCACCTGGAGGACGTGCTCACCGCGCCCGACAACACCCTGCCCGTCACCTCGATCATGCGCCCGGCGACGGTCCTGGCGACGCTGACGCCCCTGCCCGCCGCCGTGGACCACATGACGGCGGAGCGGGCCCAGCTCGCCTGCGTCATCGACGAGTTCGGCGGCTTCGCGGGCGTCATCACCCTGGAGGACATGTCGGAGGAGCTCGTCGGCGAGATCACCGACGAGCACGACGTCGACGAGGAGGCCTCGGCCACCGCCGCCGGGGACGCCTGGATCATCCCGGGCGACTTCCACATCGACGAGGTCGAGCGGACCATCGACGCGGCGCTGCCCGAAGGCGACTACGAGACCATCGCCGGCCTCGTCATCGCCGCCCACGGCGGCCTGCCCGAGGCCGGGGTGAAGCTCGACATCGAGCTGCCCGCCGACCCCGCGGACCTCGCGATGGCCGACGAGCCGCCGACCCGCTGGGTGCACGTCGAGGTCCTGGAGATCGACAACCACGTCCCGTCGTCCATCCGCCTGGAGGTCGACCCGCCCGAGGACCACACGCACGACGACCGAGCGCACGGCGACGCGGACGTCCGGGAAGGAGAGCACGCGTGACCGACAATCCCTGGATCGTCCTCGCGGCCACGGTCGCGATCATCGTCCTGTCCGCGTTCTTCGTCGCGGTCGAGTTCGCGCTGATCGCGGCGCGGCGGCACCGGCTGGAGGACTCCGCGCAGACCAGCAGGTCGGCGCGGGCCGCCCTGCGCAGCGCCTCGGAGCTGACGGTGCTGCTGGCGGGCTCCCAGCTCGGCATCACGGTCTGCACCCTGGCACTCGGCGCGATCACGAAGCCCGCGGTGCACCACTGGCTCACGCCGGTGTTCGAGCACTGGGGCGCGCCCCTGTGGCTGGCCGACGCGGCAGGATTCGTCCTCGCCCTGGTGATCGTGACGTTCCTGCACCTGGTCATCGGCGAGATGGCGCCCAAGTCGTGGGCGATCGCCCACCCGGAGAAGTCCGCGACGCTGCTGGCGCTGCCCATGCGCGGCTTCATGTGGCTGACCAGGCCGCTGCTGAACGCGCTGAACAACCTCGCCAACTGGTGCCTGCACCGGGTCGGCGTCGACCCGACGGACCAGGTCGGCGCGGGCCAGGACCCGGCCGCGCTGCGCCACCTGGTGGAGCACTCGGCGAACGTCGGCGCGCTCGACCCGCGCTACTCCACCCAGTTCTCCGGCGCGATCGAACTGCAGAACCTCAAGGTCGGCGAGCTGGTCGAGCACGGCGTGCCGCCGACCTCGGTGGGGCGCGGCGCGACCGTCGCCGAGGTGCAGGAGGTGAGCCGGGCCTCCGGCCACCTGCGGATCCTGGTGCCCGGCCCGGGGGCCGAGTGGGGCGTGGTCCACGTCCGCGACACGCTCGCCTCGCCGGACGACGCGCCCATCGAGGAGCTGATCCGCCCGGCCTACGCCATGGACGCGGAGACACCGGTCTACTCGGCGCTCACCCAGATGCGGGAGACCGCCAACCAGCTGGTGCTGGTCACCGAGGCGGGAGAGGTCGCCGGGGTCGTCACGATCACCGACATCCTGCGCCGCCTCAACCCCCGTGCGGGAGGGGCTTTGACTCCGGCCTGACCTCCGTGGGGTAGAGCTAGTGGCATGGCATCAGTGAAAGGCCGCGAGTGGCGGCTCCAGCGCCGTCCCGTCGGCGTCCCCGTACCCGAGGACTTCTCCCTCACCGAGGTGGAGGTCCCCGGGCCGGGTCCCGGGCAGCTCCTCGTGCGCAACCTCTTCCTGTCGGTCGACCCTTACATGCGGGGGCGGATGTCGGACGCCAAGTCCTATGCCGCCCCCTACGGGCTGGACGAGCCCATGACGGGCGGGGCGATCGGCGAGGTCGTCGAGAGCGCGGCCGAGGGGTTCGCCCCCGGCGACATCGTCAGGCACGGCCTCGGATGGCGTGAGTACGCCCTCTTGGAGGCGGCCGAGGCGTCGGTGATCCGGCCGACGGAGGGCGTCCCGCTCAGCGCCTACCTGGGCGTCCTCGGGATGACCGGGCTCACCGCGTACGCGGGGCTCATGCGCGTCGCGGCGTTCCAGCCGGGCGACCGGGTCTTCGTGTCCGGGGCGGCCGGGGCGGTCGGCAGCACCGTCGGCCAGATCGCGCGGCTCAAGGGCGCCGAACTCGTCGTCGGCTCGGCGGGCAGCGCGGAGAAGGTCGCCTGGCTGCGCGACGACCTGGGCTTCGACCAGGCCTTCGACTACAAGAAGGGCCCGGTCGCCGACCAGCTCGCCCAGGCCGCGCCCGAAGGGATCGACGTCTACTTCGACAACGTGGGCGGCGACCACCTGGAGGCCGCTCTCGGCGCACTCCGCCTCAAGGGCAGGATCGCCGTCTGCGGCATGATCTCCCGCTACAACGACACCAGGCCCGCGCCGGGGCCGAACAACCTCGTCCGGCTCATCCAGACCCGCGGCAGGATCGAGGGCTTCCTCGTCGGCGACCACGGCGACCTGGCCGGGGAGTTCCACCGGGACATGGGTCCGAAGGTCGCCTCCGGCGAGCTCAAGCACCGCGAGACCTTCACCGACGGCATCGAGAGCGCCCTCGACGCCTTCCTCGGCGTCCTGGAGGGCGCCAACATCGGCAAGATGATCGTCCGTCTCGGCTCCTGACGCCGTGCGAGCGGGGCCCGGCGCCTTCACGGTGCCGGGCCTGGCCGGTCAGTCGCCCTGGAGGCGCTGCTCCCGCCACGGGTCGCCGTAGTCGTGGTAGCCGTCGGTCTCCCAGAAGCCGCGTCCGCTCCGCGTCATGAGCCGGAGGCTCTTCAGCCACTTCGCCGACTTCCAGAAGTACAGGTGCGGGACGAGGAGCCGGGCCGGGCCGCCGTGCTCTGCCTCCAGCGGCTCCCCCGCGAAGGTGTGGACGAGCCACGCCCTGCCGCCGGTGAGGTCGGAGAGGGGGAGATTGGTGCTGTAGCCGCCGTAGGAGTAAGCCATCGCGAACTCGGCCCCGGTCTCGATCCCGGCCAGCAGGACGTCGAGGGAGACGCCGCGCCACCGGGTGTCGAACTTCGACCAGCGGGTGACGCAGTGGATGTCGGCCTGGACGTCCTCCTGCGGCAGCGCCAGCATCTCCGGCCAGGTCCAGACGTGCTCCGCCCCGGTCTCGGTCTCGATGGTGAACCGCCACCGCTCCTCGGCGACCGTGGGGGTGGGCCCGGCGGAAAGCACGGGGAAGCCCGGGGTCAGGTACTGGCCGGGAGGCAGCCGGAGGCCCTGGGGGGTGCGCCCGCGCCGCCCCCGGAATCCCGGCGAGAGTTCGCTCATAAGGCGATTCTCCCCTTTTCCGGAGTGCGGGGTCCCGCTCAGATGGTGAGCGCGCCGGTGGCGAGCAGGACGACACCGATGACGGCGCCCGCGAGGATGAGCAGGAAGAGCGCGGCCTCCGGCACGGAGAAAAGGCGCCGACCCTGCTCCCGGCGGGTGAGCGCGAACAGGATGGTGCCCGGCGCGTAGACGATGCACGACAGCAGGAGGAAGTCCAGGCCGGCCGCCCAGATGAGGAACGCGGTGTAGAGGACGGCGAGGCCCGCGATGACGAGGTGCTTGGTGCGCGGCCCGGGGTCGTCGCGGTAGGTCTCCCGGGTCGCGGCGAGCTTCAGCGCGAAGCCGGCGGCCAGCAGGTAGGGCACGAGGGACAGCGAGCTGCACAGCTTGAGCGTGAAGGTGAACGCGTCGTCGGAGAACAGCGTCGTCAGCAGGACGGCGGTGGTGAGCGCGCTGGTGAGGATGATCGCCGCCACCGGAGCCTCGGCGGTGTTCTGCCGGGACAGGAACGACGGCATGTCCCGGTCGGCGGCGGCGACGAACAGGACCTCGGCCGCCATGAGGGTCCAGGCGAGATAGGCGCCGAGCACCGAGATGATCAGCCCCACGCTGACGAACGCCGACCCCCACGACCCTGCCGCCGCGCTCAGCACCCCGCCCATCGACGGCTGCCGCAGCTCCGCCAGCTCGCCGCGCGGCAGGATCCCGTACGACAGCAGGGTCACCGACGCGAAGAGGGCGAGGACGCTGAGGAACCCGAGCACGGTCGCCCGCCCGACGTCCTCGCGGCGCCGCGCGTACCGGGAGTAGACGCTCGCGCCCTCGATGCCGAGGAACACGAACACCGTCACCAGCATCGTGTCCCGCACCTGCGAGACGATCCCGGGCGCGCCCGCGCCGCCCCACATGTTCCCGGCGAAGACCCCGCCCTTCAGGCACACCAGGACCACGACGACGAAGACGAGGATCGGCACCAGCTTGGCCCAGGTGACGATCTTGTTGACCCCGGCGGCCTGCTGGACGCCGCGCAGGATCAGCCAGGCGAACGCCCACACCCCCACGGCCGAGAGCGCCACCGCGAGCAGCGTGTCGCCCTCGCCGAGCCCGGGGAAGAGCTGCCCGAGCGTGGACTTGATGAGCACCCAGTAGGTGACGTTCCCGACGCACGCGCTCGCCCAGTATCCGAACGCCGACAGGAAGCCGGGCCACTCGCCGAAACCCGCCTTCGCGTACGCGTAGACGCCGGCGTTCAGGTCGGGCCGCCGGACCGCGAGGATCTGGAAGACGAACGCCAGCATGAGCATGCCCGCGCCCGCGATGGCCCAGGCGATGACCGCGCCGGCGACGCCGGTCGCCCGCCCGAAGTTGGCGGGCAGCGAGAACACGCCCGCGCCGACCATCGACCCGATGACCATCGCGGTCAGCGCGGGCAGGGCCATCGTCCGTTCGCGCTCCGCCAAGATCTCTCCCGTTCCGTCGCCTGGGGCATTGCCCGTGGCGAGGGAGGGCATGCGGGGTTTGCCCCGGCACGCCGCGATCATGGCCGGGGCATGACGCGGGCGGGGTCAGGCCGCGCGGTCGGCCTTCAGACGGGCGGCGAGGCGCGGAATGCCCCACGCCTTCTCCTGCTTGCGGGTGGCGCCGTGCAGCTTGTTGACGAGCTGGTAGGGGTCGCGCCTGAGGTCGTAGTACTCGCGGAAGAGGACCTTGCCGGTGCCCACCTCGTCGCCCGCGGCGTCGGTGCGCAGCGCGTAGTACTCGGTGTACTGCTCGGTCCTGCTCACGTAGGCGGCCCACGAGTTCGGCGGGCGTTCGTCGCCGCCTTGGCGCCAGAACTCGATGAGGAGGTGGTCGCGGGAGCCGCGGCGCAGGAGCGACCTGCCGTCCTGGGGCGTGGGCGGCGTGATCCCCGCGGCGTCCAGGACGGTCGCGGAGATGTCGAGGGTGGCCACGAGCCTTCCGTCCTTGGTCCCGGTGGCGAGGCCGCCCGCGGGCCACGAGAGGAAGAACGGCACCTCGAAGGCGGGCCGGTAGGGCACGGACTTCCTCGTCCAGCCGTGGTCGGCCCACAGGTAGCCGTTGTCGCCGACGAAGATGACGAGGGTGTTGTCGAGCTGGCCCGTCGCCTTGAGCTCGTCGTGGAGGGCCTGGACGGTGTCGTCCACGGACCGCAGGGTGCGCAGCTGGGCGCGGCGGATGGTCCGGCCGCGGGTCAGGGACGCGTGGGCATCGCGAAGATACGGAGGCTTGTCGCTCTTGTCCTTCTCGGTCACCGACGGGCGGCCCGCCCACGCGGGCACGCGGAGGTCCGCGTGCTCGTCCTCCGGGGTGAAGGGCGCGTGGGAGGCGTACGGGGCGACGTAGGCGAACCAGGGCCGGGGGTCGCGCGCGCCCTCGCGGACGAAGGCGCGGGCGAAGTCGCGGATCCGGTGGGTGGTGTACCCGGGCAGCTTGGCGATCCGCCCGTTGCGGTTGAACCTGCCGTTGACGTAGCCGACCGGGCTGAGCAGGGCGTAGTCCTCGAAGTGCGGGGGCGGCGCGGCGATGCGCCACTCGTTGAGGTACTTGCCGAACATGCCGTTGCGGTAACCGGCGTCCCTCAGGTGCTTCTGGAACGTGGTGTCCTGGTCGAGGTTGAGCTTGTGGAAGTTGTCGCGGACGCCGTGGTTGTGCGCGTAGCGCCCGGAGAAGATGGTGGCGCGCGAGGGGGCGCACAGCGGTGTCGTCGCGTGCCCGCGGGTGAACTCGACGCCTCGGCCGCCCAGCCACGCGCGCGTCCTGGGCAGTGCCCACAGCGTCTCCTTGGGCTGGTCGTCGGTGACGATCACGAGGATGTTCGGCCGTTCCCCGGCCCGCCGCGCCGGGGCGGCCCCGGCTGCGGTGCCCGTGGCGGCCACGGCCGCCGCCCCGGTGAGGAACCCCCGCCGCCCCAAACGCCGTTCCATCCCCACAACGCCACCTCTCCGCGCGCGCCACCCTACCGGAAATCACACGAAGCATACTTTTCCGGTAGGAAAAGAACAAGGCGTGATCGCGCGGCCGGTGACGGCCGGGGGGAGGACGCGGGCGGGTCAGCCCTCCTTGCCGGTGAGCATCGGGACATTCGGCGAGAGCCACCCGGGAGGCGTCCAGCCCGTCCAGCCGTGGATCGCCTCGAATACCGCGCCGTGCCACTGGAGGAACCCGACCGCCGCCATGACCAGCAGGAAGACGGCCATCACCGCGTAGGAGCCCGCGTCGGTCGTGGTGTGCTCGGCCACGACGGTCCGCGGGTCGGACCGCAGATAGCGCACCGGCACGATGTCGGACGGCCCGACGGGTGCCTCCTGCCCCGCGACTGCCACGACCTCGGCGCCGTGGACCGTCGTGAACCTGACCCGGGTCCGGTAGGGCTCGGCCAGGGCGACGTCGGCAGGGGTCGGCTCGCACTCGAGCACCTCGCCCGACGTGTGGGAGACCTTCTCGCTCAGCCGTGCCCGCGCGACGGCCTGCAAGGCCGCGTAACCCGAGCACGCCAGGAGCGCGCCCACGACCACGACGCTGACCAGCACCAGAAGTACCTCGATGAACACCGCACACCTCCATGGGGGACCGCCTCACACGCTAAGCCCGCTCCCGCGCCCGTTCCAGGGACCGGGGTCCCCGTCGGGCGGCCGGAAGGGGACTTCCGTCCCGCCCGGCGATGACCGTCGTCCCGTGGGAGCCAGGTCCCACCGGGAAGGACCTCGTTCGGCAGAACCAGCCGTCGGCGCCCTGGGAGACGTGATGAGCACAGCGACCGAACGAGGCATCCTCCACCACGACACCGGACCGGTCCGGAGCACCGAGAGGGGGACCGTCCGGCTGGTGTGGGCCGCGCTTCGGCTCGCCCTCGGCTGGATCTTCCTGTGGGCCTTCCTCGACAAGGCCTTCGGACTCGGCCACGACACCGAGTGGGAGGCCGCCTGGACCAACGGAGGCAGCCCGACCGAGGGCTTCCTCGCACACGCCGCGTCAGGCCCGATGCAGGGCTTCTACCAGGGGCTCGCGGGCCACGCCGCCATCGACTGGCTCTTCATGGCGGCCCTGCTCGGCGTCGGCGCCGCGCTCGTCCTCGGCATCGCCCTCAGGCCCGCCGCGGCGGCCGGCGGCCTCCTGATGGTGATGATGTGGAGCGCCGTCCTGCCCCCCGCGAACAACCCCTTCATGGACGACCACCTCGTCTACGGCCTCGCCCTGGCCGCTCTCGCCCTCGCCGACGCGGGCGGCACGCTGGGCCTGGGCGCCTGGTGGGCCCGCCTCCCCGTGGTGAAGAAGCTGCCGCTCCTCCGGTAGGACGGCTCCTCGAAAGCAGGGCCGCCCCCGCATGGGGGCGGCCCTCTCCCGTCAGGCGAGACGGCCCGGGTCAGGGCAGGGAGATCTCCGCGGCCTCGGTCCAGAACAGGTGGGCGGAGGGGTTGGGGGAGCGGGGGAGCATGACGAGGCGGAGAGAGGTGGTCGAGGGGGAGGAGAGGGGGCGGATGACGGTGCCCCGGTAGCGGGTGCGCAGGGGCTCGGGGAACTCGCCGTAGGTGAGGAGCCCGCGTTCGGTGGCGAAGGCGCTGAGCGCGTCGGGCATGGCCTCCGGGCCGGTGACGAGGACGGCTCCGGCGTCCTGGAGCGCGGTGTAGCGGGCGTCGTAGAGCTCGGGGTTGAGGGCGCGGTCGAAGGTGGCGACGCGGTGGCCGGACAGGTCGGCGAGGGCGAGCGGGCCGGTGTCCGCGGCCAGGGGGTGGCCTTCGGGGGCGGAGACGGCGTGGACGAGGTGGTCGACGGCGAAGGAGCGCAGGCCCGAGGCGTCGAAGGGTTCCGAGGCGAAGGCGAGATCGAGCTCGCCTTCGCGCAGCAGGTCGAGGAGGCGCGGCGTCCAGTGGTAGTCGAGGTGGATCGGGATGTCGGGGTGCGCGGCGATGAACCGGGAGACCGCGCGCCGCCTCCCCGGGTACCGGGTGGTGTAGAAGGGCGCGCCGACGCGGAGGCCGTCGCCGCTGCGCCGTGCGGCCCGGGCCTCGGCGGCGAGGTCGCGCGCCGCCTCGACCAGGCGACGCGCCGCCGGCAGCAGCCGGGTGCCCGCGTCGGTGAGGCGGACGCGGCGGCGCGAGCGGTCGAACAGGACCACGCCGAGGTCCTTCTCCAGGCTGCGGACCTGGGTCGAGACCCACGGCTGAGCGAGCCGCAGGTGCTCGGCGGCCTCGATGAAGGAGCCGCGCTCGGCCACCGCGAGGAAGCAGGTGACCCGCGAAAGGCTGAGCTGGAGACCGGCCTCTGACGCCATGACCAGAGCGTATACGAGATCGCTATAGGTCGGGCGCGAACCCGTATTGGACGGGAGGCCCCCCGGCGCGCTGGACTCGTCTTCCCACCCCCGACCCCACGCACGAGGAGGACGCCCCATGACCGCAGGCGGCAGGCCCCTTGAGGGCCTCCTGGTCCTCGACTTCACCCAGGTCGTCGCCGGCCCCCTGGCCGCGATGCTCCTCGCCGATTACGGCGCCCGCGTCATCAAGATCGAGCCGCCGCAGGGCGACGCCGCCCGCCAACTCGGCCCCAACCCCAAGCGCGGCTACCTCGGCGGCATGTTCGAGACCTACAACCGGGACAAGGAGTCCATCGTCCTCGACCTGACCGACGAGGAGGACCGCGCCCGCGCGCTGGATCTCGTCAAGCGGGCGGACGTGCTCCTCGAGTCGTCCCGCGTCGGCGCCATGGACCGGCTCGGGCTCGGCGCCGCGGCGATGACCGAGCTGAACCCCGGCCTGGTGTACGCGTCGATCACCGGGTACGGCGAGCGGGGCCCGAACGCGCTGCGCGGCGGGGTCGACATGTCGCTCCAGGGCGAGACGGGCTGGATGTCGATCACCGGCGAGCCCGACGGCCCGCCCACCAAGCTCGGCGCGGTGCCGATCGACGTGTCCACTGGCCACGTCGCGGCCCAGGCGATCCTCGCGGCGCTGCTCGGCCGGACCCGGCACGGCAGGGGCGACATCGTCCGGGTGTCCCTGTTCGACGTCGGCTGCCACCTGCACGCCCACGACTTCACCGACTACCTGATGATGGGCTGGACCGCCCGCCGCACCGGCAACTTCCCCGCGGTCACCGCGCCCGCGGGCGTCTACGAGACCGCCGACGGCTCCCTGGTGCTCGCCGCGTACATGCCGCACCACTGGAAGGCGGCTCTCGCGGTGTTCGACGACTCCCGCCTGGAGGACCCGGCCTTCGCCACGATGCGCGACCGGGTCGCGAACCGGGCGACGCTCGTGCCGATCCTCCAGTCCGTCCTGAAGACCCGCACGACGGCCGAGTGGGTATCCCGCTTCGACGCGGCCCGCCTCACCACCGGCGAGGTCCGCGACACCGCGCAGGCCGCCGAGTCCGACCAGTTCGCCGCGGCGGAGATGGCGCTGGAGTTCGGCGGCGACGAGGGCAAGGACGTCCGCACCGTGCGCGCCCCCGCCCGCTTCGCCTCCTTCGGCCCGCGCGAGCACACCCGCGCCCCGCGCCTCGACGGCGACCGCGCGGGCGTCCTCACCTGGCTCGCCGACTGAGACGCCCCGCGGGGACGGGCGGCGCGCGCCCGTCCCCGCCGGGTCAGCCCGTGATGGCGCGGGCCCGCTCGAACAGGCCCAGGGTCATCGAGTGCAGCAGGTCGCCGGTCTCCTTGGGGGCCTTGCCCGCGCAGGCGCGGGCATGGGTGCCCTCCAGGACGATGCCGAGCTTGAAGCAGGCCAGGACCTCGTACCAGTCGACCGCGTCCAGAGCGCGGGTGCTGCGCTCGGCGTAGGCCGCGATGAGCTCGTCGCGGGTGGCCAGGCCGCCGGCCGCGCCGAGCGGGCCGGCGATCGAGACCGCGTCGCCGACCGGCCACGTCGCCAGCAGCCAGCCGAGGTCGAGCAGCGGATCGCCGATCGTCGACATCTCCCAGTCGACGATCGCCGCGACCTCGGGCCCCGTGGGGGAGAACATCAGGTTCGCCAGGTGGTAGTCGCCGTGCATGATGCCCGGCCGCCACCGCGACGGCCGGTGGTCCTCCAGCCAGGACGCGACGCGCTCCAGGCCGGGGATCTCCGGTCCCGGGTAGCCGTCGAGCTTGCCGTAGCCCTCCAGCTCGCTCATCCAGCGCGGCACCTGGCGTTCCAGGAACCCCTCGGGCGAGCCGTAGCCGTCCAGCCCGACGGCCTCGTGGTCGACGGCGCCGAGCTTCGCCAGGGCGGCGACGGCCTCGATGCCCATCCGGTGCCGGATCGCGGCGTCCCCGGCATGGAGGTCGGGCAGGTAGGTGGTGGCGTTGAACCCGTCGACGGGCGTCATCAGGTAGAAGACCGCGCCGCCCATCACGTTCTCGTCCCCGCAGACGGCGATGATCCGCGGCGCGGGCACGTCGGTCCCGTCCAGGGCGGTGAGGACGCGGGCCTCGCGCCGCAGCACGTCGTTCGTGCGCGGGCGCAGGTGACGCGGGCCGCGGCGCAGCACATACGTCGTGCCGCCCCGCCGGAACCGCAGCAGGATGTTCTGGGTGCCGCCGCCCAGCTCCTTGAGGTCCTCGATGGGGCCGGGGGCGAGGCCCTCCTCGTCCATCCAGGAGGCGAGTACGGCGAGGTCGACGGCTTCCGGCTGGTTCTCCGGCGGGGTCATGAGCGGCTGCCTCAGGTCGGGGCCGGTCCGGCGTACTTGGCCCGGGCGGCTTCGCGCCGGTCGGGCAGGTACTGGGTCGGCCATTCGGTCGGGGACGGCTCGTGGTCGGCGAGCAGGCGCCGCGCGATCGAGCTCTGGTGCACCTCGGTGGGCCCGTCCATGATGCCCATCAAAGGCGCCTGCTGCCAGAGCCGTGCGAGCGGGGTGTCGCTGGAGACGCCCAGCGCGCCGTGCAGGTGCATCGCCTTGTAGACGACATCGTGGAACACGCGCGCGGCGGCGACCTTGCACATCGCGATCTGGGTGCGGGCGTCCTTGGTCGAGGACTGGTCGATGAGCCACGCGGTGTGCAGGATCATCAGCCGGAACTGCTGGATCTGGATGTGGCAGTCGGCGATCGTCGCCTGCACGAGCTGCTTGGAGGCCAGCGGGCGGCCGCCGTAGACCTCGCGGGACAGCGCCCGCTCGCACATCATGTCGAACGCGAGGTTGACCGCGGCGACCGTGCGCATCGCGTGGTGGATGCGCCCGCCGCCCAGCCGCGCCTGGGAGACCGCGAAGGCCCCGCCGCGCTCGCCGAGCAGCGCGTCGCCGCCGACCCGCACGTCGTTGTAGCGGAGGTGGGCGTGGTGGCCCTGCCCGGACCGCTCGCCCATGGTGGCGACGTTGCGCAGGATCTCGATGCCGGGCGTGTCGGTCGGCACGAGGAACATCGACATGCGCCTGCGGGGGTCGGCGTCGGGGTCGGTGACGGCCATGACGATGAGGAAGTCGGCGATGTCGGCGTTGGAGGTGAAGTACTTCTCGCCGCGGATGACCCAGCCGTCGCCGTCGGGGAACGCGGCGCACTTGAACATGCGCGGGTCGGCGCCGCCCTGCGGCTCGGTCATCGAGAAGGCGCTGAAGCAGCGGCCGTCCAGGAGGGGCTCCAGGTAGCGCTTCTTCTGGTCCTCGGTGCCGAACATGGCGATGATCTCGGCGTTGCCGGTGTCGGGGGCCTGGCAGCCGAAGACGAACGAGGCGAGGTGGGAGCGGCCGATCAGCTCGTTCATGAGGGCGAGCTTGAGCTGGCCGTAGCCCTGGCCGCCGAGCTCGGGGCCGAGGTGGCAGGCCCACAGGCCCTGCTCCTTCACCTTGTCCTTGAGCGGCTCGATGATCGGGCGCAGGTCGCCCTTGAGCCCCTGGTGGACCTTGCCTCCCCAGACGAGTTCGAGCGGCTCGACCTCGTCGCGGATGAACGCGTCCATCCAGTCGAGCTTCTGCTGGAACTCGGGGTCGGTCGAGAAGTCCCACATGGGCGCCTCCTGGGGGTGGATCACGGGCGGTTCACCGGGCTTCGCGAACGTATAATACGTCTGCATTAACGGTCAATGCGGTTGTAGGGAGAGGCCTGTGGAGGGCACCCGGGAACGGCTCATCACCGCCGCCGAGGAGCTGTTCGCCGCCCAGGGCGTCGACGCGGTGAGCCTGCGGGAGATCGTGCGCAGCTCGGGGGCGCGCAACGCGACGGCGTTGCACTACCACTTCGGCGACCGCGACGGCCTGGTGCGGGCCGTCCTGGCCAAGCACACCCCGGGCGTCGAGGCGCGGCGGCACATCCTCCTGGACGCCTACGAGGCCGCGGGGGAGCCCGACGTGCGCGCGCTGGCCGGGGCGCTGGTCCGCCCGCTCGCGGCCAAACTCGCCGATCCCGACGGCGGGCCGTCCTACCTGCGGCTGCTCGCCGACCTCGCCAACCGGCCGCGCCCCTGGATCGACCCCGCGGCGATGGAGGACCCCGCCAACAGCCTCTACCGGTGGCGCGCCCTGCTCACCCCGCTGCTGGACGAGACCTCCCTCCAGCTCCACCGCCGCTTCGTCGCCTACCGGTTCACCATCACCGAGCTGGCCCGCCGCGCCCAGGCCGCGCCGAGCGCCGACGCCCGCCTGTTCACCAGCCACACCGTCGATCTCGTCGCCGCGCTGTTGCGGGCGTCGCCGTCGCGGGAGACCGCCCGGCTCACCGAGGGCCGGCCCCGCCCCTGACCCGTACCGGCGTGCCGCGATCGCGGTCGTTGCCCGGATCGTCGCTCTACGTGATCATCGGATGATGAAGATCAACTACACCGTCCGCGGCGTGATCGGCATCGCCGTCGCGGGCGCGCTCGCCGCGGGGGCAGGCGGGATCGCGGTCGGCGCCGTGGGCGCGGCCCCCGCGGCGGCGCCCCGCGCGGCGGTCGAACCGCTGGCCGGGGCCCTGGGCTTCAACGTCGTCGTCGAACGGGACGCCCGCGTCACGAGCAACGAGAACGAGGCGACGCTCGCGATCGGCGGCGACCTCGTCATCGGCGGCACCTACAACGTCGGCAACGAGGGCAGGGGAGGCCACACGTTCACCGGCGACGCCGAGCCGACCGGCCTGCTCGTCGGCGGCGCGGTCGACTTCGACCACAGCCTCCAGAGCGGCGTCGTGCGGGTCCTGGACAACATGTACGTCAAGGTCGGCGCCGTGTCCAGCGCCGACGTGCTGATCAGCGACGCCAACAACGCCCGCGTGGACACCCGCGTCGTGGACGAGGGGGACGGCTACGACGGCACCCCGCACGTCGAGCTGACGACACGGCAGCCGGTCGATTCGGTCTCCCGGGCCACGGGCCTGGACTTCACCGCGCTGTTCGCGGGCTTCCGCGCCAAGTCCGACGAACTCGCCGCGTGCGAGAACACGGTGGTCCTGCGCGACTCCAGCGGCACGCCGCTGCCCGACCAGAGCGACGTGCCCGACGGGAGCGACGTCAGGATCGAACTGGCCGAGAACACCACGAACGTCCTCGACATCACCGCCGAGAACCTCTCCCACATCGCGAACATCGTCTACGACCCCGCCCCGTCGGCGGACACTCCCCTGCTGGTCAACGTCGACACCAGCGGCGTGGAGGACGAGTTCATCTGGTCGGTCGGCACCGACAACATCTCGAACACCAGCGCGCCCTACGTCCTCTGGAACTTCCCCACCGCCACCAGCATCACGATGCCGCAGGGCGGCGACAGCCTTGAAGGCACCCTCTACGCTCCGCGCGCGCACCTGACCGACCTCGACTCCTCCAACATCGAGGGCGACATCGTGGTGGCCGAGCTGACCCACGGATCAGCCATCGCGAACGGCGGCGAGTTCCACTACGCCCCGCTGGCGGCGACGTTCGACTGCGGGTCGATCACACCCCCTACGGACGATCCGACAGAGGAGCCCACCGACCGGCCCGCGGGCGGATCCGGGGGCGGCCTCATGGTCGAGAAGCGAGCCGACCGCACGCACGCCGACGTCGGGGACCTCATCGACTTCACCATCACCGCGACCAACGTCACCGATCGAACGAGGCAGGAGACCCTCACCGACGATCTGACCGATCTGCTCAGGTCCGCCACCGTCGTGGGCACCCCGACGGCGTCCCTGCCCGCGCTGACCTACGACCCGCCTCTGCTCGCGTGGAACGGCGAACTGGATCCGGGCGAGAGCGTCACCATCAACTACACCGTCCGGACGAGCAAGGAAGGGGAGATCCGCAACGTCGTCACCTGGCCTGGCGGCAGCGACTGCCTCGAGGTCTGGGTCTGGGACCGGGACCGGCCGGGACCCGACCCGACGGGCGGGCCCTGCTACGCCCACGGCAAGCCGCCCAAGAAGCCGGGGCACTGGCACCCCTCGGACCCCTCGCAGTAACGCACAAGGCACCGCGTCCAGGGCCGCGCATCCTCTTCGAGGAGGCGCGGCCCTGTCGCGTCACGGGTCAGCCGGGGAGGCCGGCCCGCTCGCCGAGCACGGCCAGCACCCGGCCGAGGGCCGCGCGCTCCCGCGCGGTGAGAGGCGCGGTCAGTTCGGCGTCGAGGGCCCGGGCCGTCTCGGCGCAGGCGGCGAGCAGCTCCCGGCCGCGCGAGGTGAGGGTGAGGACCTGCCGTCGCCTGTCGGCGGGGTCGCGGACGCGCTGGAGGGCGCCGAGGCCCTCCAGGTGGTCGGCGAGGGAGACGACGAGGCTGGGCGCCACCCCCATGGCGCGGGCCACGTCGAGCTGTGAGGCGCCGCAGCCCGCGTCGAGGAGTGCCAGCAGGCCTGCGTGCTTCGGCTTGAGGTCGAGGGGTGCCAGCGCCGCGGCGAAGCGGTCGGTGACGACGGAGCCGAGGGTGCCGAGCCGGAAGGCGACCGTCTCCGCCAGCGCGGAACCGCCCTTGACATCGTTCATGTCTGACATGGTAGCTTCCCAAATCATTTAGTGGCTGAATGATTTGGTATGTGAATGCCATGGTCGGCTCCGCGCGCGCGGCCCGACCCGAGGAGAACGCAGATGCTCACCGGACGTCCGCTCTACGACGCCAACGAAATCCTCGCCTTCCTCCTGGAGATCGTCTCCTTGGGCCTGCTCGCCTGGTGGGGCTTCACCAGGGAAGGCCCGGTCCTGCTGCGCGTGCTCCTCGGCGTCGGCGCGCCGCTGGTCGGCGCAGTCTTCTGGGGGCTGCTCGCCGCGCCCAAGGCGAGGTTCCGGCTTCCGATGCCTGCGGTGCTCGGTGTGAAGACCGTGTTCTTCCTCGCCGTCACGCTCGCCCTGGCCGCGGTGTGCGGCACCACGGCCGCCGTGGTCTTGGCGGTGGTCGTCGCGGCCAACCTCACCGTGGCGACCGCGCTGCGCTGAGCCGCCCGGCGGTGTCCCGGGTGACCCGGGAGGGCCCCGCCGGCGCCGGGACGCCGGGCGGGTTGTCCCAGGCGGGACGGGACACCGCTCCCGCGAGCGCGGGCCGCCGGGAGTGGGACGCTGGGCGGGTGCCTCCCGACAACCTCCCGGCGCCGAGTCCGGCCGACCGCGTGCTGCGCGCCGCCGCGGTGCTCGCCGCGGCCTCCTCGCTCGCCGCGGGCGCGGCCTCGGCGTGGCTGTCGGCGGCGAGGCCGCCCGGCCCGGTCCCGGGAGCACTGGACTGGGGCTACTGGAGCTCGCTGAGCGCGGGCCTCGCCTTGGTGGTTCCCGGGGTGCTCCTCGCGCTGCGGCTGCCGCGGCTGTGGCTGGGCTGGCTGCTCATCCTCGCGGGCGGCAGCTCCGTCGCCGCCGCCTTCGGCGGCGGGTATGCCGTCCACTCTCTCCTCGCGCACGGCGGAGACCTGCCGCTCACCGGCCTCGCGCTCTTCGCCGGGGGCAGGTTCGGGCCGATCATCCACATCGCCGTCCCCGCACTGCTCGTGCTCTACCCGACCGGACACCTCCCGCGCGGCCGGACCCGGTTGCTCGGCGCCGCCTCGCTGATCACGATCGTCGGCGCCGTCGGCATGATCCTCATGCTGCCGTGGGCGACCTACACCGCGCAGGACCCGCCGGGACCGGACCTCGGCCGCTACGACCTCGACCTGCTGACGCCGCCGTTCGTGCCCGACGCCGTCTGGGACTCGTACGCCTCGCCCGTCTTCGTCAGCGTCGCCACGGCCTCGCTGTTCGGCGGCATCGCGGTGTTCTTGGGCCGGTTCCGCGGCGCGGACGCCGAACTGCGCGCGCAGCTGCGGTGGATGCTCCTGGCCGGTGCGTTCGTGGTCGGCTCGATGGTCGGCACGATGCTGCTTCAGATCCACTTCCCCTATGACGGGAAGGACGGGTTCAGCGTCTTCGTCGACGCGGTGTTCGTCCTGGAGAACGGGCTGCTGGCGGGCGCGGTGCTCGTCGCCGTGACCCGGTTCCGGCTGTACGACGTCGACCTGCTCATCCGCTGGACGCTGCTGTACGGGGCGCTCGCCGCCGCCGTCGTCGGGATCGACCTCGCCGTCTTCGTCGGCGTCGGCGCCCTGGTGGAGGACAGGGTCGCCGGGGTTTTCGCCGCAGCCGTCGTGGCGGTCCTGTACTCACCGCTCCGGGTCCGGCTCCAGCGGCTGGTCCGGCGGATCCTCACCGGCCGCGAGGAGCCGTACGACGTGGTGTCGGCGCTGGCGCGGCGGCTGGAGGAGTCCGCGGGGCCGGACGACCTGCTGGAGGCGACGGCCCGGAGCGTCGGCGCGGCCTTCCGGTCCCCTTACGTCAGGGTCGAGCTGGACCGTCCGGACGGGGCCGCGGTCGTCGTCGAGGAGGGCGTACCGGGTCCTGGCATGGTCGTCCTGCCGTTCGCCTACCGGGACGTGCCCATCGGCCGGCTCACGCTGGTGCCTCGGCCTGGCTCGCCGCTGTCGGACGCCGACCAGCGGCTGCTCGCCGACGTCGTCCGGCAGGCGGCCGCCGCCGCGCGCGCGACGGCGCTCACCGAGGAGCTGCAGCGCAGCCGGGAGGAATTGGTGAAGGGGATCGCCGAGGAGCGGCGAAGGCTGCGGCGGGACCTGCACGACGGGCTCGGGCCGGCCCTCGCCGCGGCCGGACTGAAGATCCATGCGGCGCGCAACCTCGCACGGCGCGACGCCGCGGCGGCCGACCGGACCCTGCACGAGGTCGGCGGTGACCTCGGGACGGTCCTCGCCGACGTCCGGCGCCTCGTTCACGACCTGCGCCCGCCCGCGCTCGACCAGTTCGGCCTGGTGGGCGCGATCGAGCAGCAGGCCGCGCGCTTCACCGGGGGAGCGCTCGCGATCGGGGTGGTGGCCGAAGGGGACCTCGGGGCGCTGCCCGCCGCGGTGGAGGTCGCCTTGTTCCGGATCGCGGGAGAGGCGCTGAGCAATGTCGCGCGGCACTCGGGTGCGGGGCGCTGCACCGTAAGGCTGGACATGGAGGAGGGCACGGTGCGGGTGGAGGTCAGCGACGACGGCAGGGGCGTGCCCGAGCGCGCGCTGGCCGGGGTGGGCCTTGTCGCGATGCGCGAGCGGGCCGAGGAACTGGGCGGCAGGTGCGCGATCGCGCCGCGGCCCGGCGGAGGCACCCTGGTGCGCGCGGTCATCCCGGTCGGCGGTCCGGCATGACCCCACGCGTGCTCATCGCCGACGACCACCCCGTCTACCGCGACGGCCTGCGCCTGATGCTGTCCTCGACCGACGAGGTGGAGGTGGTCGGCACCGCGGCGGACGGCGCCGAGGCGCTCGCGCTCGCCGCCGAACTCGTCCCGGACGTGGTGGTGATGGACCTCCAGATGCCCGTCCTCGACGGTGTGGAGGCGACCCGCCGCCTGGTGGCGTCCGCGGACGCGCCGGGGGTGCTCGCGCTCACCATGCACGACGACGACGAGAGCGTCTTCGCGGCGATGCTCGCCGGAGCGCGCGGCTACCTGGTGAAGGGCGCCGACCAGGACGAGATCCTGCGCGCGATCACCTCGGTCGCGCACGGCGAGGTGATCTTCGGTCCGGCGCTCGCGGCCCGCGTCACCCGCTACTTCGCGCTGCTCGCGACGGCGCGCCCTCCGGAGGAGGAGCCGTTCCCGCAGCTCACCGCGCGGGAGCGGGAGGTGCTCGAGCTGATCGCGGCGGGGCTGGCGAATCCGCAGATCGCCGAGCGGCTGTTCCTGTCGCCCAAGACGGTGCGCAACAACGTCTCGGCGGTCTTCGCCAAGCTTCAGGTGGCCGACCGCGCCCAGGCGATCGTGCGGGCGCGCCAGGCGGGCTTCGGCCGCTGAAGCCGAACCTTACTGGGTAAAGGCGCGCAGCTCGGCACTTCGGCAGGAATCCCGCGCCTTGGGAGATCTTGACGGTGAAGTTCCCTCATGTTTCGATCCCGATTGCATGGTTTTCCTACTGGGATTGTGGGTGAGTCGCGGTGTCCGTGTTCCGTAAGCTCGTGGCCGGGGCGGCCGTCGTCCTGGCGACGGGACTGCTCAGTGCGGTGCCGGGGGCCGGCGCCTCCGCCGTGCTGCCGACGGCCGCGGTCGCGGTCGGCGACAGCTTCATCAGCGGCGAGGGCGCGGGGAACTACCAGAACGTGACCGATGTCCAGGGCGTCTCGCAGGCCTTCCCCGGATGGTCGGCGGCCAACTCCAACGCCTACTTCTGCCACCGGTCCGCGAACGCCTCGATCAACAAGGCGACCCTGCCGGGCATCCAGAACCGCTACAACATCGCGTGCTCGGGCGGCAAGCCCGCCGACATCGCCACGAACTCGATCGCCCGCGACAAGGGCCGCAACGTCACCGCGCAGCTCACCCAACTGCGGGCGATCGCGCAGACCAACGACATCGACGTCGTCCTGGTCGGCCTCGGCTCCAACAACAGCTCCTTCACCTTCGGCGACGTCGCCATCGGCTGCGCCACCCGGTTCGCCGCCGACGCCTGGACCGGCTGGTGGGAGTTCTGGGCCTACCTGAACGGCCCCGTCGAGCAGGAGCCCTGCACCGACGACGACCTCGCGACGACCGCCGAGTTCGCCTCCGCCACGTCCGAGACCACCGCGGCCTTGCGTCAGCTGCTCACCACGCTCGACGAGATCGACGCCGACGGCCAGCACCGCGTCGTCTTCCAGGACTACACCAACCCGCTGCCCTTCGACGTCGCGACCGACTACCTCACCGAGGCCGACGCGGTCGGCGACGAGCGCGACGACACCCGCGACAAGTTCCGCGCCCTCGGCTCCGAGCGCTACGAGGCGGGCTGCCCGATCCACCGGGCGAGCCTGGCTCCCGGCCACACCTTCTCCACCCGCCTGGGCGGCCTGGTCAACGCGGCGTTCACCACGCTGCGCGCCGAGTACCCGGGCGACGACCTGCAGTACCTGAACGTCCAGCAGGCCTTCGACGGCGCCCGCCTCTGCGAGAAGAACGGCAGCCCGGCCAACGCGCTGGCCAGCCCGATCCGCCTCCAGGACGGCGCGACCGGCACGTTCCTCACCACCCTCGACGGCTTCGACAAGATCGACATCCAGCGCATCGCCAACGCGTGCGTCTCCTACTACCAGACCTGCCAGGAGTCCTGGCACCCCAATGCCGCGGGCCACGCCGTCCTCGGCCAGTGCCTGAGCGCCGCCGTCGCCTCGACGACCCGCTCCGTCAAGTGCGTGCGCAACTCCACGACGGGAGCGCTCACTGTCTCCTGACCGTCCGCCTCCCGGACCCGGCCGACGCGATCGCGCGGCCGGGTCCCGGTGTCTCCGGGCCCTTCTGCGCTCGGAGTTCTCCTGGGCCGAAGGCCTGCCGCGCCTCAGGGGCCCTCGGCGGTGTCCCGCTGGGCGTGCCAGCGCGCGACGATGGTCGACAGCTCGGAGTCGAGGAAGAGGAAGAAGTCCTGCATGTCGGCGAGGCGGCGGCCGCCCGGGGTGTCGGGGCCCGCGGCCTTCACCCCGTCCTGGGTGAGCGTGGCCAGCACCGCGTAGAAGCCGCCCTTGGCCGTCACCTGGTACCAGGTGTCCTCGTAGAGGCTGTAGGCGTGCTCGCGGGAGCCGGGCAGGGGATGGCGCCGCAGCATCTGGATCTGGATGAGGTAGCGGACCGCGCCGGAGATGGCGCCCGCGCTCGCGTCGAGGATCTCGCGGAGCCGCGCCGCGGTGAGGACCTCCTCGTTCGAGGCCATGAACGTCATGAGCACACGGGCGGCCATCTTGGGGAAGCCCCAGTCGGCCCACACGAGCGCCATCCGTTCGACGAAATCCCTGACCGCCGCGTCATCCCGCTGTTCCATGCGGCCATTTTAGCTTGTTCAGAACATTCACAAGTTAGTGAAAGCAGAGTAGCTTGTGCATCATGAGCGATGTCATCGAGGTCTCCGGCCTCGTCAAGGACTTCGGCCCCACCCGGGCCCTCGACGGCCTCGACCTGGCCGTCGTCCCGGGCGAGGTCCACGGCTTCCTGGGCCCGAACGGCTCAGGGAAGTCGACGACCATTCGCGCCCTCCTCGGCCTCCTGCGCACCGACGGCGGCACCGCCCGCCTGCTCGGCGGCGACCCCTGGAAGGACGCGACCCGCCTGCACCGCAGGCTCGCCTACGTGCCCGGCGAGGTCACCCTGTGGCCGCACCTGTCGGGCGGCGAGACCATCGACCTGCTCGGAAGGCTGCGCGGGGGAGCCGACCCGGCCAAGCGCGCGGCCCTGCTCGACAGGTTCGAACTCGACCCGCGCAAGAAGGGCCGGGCCTACTCCAAGGGCAACCGCCAGAAGGTCGCGCTCGTCGCCGCCTTCGCCTCCGACGCCGAACTCCTCATCCTCGACGAGCCCACCTCCGGACTCGACCCGCTGATGGAGGAGGTCTTCCAGGAGTGCGTCCGCGAGGCCCGTGCCGCCGGGCGCACGGTCCTGCTGTCCAGCCACATCCTGTCCGAGGTGGAGCGGCTCTGCGACCGCGTCACCATCATCCGGTCGGGCCGGGCCGTCGAGTCCGGGACGCTCGCGTCCCTGCGCCATCTGACCCGGACCTCCGTCGAGGCCGACCTCGCCTCGCCGCCGGACGGGCTGGCGTCCCTGCCCGGGGTGCACGACCTCGTCATCGAGGGGAACCGGCTGCACTGCCAGGTCGACACCGACCGGCTCGGCGACCTCCTCGCCACCCTTGTCCCGCTCGGCGTGCGCGGGCTGGACAGCCGGCCGCCGACCCTGGAGGAGCTGTTCCTGCGGCACTACGAGAGCGCGGAGTCGTCGGCATGAGCGCGCTGGCGGGCACCGCCCCGCTGCTGCGGATGTGGCTGCGCCGTGACCGCGTCATGATCCCGCTGTGGGTCCTCGCCCTCACCGCCACGGCCTCCGGGACGGCGAGCAGCTTCGCGTCCCTGTACGGGACCCCTGAGGAACTGCACACCTTCGCCGCGGGCATCGCGGGCAACGCCGCCACGGTCGCGCTGTACGGGCAGGTCCACGCCGAGACCGTCGGCGGGCTCGTCGCCTGGCGCAACGGCGTCATCGGCGCGGTGCTGGTGGCGGTAATGAGCGTGCTGCTGGTCATCCGGCACACCCGCGCCGAGGAAGAGGAAGGCCGCCTCGAACTGGTCGGCGCGACGGCCGTCGGACGCCGCGCGCCGCTGACCTCGGGCGTGCTCACCGCGGTCCTCGCGGGCGCGGTACTGGCCCTGCTCACCTTCCTCGGCCTGCTCGGGACGGGCCTCGCCGCGACGGGGTCGGCGGCGTTCGCGCTCGCCTGGTTCGCCTCGGGCCTGGTGTTCACCGGTGTCGCCGCGGTCACCGCCCAGCTCAGTGAGAGCGCCCGCACCGCGCGCGGCATCGCCTTCGCCGTTCTCGGCGGGGTCTACCTGCTGAGGTCGGCCGGGGACGCCGCAGACGCGCCCTGGCTGAGCTGGCTGTCGCCGCTCGGGTGGGCCTCGCTGCTGCGGCCGTTCGCCGATGAGCGCTGGTGGGTGGCGGCCCTGTCGCCGCTGCTCGCCGCCGCGCTGCTCGCCGCCGCCTTCGTCCTCGCCGGACGCCGCGACGTCGGCGAGGGCGTCTTCCCGCCGCGCCTCGGCCCGGCCGCCGGGACGCTGTCGGGCTCCGGCGCGCTCGCGTGGCGGCTTCAGCGCGGGTCGTTCCTCGGCTGGCTCGCCGCGTTCGTCATCTACGGCGGCGTCATCGGCGGGATCGCGCCGAGCGTCGCCGACCTGGTGGGGGAGAGCGAGGCGACGCAGGAGATCTTCGCGGCGCTGGGCGGGGAGGGCGCGTTCACCGACGCCTTCCTCTCGGTGACGTTCGGCATGCTCGCGCTCATCGCCACGGTCTTCACGGTGCAGAGCGTGCTGCGGATGCGCGGTGAGGAGACCGGCGGACGGCTGGAGCCGCTCCTGGCGACCGGCCTGAACCGGATCCATTGGGCGGGCGGGCACGTCGTGATCGCCGCCGCCGGGACCCTCGTCCTGCTGACGGCCGGGGGCCTGACCACCGGTGTCGTCTACGGCCTGGCGAGCGACGACCTCGGCCAGATCGGCAGGCTCGCGGCAGCCGGCGCGGTGCAGGCCCCGCCCGCGTGGGTGGTCGGCGGTGTCGCGGTCCTGCTGTTCGGCGCGCTGCCCCGGCTGGCGTACGCGGTCTGGGGCGTCTTCGGCGCCTGCCTCCTGCTCACGCTGGTCGGCCCGATCCTCGACCTGCCCCGGTGGGTCCTGGACGCCTCGCCGTTCGCGCACGCCCCGGCACTGCCGGGCGGCGAGATCGAGCCGCTGCCGATGACGGTCCTGGTGCTGCTCGCCGCGGCGCTGGGCGCGGCCGGCCTCGCCGCCTGGCGGCGCCGCGACCTCACCCCCTGAGCCTTCCGTCGATGAAACGGCCCCGCCTTGGCGGGGCCGTTTCACTTGCGCGCGGTGATCTGCTGGACGGCCCAGCCGTTGCCGTCGGGGTCGGTGAAGAAGAGGAATCCGACGTTGTCCAGGTCGTCGCCGAGGTCGGAGGGCCGCTGGCCGTGCGGGCCCAGCACCATGATGTCGCTGGTCTCCACGCCGTTCGCCAGCAGTTCGGCGTGGGCGGCGCGGACGTCGTTCACGACGAGTTGCAGGCCCTGGAGCGTGCCCGGGGCCATCGGGCTGAGGCCTTTGGCGATCACGATCGAACAGCCTGATCCGGGCGGGGTGAGCTGGATCAGCGTGCGGCCGTCGGGGAGCGGCGTCTCGTGGTCGATGTGCCAGCCGAGGCGTCCCGCGTAGAACTCCTTGGCGCGGGCGGCGTCGGAGACGGGCACGACGACGACTTCGAGGGTCCAGTTCATCCGTCGCCCCTTCCCCGGGAGCGCCCACAGTAACCTTACTAGGTAAAGGCGCCGGATCGTGCGGCGTGGCGTATGTCTGGAATCGGGTTACTTGGGAATGCTGCGCACATGAGTGACGAGCAGATCCTGGACCGGATCAAGCGCATGATCGCCGAGGAGCACGAGCTGCGGGACTCCACCGAGCCCGGCCACGCCTCCCGCGTCAAGGCCATCGAGGAAGAACTCGACGTCTGCTGGGACCTGCTCCGCCAGCGGCGTGCCGCCCGCGAGTACGGCGCCAACCCCGGCGAGGCGCATGCCCGCCCCGCCCGCGAGGTCGAGGGCTACCAGCAGTGAGCCGCGCGGCCCGGCGGGCCGGCGGCCGGGGGAGGGCTTAGACGGCAGCGGGGCAGGCGAGTCACGGACTGCATGAGCGGGACCCCTCCCTGAAGCGAGCCGCCGCCGCGGGCCGGCTCGGCGGGGTGTCGCCGCGGGCCTCGTTCGGGGGCGCCTGTCCGGCCGGCCCCGGCAAGCTCCGCCGGCGACGCGCGAGTCCGTGAAGGCGGCCAGGAGGACCTCTGCCTCAGTGCTCGGACCGGCTCGGCCCGCGGGCGCGGGTCGCCTCCGGCAAGCGGTCGACCCGCGCCCCGATGCCTTAGGAGAGGACCTGCTGGTCCTCATGTACCACAGCATGTCCGGCCGCCCCAAGGACGTGCGGATCGGCGCTCAGCGGTAGGTGCGCAGGTTCTCCGCGTCGCCGGTGAAGTGCGCGTGGTCGTTGAGGGTGAGCAGGCTGAGGCCCCGCGACCCGGCGAGCAGCGTGGTGACCGAGGTGTTGACCATCACCCGGTTCACCGCGACGACCCCGGCCGGCGGCAGGTCGAGCAGCGCCCCGCAGATCGCCGCGATGACCCCGCCGGAGGTCACCGCGATGCCGTCGCGGCCCCTTCCGAGGCGCGCGGCGAACTCTGTGACGGCGGCCAGCGCACCGCCGGAGAAGGCCCGCCACCCGTCCGGCGCGTCCTGCTCGATCCAGGCGAGCAGAAGCCGATCGAGCGTCTTCTGCGGGTCCCCGCCGCTCGCGACCTGACCGCCGGACACCAGGGTGATGAACTCGTACTCGTTCAGCCGCTGGTCCTCGCCGACCGGCTCGGCGGCCCCGACCGCCTCCGCCACGGCGCGCGCGGTTTCCCGCTGCCGGGTGAGGGATCCGGCGACGACGAGCGGGTCGCGCGGCTTGCGCGCGGCGAGGGCGCGTCCGGCGGCTGCGGCCTGCTCGGGCCCGATGGGGGACAGGACGTCGTAGTCGGCGGCGCCGAACGACGCCTGGGCGTGCCGGACCAGGTGGATGACGGGCATGGCAGAGGACCCCCGGAAGATTGGGCGCGCGGCGGCGGAGCCTTCGACGTTACCGGCGCGGCCTGGGGAGACGGGAACCGGGGGCGTCAGGCCGCGCCGCGGGGATAACCGGCCTCCGCGTCCTTGGCGCGCAACTCGTCGAGTTCCGCCCGGTCGAGGTCCGCCAGGATCAGTCCGGGCGCGGTGCGGGTGGGGGAGAGGCGGCTTCCGTCGGGGTGCCACGCGCCGCTGCCTCCGCAGGACTCCCAGTCCGCGGCGAGGCCCGCGGGTCCGCTGGGGTAGTTGGCGGCGACGGCGTACATGCGGTGGTCCATGGCCCGGGCGGCGAGGTGCAAGTCGAAGCGGCGCGGGTTGTCGTAGAGCACGGACGCGGCGTACACCTCGGCGCCTTGGCCGGCGGCGGCAGCGGCGTGGGAGGGGACTCCGGCGTCGTAGCAGATGGGGAGCGCGACGCGCCATCCGTCGACGTCCAGGAGGGGCCCGACGGGGGCGGGGACGAAGAGGTCGTTCTCCGGCCCGTGCAGGTGCTGCTTGCCCTGGACGAGGAGGCCTCCGTCGGGAAGGGCGGCCAGGGAGGCGATCCAGAGGTTCTCGGTGGAATGCCGGTAGGCGGCGCCCACGACGGCGGTGACGCCTGTTGCTCGGGCGGCCTCCCGGACGGGGTCGAGGCGTGCGTCGTCAGCGGTGACGATCTGGGCGGGGTCGGTGAAGAGGCCGAGGTCGTAGCCGGTGAGTGCCAGTTCCGGGAAGAGCACGAGCCGGGCCCCGGCCGCTGAGGCCTCCCGCACGGCGGCGGCCGCGGCGCGGGCGTTCGCGGGGATGTCGCCCGGCGCGGACGGGTACTGCGCCAGCCCGACGCGCAACGTGTTCATGAAGCTCCTCGCCTGTGCCTTACTACGTAAAGGCGCCGGGGTGCGGACAGCTCCGACGCCCCCTGAACAACTTTAGAGGACTAAAGACTCATCAACCCGGAGAAGCCGGGTGCGGGCCCTGTGACGCCGGTGCGCCACGGCGACGCCAAGCCTCGTGCCGACATGACGTCACTTCTGGCTTGACGTGACGTCACTGTGGCGTCATAGTTGAGGCATGGACCTGATGCCGTATGTGGAGAACCTTCGCCGCGAGCTCGCCGTCGCCGCGGAGCCGGGAGGGCCTGAGGCCCGCGCGCTGGCCGAGAGTCTCGGCAGCGTTCTCGAATCGGCCGCCCGCCTCACCCTGCTCGAGGCGCTCTCCGCGGCGGCGGACGAGATCACCCGCGATCTCGCCCCGGGCTCGGTCGACGTGCGGCTGCGCGGCGGCGATCCGGCGTTCGTGGTGATGGCGCCGCCATCGGCGCCGTCCGCGGAGAGCGCGATGGGCGGTGAGGCGGAGACCGCGTGGGAAGCGGGGCCGCCGCCCGCCGAGGAAGGCGCCACCGCGCGCATGACGCTGCGGCTGCCCGAGCACCTCAAGTCCCGCGTGGAGGAGGCGGCCGGACGCCAGGGCATCTCGGTCAACGCCTGGTTGGTCCGCGCGGTCGCGGCGGCCTTCGAGTCCGGTCCGCGTCCCGCGGGCCGACCACAGCAGACGCAGTCCGGGCGCGGCTACACGGGCTGGGTGCGCTAGCCCCGCCGTCCCGCACCCGCCATCTCTCATCGCCCGGCGCAGTGGCCGGGATACTCCATCGAACCCGCGAGGAGGGCTTCGCCATGCCTACTTTCGACACTCCCGAGCCGATCACCGCCGACATCGACGTCTACGTCGGCCAGGTCCAGATCCACGCCGGCGACCGCGCCGACACCGTGGTGGAGGTGCGCGCCAGCGACCCCGCCAGCGAGGCGGGTGTGCAGGCGGCCGAGCAGACCGTCGTCGAGTTCTCTGACGGTCGGCTGCTGGTGAAGGGACCACGGCCCAAGGCGCTGGGGTACCTGCGGTCCTGGCGCGGCTCCATCGAGGTCACCGTGGAACTGCCGGCCGGCTCCCGGGTCAGCGGCGAGGGGGCCGTCACGAGCTTCATCGCCACCGGCACGCTCGGCCAGACCGTGCTGAAGAGCTCCAACGGCGATCTGCGCCTGGAGGAGGTCGGCTCGCTGGAGGCCCGGGCGGCCAATGGCGAGATCCGGGTAGACCGCGTGAGCGGACCCGTCGAGGTGACCTCCTCCGTCGGCGGGATCCGGATCGGCACCATCGACGGCGCGGGCAGCGTGAAGAACTCGACCGGCTCCGTCACCATCGGCGAGGTGACGGGCGACCTCCAGGTCAAGACCGGCGTCGGTGACATCACGGTCGGCCGGCTGCTGGCCGGCCTGACCGCCAAGACCGCGCACGGCCGGACCCGGATCGACGCGGCGGTCAGCGGCGCCGTCCATGTAGAGGGCGGCCACGGCAAGGTCGGCGTCGGCATCCCCGAAGGCACCGCCGCCTGGCTCGACCTGCACTCCAAGAACGGCGTGGTCCGCAACACCCTCGCCGGTACCGAAGGCCCCGAGGCCGCCGACTCGGTGGTCGAGGTGCACGTGCACACCAACTGGGGCGACATCGACGTCCACCGTTCCTGACCTCCCACCCCCTGCTAGGAGCCCCCTCATGAACGATGTGATCACCGCCGAAGGGCTGGTCAAGAAGTACGGCGGCGTGAACGCCCTGGACGACCTGAGCTTCGGCGTCCCTCAGGGGTCGGTGCTCGCGCTCCTCGGCCCGAACGGCGCCGGCAAGACCACGACAGTGCGCATCCTGACCACGCTGCTGCCCCCCGACGGCGGTCGCGCCACCGTCGCGGGACACGACGTCGTCCGCGACGCCCGGCTGCTGCGCGCGCACATCGGGCTGTCCGGCCAGTACGCGGCGGTCGACGAGCACCTGACCGGCGCGGAGAACCTGGAGATGGTCGGGCGCCTCTACCACCTGGGCGCCAAGCGCAGTAGGGCCCGAGCCCGCGAACTGCTGGAGCGGTTCGACCTCACCGAAGCAGCCGACCGGCCCGTCAAGGGCTATTCCGGCGGCATGCGCCGCCGCATCGACCTCGCGGGGGCGCTCGTCGCGGACCCGCCGGTGCTTTTCCTGGACGAGCCCACCACGGGCCTGGATCCCCGCGCCCGCGCGGCGCTGTGGGACACGATCTCCGAGCTCGTCGCCGGCGGCACCACGGTCCTGCTGACCACGCAGTACATGGAGGAGGCCGACCGCCTCGCCGACCGGATCCTGGTGGTCGACCAGGGCAGCGCCATCGCGAACGGCACGCCCGACGAGCTCAAGGACCAGGTCGGCGGCAACCGGATCGAGCTGACCGTGGGCGGCGCCGCCGAACTGGAGGCGGCGCAGCAGATCCTCGCCCGCTTCCCGGTCGGCACCGTCCGGGCGCAGCCGGAGGCGCTCCGGCTCGTCATCTCGGTCACCGACGGCCCCGAGTCGCTCCGTCTGGTCCTCGGCTGGCTGGCCGACGGAGGAGTCCGGGTCCGGGACGCCGGGCTGCGCAGGCCCACCCTCGACGACGTGTACCTCACGCTGACCGGCCGCCAGGCGGTCGGCACCGCCCCCCAGGTTCAGGAGGCCTCCTGATGAACGCGCTCACCCTTCCGGTCGTCGACGGCTGGACCATCACCAAGCGCAACGCCCTGAAGATCCGGCGGTCGCCGGATCTGCTGGTCGGCGCGATCTCGCTGCCGATCGTGCTGGTGCTGCTGTTCGCCTACGTCTTCGGCAGCGCGATCGACGTTCCGGGGGTGTCTTACAAGGAGTACCTCCTGCCCGGCATCTTCGTGCAGGCCGTGATCATCAGCGCGCAGATGACCGGCTACACGCTCACCCTCGACCTGCAGAAGGGCATCTTCGACAGGTTCCGCTCCCTGCCGATGGCGCCCTCCGCGGTCCTGATCGGCCAGACCGTCAGCGATCTGCTGCTCAACCTCGCCGGGCTCGTCGTCATGGCGGTGATGGGCCTGGTCGTCGGCTGGCGCGTCCACACCTCCCCAGGGGAGGCGGTCCTCGGCTTCGGGTTGCTGCTCCTGTTCGCCTATGCCTTCTCCTGGCTGACCGCCACCGTCGCGCTGGCCCTGCGGACTCCGGAGAGCTTCAGCAGCATCGCCAACATGGTCTCGCTGCCCCTGGTGTTCGTCTCCAGCGCCTTCATCGACAGCTCCAACCTGCCGGCTCCGCTGCGCGTGGTGGCGGAGTGGAACCCCGTCTCGACCTTCACCCAGGCCTCCCGCGAGCTCTTCGGCAACACCAGCACCGCCGCGCAGACCTCCGACGCCTGGCCGATGCGGCACGCCGTACCGGCCTCGCTCCTCTGGATAGCCGTCATGCTCCTCGTCTTCGTCCCGCTGGCGACCCGCCTCTACAAGAAGGCGGCCAACGCCTGACCCTCGCCCCGGCACGAGGCGCCCCACCCCGGGAGCGCCTCGTTCGCCTCGCCCCCGAAGCCGGAAGACCGGCACGGCGGCTGCGATCAGGACGTGGGCCGTCGAGGTCGCTCGTGTCGCCGCGGCCCAGGCGGTGCGCGGTGGCTCCCGCATCGTGATCCCGGTGCACATCAGCGGTGCGGCGGCGGCCGGTCGAGCCGCTCGGGCGGAAAACCGGTTGGCGCGGGGGAGGGCCTCCTGCTAGCTTTCCGGAGGCCGTGCGAGAGAACGAGGAGGTGGTACCCGTGGACGCTGTATCGACATGGGTGCTCCCCTCTGGGGTCACGGTCGGGCGGTAGGTCGTCCGGGAGCGCCGTTCAAGAGCACTCCCGAAAGGCACGATCCGTGCTATTCACTTCCGAGCGGCGCCACGATGACGGTGTCCTCGAACGCGACTTCACCCTCGGAGACATCCCCGGCGTCTTGTGGACGCCCGGCTCCCTCTCCGCGTCCGCCCCGGTGCCGCTGATCCTCGTCGGTCACCCCGGCGGGCTGGACATGATGCGCCCCCGTGTGGCGGGGCGGGCCCGGCGCTACGCGGCGGAGCACGGCTTCGCCGCCGCCACGATCGAGCTCCCCGGCAGCGGTGCGCGACCCCGTTCGGCCGCCGCCGAGCAGGCCCGAGCCGACCTGCGCCGCGCGATGGCGGTCGGCGAACCGGTCGGTGAGATCGTCGACCGGCTCGCCTTGCCGCTGGTCGACCAGGCGGTCCCGGAACACCGGAGGGTCCTCGACGCACTCCTTTCCCAGCCCGGGATAGGCGGCCCGGTGGGATGCGAAGGGGGAGTGATCTCCATCGGCATCCGGCTGGCGGCGGTCGAGCCGCGCATCTCCGCCGCCGGTTTCTTCGCCGGCACCTTCGTCCCCGCCGCCCTGGTCGAGGAGGCCCGTCAGATCACCGTCCCGCTCCAGGTCCTGCTGCAGTGGGACGACGAGGGAAACGACCGCCAGGCGACGCTGGACCTCTTCGACGCCTTCGGTTCCAGCGAGAAGACCCTGCACGCCAACCTGGGCGGCCACACCGGCGTCCCGCCCTTCGAACTGGACGCCATGGCCCGCTTCTTCACCCGCCACCTGAAGTAACCCGACCAAGGCGCGCCACTTGCCACGAACCGTATAGACGACCGGACGCCGCCCGCCGCAACGCGGGCGGCGTCCCCTCAACCCCAGACGACCTATTAGAACCTTACTGCGTAAAGGTGCCGGGGCGGTCAGAGCCCGCATAAACAAAACCGACCCCAAACACAAAAGGACTAAAGACTCATTTAACAGGGGAGTCCGCCCGATTCATGCCCTGGTGTCCGTCCCGCCCTCGGCGATAGCGAAGCCTGACCAGCGTGCGCCGCCGGCGCCGCTTACCTCCGGAGGGCCAGGGCCCGGTCCGGATCGCCGCCGCAGATGTGATCGTCGCCAGGACCTCACCCCCAGATCCCCCCGCTCCCCGTCCGGTCGGCCCGGAGGACATACTCGGCGATAAACTCCACCCGACGTAGAGCTCGAGATTCAGCCAATCGGGAGCCTCCTCCCCGGCTGTCCGCTGGGTCGAGAGCTCGTAGACCGCAGTCTCGCGGTCAAACGGCACGAGCCGCTCGCCACCCAGGGGGCCGACCCGGAGCAGCTCATCGAAAAGACGCTCCAGCGCCTCCTCGGTGGTCTCCGCCTCGTCTCCTGACCTACACAAGAAGCTGGGCTGATAGGTCATCGCGAACGCTCCCGCACCCTCGTCGTGATGCCGATCTCAGCTACGTGCTGACCCCCGCGATCAGGCAGAGGGTGTGAATCCGCGGTCGTTGCGCGGCTTGGGCACCTCAGGTGGGATCCCCGTTCCATCACCGCGGAGGGGTCATGGAACGGGGATTCCGTGGCGTGGCGGCGGCAGTCGAGGACCGTGGGGCCACCGCGGTCTTGCTGTCGATGGCGGGGTGGTAGCCCTTTCGTCCGGCATCCCGGACACGGCATACCGACGGCCGCTGGCGCCTCCTGGTGAGGGTCGACGCCGGCGCCCCGCGTCCCGGGCCCGCGAGCATGAGGTCGGGTGCGGGCGGGGCGGCTTCTCCTCGGCCGGCGTGTGCCAGGGAATTGCGGGGCGTCTCTCTGGGGAGGGTGCGGCTGCTGGTGTGCGGGGGTGCTCAGGTCTCGTTTGGGGCTTGGGTCGCGGGGTCGGGTTCTCGGGTTGGGGTGGTCAGGTGGTCGAGGAGGGTGTCGCGGGTGGTTTCGGTGAGGGTTTCGCCGGTGACGAGCCAGCGGGTGATATCGAGGGTGTCGAGGAAGGGGAGGTCGTGGGAGGCGATGAGGAGGGCGCCTTGGAAGGAGGTGAGGGCTTCGGTGAGTTGGCGGACGCTGGTGGTGTCGAGGTTGTTGGTGGGTTCGTCGAGGATGAGGAGTTGGGGGGCGGGTTCGGCGAGCATGGTGGCGGCGAGGGCGGCGCGGAAGCGTTCTCCGCCGGACAGGGTGCCGGCGGGCTGGTCGGCGCGGGCGCCGCGGAAGAGGAAGCGGGCGAGGCTGGAGCGGATCTGGTTGTCGGGGGCGTGGGGGGCGGCGCGTTTGACGTTGTCGTAGACGGTGAGGGCCGGGTCGAGGACGTCGAGGCGCTGGGTGAGGAAGCGGGTCGGGACGTGGGTGCGGGCCTCCCCTTCGGCGGGCTCCAGGTCGCCGGTGAGGGTGCGCAGGAGGGTGGTCTTGCCGGAGCCGTTGCGGCCGACGAGGGCGATGCGTTCGGGGCCGTGGATGTGGAGGTGGGCGTCGGTGAGCGCGCCGTGCAGGGGTCGGACGTGGTCGAGGGTGAGGACGGTGCGTCCGGTGGGGACTGCGGTGTGGGGCAGGTCGACGGTGATGCGGGTGTCTTCGCGCAGGGCGTCGGCGGCGGCGTCGCGGCGTTCGCGGGCCTCGGTGAGGCGGTCTTCGGCGAGGGTGCGGAGTTTGCCCGCGCTCTCTTGTGCGGAGCGCTTCTTGGCGCCGGCGACGATGCGTGAGGCGCGGCGCTGGTCGTCCATCTTCTTGTTGTGGCGTTCGCGACGGGCGTTCTTGGTCTGGGCGTCGCGGAGTTCGCGCTGTTGGCGGCGGACGTCGGCTTCGGCGGTGCGGAGGGTGCGGGTGGCGGCTTCTTCCTGGATGTCGAGGGTGTGCTGGTAGTCGGTCCAGGTGCCGCCGTAGAGGGTGATGGCGCCGGCGCGGAGTTCGGCGATGCGGTCGACGCGTTCGAGGAGGTCGGTGTCGTGGCTGACGATGAGGAGGGTGCCGGTGCGCCAGGTGTCGACGGCGTCGTAGAGGCGGCGGCGGGCGTGGAGGTCGAGGTTGTTGGTGGGTTCGTCGAGGATGAGGATGTCGGGGCGTTGCAGGAGGAGGGCGGCGAGGTGGAGGAGGATGGTTTCGCCGCCGGACATGGCGCCTACGGTGCGGTCGAGGTCGAGGTCGAGGCCCAGGGTGGCGAGGGTGGCTTGGGCGCGTTCTTCGACGTCCCAGTCGTCGGCGAGGGTGGTGTAGTGGCGTTCGTCGGGGTCGCCGGATTCGATGGCGGCGAGTGCGGCGCGTTTGGCGTGGATGCCGAGGGCTTCGTCGACGCGTGCTTCGGTGTCGAGGGTGAGGTCTTGCGGGAGGTAGGCGAGGGTGCCCGGGGCGGTGATGGTGCCTCGGGTGGGGGTGAGGTCGCCTGTGATGAGGCGTAGGAGGGTGGTCTTGCCGGTGCCGTTGGCTCCGACGAGGCCGGTGCGGCCGCGGGGGAAGGTGGCGGTGAGGGCGTCGAAGACGGGGGTGTCGTCGGGCCGGTGGTAGGTGAGGTCGGTGAGGGTGATGCCGGTGGGCTGCTGGGCCATGGTGGTCTCGCTCGTCGCTGCGCGGGTGTGCGGGTGGGCGGCGTATGGCGAGCATCACGCGGCGACCTGGCCGGTGAAAGGGTGGTGTGGGTCCTGTGCGGGACGTGGGTACACCGAGGTCGCTGTTCGCGCGGCCACTCGCCTCGACGGGCGATGGGTGGCGGCGTACGGCTCGGCCGTACCGCGCGATGGTCGCGGACCTCAGATGTACAACGTTGCTCCGATCGGAGACGACAGGACCCTTCCAGCATACCTGAGGGTGTCTAGTGGCTCCAGCGGTTCCAGTGGATCACGGTTTCGGGGTCGGGGCGGGTGACGGGGCGGAAGGTGTCGCCGGTGTAGTGGGCGACGGGGGTGAGCATGAGTTGGCTGGTGGTGTCGTAGGGGATGCCGAGGAGGTCGGCGGCTTCCTTTTCCTGCTGGAGGTGGACGGAGGTCCAGCAGGTGCCGAGGCCGTGGAGGCGGGCGGCGAGCATGAAGGACCAGAGGGCGGGCATGGCGCTGGCGTAGAGGGAGGCGGAGACCCAGCCGGGCATGTTCTCGGCGCGGGTGACGCCTTCGATGCAGCCGATGACGATGGCGGGCATCTGGGGCATTTTGGCGGCGAGGTCTTCGGCGGAGGCGGCGGTGCGGGCCTGCTGGGCGGCTTCGGCGGGGTCTTCCTTGTGGATGCTGCCGATGTAGATGCCGTCGAGGCTGCGGTAGACGTCGAATCCGGCCTGGTAGAGGGCGCCGAGCCGGGTGACGAGGTCGGGGTCGTCGACGATGAGGTAGCGGATGGAGATGTTGTTGGAGCCGGCGGGGGCTTGGAGTGCGATGCGGACGCATTCGCGGAGGGTGTCGCGGGAGACGGGCCGGGTGGTGTCGAGGCGTTTGCGGACGGCGCGAGTGGTGGTGAGGAGTTCCAGGCCGGTGAGTGGGAGGGCGGTGGTGGCGTCGAAGGTGGTCATGGTCGCTCCGGGGGGTTGGTGAGCGGTTCCGCCGCGGCGCGGGCGGTCGTGTTGATCTTAGGCGGCGGTGTCCGGGTGGGCGGGGTTATCCACAGCCTGGTCGGCGGGTTGCGGGGTGGTGTGGCATCGTGTGGGTCATGGAGCCGCGGTTGGTGTTGGTGGTGGTGTACACGGAGCGGTTGGCGGAGTGCCGGGCGTTCTATGCGGGGTTGGGGTTGGGTCTGGTGGTGGAGCGGCATGGGCGGGGTCCGGAGCATTTCGCGGCCGAGCTCGGTGCGGGTGTGGTGTGCGAGTGGTATCCGGTGTCGGGGCGTGTTCCGGCGACGGGTGCGGGGTTGCGGTTGGGTGTGGTGGTGGCGGCGGGTTCGTGCGGGTTGTCCGTGGGGCGGCATGTGGTGGTGGATCCGGATGGGCGGAAAGTGGAGGTGGAGGTGGTGTGAAAGGGGAAGGCCCCCGCGCGGGTGCGCGGAGGCCTGGGCTGGTGCGGGGTCAGGTGGTGCGGAGGCCGGGGTCGCTCTGGCTGGGGCGGCCGTCTTCGATGTGGCCGGCGAGGCGGCGGCGGTAGGCGGGGGCATCGGGGGTGGTGATGGTGAGGTCGTACCAGGAGGAGGTGCGGTCGAGGCGGATGCCCTTCTTCCCTTTGAACAGCAGGCTTCGCGTGTTTCCCGGGGCGGCGGGCCCCGGCTCGATCAGGGGGTGCGGGCGGTGAGGTGGGGGTTGGCGGGGTGCATGGTGTGGGCCTTTCAGGTGCGGACGGGCATGACGAGGGTGGTGAAGCTGCCCTGGTCGGCGGAGCGGACGATGACGGGCAGGTCGGGTGCGGAGATCTCCAGGAGGGTGTCGGGGCCGAGTCCGGTCTCCAGTGCGGGGAGCAGGACGCGCGGGTCGAACGCGAGCCGGAGGGGTGGTCCGGTGCACAGGGCGGGCAGGGTTTCGTCGGGGGTGCCGGGCCGGGTGAGGGTGAGGTGGCCGGGCTCGGTGGCGAGGGTGACGGGGCCGCTTCCTGAGGTGAGGGTGGTGCGCAGTGCGGCGCGGTCGGTGATGATGCGGGCGCGGGGTTCGGCGAGGTCGTCGAGGATGCGCCGGTAGTCGGGGAAGTCCTCGTGGAGGGTGGGCAGCGGCCGGGTGTCGTCGTCGTGGCGCAGGCGGCTGCCGGTGTCGTCGGTGTTGAGGTCGACCCAGGGGTGGTGCAGCGCCCAGTCGGCGGCGGCGCGCAGTTCCTCGACGGGTACGACGCGTCGCCAGGGTGTGCCGTGGCGGAGTGCGGCGGGCAGGGCGCGGACGGCGAGGCGGTAGCGGTCGGTGGCGGCGAGGCGGATCTCGGCGTGGTCGACTTCGATGAGGATGCCGCCGAGGACGGGGTGGGCGTCGCGGGTGTCGCCGGTGGCGGCGGAGGGGGCGACCTGGCGGACGGCGCTGGCGAGGGCGGCGCCGTCGAGGCGGGCGCTGCGGGCGGGGGGTGGCGTGTGGTCGGCCAGGAGGGCGTCGATGGCGGTCTGGACGTCTTGGGCGGTGGTGCGGGTGCGGTGGGCGTGTTCGTGCAGGAGGGTGCGGGCGGTTTCGGGTGGGCCGTCGAGGATGGCGGTGGCGTCGGGGAGGGGGATGGCGGCGTCGCGCAGGCGGCGGAGGGTGCGGGCGCGGGTCTCCTGGGCGGTGCTGTAGTAGCGGTAGCCGGTGGCGGTGTCGACGCGGGCGGGGTGCAGGATGCCGCAGTCGTCGTAGAAGCGCAGGGCGCTGGGGGTGAGGCCGACCGCGCGGGCGAAGGTCCCGATGCTCATGAGCTCGTCGTCGTGGTGCATGGGGGCCGATTGTGGGCCTTCGAGCGGGTCGAAGGTCAAAGCCGCGCCGGGTCAGAGGGCGGGCAGGAGGTCTGGCAGGTCGGCGAGGGTGGTGATGCGGTGGACGCCGGGCGGGAGTTCGGCGGGTGGGTGGGGGGTGCGGTCGATCCAGATGCCGTGCAGGCCGGCGGTGTGGGCGGCTTGGGCGTCGATGTCGAGGCGGTCGCCGATGTAGGCGACGTCGGCGGGCGGGAGGCCGAGGGTGGCGCAGGCGTGGTGGAAGGCTTCGGGGGCGGGTTTGGCGTGGCCGATCTGTTCGGAGCAGGCGAGGAATTCGAAGTGGTGGCGCAGGCCGAGGGTGGTGAGTTTGCGGTGCTGGAGGGGGGCGGTGGAGTTCGACAGGACGGCGTGGCGGTGGGCGATGAGGGTGGCGAGGGCGGGGGCGGCGTCGGGGAAGGCGGTCCAGGCGGCTTCGTAGTGGGCGAGGTAGCGGGCGAACCAGGCGTCGGCGGTGGTGGCGTCGGTGGCGGCGCCGAGGTAGGCGCGGACGCGTTCGCGGCGCTGTTCGAGGAAGGTGATCTCGCCGTCGGTGTAGCGGCCGTAGTGGTGGTCGGTGAGGGTGCGCCAGTGGGTGAGGGCGGCGGTGTCGGCGGGCAGGCCTTCGGCGGTGAGGTGGCGGGCGATGGCTGCCGTGTCGGCTCCGGAGTGGTCGAAGAGCGTGTCGTCGACGTCCCACAGGATGGCTTTGACCACCCTGTCAGGGTAGTGCCTGCCGTCGCCGGCCGCCGGGAGGGTAGCTGTGCCTGTCGGGTCCGGAGGGCGGTGAGGCGGCTGCGGTGGCGATGCTGTCGGAGGGCTGGGAGGTTCTGGTGGAGCGCTTGACCCGGCCCTGACCGTGACTCCGGACGTTGGCTCTGTTTATGATAGTGACCTGAACCACGCTGGACGAAGGGGCGCGCATGGGCGGAGTCGACGGGCCTGAAGGCACCGGGCGGGACACGGCGATCTTCGGGGTGCTCAGCGCGCTCGACCTCGCCGAGACCGGCCCGGACGCCTACCTCGCGCCCGCCTTCCACGGCATCGACGCCCCCCGCTCCTACGGCGGCCAGCTCTTGGCCCAGGGCCTCGTCGCGGCCGCGGGGACCGTGCCCGGCGCGGTCCCCGCGCACTCCCTGCACGCCTACTTCCTGCGCGGCGGCGACCCCCGCAAGGACACCGCGTTCACCGTCCGGAGGCTGCGCGACGGACGCCGCCTGTCCAGCCGCGCGGTGGAGATCAGTCAGGACGACCGGGTCCTGGCCACGATGACGGTGTCGTTCGCCGCCCCCGCTGAGGGCCTGTCCCACCAGGCGAAGGCGCCCGACGTCGCGCCGCCCGAGGCGCTGCCGACCCTGGTGGAGTGGAGCGGGAGCCACGGCGCCGATCCCGAGCACCTGTGGGACATGCCGACCGTCGACACGCGGGTGGCGCCCGACGTCCCGCCGCACGGCAGCCTGGCCTGGCACCGCATGGCCGGTTCCGCGCCCGACGACCCCGCCCTGCACCAGGCGCTGCTGGTGTACCTGTCGGATGTGACGACGCTGGCGGGCGTGCTGGTCCCGCACGGGATGCCGCTGGGGGTGGAGGTCGCCGACGGGCAGGTGTGGGACGCGGTGTCGCTGGACCACGCGGTGTGGTTCCACCGGGCGGCCCGCGCCGATGACTGGCTGCTGTTCGTGCAGGACTCGCCCGTTGCCGAGGGCGGCCGCGGCCTGGTCCGTGCCGATGTGTTCGCCGCCGACGGCCTCCTGGTCGCCTCGATCGCCCAGGAGGGCTTGTTCTACCCGCGCTGACGCGGTCCCGGCCCCCGCCGGACAGGAAAGTGAAGGAGACGCCCATGAGCACTCTGCCGTCGTTGGCGGTGTCGCTGGGGTTCTGGCAGGACCGGCCCCCGGCCGAGGCGCTGGACACCGCCCGGCACGCCGACGCGCTCGGCTACGAGCGGCTGTGGATCGGGGAGATGGCCACCTATGACGCGTTCGCGCTGGCCACCCGGATCGCGGCGGAGACCCGGTTGGCGCTGACCGTCGGGCCTTTGGCGGTCGCGGTGCGCGATCCGATGCTGATCGCCCGGGGCGCGGCGTCGGTCGCCGACCTGGCGGGGCGGGTGGTGGACGTGGCGGTCGGCACGTCGAGCCCGCTGGTGGTCGCGCACTGGCACGGCAGGTCCCGTGAGCGGTCGGCGACGGTCCTGCGCGAGTCGGTGCAGGCGCTGGGGCCGCTGCTGGCGGGCGAGAAGGCGGACTTCCGCGGTGAGGTCGTCTCCAGCCGCGGCTACCGGCTGCGCCTGCCCGCGCCCGGCTCGTCCCTGGCCGTCGCGGCGTTCGGCCCGTCGGCGGTGCGGACCGCGGCCCGGCACGCCGACCGGATGGTGCTGAACCTGCTCACCCCCGCCTCGGCCGCCGCGCTGACCGCGGCGATGCGCGCGGAGGCCGCTGAGGCGGGCCGGGTGGCTCCGGCGGTGACGGCGTGGGTGAGCGCCGCCGACGCGGGTGATCCCGAGGCCGTCGAGCAGGTCCGGCGCGGTGTCGTCGGCTATCTGGCGGCGCCCGGGTACGCCGAGATGTTCACCGAGGCAGGGTTCGGTGAGCTCGTCGCGTTCGCCCGGACCCGCCCGCACCCCGGGGAGCTGCTGGCCGCGGTGCCGCGTGAGCTCGTCGCGACGGTCGGGTTGGTCGGCTCCGATGAGGAGGTCCGCGCCCAGCTCGCCGCTTATGCCGCGGCGGGTGTGGACGAGGTTGCGGTCGTGCCGGCGAGCGTCGACGGGGACCCGGGCGGGCGCGCCGTCCTGGAGCGGCTGCGCCGCCTCGTCTGAGCTGTTTCTTTCGAGCCGTTTCTTTCGAAGAGCGGCCTCACCCGGCGGGCGCGGGAGCGTCCGCCGGGGCGAACGCGACCTGCGTGCGCTCCAGGGCCGTGCCGCAGCCTCGGCAGCGCAGGGCGGGTCGCAGCGGCTGGCCGCAGGCCTGGTGCAGCAGGCGTACGTCGCTGCCGGGTGGGCCGGTGTGCCAGCGCTGCGCCCAGTCGGCGAGCAGCGCGAAGACGCCGCTGAAGGCCGCGCCCTTGTCGGTGAGCAGGTAGCGGCGGGCCGCGCCGGCGCCTTCGGCGCGCAGGACGCCCAGGTCGGTGAAGCGGCGCAGCCGGTGCGCCAGGACCGACGGGGACACGCCAAGCTCCCGCTCGAAGTCGGCGAACCGCCGCACGCCGAGCAGCGCGGCGGCGAGCAGGACGGTCGCCCACCGGTCGCCGAGGATCTCGAACGTCTCGGGGAAGTACGACAGGGCGTCGGTGGGGGCGCGGCTGCTCCTGCGGTGCAGGCGCGGGACGGCGAGGCGGGCGAATGTGGCCGTGCCGCGCTCGGCGGTGATGTCGCGGGCGGTCACGGGGGCGCGGCCGCAGGCGGCGCAGGCGAGGTCGGCGTCGGTGGGGGCGCCGCAGCCGTGGTGCAGCAGCGCGGGCAGGGCGGTGCGGCGCGGCACCCAGGCGCGCTCCCACGACCACAGGGCGATGAGGAGCGGCCACAGGTCGAGTGATTTCTCGGTGAGGAGGTACTCGGTGCGGGTGCGGCCGTCGGTCCGGTAGGGGGAGGGCGCGAGGAGGCCGCCCGCCTGGAGTTCCCTCAGGCGGGCGGCCAGGACGGACTCCGAGACGCCCAGGGCGTCGCGCCAGTCGGCGAAGCGGCGGATCCGCTGGTGGAAAGCGCGCTGGAGGATGAGCAGGGTCCACTGGTCGCCGATGGCCAGCAGTGCCTGGCCGATCGCGCTCGGTCTCGCCTCGGCCGTCATGCCGTCCGCCTCCCGCTGGTCGCCTCGCCCGTTGATGCTACCCGCTGGCTTCGGCTACCGAAGTGGAGGCGGGCGGGGGTGTCAGGTGTCGAAGTCGGTGGTGGCGGTGCGGCCGAAGCCCGCCAGGAGTGTCGCCCGGTCGTAGTACTCCAGCCATTCGGCGACCAGTCCGGAGTCGTCGTAGGACAGGACGCCGACGACGGGCACCTCGGTGCGGCCGTGGTCGTTGGCGAACACGTCGCGGCGCTCCAGGAACACCCGTCCGTCGATCACGCCCAGCGCCCGGACTTGCAGATCCAGGTGGGTGAGGCCGACCGCCAGGTGGGCGAGCCGCTCGGCGATCGCCGCGCGGCCGCGTAGCGGCTCCTGCATGACGCTGTGCAGGACGCCGTCGGGGGCGAACAGCGCCACGATCGCCGTCCAGTCCCGGGCGTTCCACGCCGCGACCATCTCCCGCGCCGCGGTGATCTTGTCGTCGTCGGTCATCGGAGGTCCTTTCCGGACGTCAGGCCGGCGCGCAGGTCCCGCTTGAGGACCTTGCCGACGGGGTTGCGGGGCAGCTCGGCGCGGATTTCGAGGCGTTCGGGCAGCTTGTAGGAGGCGATCTTGCAGTTGCGCAGGAACTCCACGAGCCCTTCCAGCGACGGGTCCGCGCCGGGCCGGGGCACGACGACCGCGCAGGCCTTCTCGCCCAGGACGGGGTCGGGATAGCCGACGACGGCGACCTCCGCGACGTCCGGATGGCCCGCCAGCAGGCCCTCCAGCTCGGCTGGGGCGATGTTCATGCCGCCCCGGATGATGAGGTCCTTCGCCCGGTCCACGTACCGCAGGAACCTGCCGTCCCGGCCGGCGATGACGAACACGTCGCCGGTCCTGAGGTAGCCGTCGTCGTCGAACGGCGAGGGCAGCGCCTCCCCGCCCAGGTAGCCCGCGAAGACCATCGGGCCCTTGATGCGCAGCTCGCCCGGCACGCCCGGCTCGGTCACCTCCGCGCCGGTGTCGGGGTCGGTGAGCCGGATCGAGACCTGGCGCGAGATCCGCGACGACCACGGGACGCCCGGCGCGCCGAAGTGCGGGAAGTACAGGGCGCGCTCTTCGGGGTCGGGCACGTCGTGCGGGTCGGTGAGCAGCGCGATGCCCTCGTTGGAGCCGAAGAAGTTGATGATGCCGATGCCGTGCCGCTCCTGCCAGCCGCGCACCATCGACGGGGCGAGCGGCGCCGAGCCCGATCCGATGAGCCGCAGCGACGACAGGTCGGTGGCGGACAGGAGTTCCTCGCGGGCCAGCAGCATCGTCAGCAGTGCCGGGGGTGCGACGGTGTAGGTGGCCTTCTCGGTCTCGATCTGGGCCAGGAACGTCGGCAGGTCGAACGGGTGGTGCTGGACCAGGACGCCGCCGACGCGCAGCCACGGCAGGAACATCCCGTTGATGCCCGCCATGTTCACCATCGGGAACGGGTTCAGCAGCACGTCGGCGTCGGTGAGGCGGGGCGCGTCGACCGTCGCCCAGCTCATCGCCAGCCAGTCCAGATGGGTGCGCGGCACGCCCTTGGGGGTGCTCTCGGTGCCGGAGGTCCAGCAGATCGTCACGCAGTCGTTCGGATCGGCCGGATGCGCCGCGGTGTGGGCCGCGACCCGCGCGGCCGCGCCGGGTGCGGAGGTGACGGGCACGACGGCGCCGGGCAGCGGGCCGGAGCCGAACGCGAACACCGTCCGCAGCGCGGGCAGGGCGGCGCGCAGTGCGGCGATCTCCGCCGCCGGGCGCCGCTCGCCGACCCGTGCCGCGGTCAGGAACGCGGCGAAGCCCGCCAGCCGTCCCAGCTCGGTGATCTCCCGTTCGCGGTACTGGACGGGCAGCGGCGAGACGATCGCGCCGATTCGCCAGCACGCCAGGTAGGCGGCGACCAGTTCGACGGTGTTGGGCAGCTGGACGCCCACCACGTCGCCGGCGCCGACCCCGTGGGCGAGCAGCAGGTCGGCCAGGGCGTCGGTGTCGGCGTCGATCTGCCGCCAGGTCAGGCGGCGGGGCGGCTCGCCGGTCAGGCGCTCCTTGTCGGCCGGGTCGATCAGTGCGAGGCGGTCGGGTCCGGCCGCGACGCGCGCGCGGAACAGGGCGTCCATCGTCTCGTCGCCCCACCAGCCGCGCGCGGTGTAGTCGGCGACGCGGTCGGCCGGGTGCAGGCCGCGGTGCATGGGTGCTCCCTTGCTGTCGGAGAACGGGAGAAACGGGATGAAGGGGGCGCGGTCCGCGCCGACCGCGCCCCCGGGGAAGGGACGGCCGTGAGGCCGTCCCGGCTCATTGACCGGCGATGGAGATGACGTCGCCGGCGGGCTCGAACACCTTCTTGTCGGCGCTCCAGGTGAACGGGCGGAACGCGCCGATGCCGAGGGAGGTCTCCGGCGTCATCTCCCAGTCGATGCCGTCGATGAACATCGGCGGCGAGTACGTCTGGGTGCGGGCGACCTTGATGATGCCGAGCCTGCTGAGGCCGTCGTCGGAGGCGGCGGCCTTGGTGAACGCGTCGACCATCAGGTCACCGATGGCCCAGCCGTTGACGGTGTAGTTGTTCAGCGGCGCCTTGACGCCGTGCGCGGCGGCATCGGCCAGGTACTGCTTCACCCCGGCGTCCTCGGCGTAGATGGGGTTGGCCGGGTCCTTCAGCCACACCATCACCTGCTGGCCGTCGGCGGCGTCGCCGGCGGGCTCGTAGAGGCTCTTGCCGTCGACGCAGTTCGCGGGCTGCACGAACGTCTCGGGCTTCCAGCCGGAGCGGCCGACGGCCTGGCTGAGGGACAGGCAGTCGGTGGTGACGCCCGCGTCGATGAGGACGGGCGCGCCGCTCTCCTTCAGCGTGGTGACCGCCGCGTTCGGGTCGGTGAGGGGCGCTTCGGCCGCGATCGTGATGTCGGTGCCTTCGATGGCCTTCTTGAAGCCGTTCGCGTAGCTCTGCCCGGACTCGGTCTGGTTCGCGGCCAGCGCGACCTTCACCCCGTCCGGGTACTTCTTCTTCAGCTGCTCCACCACGACCGCCATCTCGGTCTCGCTGGAGGGCAGGTACTCCGTCGTCCACGGGAAGTTCACCGCGTCGCGGTACTCCGGCACGGCCGCCTGGGCGAACAGCAGCGGCACGCACGCCTCGTTCTGGTCGTCGGCCGCGGCGTTCAGCTGCCCGGACCCGAACACCTCCAGGACGTGCACGCCGTCCTTCTGGATCAGCTCGTTCACGTTGGCCTTGGCGCGCTCGGGGTTGAACGCGTCGTCCTTGGCGACGACCTCCAGTTTGACGCCGCCGATGCCGCCCGCGTCGTTGGCGACGGCGAACCGGGCGGTCATCCCGTCGATGACGGCGCCCGCGGCCGCGGCCAGCGGGCCCGACAGCGGCGCGCTCCACCCGACCTTCAGGGTGCCGGTGATCGCGGCGGTCGTGGCGTCGGGGTCGAGGCAGTCGTCGGCGGTGACGACGCCGCCCGCCGTGCCGGAGGCGGTCTCGTCCTCGGCTCCGGTGCCGCAGCCCGCGAGGAGCAGCACGGCGGTGGCGCCGACGGCGGCCAGTCGCATCGATCGCATGGTCGTACTCATTTCTGTGTCGTCTCGCGCTGGGGCGAGCCGGGGGTGGGGGTGGGGGGAAGGTCCGGTGCGGGGGCTTCGATCCGGACGAGGCGGCGGCCGAGCGTGCCGAGCCGTCCGGCGATGCCCTCAGGCATGAGGAACACGATCGCGATGAGCACGGCGCCGAACAGGATGCCCGAGACGTGCCCGGACACCAGGTCGGCGGTGTAGTAGGGCAGGAACACCACGGCCAGGGCGCCGGCGACGGGCCCGTAGAGGGTGGCGGCGCCGCCGAGGAACAGGCCGGTGATGAGCTCGATCGACTTCAGGAGGGTGAAGGAGCCGTCCGGGGACAGCGCGCCGACGTACATGGCGAACAGGCCGCCCGCCAGGCCCGTGACGGCGCCGGACAGGCCGAACGCGAGCGTCTTGACCGAGGCGATGTGCACGCCGGACGCCGCCGCCGACAGCTCGTTGTCGCGCACGGCGACCATCGCCTTGCCCAGGCGGCTGCGGGTCAGGTTGCGGATCAGGAGGATCACGACGATGAGGACGACGGCGCACACCCAGTACAGCCACAGGTACCGCTGCCCCGCGCCCAGGCCCGTCCACTCGGGCGGGGCGAGCTGCCGGGAGCGGATCACCAGGCCGGCCGCGCCGCCGGTCAGGTCGGCGAACCGCTTGACCAGCTCGGGGAACGCCACCCCGACCGCGAGCGTCACCAGCGCCAGGTACAGGCCGCGGATGCGCAGGGCGGGCAGGCCGACGACGAAGCCGAGCGCGAAGCACAGGACCGCGGCGACCGGCAGGGTCAGCAGCGGCTCCACCCGGTAGGAGACGATCATGACGCCGGTGGTGTAGGCGCCGAGGCCGAAGAACGCCGAGTGGCCGATCGACAGCAGTCCGGTGTAGCCGGTGACGAGGTTGAGGCCGCTGATCGCGATCGCGAAGATCAGGACGCTGGTGAGCTGGCCGACCCGGAACGGCTCCAGTCCCGAGCCCAGGTAGAGGGCGGCGAGCGCGAGGACGGGTCCGGCGGCGACGGCGGCGCGGTGCGCCGTGCTGCCGCGGACCAGGGTGAGCAGGGGTCCGCGCGGGCTCTTGGCGGGGGCGGGGGCGGGGGCCGCGGGTTCGGCGCTGGTGGTGGTCACAGCCGCTCCATCTGTCGGGTGCCGAACAGGCCGGTCGGCCGGAACAGCAGGATCAGGACGATGACGACGAGCGCGGCGGTCTGCTGGAGGGTGCCGCCGATGAAGTCGACGTAGCCGGTGATCATCGCCTCCAGCAGGCCGATGGCCAGGCCGCCGACGACCGCGCCGCCGGGGCTGTCGAGGCCGCCGAACAGGGCGGCGGCCGAGGCGTAGATGAGGATGGGGAACATCGTCGTCAGGGACAGCTGCTGCGCCGACAGGGGGGCGATGAGGACGCCGGCCAGGGAGCCGATGACGCCGGCCAGGCCCCAGCCGAGCATGAGGATCCGGCTCGTGGGCACGCCGGCCAGGGCCGCCGATTCGGGGTTGTCGGCGACGGCGCGCATGTGCAGGCCGAGGCGGGTGCGGTTGAACAGGGCGAAGACCAGGCCGATGAGGACGGCGACGACCAGCCAGACGCCGAGCGCGTCGAAGTACAGGCGGGCGCCGCCGACGGCCAGGTAGTCGTCCTGTCCGCCGGGCAGCAGGCCGGGCATCGTCTTGGTCTCGGCGTCGAACAGCAGCCCGGCGAGTGCGTTGAAGCCGGTGAACAGGCCGAGCGCGACGATGAGGGTCGCCATGTCGTTGCGGCGCCGTACGGGCCGGATGAGGGTGCGCTCGACGGTCGCGCCGAGCACGAACCCGACCGCGCAGGCGGCCAGTGCCGCCGCCCATACGGGGATGCCCTGGGTGGTGAGGGCCCAGGCGATGTAGGTGGTGAACAGCGCCATCTCGCCTTGGGCGAAGTTGATGGTGCCGGTGCCGCGGAACACCACGACCAGGGCGAGCGCCATGATGGCGTAGACGGTGCCGTTGGTGACGCCGTCGAACAGGCGCTCCAGGAAGATGTCCATCGTCGTCTCCTGTCTCAGAGGCCGAGGTAGGCGCGGCGGATGGACTCATCGCCCCGGAAGCGGTCGGCGTCGCCTTCGGCGACGACCCGGCCGACCTCCAGGAGGTAGACGCGCGAGGCGAGGCGCAGTGCGAGGTCGGCGTTCTGCTCGACCAGCAGCAGTGCGGTGCCCCGCTCGCGGTTGACCTCGGCGAGCACGTCGAACAGCTCGCCGACGATCTTGGGGGCGAGGCCGAGGCTGGGCTCGTCGCACAGCAGCAGTCTCGGGCGGCTCATCAGGGCGCGGGCGACGGCGAGCATCTGCTGCTCGCCGCCCGACAGCGTTCCGGCCTCCTGCTTGGCGCGCTGGGCGAGGATCGGGAAGACCGCGCACCACTGGTCGATGTCGGCGGCGATCTCGTCGGCGTCCTTGCGCAGGGCGGCGCCGACGCGCAGGTTGTCCAGGACCGACAGGTGCGAGAACGTGCCGCGGCCCTGCGGGACGAGGCTGATGCCCGCCGCGACGATCTGGGGCGCGGCCAGGCCGTCCAGCGGCGTGCCGTCGAGGGTGATCGTGCCGGTGTGCGGGATGAGGCCGGACAGGGCGCGCATCGTGGTGGTCTTGCCGGCGCCGTTGGCGCCCAGGATGACGGCGACCTCGCCGGCCTCGACGCTCAGGTCGAGGCCGTGCAGGACGCGTGCGGGTCCGTATCCGGCGCACAGGCCGGTGACCTCCAGCAGGCTCATGCGGTCCTCCCCAGGTAGGCGGCGAGCACGCGCTCGTCGCCGCGGACGTCCTCGGGGGAGCCTTCGGCGATGTCGCGGCCGGACTCCATCGCCACGACGTGGTCGCTGATGCCCATGACCAGGCCCATGTGGTGCTCGACGAGCAGGGCACCCAGGCCGCGCTCGGCGCGCAGGCGCAGGATCAGCTCGCCGAGTTCGTCGACCTCGGCGTGGGTGAGGCCGCCTGCGGGTTCGTCGAGCAGGAGCAGGCGGGGCCGGCCGGCGAGGGCGCGGGCGAGTTCCACGCGCTTGAGGGTGCCGAACGGCAGGCCCGCGGCCTCCTGGTGGGCGACGTCGGCCAGGCCCAGGTCGTCGAGGATGTCCATGGCCTCGGCGGCCAGCGCGCGGTGCGCCCTGCGGGGGCGGGGCAGGCCGAGCACGGAGGCGGTGAAGCCGGAGGCGTCGCGGGAGTGCGCGCCGAGCAGGGTGTTGTCCAGGACGCTCAGGGAGGGGAACAGGGCGAGGTTCTGGAACGTGCGGGCGATGCCGAGCCGGATGATCCGGTCGGGGCGGGTGCGCAGCAGGTCGTGCCCGGCGAAGGTGATGGTGCCCGCGTCGGGCCGGTACAGGCGGGTGACGCAGTTGAACAGGGTGGTCTTGCCCGCTCCGTTGGGGCCGATGAGCCCGCGGATCTCGCCGGGGGCCACGGTCAGGGACACCCGGTCGAGGGCGGTCACTCCGCCGAAGCTGAGCGTCAGGTCGCCGACCCTCAGTTCGGGGGGCGGATCGTGGGACATGGGCGGCGGGCTCCTCTCGCCGTTTTCACACTTCAGTTGTGAGTGTGCTTCCGGTCACATGATTGCTACAACAAAGAGAGTGACCACGTCAACGCCTCGATGCGAGACCGGTATGACGATCTTGGAGGTCGGGTGAAGAGACCCCTTGGCCGATTCACTCTCTTAGTTGTAGCGTGATGGAGACGGGAGTCACGTCCCGCTAGAGGAGGAAGTCCCATGCCCAACGACCGTGACAGCGCCGTGCGATCCCTGCTCGACAAGCAGGAGATCACCGAGGTCCTCACGCGCTACCTGCGCTCGGCCGACCGCGGCGACGCCGCAGGCATCGCCGCCTGCTACCTGCCCGGCGCCACCGAGGACCACGGCGGCGTCTTCACCGGCACCGCCGCCGACTACGTCGCGAGCATCACCCCGGTCCTCACCCACCCCCGCGGCCGGACCATGCACTGCATGACCAACGTCCTCATCGACCTCGACGGAGACACCGCCGCGGCCGAGTCCTACGTCGTCACCTTCAGCGCCGTCCGCACCCCCGACGGCCCCGGCAGCAGCTTCGTCGGCGCCCGCATCCTCGACCGCTTCGAGCGCCGCGACGGCCGCTGGGGCATCGCCCACCGCGCCCTGCTGTGGGAGTGGAGCCACGACGCGGCCGCCGCCGAGACCTGGCTGTTCGGCATGCTCGTCGGCGACACCGGCGCCCTCAAGCGCGGCGGCAAGTACCCCACCGACCCCGTCTACGCGGCCAACGGCACCGCCGGGGAGGGCAAGTGAGGACCCTCAGCGACCACACCGCCCTGATCACCGGCGCCAACCGCGGCATCGGCGCCGCGTTCGCCGCCGAACTCCTCGCCGCCGGCGCCAAGGTCTACGCCGGGGCGCGCGACCCCGGCTCGGTCCCCGCCGAACTCACCGAGGCCGGCGCGGTGCCCGTCGAGATCGACGTCACCGACCGCGAGCAGGTCGCCAAGGCCGCCGCCGCCTGCGCGGACGTGTCCCTGCTGATCAACAACGCCGGCTACCACGCCGGGCAGCGCCTGGTCATGGCCGACGACCCGGATGCCGCCCGGCGCGAGATGGAGGTCAACTACTTCGGCCCCCTCAACACCACCCGCGCCTTCGCCTCCGTCCTGGGCGCCAACGGCGGCGGGGCCATCGTCAACGTCCTGTCCGTCGCCGCGATCGCGCCCACCCCCTTCATGGGCGGGTACTCGCCGTCGAAGGCCGCGACCCTCTACCTGAGCGGCATCACCCGCGCCGAACTGGAGCCGCAGGGCACCCGCGTCACCGCCCTCATCGTCGGATCCGTCGACACCCGCATGGCCGACCACGTCGACGGCGCCAAGGAGAAGCCGTCCGACATCGCCAAGGCCGGGCTCAAGGCCATGCTGCGCGGCGAGCACGTCTGCGACACCGACTGGATGGCCGTGGACTCCCGCGCCCGCATGGCCCGCGACCCCGCCCGCTACGAGCGCGGCCTGGCCAAGCTGCTGCACGCCACCGAACTGCGGACCGGCCGATGAGCGGGCCCCGCCTCATCCAGGCCACCGTCGCCGCCGCCGACCTCGCCCCCGCCGCGGCCGCCGCCCGCGCCCTCCTCGGCCTGCCCCCCGGCTTCGGCGACCCGGAACTGGCGTCCTGGGGCATCGTCAACGAGATCCTCGGCCTCGGCGGCGGCACCTACCTGGAGATCGTCGCCCCCTGCACCCCGCAGTCGGCCCTGCACGGCTTCCTCGAGCGCGGCGAAGGCGGCTACGTCGTCGGCGTCAAGGTCGCCGACACCGACGCCGTCGTCGAGCGCGCCGCGAGACTCGGCGTGCAGGTCGCGCACCGGCAGGCCTTCCACGGCGCCGACATCGTCCAGTTCAAACCCGGCAGGCTCGGCGCGATGCTGGAGGCCGACCGGATGCCCGACGGCATCGACTGGCACTACGACACCTGGGACACCCCCGCCCGCCCCCAGAACGCCCCCACCGGAGCGCTCCTGGCCGTCGACATCGCCGTCGCGGCACCGCGCGAGACCGCCGCGCTGTGGGCCGAACTCCTGGACGCCGAACCCACCGGCCCCGCGCGGATCGACGCCGGAGGCGGCGCGATCCGGTTCGTGCCGGCGCAGGGGCGGCGCGGCCTCGTCGCCGTCGACATCGCCGCCCCCCGCGCGGCCGAGCACACCCTCGCCGGGCTGCTCGTGCGCTTCACCGAGGAGACCGCATGACGCTGCGCGTGATCCAGTGGGCCACCGGCGCGATCGGCAAGACCACCCTGCGCGCCGTCCTGGACACCCCCGGCCTGGAACTCGCCGGACTGTTCGTCTACGGCGAGCGCAAGGCCGGACGCGACGCCGGCGACATCGCCCGCCGCGAGCCGACCGGCGTCCTCGCCACCCGCGACCGCGCCGAGATCCTCGCCACCGAAGCCGACGTCGTCATCCACGCCCCCCGCCTCCAGGTCCCCTACGAGACCCACGACGCCGACCTGTGCGCCCTGCTGCGCTCGGGCAAGAACGTCATCACCACCGCGGGCCACCACTTCCCGCGCGCCCACGGAACGAAGCGCGAACGCATGTTCCTCGACGCGTGCGAGGAGGGCGGGACGACGCTGTACGGGGTCGGGATCAGCCCCGGCGTCATCGGCGAACGCCTCGCCCTCGCCCTCACCGGAGCCTGCCTCGACGTCACCGGCGTGCAGATCGACGAGGTCCTCGACGCCAGCCGCGTGCCCGACCCGAACTTCGTGTTCGACGTCATGGGCATGGGCGCCGACCCCGCCTCCGTCGACCTCACCGGCGGGGAACTGCCCGTCATGTACGGGATGCTGTACGGCGAGACGCTCGCGTTCATGGCCGAGCGGATGAGGCTGCCCGTCGACCGGATCGAATCCGACCACAAGGTCCGCGCCTCCGTCCGCGACCTGGAGGTGCCCGCCGGGACCATCAGGCAAGGCACCGTCGCCGCCACCGAGTGGCGCTGGCACGTCGTCAGCGCGGGCCGCCGCGTCCTGTCCCTCGCGATCATCTGGACGATGGACCCCGACCTGCCCGAATACGCCGGACGCGACCACTGGACCATCACCGTCCAGGGCAGGCCCGGCATGACGATGACCCTCAACCTCATCGAACCCGACGACCCCGCCAGCCGCACCACCGCAGGCCAGTTCGTCACCTCCGGACCCGTCATCCGGGCGCTGCACGAGGTCGTCGCCGCACCCCCCGGCATCTTCGAGCCGCCCGTCTTCGCCCCGTTCGACTTCAAGGGAGGCACCCGGTGAGCCAGACCGCGACCCAGACCGCGATCCAGGAGGCCAGCCCCCACCCCCACTACGCGCTGCACGCCGACGGCACCCGCGTGGAGCGCTTCGCCGACCTGCTGCGCCGCCGCGCCGCCGCCACCCCCGACCTGCCCGCCGTGCTGGAACCCGGCAGGACCACCACGTTCGGGCAGATGCAGGCACGCGCCTCCCGCGTCGCGCGGGCCCTGCTCGCCGACGGCGTCCGCCCCGGAGACCGCGTCGCCTACATCGGCGTGAACTCGGCGGCGTTCCTCGAAGTGCTGCACGGCACCGCCAAGATCGGCGCGATCGCCACCGCCGTCAACAACCGGCTCCACCCGCGTGAGGTCCTGCAGATCCTCACCGACGCCGAACCCGCCGTCGTGGTGTTCGGCGCCGGGGACTCGGGCCTCGCCCCCGCGCCGGGGGCCGTCGCGTCCCTCGCCCGGATCGTCACCGCCGACGCCGCCCCCGGCACCACCGGCTACGAGGCCTGGCTGCAGGACGCACCGGACGGCGGCGACCCCGGCCACGACGCCGACCCCGAGGACACCGCCCTCATCTTCTACACCTCCGGCACCACCGGACTGCCCAAGGGCATCATGCTGTCCGGCCGCAACCTCGGCCAGGCACTGGCGACCATGCACTACGGCATCGAACTCGACACCACCTCCGTGGCGATGGCGCCGATCCCGTACTTCCACGTCTCCGGCTTCGGCCTGGCCATGGTCGCCATGGTCAACGGCGCGGCCCTGCTGCTGGAACTCGCCGCCGACCCCGAGGAGCTGCGCGACCTGCTCATCGCCCGGCGCGTCTCGCACGCCGCGCTCGTGCCCACCCTCATCCAGCGGCTCATCGCCCTGCCGGAGGTCGACAAGGCCGACTGGAGCGCGCTCAAGTACGTCGTGTACGGGGCGTCGCCCATCCCGCTGCCCGTCATCCACGACGCCACCCGCAAGATCGGCTGCAAGTTCCTGCAGTCCTACGGGCTCACCGAGTCCACCGGCGGCGTGACGATGCTCGCCCCCGCCGACCACCTGCCAGAGCCGGGACAGGAGCGGCGGCTGCTGTCGGCCGGGCGGCCCATGCTGGGCGTGCCGATCCAGATCGTCGACCCCGAGACCCTGCGGGAACTGCCCGCCGGGGAGCGCGGCGAGGTCGTCATCGGCGGCGGGCACGTCATGCAGGGCTACTGGCGGCGGCCCGAGGCCACCGCCGAGGCCCTCCTGCCCGACGGGAGGCTGCGCACCGGCGACGGCGGCTCGTTCGACGCCGACGGCTTCCTCTACCTGCACGACCGCCTCAAGGACATGATCGTCTCCGGCGGGGAGAACGTGTACCCGGCCGAGGTCGAGAGCGTCCTCACCGAGCATCCGTCCGTCCTGGAGGCCGCCGTGATCGGGATCCCGTCGCAGCGGTGGGGCGAGAGCGCGTACGCGGTGATCGTCCGGCGGCCCGGCGCCGCGCTGGAGGAGCGGGAGCTGATCGCGTTCGCCCGCGAACGCCTCGCCCACTTCAAATGCCCCGCCGGCGTCGCCTTCACCGACGCGCTGCCCCGCAACGCCTCGGGCAAGCTCCTGAAGAACCGGCTGCGCGAGGCCTACCGGTGAGCACGGAGGGGGACGGCGCGGCGCCGTCCCCCTCCGGAAGCAGAAAAAGAGGAGCAGCCGCTCCTCTCCACTCCCAACGTATAGCAGACAGGGGGGCTTGCCACAAGACCCCGGTCATGCCGCACAATCGACCCTTCGAACACGACGAACCGGGGGATCGACACACATGCGTGCGCTGCCTGACCAGCCGACCGCGGCCGAGCCGGCGATCGCGAGCGCCTTCGCGCTGCCCGGCCACCTCGCCGCCAAGGCCGCCCCGGAGCTGATCGCCGCCGACGAGGCCCACTTCACCGCCATCACCGCCAGCCTGCGGCGGTCGATCACCGAGCTGTCCGGCCGGCTCGACGAGCTGCGCAAGGCGCCCGGCGGCAAGGGCCAGGCGGCCCTCGACCGCGACCTGGAGATCCACAAGCTCGCCTCCCGCCTGCGCACCCTGCGCCGCTTCGGCCTCGACCTGTGCCTGGGCCACATGGTCCCCGACGGCTCCGGCGAAGCCGTCTACGTCGGGCGGCTCGGCCTCACCGACGCGGACGGGCGCCGCCTCCTGCTCGACTGGCGCTCGCCCGCCGCCGCGCCCTTCTTCGGCGCCACCCACGCCCGCCCCGACGGCCTGGCCAGCCGCCGCCGCTACCGCTGGACCCGCGGGAAGATCAGCGACTACTGGGACGAGGTCTTCACTCCCGACGGCTTCGACGGCCACCGCGCCTCCCTCGACGACCAGTCCGCGTTCATCGCCACCCTCGGCGGCCACCGCTCCGCCAAGATGCGCGACGTCCTCGGCACCATCCAGGCCGACCAGGACACGATCATCCGCGCCGGGTCCGCCGGCACCCTCGTCGTCGACGGCGGACCCGGCACGGGCAAGACCGTCGTCGCCCTCCACCGCGCCGCCTACCTGCTGTACGCCGACCCGCGTCTGGGCCCCAGCCGCGGCGGAATCCTGTTCGTCGGCCCTCACCAGCCCTACCTCGCCTATGTCGCGGACGTCCTGCCGAGCCTCGGCGAGGACGGCGTGCAGACCTGCACCCTGCGCGACCTCGTCCCCGAAGGCGCCGCCGCGCGCGAGGAGAGCGACGCCGAGGCCGCCCGGCTGAAGGCGACGGCCGAGCTGGTGAAGGCCGTCGACGCCGCCGTCCGGTTCTATGAGAAGCCGCCCACGCAGGGCATGACCGTCGAGACGCACTGGTCGGACATCGAACTGACCGCCTCGGACTGGGTCGAGGCGTTCCTGGCGCCCGACCCCGGCACCCCGCACAACGAGGCGCGCGAGCGGATCTGGGAGGAACTGCTCACCATCTGCGTCGACAAGCACGAGGGCGACGTCCCCGACGCGCAGCTGCGCCGCTCCCTGGACCGCAACCGCGACCTGCACATGGCCCTGAACCGGGCCTGGCCGATCCTGGAGCCCACCGACGTCATCGGCGACCTGTGGTCGGTGCCCGCCTACCTGCGGCTGTGCGCGCCGTGGCTCACCACCGAGGAGATCCGTGCGCTCCAGCGCACCGAAGCGCACGCCTGGACCGTCGCGGACCTGCCCCTGCTGGACGCCGCCCGCCGGCGGCTCGGCGACCCCGAGTCCTCCCGCCGCAAGCGCCGCCGCGACGCGGCCCTGGCCGCCCAGCGCGACCACATGGCCCAGGTCGTGGACTCCCTCATCGAGGCCGCGGGGCGCAGCGACCCCGAAGAGGACGGCGACGGCCTGGTCACGATGCTCGTCCACCAGGACGCGCAGGTCAGCCTCGTCGACGAGACCGCCCTTCCCGACACCGTCGACCCCGACGCGCTCGCCGGGCCGTTCGCCCACATCGTCGTCGACGAGGCCCAGGAGCTCACCGACGCGCAGTGGCAGATGCTGCTGGCCCGCAACCCCTCCCGCAGCTTCACCATCGTCGGCGACCGCGCCCAGGCCCGCCACGGCTTCACCGACCCCTGGCGCGACCGCCTGGAGCGCGCCGGACTCGACCGCATCACCCTGGCGTCCCTCACCGTTAACTACCGCACCCCCGAGGAGGTCATGGCCGAGGCGGCCCCCGTCATCCGCGCCGCCCTCCCCGACGCCAACGTGCCCACCTCCATCCGTGCGGGCGGCGTCCCCGTCCACCACGGGTCCGTGTCGGAGCGGGACGCGATCTTGGAGGAGTGGCTCGCCGACCACACCGAAGGCATCGCCTGCGTCATCGGAGACCCGGCCTTCGCCGAACGCCCCCGCGTCCGCTCCCTGTCCCCGGAGCTGTCCAAGGGCCTGGAGTTCGACCTCGTCGTCCTCATCGACCCGCAGGACTTCGGCGAAGGCATCACCGGCGCCGTCGACCGCTACGTCGCCATGACCCGCGCCACCCAGCGCCTGGCCGTCCTCACCTCCACCTGACCCGCCCCGGGCCCGTGCCCCTCTGCGGGACACGGGCCTTGAGCAGCAACCGAACGGCCAGTCACGTTAAGGAGCCCGGCGGGCTTGTCTTGTCGTGACCGGCTGTTCTGATGCGTCGATGCGGTGAGATCGACGTGGTCAGGACTGAGGTTCCCCCTTCTCGGTGGTCAGGTGATGTTCCCCACGTCCAACGGGGGGAACATCACCTGTTGGTGCGCAATTCGGCCGGCGAGCACGTCGTGGCCAAGCAGGTGCTGCGGGCCGTACGGGAGCAGAGCATCGCTGCTTACCTGCAGGTGACCCCTGACGCGTTCAACAAGGCCATCGCCGATGAGGCGGCCCGCCGGTTCGGCCCGAACGTGGAGTGCCGCACCGCCCGTTCCCTGACCTTCCGTGCGGTCGGCCGTTCCTATCGGCACGGGCTGGATGACGCGCCGCGCATTCCGGCCAAGCAGACCGCGGCGATGCTCGGGATCATCCGGGAGCTGGACTTCGGCGGTGATAGGAAGATCACCGTGTCGCACCAGGCCAGGTTGGCGATGGGGATGGTCCGCCGGTTCTGTTACTCCACCGACCGGCAGGTGAATGCCCGCCACATGGAGCCGGTCAACGGCCTGCCGCTGCGGAGGTCGTGGCCGGCGCCGGGCGCGGCGAATTCCAGCAGCCGGGCGCCTTCGGTCTCGACCTCGGCCCGCTCGGTGGCGGTCAGCGGCCGGAACGGGTCGATCTCCAGAGTCGCTGACGCTTTGCCCGGGTGGAGTTTCCAGGCGCCCGTCACCTGCCCGTCCACCAGGAAGGTGGCGCGCATCCCGTTGCGTGTCATGACTCGTTTGCGGGCCTCCTCCGAGATCACGCGGGTGCGGTCGGCGTGGGAGGCCAGCAGGTTGTCGTATTCGGGCAGGAAGCGAACCGGCGCGGGGGCGTCGGCGTCGGGGCGCGGCGCATCCGGCAGGTCGAACAGCTCGATCCCGTGCTCGTCGCGGAAGACCGCCAGTCGCGGTCGCAGCCTCTCCAGGACGGGACGCAGCCGGGTTCGGCCGGCCCATGCCTGCACGTCGATGACCGAGGCCGGGCCGAACGCGGCGAGGTAGCGCAGCACCACGTGTCCGGAGTCGGCGGCGGGGGCGGGCTCGGCTCCGGTCCAGTCGGCCGCCGTCGCGTACCGGGTGGTGCCACCGACGCCCCAGACGGCGCGTGGTGGCACCTGCACCAGCGGCACCAGGTTGCGTACCACGGTGGCGAGCGCGCGGGGCTCGCGATCGGGCCACCGCTCGTGCAGCGCTGCCCCGAGCTCCTTGGGGGTGAGGTGCCGTGCGTCGAGCAGCGCCCGGCCCGACTCCGCCACGGCCGCACGGTCCAGGCCGGTGAGCATCGTCTTGAACGCGGTGTCCAGCTCACGGTCGAGCACGGGCTGTGCCCATGGCCGCAACGAGCGGCAGTCCGCCGTGGTGACCAGATGGATGGTGCTGCGCATCAGCGCGACCCGCACCAGGCGGCGCTCGGTCAGCGCGCCCGCCAGGTCGGCGGTGCCGAACTTCTGCAATCTGCTCCAGAGCCCGAAGTAGGGTGCGTACGGCGCCTGCGCCTGCATGCCGACCAGCCGGGTGACCGCCTCCTCGGTGGTCGCGTCGGCCCGTTCTAGCAGCCACTGCCGGGCCAGCAGTGCTCGTCCCAACTCGCGTCGCCTCAGCACCCGTGCCACCGTGCCGTCCTTCCCGTCCATAGGGCAGGGGCGGCGGATACCGCCCCTGCCTCCTTGATCAACCGCCGAAGTCGGCCCGATGATCGGCGGCCCACCGGGCGTAGGTGCGCGCGGGGTGCCCCGTGATCTGCTCGATGACGTCGTTGACCGGCGCGGGCTTGCCGACCGCCTGCGCCATGAGACCGAACAGCGCCGCCAGGAACTCAGGGTCCATGAACCGGCTCATCTGCTCCAGCACCGGCTCCGGAGGCAGGTCCTCGACGGTGAGCGGGCGCCCCAGCATCTCGCCGAGGATGCGGACCTGCTGTGCCTGGGTCAGCGACTCGGGACCGGTCAGGTCGTAGGCCCGCCCCGCGTGCCCGCCGTCGGTCAACATCCGTGCGGCCACCTCGGCGACGTCCCTCTCGTGCACGGCGCTGAAGGCCGCTTCGGCGTACGGCGCGCGAATGACGTCACCGCCCTGGAGCTGCATCGCGAACGTCAGCGAGTTGATGGCGGGGAAGAGCAGCCGCAGGAACGTCCACTCGATCCCGGACGCCTCGATGGCTTGCTCGACATCGCGGTGGTACCGGGCGATCACGTCGGGCTGCCGCTCGGCGCCCGGGACGACCGCCCCCGAGGACAGGAACACCAGCCGCCGCACCCCGGCCCGGCCCGCGGCCGCCAGGAGCGGAGCGACATCCATCCCGTACTGCAGAACCAGGAAAGCGGCCTCGACCCCGGCCAGCACCGCCGGCAGCGTCTCGGGCTTGGTCAGATCGCCCCGGACGACGTCGACCTCCTGTGGGAGGCCGGCCCGCTCCGGAGTACGGGTCAGCGCCCGCACCGGCGCACCCGCGGCGACCAGCTCCTCGACCGCCTGACGTCCGAAGTGGGCCGTGGCACCGACGACGAGATACATGAGTGTTTCCTTTCGCGAAGACATGGGGGTCCAAGGAGGTCCGCCGACACCGCGGCGGCGGTCAGCGAACCTTGCGGAAGAACTGCCGGATGTCGTGGACGAGCAAATCGGGGGCGTCGTGCGCGGCGAAGTGGCTGCCCCGGTCGTAAACGTTCCAAGAGAGGATGTTCTTGTGGTCGCGGTCGGCGAACGTCCGGATCGACGGAAAGTCCCAGGCGAAATTGGCCAGGCCGAGGGGCACGGTGGTCGGTTCGGGCACGAAGGTGCCCCGGCCGTTCGACTTCTGCTGGACCGGGGCCGACGCCGCGTCCTCGTAGTAGAACCGGGCGGCTGAAGCGGCCGTGTTGGTCAGCCAGTAGATCATCACGTTCGTGAGCACGAAATCCGGGTCGAGCGAAGCACCGAGCAGCTGCGCGTGCCAGCCCAGCAGGCCGGCCGGTGAATCGGCCAGAGCGTGCGCCAGATTCTGCGGCTCAGTGGACTGGAGCTTGTCGTACGCGCCCCGATTCTGGGTGAACCACTCGGCGAACGCGAGCTTGCCGCGCTCCTCCTCAGACAGACCAGTCAGCTCGGCGGGGTCGCCCGACGGGAACGAGAAGACCTGCGTCACGTGCACACCGCAGACGTGCCCGGGGTCGACCCGGCCCACCTCGGGCGAGATCAGCGATCCGCCGTCATTGCCGGCCGCGCCGTACCGGTCGTATCCGAGTCGGCGCATCAGCTCGGCCCAGGCCCGGGCCACCCGGTACCGGTCCCAGCCGCGTTCCCGGGTCGGCCCTGAGAAGCCGAAGCCCGGCACCGACGGAATGACCAGATGGAACGCGTCCGCCGGGTCGCCGCCATGGGCCCGCGGGTCGGTGAGGGGGCCGATCACGTCCAGCCACTCCACCACGGAGGTCGGCCAGCCGTGGGTCAGGATCAGCGGCGTCGCGTCCGGCTCCGGCGACAGCACGTGCAGGAAGTGGATGTTCTGGCCGTCGATCTCAGCGGTGAACTGGGGGTAGGCGTTCAGTTTCCCCTCCCAGGCCCGCCAGTCGTACCCGGTGCGCCACCGCTCGACCAACTGCTTGACGTAGCCCACCGGGACGCCGTACTCCCAACCGGGCGGCACCGGGCCGGCCGGCGCCGACTCGCTCGCGGGCAACTCCTCCGCCCACCGGGTCCGGGCCAGCCGCTGCTGAAGATCGTCGAGCTCGGCCTGGGGGATGGCGATCCGGAACGGGGCGATCGTGCTGTCGTTCGTCATGGTCATCAGCGTAGGAACCGATTAGGAAGAGTCTGTTCCTAAGGAACGGGCAGACTCGAAGAATGTTGGAAACCTCGGCGCGCCTGCTGCGCCTGCTCTCGCTGCTCCAGACGCCTCGCGAGTGGACCGGCACCGAGCTGGCCGAACGGTTGTCGGTCAGCACCCGCACCGTCCGCAACGACGTGGAACGCCTGCGAAAACTCGGCTATCCGGTACACGGCAGCCGAGGCACGCCCGGCTACCGGCTCGGTGCCGGGGCCGCGCTGCCGCCGCTCCTCCTCGACGACGAAGAGGCGGTCGCGGTGGCGATCGGACTGCGCACCGCCGCGGGGGGAACGATCACCGGAGTTGAGGAGACCTCGCTACGCGCACTGGCCAAACTGGAGCAGGTGCTACCGGCCCGACTCCGGCGCCGTGTCAACGCCCTCCAGCAGTACGCCGTCGCGGTGCCCCGCGACGACCTGGGCCCACGGGTGGACGCGGACACGCTGAGCGCCCTCGCCGCCGCCTGCCGGGACCACGAGCGCCTGCGATTCGACTACCGAAGCCACGACGGCTCCGAGAGCCGGCGCGAGGTGGAACCATACCGGCTGGTCAACTGGGGACGACGGTGGTACCTCGTCGGGTTCGACGTCGAGCGGGCCGACTGGCGGACGTTCCGGGTGGACCGGCTCCACCCACGCACACCGACGGGTCCCCGATTCACCCCCCGCGATCTCCCAGAGGAAGCCGTCGACCAGGTACGCCGGGGCGTGTCGTCGGCCGGCTGGCGATACCGGGCCCAGGTCGTCGTACACGCACCGGCCGAACAGCTCGCCGAACGGATCAACACAGCCATCGGCACCATCACGCCGATCGACGACACCCGCTGCCTGCTGGACACCGGCGCGGACAGCATCGAGGCGCTCGCCGTCCACCTCGGCCTGCTCGGCCTCGATTTCACCGTGACCAAACCCGCGGAACTCGTCGAACTCGTGCGTGCACTCGCCGACCGCTACCACCGCGCCACCGAGCCACGGCCGCAGGACACCTGAGCCACGCGGACGAGGCCGCCCCGCCGCGGCTCCTGCCTCCATTGCCTCCATGCCGTCCCCGAACACGCCCAGCAGCCGCTCGGACTCGGGGGCTGAGCAGCAATGGAACGGCCAGTCACGTTAAGGAGCCCCGGCAGACACCCGTTCAGGTGATTGGCCGTTGCGATGTGGGCTGGCGCTCCGACGGTCCGGAAACTGCCTCGATCCGGGGTGATGGCGTCTGCTCGTCGCCGGTCCGGTCAGTCATCGGCTGCCACCATCAGGGTGAGTCTTCTGTTCTCCGGGTTGATGAGGACGAGTTCGTGAAACTCGTTGTGAACGCCTCCCCAGTCGTGGAAGGCGGCTGTGCCGAGGTCTCGGAGCCGGTAGAGCCTCCCTTCCGACAGCGGGGTGTACAGCTCGCGGTCGAGGTCGGCACGAATCTGCTCCGGCAGCCCGGCGTACTGCTCGGCCCACTCCTTCAGTCGGTGAAGCTCGGCGGCCGCTTCTGTCGGCTCGAAGGCCTCGGGAGTGATCCGGTCTCGCCAGTACGGCCCGTGCCGGGCGGGATCGGCTCCGGCTTCGCCTCCGGCGTAGTCGCGGCCGTACATGTCGTGCCCGATCAGCATGGCCAGGGCTTGCTGATCGGTGACGGCGGCGGCCAGCCGGAAGCGTTGGATGTCGACCCACTGGTAGGTGCCGTTCTTGAAGTTGATGAAAACGCTGCCCTCGTGGTGAAGGTGGCCGGTGGGGTGGCCGTCTGCATTACGGGAAACGTTCATGGGTTGCTCCTGTCATCGACGCGCACGCAGGAGAGTGTCCAACGCCTGGTCGCACCAGACACGTGAATGGGTGTCTGCCCGGCCCCTTAACGTGACTGGCCGTTCGGTTGTTACTCAGCACCCGACTCCACCCGGTGCTGTTCACGCAGCCGCTCCAGATGGTCACGGCCCTTCTTGTGGATCGCGGCCATCCGCTTGCAGAACATCGTCACCACGTCGTCACGGACCCCCGTCCGCACCGCGTGCACCAGAGACACGATCAGCGTCAGACGCTTGTCCTCATCGAGGACCTTCTTCATGTCCGCGATGTCGGTGACCCGCGCCTCCCCGGCGAAATGCGCGACCTTCCCCGGCGGTACCCCCTCCAGCCACACCTCGGTCGGGCCGATCGCGTCCATCGCCGCCAGCAACTCCAGCCGCTCCCGGAACCTGTTCAGCGACGCCGCCTTCGCCACGTCCTTCATCCGGTCGAACTCGCTGCGCCGGGTCAGCGGATCCACCACCAGCATCCTCAGCAGCCGCGCCCGTTTCGCCCCATCCAACCGGCCCGAAACCGTCCCGTGGAACCCCTTGTTCACCTCGGTCCGGATCGCCGAGGCCATCGCATCCAGCGTCGTGTAACCCGAAATCTCGCAGCGCGCCCGGACCAACTCCTCCAACGCCACATTGATCAGATCGGCCGGGTTGTCCTTCGTCTGCACCGCCTTGCGGATCGCGTCCTCCGCGATCTTCCGGACACCTGCCCCGTCATAGACGACCCTCATCCGCTTGCGGACGAACTCCCGATGCCGCTTCGCCGACCGCACCGCCGCCCGCTCGAACTCCACGTCCTCGCCCAGACCCAACGCCTCACGCACATGCCCCACCACGACCACCGGAACATCCTCGACCTTCGGGAAATACCCCAGCCGCTGATAGGACTTCAACCACACCACCAACACCAGCAGATGCTGCTGATCCTGCGTCTTCGTCCGCGCCCACTCCACCTCGGCCACCGTCGGCGAGAACGACTCGACCAGCTCCCGCCCCGACACCACCCGACCGAACCGCGGATACGCCGTCCGATCGACCGAGGTCACAACCAACCCCCACACAAGCCGCCTACAGGACAGCGACCACCCTAACGACCACCCTTCACTCAGCGACCCGTTTCGATCACATTCCGCTTACGCCACGGCCCCCGCGACCTCACGACCACCCAAGAGCACCCCAGACCTGGGCACCCTCAAGTCCGCAGCCCCTTTCCGGCGTATTCCGGCTGCCCCCCTCCAGGAACGTCCCGAGCCAACGCACCGTCACGAGTTGAAGCGCGAACCCGACTTTCATGTGCTCACCGCGCCGCCGTCCGACCAGCGCCCGGTCCTCGTCATCGAGGAAGAACACCCGCTCCAGATCGGCCTGCGCCGGCGGTCCTGTGAACCGCCCGTACGCCGCCGCCTCATCATCAGTCAAGAACTCCGTCGGCATACGCCGCAAAGTAGGACCGACCCACCAGTAACCAACCCAGGGCCACCGAACCGTTACAGGAACCGCATCCAACCGCATCAGAACGGCCAGTCACGGTAAGAACCGCCCGCCGGGCTCCTTATCGTGACTGGCCGTTCGGTTGCTGCTCAAGCCCCGACACGGGCCCGGGGGCCCGGCCTCGACCGTGCGGCCGGAGCCGGGCCGGTGGGGTCAGCCGGGCTGGTGGCCCTTGCGGGGGCGGCTCCGGCCGCCGGGGGCGGTCTGCCCGCGGGTGGTGTCGGCCTGGTCCTGGATGGTGGCCAGGACGCGGGCGGGCAGGTGCCGGGCGCGGAAGTGCTCGACCATGCGGTCGAGGGTGGCGCCGGCGGCGGTGTGGTCGCCCGCCTTGGCGTGGACGGTGGCCAGGCGGCGCATGGCGGCGTTGAGGGTGAGGTCGTTGAGTCCCCCGGCACCGGTGGAGGCGTCGACGGCCGCGGTCAGCTGGGTGATGGCGTCCTTGGTGTCGGGTTGCCTGACGTGGATCCTGCCGTCGCGGATGTGCTGGTAGTGGCGGCCGGATCCGGATGGGCAGGTCGGGCGAGACCACGCGGGAGCCGTCGGGCGCGATGTAGAGGGCGCGGACGGTGTAGCGGCCGGGGTCGGCGAAGTACTGGCCGTCGGCGCCCGAGCCGAGGTAGGCCGACTCGTACAGGGCGGGCTGGTCGGCGGTCAGCGTGGTCAGGGCGTTCTCGCCGTGGCCGTGGCACTGCCTGATCAGGCGCGGTCATCGGGGGCTGCCGCCGAAGTGATCCGGCCGCCGCGGAGGCGACCGCCCGTCCATCCCACTCGCGGCGATGCCGATCGGCCGGGCATGGGCGAACCGTCACCAAGCGTGGCGGTTTCTGCTGACGTCCCGGTAACGGAGGGGGCAGCATGGGCCTCCGCCGCGGAAGTGACCCCTGAGACCGGCCGCCGGCCCGCGATGGGACCCGGCCGACATCGGTCAGTGAGACGCAGCCCACGTGCGGTGGCCCGGCGGGTGTCGCCGGGCCACCCGGGTCAGCAGACCTGGCGGGAAGCCCCCTCCCACCAGGGTTTGCGCAGTTCGCGCTTGAGGAGCTTGCCGGAGGCGTTGCGCGGCAGGGCGTCGGAGAAGACGACGGAGGTGGGGCACTTGAAGTGGGCGAGGCGCTCGCGCAGCCAGGAGATCAGCTCCGCCTCGGTGGCCTGCGCGCCCGGTCGGCGGACGACGACGGCCAGCGGGGTCTCGCCCCAGCGGTCCGACGGGACGCCGATGACCGCCGACTCCAGGACGGCCGGGTGGCCCGCCAGGACGCTCTCGACCTCGGCCGGGTACACGTTCTCGCCGCCGGTGACGATCATGTCCTTGAGGCGGTCGTGCAGGTAGAGGAAGCCGTCTGAGTCCATCGACCCGGCGTCTCCCGTGCGGAACCAGCCGTCGGCGGTGAACGCCTCGGCGCTCGCCTCGGGGTTGCGCCAGTAGCCCGGGGTCACGCAGGGGCCCTTCACGACGACCTCCCCGACGGCGCCTGGGGCGGCGGGCTCACCCGTCAGCAGGTCCAGGACCGCGACCTCCATGCCCGGCACCGCAGACCCCGCCGAGCGCAGCCGCCCGGCGACGGGGTTGTCGGGGCGGTGCTGGTCGGGGCCGAGGAGCGTCGTCACGCCGATCGTCTCGGTGAGCCCGTAGGACTGGAAGAACTCCGCGCCGAACAGCGCGACCGCCCGCGCCAGCAGCGGTTCGGAGATGGGCGAGGCGCCGTAGACGATCTGGCGCAGCGCCGAGAAGTCGGCGTCCTGGGCGGCGGGCATCTCGCAGATCACCTGGATGACGGCGGGGACCATCGCGGTGTGCGTCACCTGGAAGTCGGTGAGCTGGGCGAGCATCGACGCGGGGGTGGGCTCGCGCGACTGCACGAGGGTCCCGCCGCGCGCCAGGGTGATCAGCGCCCAGCCCGCGCCAGCGATGTGGAAGTAGGGGATCGGGACCATGCTGCGCGAGTCCGCGTCGACGTCGAAGCAGGCGCCGAACAGGTCGGCGGCCGAGGCGAGCCCGTCGGCGCTGATCCGCACGCCCTTGGGGCGGCCGGTCGTGCCGGAGGAGTACATGAGGACCAGCAGGTCCGTGCCGGAGGCGTCGCGGCGCGGGTCGACCGGCTCGCCGGAGGCGACCCACGCCTCGTACGGGGCGCCGACCTCGATGACGGGCACGTCGAGCCCGGTCAGCGCGGGGGCGTGCTCGGGCGCGGCGACGACCAGGGACACCTCGGCGTCGGCGAGGATCCACCGGATCTCCGGCGCCGACAGCCGGAAGTTCAACGGGACGAGCGCCACCCCGGCCTTGGCGGCGCCGAACAGCAGCTCGAAGTATTCGGTGGCGTTGCGGTCGAGGTAGCCGACGCGGGAGCCGGGCGGCAGCGCCGACAGCAGGTCGCCGACCCGGTCGGACCGCTCGGCGAGCTCGCCGTAGCGGATCGGGCGGCCGTCGCCGGTGACGGCCAGGGCGTCGGGGCGCGCGGAGGCGGAGTGGCGGAGGAGTTCGGGGACGGACAACGGCACGGTGTGCTCCTCACCAGGGGTGGGTGGGGTGGATCAGTCGAGCAGCACGGACACCTCGGTGCCGCGCAGCACCTCGCCGCACTGGTCGCAGGTGAGCCTGACCTTCAGGTCCTGGCCGCAGGCGCGGTGGGTGTAGACGAGGGCGGGGCCTTCGGCGGCGCGGAACCAGCGCTGGCCCCAGTCGATGGCGGTCATGACGGTCGGGAAGAACGCGCGGCCCTTCTCGGTGAGGCGGTAGTCGGGCCAGTCGGCGCGCTCGGCCCCGGGGGACTGGTCGAACACGCCGAGGTCGCAGAAGACCCGCAGCCGGTCGGCGACGATCGTGGGCGGCGCGCCGAGCCACTGCTCGAAGTCGCGGAACCGGTGCGCGCCCTGGAACGACGCGCCGAGCAGGGCCGCCGACCAGCGGTTGCCGATCAGCGCCATGGTCTCGGGGAACAGCCCTGCCTCGCCCGCGGTCTGCGAGCGGCGGCGGGTGGTGGCGGCCGGGACCGAGCGGCTCCAGGTGCCGCTCGGCCCGAACCCGCCGGTGATGTCGCGGGCCTCGGCCGGCCGGTCGCAGGCGCCGCAGCCGAACACCGGCCGGAAGTCCCTGCCGCACAGCTGGTGCACCATGCGCGGCAGGCGCTCGCCGTGGGCGGGCACCCAGGCCGCCTCCCACGCCCAGATCGTCAGCAGGACCGGCCACAGGTCGCGGCCCCGCTTGGTGAGCGTGTACTCGTACCGGCGGGCGCTGGCCTGGTACTCGACCTTCTCGAAGACGCCCATGGCCGTCAGGGACGCGAGCCTGCGGGTGAGGACCGCGTCCGAGATCGGCAGGGCGTCCTTCCAGTCGCCGTACCGGCGCGCGCCCAGCATCGCGTACCGCAGGATCAGCAGGTTCCACTCGTCGCCGATCAGCCCGAGGGTCAGTCCGACGGCGTTGGTGCCGCCGCGTGGGAGCCGGGTGGGCCGGTCGGGCGGGTGCACCAGTTCGGTGGTCGCCGCCGCCTGGGTAGCGCTCTGCCGGGTCACGAAAAAAGGTCGCCTTTCACAGTCCGACGGACGCCGCCGGAGATTCGGCGCCGGCCCAGCCGGGGATGGCGGATCCGGGCGCCCAGGTGGCGTGCGTGCCGCTGGAGATGCGTTCGGGCAGCAGGACGCGGGCGAGCGGGCCGTCGGCCAGGCGGGCGGCATCGAAGATCAGACACTCGGAACGATCTTCGTTCATGTCGGTGGTCAGCGTAACAAGGTAGCCGTCGTCCTCGGCGGCGCTTCCCACGCGCGGCGCCATGGCGGGCTCGCTGCCGTAGACGCCTTCGGGCAGGGTGAACCGCTCCTCGCCTCCGGTCAGCAGGTCGTGCTTGACCAGGCCGTTGAACAGGAACCAGCCGTCGACGCCGCTGGCGGCGTAGGTGTAGCGGTTGCGGCGGCCGCCGAAGGAGTTGTTGAGTACGCCGAACTCGGTGATGGAGTCCGTCAGGCGCTCCTCGCGGCACTGGCCGGTGCGCAGGTTGAGCCGCCAGCGGTGCAGGCGGGTCTGCATCCGGTCGAGCGCGAGGAAGCGGAACATGCGCTCGTAGAAGGTGCCGCTGCCGGTGTCGCGGGGCTCGGGGTCGCCCTGGAAGAACCCGTCGAGGACGATCTCGTCGCCCTCCTCGTAGGCGTTGACGAAGTGCAGCACATAGGTGGGGGCTGCCTCGAACCAGAGGATCTGCGCGGAGGTGCCGCGCCTTGGGATGACGCCGAGGCGCAGCGGCAGGTCGGGGCGGAACCGGGCGGCGTGGTGGCCCTTGGCGAGCAGGTCGGCGTCCCAGAACAGCGGGCAGTCGTTGAGGATCGCGTAGTTCTCGGTGAAGGCCATGTCGTGCGGCAGGCGCGGGCCGGGCAGCGGCACCTCGGTGTAGTGCACGAGGCGGTCGGCGGCGTCGACGACGCCGTAGTGCATGTAGGGGGCGTCCTTGCCGTAGTTGAAGAACAGCAGCTCGCCGGTGTTCTCGTCGGACTTGGTGTGCGCCGAGACGCCGCAGGAGGGGAAATTGCCTCCCCAGTCGGACTTGCCGAGGGTCTCCAGGGTGAGCGGGTCCAGCCGGTAGAGGTCGCCGCACTGGTAGAAGCTGGTGAGGGCGACTCCGGCGTGCACGACGACGTCGGTGCTGGAGGCGTCCTTCATGCGGCCGCGCGCGCCCCACCCGTCCTGGCGGGGGGACTTCTCGGGCCGGTCGGCGATCCCCGCCCACAGGGGGACGCCCGCCTCGCGCTCGGCGATGAGGCCGTCGGTCTGCACGAACCGGTTGCGGTAGAAGGCCTTTCCGTCGCGGAATCCGACGGCGTGGATCATGCCGTCGCCGTCGAACGGGTGGTAGCGCTCCAGCGCCGGGTGGACGGGGTTCTCGGTGTTGCGCAGGTACAGGCCGTCGAGGTCGGCGGGGATCTCGCCGTGCAGGACCTTGAGGTCGTCGGACCTCCACTCCGTCGTCTGGGGCCGCCACGGACCTGTGCGGTAGGGGTGGTCGTCGTCTTCTGGCAGGGTCGACAGGACCCTGCCGAGGATCTCCACGTCCATGGGGGTCTCCTTCAGTCGGTGCCGATGATGAGGCTGACGGCGGTGGTGGTGCTGCCGCCGATGTTCAGGGTGGCGACGCGGCGGGCCCCGTCGACCTGGGTGTCGCCGGCGGTGCCGGTGACCTGGGCGGCGGCGTCGACGAGCATGCGCACGCCGGTCGCGCCGACGGGGTGGCCGCCGCCGATGAGCCCGCCGGAGGGGTTCACCGGGATCCGGCCGTCCTTCTCCAGGTCGCCGCTCTCCACGGCCTGCCAGCTCATCCCGGGCGCGGTGATGCCGAAGTGGTCGATCGCCATGTACTCCGACATGGTGAAGCAGTCGTGGGTCTCGATCGCGTCCACGTCGGCGACGCCGGACAGGCCGGCGCGGGAGAAGGCGTCGGTGACGGTGCGGCGCACGTGCGGCAGGACGTAGGCGTCCTCGCGGGAGCGCTCGGTCTTCTGCGCGAGCGGCAGGCCGACGGTGCGGTGGCCCCAGCCCTGGATGCGGGCCAGGCCGCGCAGCTCGGGGCGGCGGGCCAGGTAGCGGTCGCTGACCAGGACGACGCCCGCGCCGCCGTCGGTGATCTGGCTGCAGTCGTGGCGGCGCAGGCGGCCCTCGACGAGGGGGTTGACCTTGTCGTCGGCCGAGAAGCTGGCGTCGGTGAGCTCCCAGGCGCGGGTCTGGGCCAGCGGGTTGGCTCGGGCGTTGCGGAAGTTCAGCTCGCCGATCGCGCGCAGATGGGCGTCGTCGATGCCGTAGCGGCGGTCGTACTCGTCGGTGAGGGCGCTGAACATGTACGGCCACATGAAGGACGCCTCCTGGCCTTCGTGGCCGACCCAGGCGGCCGCGCCTAGGTGGCGGGCGGCCTGGTCGCCGTGCACGGTCTTCTCCAGCTCCAGGCCGAGCACGAGGGCGACGTCGTAGCGGCCGGACTCCAGGTCGGCCATCGCCTGCAGGATCGCGATCCCGCCGGACGCGCAGGCCGCCTCGTGGCGGGAGGAGGGGACCTCCCACAGATCGGGAAGGACGGTCGCGGGCATGCCGCCGAGCTGGCCCTGGCCGGTGAACAGCTGGCCGAAGGCGTTGCCGACGTGGATCACCTCGACGTCGCCGGGCTCGATCCCCGCGGCGCGCAGGGCGCCGGTCGCGACCTCCTCGGTGAGGTCGGAGAATCCCAGGCCGGCCCGGGACCAGTTGCGTGCGAAGTCGCTCTGGTATCCGCCCAGAACCCATGTTCCAGCGGTCATCGCTTGCTCCCTCCGGGGGTGGTGCGGCCGGGAGGCCACTGCCTCACACTTACTACAACAACGAGAGTGAGCAGTCAACGTGCTCGTCGCGGGAGCCCAGTACAGAGCGGAAGTTCGCGAAAACCGGGGCCTTGTCCCGACTGGGGGATCTCACTACATTTAAAAGAGTAACCGAGGAGGAGAGGAGAGGCCGCATGGCCGAGGCCCTCGTATTGGACTACGTGCGGACCGCCCGCGGGAAAGGATCACCGCGCGGGTCCCTGCACGGCATCGGACCGGTCGACCTGGTCGTCCGGCTCCAGAAGGCGCTCGCCGAGCGCACCGACCTCGACACGGCACGCGTCCAGGACGTGATCGTCGGGTCGGCGTCCCAGGTCGACGAGCAGGGCGCCAACCTCGCCCGCACCGCGACCCTGCTCGCCGGATGGGGCCACGGCGTCCCCGGCGGCGTCATCAACCGGTTCTGCGCCTCCGGCATCGACGCCGTCGCCCAGACCGCCGCCCGCATCCGCGGCGGCGACCTGAACCTCGCCGTCGCCGGCGGCGTCGAGTCGGTCTCGCGCGTCGCCATGTTCAGCGACCGCGGCCCCCTGTGGAGCGACCCGGCCACCGTCCAGGCCATCGGCTCGGTGCACATGGGCATCGCCGCCGACCTCAACGCCACCCTCGACGGCTGGACCCGCGAGGAACTCGACGCCTACGGCGCCGAGACGCAAGCAAAGGCCGCCGCCTCCTGGGACGCCGGCCACCACGACGGCGCCGTCATCCCCATCACCCTGGACGACGGCACGGTCTTCGCCCGCGACGAGCTGATCAGGCCGGGCACCACCCCCGCCGGCCTGTCGAAGTTCCCGCCCGCCTTCACCGAGCTCGGCGCCCAGGGCCAGGACGCGATCGCCCTCGCCGCCCACCCCGAGGCGGGCGAGATCCGGCACCTGCACACCGTCGGCACCTCACCCGCCCTCGCCGACGGCGCCGCCCTGCTCCTGCTCGGCGACGCCGAAGCCGCCCAGGCCGCCGGGCTGCGACCCCGCGCCCGGATCATCGCCTCCGCCACCTGCGCCACCGACCCCGTCATCATGCTGACGGCCGGGCAGCAGGCCGTCGAGGCCGTCATCGCCCGCGCCGGGCTCATCCCCGACGACATCGACGTCTACGAGTTCGCCGAGGCGTTCTCCGCCCTGTGCCTGAAGCTGCGGCGCGACCTCAGGCTCGGCCCCGACCGGCTCAACCCCAACGGCGGCACCATCGCCATGGGCCACGCCTTCGGCGCCACCGGCGCGATCATGGTCGGCGGCTGCCTCACCGAACTGGAGCGCCGCGGCGGCCGCTACGGCGTCGCCGCGGTCTCCGGCGCGGCAGGGCTCGGTGTCGCCGTCCTCATCGAAAGGATCCCCGCGTGAGCGGCCTCGACGGACAGGTCATCGCCATCAGCGGCGGCGGACGCGGCCTCGGCCGGGCCTTCGCCCTGCACCTCGCCGAACGCGGCGCCCTCCTGGTGATCAACAACCGCAACCGGATCGTCGACGACCAGGGACTCGGCCCCGCCGACCACGTCGTCGCCGAGATCCGGGCGCTCGGCGGCGAGGCCGTCGCCGAGCACGGCGACGTCGCCGACCCGGCCACCGCCCAGCGCATCGTCAAACTCGCCCTGGACGGCTGGGGCAGGCTCGACGCCCTCGTCACCAGCGCCGCGGTCTCCGGCCCCGCGATGTTCCACAAGTCCACCCCCGAGGACTTCGGCGCGGTGCTGCGCACCAACGTCCTCGGCACCTCCCAGATCGCCGCGGCCTGCGCCGCCGTCATGCGCGAGCAGCGGCACGGCCGCATCGTGCTCGTCGCCTCCACCGCCGGCCTGCACGGCGAGCCGACCGTCTCGGCGTACGCGGCCAGCAAGGGTGCCGTCATCGCGCTCGGCAAGACCATCGCCGTCGAAGGCGCGCCGCGCGGGGTCTTCACCAACGTGCTCCTGCCGTACGCGCTCACCCAGATGACCGACAACGGCATGGACCCGGGCCACCGTGAGGCGATGGACGCGGCCGCCGTCGCGCCCCTCGTCGCGGCGCTGTGCGACCCGGCCTCGACGGTCAACGGGCAGGTCATCGTCGCCGCCGCCGGAGGCCTGCGCCTGGCCGACGCGGTCGAGTACGGCACGGTCCGCCACGACACGGCCCTCGACGGGCAGGCGCTGGCCGGCCTGCTGAAGGCCAGCCGCTCCGGCCCCGCCCACTCCTACGTCCACGCCCAGGACGCCTTCCAGGACTTCGCCCGAGAGCTGAGCGCACCGTGAACCTCGTCCCCCTCCTGATCAACCTCGGCGCGAGCGCCCTGGCCGTCGCCGTCGCCATGGGCCTCACCATGGCCTACGCCCTGCGCACCCGCACCCACAGCGTCGTCGACGTCGTGTGGGGGCTCGGGTTCGTCGTCATCGCCCTCACCTCGTTCGCCGTCTCCGGCGTGCAGGGCGAGGGCGTCACCGGGCGGCGCGTGCTCGTGCTGGCCCTCACCGCCCTGTGGGGGCTGCGGCTGGGGATCTACATCTTCCGCCGCAACCACGGCAAGGGCGAGGACCCCCGCTACGCGGCCCTCCTGCGGCGCAACAAGGGTCCGGTGCTGCCGTTCGTGCTGCGCCACATCTACTTCTCCCAGGGCTGGATCATGTGGCTGGTGTCCCTGCCCGTCCAGGTCGCCATGTACCAGAACGCCTCCCTCGGCCTGCTCACCTGGCTCGGGACCGCGGTGTTCGCCGTCGGGTTCCTGTTCGAGAGCGTCGGGGACCGGCAGCTCGCGCGGTTCAAGGCCGACCCCGCCAACCAGGGCAAGGTCATGGACCGCGGCCTGTGGGGCTGGACCCGCCACCCCAACTACTTCGGCGACTCCGTCGTCTGGTGGGGCCTGTTCCTCATCGCCTGCTCGCACTGGAGCGGTCTCATCACGGCGATCGGCCCGGCGTTCATGACGCACCTGCTGGTCAACCGCAGCGGCAAGGCGCTGCTGGAGCGCCAGATGGCCCGCCGCCGCGGCCAGGAGTACACCGACTACCTCGCCCGCACCAGCGGCTTCTTCCCCCGCCCCCCACGCCGCCCCAAGCCCGCCGCCTGAGCTCCCCCACACAGGGCCGGTGTCTCTTCTCAGAGACACCGGCCTTTACTGTGAGAAATGCCGGGAATCCGACCATTCGGGGCCCAGCGTCGGAATCCTCGGGTGGGGTCGGCGCAACCGGAACGCCGGCGTTTCGGGCATCAGGAAAAGCAGGTCGACGTCGTCTCCGCAATGGTCACCGAGTTGTGCGGAAAGCCGCTCGACGAAGGCCGACGGGTCGGTGATCGCGCCCCGGGAGAGCCGGGCCAGAAAAGGGAAGGGGCGCTGGGCGGCGCTCACCCCTCCGGTGTGCAGCAGGAGGCCGTCGCCGGGTTCGAGCGGCACCCAATCGGGGGCGGCCCAGCCCGCGTCCAGCGACTGCAGGCCCAGCGGCAGCGCGACGGGCAGCACGCACTCCACGGCCCCGCCCTCGCCGGCGACGACGAGCGGAGGGGCGTGCCCGCAGCAGATCACCTCCGCGTTCAGGGTCTGCGGGTCGAACTCGACCAGCACCGCGGTGGCGTACTCCTCCCCGCGCCCGGCCAGGAACCCGTCGATGCGGAAGGCGATGCCCGCGATCGACGTCTCGTGCATCGCCAGTTCGCCGAAGCCGCGCAGCACCTCGGCGGCGAGCGCGGCGCGCTGCGGCCCGGCCGCGCGCACGGCCATGGCGCGCACGCCGTACGGCGAGTCGACCACCTCGCACCGTGCGCCCCGCGCACCCTCACCACGAACCGCCCTTTCCACTCGAACGGGGCCGCAATGGGATGAGGGAACCTCGCCGGACGTCGGAGTGTCATTCTCGGAATATTCCAAAGGTGGGCCTCCCGTGCCCGAGCGGAGAATCCCATCCTAGCGTTCCGTGTGACAAAGGAAGCAAAGAGCGAGCATTGCCCGGAAGCGGGGAGTATCGTCGCGATTCCTCGACGTCACCATCCCCAGTGAACGGAGCAGGAATTGCACAGGGAGACAAACCCGTCCCGTGGCAACGTCGCCGTCGACGCGTCGAGTTTCGTGGGCCGGGCCGACGAACTCGCCGCCATCGACCGGATCCTGCGCGAGGAGCGGCTGGTCACGCTGACCGGCGTCGGCGGCGTCGGCAAGACCCGCACCGCGCTGGAGGCGGCCTCCGCCGCGGCCGCGGACTTCCCCGACGGCGTCTGGATCGTCCGCCTCGCCCAACTGCGCGACGGCACGCTGCTGCCCCACCTCGTCTGCCGCGAGATGCGCCTGCAGGACCAGACGACCCGCCCGATGGTCGAGGTGCTCGCCGACCGGCTCACCGGAGCCCGGTGCCTGCTCGTCCTGGACGGCTGCGAGCACCTCCTGGAGCCCTGCGCCATGCTCATCATGGTGCTGCTCGGCGTCGCCCCCGACGTCAAGATCATCGCCACGAGCAGGCAGCCCATCGGGGTGCGCGGCGAGGCCCGCGTCACGCTCGAACCCCTGTCGGCCGAGAACGAGGCGGTCCAGCTGTTCGCCGACCGCGCCGCCGCAGCCTGCCCCGGCTTCACCCTCGACGACGGCACCCGCCCGATCGTCACCGAGGTCTGCGCACGCCTCGAAGGCATCCCGCTGGCCGTCGAACTCGCCGCCGCGCTCGCCGCGACACTGCCCGTCGCCGAACTCGGCGCCCGCATCCAGGACAGGTTCGCCCTCGAATCCGGCCGCGGCACGCCGGCCCACCACCGGACCCTGTGGACCGCGATCGGCTGGAGCCACGAGCTGTGCACGCCCAAGGAGCGGCTGCTGTGGGCGCGCCTGTCGGTGTTCGCCGGATCCTTCACCGCCCGCACCGCCGAGAGGGTCTGCGCGGGCGGCCCGCTCAGCCCCGGCGACGTGCGCGCCACCCTCGCCGCGCTCGTCGACAAGTCCCTGGTCAAGACCCGCGACGGCAGGTACGCCCTGCTCGACACGATCGCCGAGTTCGGCGCGCACTGGCTGCGCGACCTCGGCGAGGAACGCGCCCTGCGGATCGGCCACCGTGACCACTACCTGGCCGAGGCCCGCCGCGCGTTCGGCCTCTGGTTCACCGCCGAGCAGGCCGACCTCGCCCGCGGCTTCGCCCACGACTTCGCCGACCTCCAGGTCGCGCTGGAGACCTGCTTCACCGAGCCCGGCGACACGGTCCTGGAACTGCTCGGCGCACTGTGGTTCTTCTGGTACTGCTGCGGCCACCAGCGCGAAGGCCGCCACTACTTCGAGCGCGCGCTCGCCCACGACGCCACCCCCGGCTACCACCGCATGCGCGCCGCCTGGGCCTACGGGCTCGTCGTCCTGGCCCAGGGCGACATCGACGCCGCCAATGACGCCGTCGAGGTCTGCACCGCCGCCGCCCCCGACACCGAGAAGCCACCCTTCGGCCTGTCCGCCCGCGCGTCGGCCTACCTGCGCGGCACCGCCTGGTCCATCCGCGGCGACGCCGACCTCGGCATGCGCATCGTCGCGCCGTTCGACACCCTGCCCGAACCCGGCGGCCCGCACGAGGCCGAGGGCATGCACGAGGCGACGACCCTGATGATGCAGGCGTGCGTGTCCTACATCCACATCGTCCGCGGCGACTACCCCGAGGCGTTCGCGCTCGCCCGGTGGATCAAGGCAGAGGGCGAGCGGCGCGCGGAGTACAAGTACCGCTCCTGGGGCGACTACATCTGGGCGCTGGCGGCGCTCGGCACCGGCGACCTGCCCGCCGCCGTCGACCACGCCCGCCAGGCGCTGGAGGCCAACCGACGGCTCGGCGACTACTGGGGCATGGCCCTGGTCCTGGACACCCTCGCCCTGGCGCTGGCCGGCCTCGGCCAGAGCGAGCAGGCCGCCACCGTCCTCGGCACCGGAGAGCAGGCCTGGCGCTCCACCTTCGGCACCTCCCAGTTCGGCTCGCCCGAACTCGCCGCCGCCCGCCAGGACTGCGAACGCGGCATCCGCGCCGCCATCGGCGACGCCCACTACGACAAGGCCTTCCGCCTCGGCCTCGACACCCCCCTCACCCCGCCCCTGCCCACCGTCTGACGGGGAGTTGCCCGCGGTGGCGGCTAGGCGCACCCTGGACGGGACGCGGGGGAGGCAGGCACATGAGCGGGGACCAGGCCGCCCGGCCGCTGCGCGGCAACCGGGACTTCCTGCTGCTGTGGAGCGGCCAGCTCGTCTCGGAGCTGGGGGTGCGGGCGACGTCGGTGGCCTTCCCGCTGCTGGTCATCGCGCTCACCGGCGATCCGGCCATGGCCGGGCTCGCCGGATTCTGCGCGACGCTCCCGTACGTGCTGTTCTACCTGCCCGCCGGGGTCCTGCTGGACCGGTGGAACCGCAGGACGGTGATGCTCGTGTGCGAAGCGGGCCGCCTTCTGGCCATCGGCGGCATCGCGGCCGCCGCGTGGCTGGAGCGGCTGACGTTCCCGCACCTGCTCGCCGCGTCGTTCGCCGCGGGCACGTTCTTCGTCTTCTTCAGCGTCGCCGACAAGAGCATCGTCCCGTCGCTGGTCGCCCCCGCCCAGGTGCCCGAGGCACTGGCGCGTCTGGAGGCCCGCTCCCGCGCCGCGAGCCTCGCCGGCCCGCCGCTCGGCGGGCTGCTGTACGGGATCGGGCGGGCGCTCCCGTTCGCCTTCGACGCCCTGTCGTACGCGGCGTCCTTCCTCGCCACCCTCCTCCTGCGCACCGACCTGTCGGTCCGGCGCGAGGAGCCCGCGCCGGGCCTGGCCGGTGAACTGCGCGACGGCCTGCGCTGGCTCGCCCGTGAACCGTTCGTCCGGCTGTCGACGGCCCTCGTCGGCGCGCTCAACCTCGTGCTCGAAGCCGTCAAGCTCACCCTCGTCGTCCTGGCCGCACGCCACGGCGCCTCCGGCGCGACGGCCGGGCTGGTCCTCGGCTGCTACGGGGCGGGCGGACTCGCCGGAGCGCTCGCGGCGCCCCTGCTGGCCCGGCGCGCCGCACCCGGAACCGTCGCCACCGCCGTCACCTGGCTGTGGGCGGTCCTGCTGCTCCCGCTGGCCCTGGACCCGCCCGTGCCCGTCCTGTGCGTGCTCGCCGCGGCGGTCGCCTTCCCCGGGCCGCTGTGGAACGTCGTCCTGCTCGGCCACCAGTACCGGCTGATCCCCGGCCACCTCCTGGCCCGGGTCAAGAGCGCGGGCCTGCTCGTCGCCTGGGGCACGATCCCCCTCGGCTCGCTCCTGGGCGGCCTCCTCCTCGACCGGGCCGGGATGCGCGCCACAGGCCTGTGCCTCGCGCTCCTCATGGCCGCGATCGCGCTCGCCGCCACACTCAGCCCGGCACTGCGCACGGCGGCCCCGCCCCGCGATCTCCGGTGACGGGTCGGGCCGTCTCTGTGATCTCCAAGGTGATCTTGTCCTAGGATGCCTCGCATGTCCGGAGAGATCGGGAGACGGCTGGCCGACCGCTACGTGCTGCTCGATGTGCTCGGCAGCGGCGGCATGGGCACCGTGTGGAAGGCCAGGGACGAGACCCTCGGCCGCGACGTCGCGGTGAAGGAGCTGAAGATCGCGCCCGGCCTCGACGAGGCGACCCGCGCCGAAGCCGCCGAACGCGCCGTCCGCGAGGCCCAGGCCACCGCGCGGCTGCGCCACCCCGGCGTCGTCACCGTCCACGACGCGTTCCTCGAAGAGGACCGCCCCTGGATCATCATGCAGCTCCTCGACGGCGCCACCCTCGACCGGGTCCTGGCCGACCGCGGCGCCCTCACGCCCGAGCACACCGCCCGCATCGGCCTCGACGTCCTGTCGGCGCTGGAGGCCGCGCACGCGCTCGGCATCCTGCACCGCGACATCAAACCCGGCAACATCTTCCTCACCGCCGACGGCCGCGCCGTCCTCACCGACTTCGGCATCGCCACCGTCGAGGGCCAGGCCACCCTCACCCGCTCCGGCATGCTCGTCGGCTCACCCGGCCACATCGCGCCCGAACGGCTGCGCGGAGAGCGCCCCGGACCGCCCTCGGACCTGTGGTCGCTCGCCGCGACCCTCTACCGGGCCGTCGAGGGGCACCACCCGTTCCGCGGCGCCGCGCCCATGGCCGTGCTGGCCGCCGTGCTCACCGCGGACCCCGTCGCACCCGTCCGCGCCGGGGACCTCGGGCCGCTGCTGACGCGGCTGCTCGCCCGCGACCCGCGCGCCCGGCCCACCCCCGAGGTGGTCCGCGCCGTCCTGGAGCGCGTCGCGGCAGGACAGCCGTCCGGCGACATCGCCCTGCCCGAGCCGCCGCCCTCCGCGCCGCTGCCGCAGCCCACCCTGCCGTCCGCCGCGCCGGGCCGCCCCCGCACCGGCCTCGCGCTGCTCGCCGGAGGCATCATGGCGACCGTCGCGCTGGCCGCGGCCGCCGTCGTGGTCGTCGCCACCGACGACCGGACCCCCGCCGCCGCCCCCGCGCCGCAGACCACCGCCCCGGCCGCCCCCCAGGTGACGCCCACCGAGGAGACCGCCCGCTTCACGGTGCCCCTCGACCTGTGCACGCTCGTCTCCACCGACAAGGTCCGCCAGATCGTGCCCCGCTACACCAAGGCCGAAGGCGCCGCGTTCACCCAGAGCGGCGCGCCCGCCTGCTCCTGGGACGCCCCCGGCGCGGGCGTCTCGGTCAAGGTGAACAAGCCGTACGACCTCACCGACGTGTGGACCGAATCCAGCCCCGGCCAGGCGCACGACCACTATCTCCAGGGCCTGCGCGCCTCCGACGGCTCGGACAAGGTCATCTGGCACTACGACGGCATCGGCGGAGAGTCCCTCACCTCCGGACCGGCGACCAAGGCCAAGGAACTCGACGGCATCGGCGACGAGGCCTACACCACCGACACCTACGGCAGGCTCGGCGCGCAGATGACCGACGTCGTGTTCCGCATCAGCAACATCGTCTTCGAGGTCACCTACGCCGACGTCACCGACAAGACCGGACCCGCCCAGATCCGCAAACACGCGCAGACGATGGCCCGATGGGTCGTCGAGGCGCTCGACAAAGGCTGAGCGTTTGCACGCCAAGATCGCCGGACGCTACGTCCTCCAGCAGCCCCTTGCCCCGCGCCTGCACCTCGCCCGGGACGAGGCCACCGGCACCGCCGTGTTCGCCCGGCACGTCGCCCTCCCGCCCGAACTCGGCGCGGCGCGGCGCGAAGCCCTCGCCCGGGACGTCCTGGCCGATGCCGCCGCCGCGGCCCGCGTCCGCCACCCGGCCGCCCACCCCGTCCTGGACGCCGTCCTGCACGACGGCGACCCGTGGCTCATCGGCCCGACCATCGCCGGACGCCCCCTGACCGACCTCCTCGCCCAGACCGGGCCCCTCCCACCGCAGGCCGCCGCCCGGATCGGCGCGGACCTCGCCGCCGCCCTGTCGCGCGCCCACCTCCTCGGGACCGTCCACGGCGACGTGCAGCCCGACCACGTGTGGGTGACCGCCGACGGGCGCGGCGTCCTCACCGGCTTCGGCGCCCGCGCCCGCGACGCCGCCCTCGTCGGCACGCCCGGCTACACCGCCCCCGAGCAGACGGCCGAGCCCGCGCCCGCCGCCGACCTGTGGTCGCTCGGCGCGACCGTCTACCTCGCCGTCGAAGGCGTCCCCGCTTTCCTGGGCGACGACCCGATGGCGGTGCTGAGCGCGGTGCTGGCCACCGAGCCGCGCCCGCCCGAGCGCGCGGGAGACCTCGCGCCCGTCCTGCTGGACCTGCTCGCCAAGGATCCCGCCCGCAGGCCGACCGACGCCGCGACGTCCCTCGCGGCGCTCGCCGCGTCCGCCCCGCGCGGCCGGAGGGTGCCCGTCCGCCCGGCGGTCCTCGCCACCGCCGCCGCCTGCCTGGTCGTCTCGGTCGCGGCCGCCACCACCATCGCCACCGCCCTGCTCACCTCGCCGCCCGCGCCCGCCGTCGCGCCGTCGCCCGACACCGACCCCGGCCGCTACGCCGCCGCGCCGCGCGCCTGCGGTCTCATCGACGATGCCCAGGCCGAGGAACTCGTGCCCGGCTCCAGCCGCAGCGACGGAGGCGCCTCCAGCGGCGGCGACCCCAACGCGTCGTGCAGGCTCGTCGGCCCCGACTACTCCACCGACACCTCCGTGCAGACCGAGCTGTTCGTGATGCGGCCCGGCCCGCTCGGCGGCGCGCCCGCCACCGCCCGCGCGTTCCTCGACGGCACCCGCGCCGACGCCCCCGCCGAGGCGCTGGGGGACACCGACACCGTCTCGCCCGTCCGGGACCTCACCGGGATCGGAGACGCGGCGGTGGCCTACGACCTGTACCGGGGGACGTTGCAGGACCAGTCGACGGTGGCCGCCGCCGTCGTCAGCAACATCGCCGTCCGCGTCACCTGCGAGCAGCGCGCCGAAGGCGGCCCCCGGCAGGAGCTCACCGCCGACCTCGCCTCCTGCGCCGAAAAAGCCCTCGGCTGGGCCGTGACGGCACTGGAGAAGACCGGATGACCACCCCCACCGCGCCCTTGGCCGGACGCTACCGGCCGCTGCGCCCCCTGGACGCCGCCGGCACCGCCTGGCACGCCGCCGACGAACTACTGCACCGCGACGTCACCGTCCGGCGGCTGCCCGCCGACGCGCTCGCCGGAGCACGCGCCGCCGCCGTGCTCAAGCACCCCGGCGCCGTCACCGTCCACGACGTCGTCACCGACGAGACGGGCGCCGCCTGGGCCGTCACCGAGCCGACCGACGGCACCACCCTGTACACGTGCGGCGTCCTGCCGCAGGCCGACGCCGCGGCGCTCGGCCTCGACCTGCTCGACGCGCTCGCCCACGCGCACGCCCTCGGCGTCGTGCACGGCGCGGTCGAACCCGGCACGGTCGTGCGATGCGCCGACGGCAGATTCGCGCTCACCGGCTTCGGCACCACCGACCCCGCGCCCGCGTTCACGCCGCCCGAACCCGGCCGGACCCCCGCCTCCGACCTGTGGGGGCTGGCCGCGACGCTGTGCGCCGCCGCCGAAGGCCGCCCGCCCTTCTCCGACCCCGAAGCCCTGCGCCACGGCCGGCCGCTCCCGGCGGCCCGCGCTCTCCCGCTCACCGCCGCCGTGGGGCCCGCGCTGCACCCCGACCCCGCCGCCCGCCCCGACGCCGCCGCGCTCACCTCCGCGCTGCGCAGGCTCGCGCCCCGGACCGGGCCACGCGAGCCGCTGCGCGTCCACCCCGCCCTCCTGGGCGTCGCCGCCCTGGCCCTGGCCGCCGTGACCATCCCGATCACCGTCGCGCTCGCCCGCCCGGACGCCGCCGCCGCGACGGGCGCGCCGACCCTCGCGGCCGTGCCGAACGCCTGCGAGGTCCTCACCGACGAGCAGATCGCGCAGCTCGTCCCCGACGCGGCCGAACCGCTGAACTACATGGCCGGATCCTGCAACTGGCGCACCGACAGCGGGCTCGGCGACCTGCCGGGCACCCTCGACCTGTCCCTCGACGTGAAGATCGAACTCGCCGGGAACCCCGCAGCCGGCCTGAAGAGCGAACGCCGCATGGCCGCCCTCACCGCCGACGAGGTCATCGAACTGGGCGGGCCCGGCGACGAGGCCGTCGTCCTCGACTCGGTGATGGACTCCTCGCGCTCAGGGCAGCGGTTCACCACCGAGGTCGTCTTCCGGCAGGCCAACGCCCTCGTCACCGTGGAGTACTCCCGCAACGGCGGCAAGAGCACCGCGCTGAGGCAGGCCGCCATCCGCGGCGCCTACTGGATCGCCGAGGAGCTCAGACATGGCTGACCGTCCCCCGCTCGCCGGACGCTACCGGCTGGAGCACAAACTCGGCAGCGGCGGCATGGGCGACGTGTGGCGGGCCCGCGACGAGTTCCTCGGCAGGACCGTCGCCGTCAAGGAGGTCAGGCCGCCCGCCGACCTCGACCCCGCCCGGCAGGCCGCGTTCTGCGAACGGCTCCTCAGCGAGGCGCGCGCCGCCGCGGCGCTGCCCCACCCGTCCATCATCACCGTGCACGACGTGTTGCGGCAGGACGGTCGGCCCTGGATCGTCATGGACCTCATCGACGGGCCGTCCCTGGAGTCCGTCCGCACCGGGCAGGGGCCGCTGCCCGCCCGGCGCGTCGCCGAGATCGGCCTTCAGCTCCTGGACGCGCTCCTCCTGGCGCACTCGCGCGGCATCGAACACCGCGACGTCAAACCCGCCAACGTGCTCCTGTCCGGGGACCGGGCCATCCTCACCGACTTCGGCATCGCCACCGTCGCCGGAGACCCGACGGCCGCGGCGGAGAAGGGCATCGTCGGCTCACCCGGCTACATGGCGCCCGAACGGCTCGGCGACGGACCCGTGGACGGGCTCGCCTCCGACCTGTGGTCGCTCGGCGCGACCCTCTACACGGCCGTCGAAGGGCGCCGCCCCTACGAGCGGCCGAACGCGCTGGCGATGATCGGGGCCGTCCTCACCGAGGACGCGGCGCCGACGGAGCTCGCGGGGCCGCTCGGGCCGCTCCTGCTGGACATGCTGCACCGTGAGCCGCACCGGCGGCCCGCCCCCGCCGTGATCCGGCAGGTCCTGGAAGGCGTCGCGGGCCTCGCCCCCGCCCCGATGGCGTTCGCGGCCCCGCGGCTCGCCGCGCCGCCGGGGTTCCCCTCGACCGTGCCGATGTCGGGTGGCGCGGCGAAACGTCCGATGTCCGCCGCGCTGCTCGTCGCCGGGGCCGCGACCGCGACGCTCGTCGTCGTTGCCGCGGTGTCCGTCGTGTTCGCCCTGACGCGCGACGGCTCCCCTACCGGAGGGGGCACGCCCTCCGGGTCGCCGGTCGCGGGCGGCCCGGTCGCGGGCGGCCCGGTCTCCTCCAGCCCCGGGACGGCTCCCGACCCGTGCGCCCTGCTCACCGAGGACCAGGCCCGCACCCTCACCGGCGACCCCGAGGGCTCCGGCACCAACGCCGCGACCTGCTCCTGGGGAACGGGCGACCTCCGCCTGGAGATCAACGTCCGGGCCATGCCTGCGCAGAACGGCAAGACCGCCGAGCAGGTCGCCAAGGACGCCTACGCCCTGAACAAGCGCCAGGCCGCGGGGGACGCCGGCACCTCCACCGACCCCGTCATCAAAGTCGTCACGACAGCCCCGAAGGACCTGCCCGGCGTCGGCGACGAGGCCTTCACCCAGTCCGAGACCTCCCGGAGCTCCTTCGGCGACACCGCCACCACCACCGTGCAGGTCCGCTCCGGCCCGGTCCTGGTCAAGCTCACCCGCGAGGGGCCCTTCGCCCAGGCGTCCGCCGTCCGCGACACGGCCCTCCAGGCCGCGACCAAGGCCCTCGCCAACCTGCCCTCCTGAAGGGGTCCGGCGCGGCGCCCGCCGGGCATGCGCCCGTCGCCGAACGTGCGCACGCGCGGCCGCGGTGCCCGGGGTTTCGACGGCCGACGGCCCGCCGGGGGGTTGATCGTGGCTCTCCAGGGCCGGGCGAACCGAACTTGACAGTGCTCCGCACTGCCATTTCATATGTGTTATATGAGCCCGCTTCATTGATTGTGGGAAGCTTGAGGGGGTCTCATGAAATATGTCTTCGGGGTGTTGCCCCCAGGTTAATTCTTGGGTCTGTCATGCCGTCCGGCCTGCCAGAGTTCCACGCCGTGACCACCGCGTCACTCGGTTGCCGTTGACACCTCTTTGTTCGATTTGTTTTGGTTGCTCTCGTGACCGCGTCCCCGGACGGACGTCATTTCGCACAAAGGGCATACGTGAATACCGTGCTTCCGGAAGAACAGTCGCCGACCCGGCCGAAGGGTTGGGAATTCACCGAGCAGGCCAAAGATCCGCTTTCGGAGCAGCGGATCTACCTGGCCGAGGACGACGCGGACCTCGCGGCCGTCGACATGCTGTGGAACGCGGTCTACGGAGCCGAGTTCGGCTGGCTCCCGCCCGAGGGCGGACCGCGGCACAAGGACCGCTACGACGACCACTCCACCTATCTCATGGCCCGCGTCGAAAACCGGGTCGTCGGCACCATGAGACTCGTCACCGATTCTGCCGCGGGCCTGCCGGTGGAGCAGTTCGCCGACATCGCCGAACTGCGGGCGCCGGGGCGCAGGCTCATCGAGTGCCAGCGCCTGATGATCCTCGCCGACCACCGCAACCAGCGCTTCGCGCACCTGCCCTACGGCGTGCTCGGCGGGCTCGTCAAGGGCTGTCTGCACTGGTGCCTGCGCAACGGCACGACGCATATTCTCGCGGACCTCTTCACCGAGACGAAGACCACTCCCATAGGCCCGCTCAGAGCCCTGGGATTCACCGACACCGGCAAAGAATTCATCGACACCGAACTCCAGCAGGCGGGCACCAGCGTCGCTCTCCTCCTGGATACGGGAGAACTGTTCTCCCGGCCATTCCGGACCACCCATCCATTCTATCGGTACCTGATGGAATACGACGAGATCGTCGACGTCTACCACTGAAATGGAGTCAGCCTTGAGCTCTGTCGAGGAATTCGACATCGTGGTGATCGGGGGAGGCCCCGGCGGTTCCATGGCCGCGACCCTGCTCGCCGACGCGGGAAAACGCGTCGTGCTCTTCGAATCAGCGAAGTTCCCCCGCTACCACATCGGCGAGTCCCTCCTGTCGGGCACGGCCGACCTGATGAAGCGGATCGGTGTCCTGGAGACGCTGGAGAACGACGGCTACATCAAGAAGTACGGCGTCGAGTGGGTCTGGGGCGAGCAGCGCGAACCCTGGAAGGTCTACTTCAAGGACGCCCTGGCCATGCCCTACGACTACGGCTACCAGGTCGAGCGCGCCCCCTTCGACGAGCTGCTGCTCAACAACGCGCGCGAGCACGGCGTCGACGCCCGCGAGGAGCACCGGGTCGTCGACTTCTCGATCGCCGCCGACGGCACCTCCACCGTCGAGTACGAGGCCACCACCGACGGGCGGCGCGGCACCGTCACCGCCCGCTGGATCGTCGACGCCTCGGGCCAGGGCGGCCTGGTCACCAAGCGCCTGCACGAGCAGCAGTGGGACACCAACCTCCAGAACATGGCCATCTGGAGCTACTGGCGCGGCGCCGACCGCGGCGAGGGCCTGGACCGCGGCAACACGTTCCTGCCGACCTTCGAGGACGGCTGGTGGTGGTTCATCCCGCTGCGCGACGACATCACCAGCATCGGCGCGGTCGTGGACCGGGAGTCCTTCCACGAGAACAAGGGCCAGGGCCTGGAGGAGTACTACAAGGCGTGCCTGGCCAAGACGCCCGAGATGGCGGCCAGGCTCGAAGGCGCGGAAATGGTGGACAAGGTCCGCGTCCAGCGCGACTGGTCCTACATCTACGACAAGTTCGCCGGCGACGGCTACATCGCCGTCGGCGACGCCGCCTGCTTCATCGACCCGCTGTTCTCCACCGGCGTCCACCTGGCGATGCTCAGCGGCTTCCTCGCCGCGACCACGGTCAACACGGTCCTGGACAAGCCGGACCTCGACCGCACCCGCGTCCTGGAGTTCTACGAGAACGCCTACCGCAAGGAGTTCGCGCGGCTGCGCGCCCAGGTCTACTTCCTCTACAGCGGCCACGGCAGCACCAAGGACTCCTACTTCTGGCATGCCCGCAGCCAGTTCGACGTCCCCGGCCTGGCCCCGGAGAAGGCGTTCATCTCGCTCATCGCCGGCGCCTTCACCCACCGGTCCTGGTACCGCCGCTACCTGGAGCGCCTGGACGTCCCCTCCGAGCTGCGCGGCACCATCGAGGGCATCTTCGAAGGCAAGTCGACCGGAGTGAACGTCGACGTGGAGACCCCGCTGATCGCGGGCGCCTCCGTCATCGTCGACGACCTGGCCGTCGACGGGCACTACCTGCGCGAGTCCCGCGCGATCACCGGCCCGGACGGCGCCGTCGTGCCGCTCACCGCGGCGATGGAGGCGCTGCTGGCCGCGGCCGACGGCACCCGCACGAGCGCCCAGCTCATGGACCTGATCGTCGAGAGCGGCGTGGGGAGTGTGGACCAGGCGCAGGCCCTGGTCCACGAGGCGGTCAGCTACGGGTTCCTCACCGCGGCGAGGGAGGCGCCCGATGGCGTTCGTTGAGCTGACGGACGGCGCCGACGCCCCACCGGAGGTGCAGGCCGCGTTCAAGGCGGTCGAGGCGCAGTACGGGTTCGTCCCGAACATCCTGCGCGCCCTCGCCCACTGCCCGGACCTCCTCCAGACGTTCGTCCCGTTCTGGGCACAGGTCTACGCCTCGCCGACGATCGGGCCCAGGCTGCGCGCGCTCGCCGCGCTCGGCACCGCGCAGACCCAGGAGTGCGCCTACTGCGTGGCGCACATGACGGCCTCCGCGCGCCGCGCCGGGGTCGGCGAGAAGGAACTGCGCGCGATCGGCGACTCGGTGATCCGGGCGAGCGTCTTCGAGGACCGCGAGGCGCTCATCCTGGAGCTCGCCGAGACGCTCACCCGCGACCCCGACGGCACCACCCCCGCCCTGCGCGAGCGGCTGCGGGCCCTGTTCACCGAGGCCGAGATCGTCAACATCGTCGTCGCGATCGGCCTGTACAACCTCACGAGCCGTTTCCTCAAGGCCCTGGACATCGAGGTCGAGGACCTCTTCGACGCGCACGACGGAGGCACTCCATGAGCAGGACGCCGATGGAAGAGATCATCGAGACCTACGGCGAGGACGTGTGGAACCTCATCCTCACCGTCTACGTCAACTTCCACTCCTCGGAGCTGGAGATCATCGACCTGTGCGCGCGCTGGATCCCGCGCCGCACCGACCTGCGTGAGAAGACGTACCTGGTGCACCACGCCTCGGACGAGGTCACGCACGCCCGCCTGTTCCGGGAGGGCGTGGAGCGGCTGGGCATGCCCTGGGACGGCTTCGACCACGACAAGTACCGCATCCAGGACATCGACGACCGGTTCCAGAAGCTGTTCGAGAGCGACGACGAACTGGAGGTCCTCATCGGCCTCAACCTCTACGCCGAGGGCGTCCTGGCGATGGAGGAGCTCTACCAGCTCGGCCGCAACAAGCCCGAGTACTTCTACCAGTTCGACCGGATCGAACGGGAGGAGCGCAGGCACGTCGGATTCGGCGTCACCGTCGCCAAGCGGCTGCTGGCCGAGAGCGAGGACAACCGGCGCCGCGCCGCCGAGTACTGCAAGTGGTACCAGGAACACCTGGAGGGCTACCTGAACGGCGAGCTCGCCGAGAAGATCGGCTGGGCCGCCGAGGCCGGCTTCGTCAGCGACGACTACATCCCGCGCACCCGGGCGCGCTTCAACGAGACCATGTCCCAGCTCGGCATCCTGGAGGTGGCCTGACCATGGCCAACGGATACGACAGCGCCCTCGCCGAGGTCGCGCCCGTCCTGAAGAACCTCGTGGTGGAGCACCCGTTCATCGACACGATCCTGAACGGCGAGCTCACCAAGCCCGTCTACGCCGCCTACCTGCGCGAGACCTGGCACCTCGTCGGCCAGACCCCGCACTTCCTGTCGAACGCCGCGGCCCACGCCGAGGAGGAGTGGCTCCAGGACTGGTTCCTGGACCTGGCGATCGACGAGCGGCACCACGACCGGCTGTGCGTGCGCGACCTGCGGCAGCTGGAGTACGACCCCGACACCTACCTCGCCGGACTGCCCGGCCTGGGCGCCTGGACGATGATCGGCCAGAACCACTACCTGGCGACGATGGTCGACCCCGCGGCGATCGTCGGGTTCGCCGCCGCCACCGAGGGCCTGGGCGCCTCGCTCGGCCCGCAGGCCGCCGGCGCGATGGGGCAGTACGCGTTCGCGCAGACGGCCAACTCGTTCCTGCGCGTGCACGCCGCGGAGGACCAGGAGCACATCGAGACCGTCAAGAAGGCCTTCGACCGGTGCGCTGAGGACCCGGCCCGCTACCGGCTCATGACCACCACGTGGGAGTACACCCTGCGCGCCTACGCCCAGCTGTTCACCGACGCCCTGGAGGGCGACGGCCGGGGAACGCCGTGATCCAGGCCCCCTGCCGGCTGCGGGAGATCGTGGGGGCGATGCCGGACAAGACCGGCAGCGCCCTCCACTTCCGCCGGGAAGGCCGCCTGACCAGCGTGTCCTACCCGCAATGCCACCACGACGCGATGGCCGTCGCCGCCCTGCTGCGCGCCCGCGGGGTGCGCGGCGGGGACCGCGTCGCCATCCACGGGGACACCTCCTACGCCTGGGTGCTCGCCGACCTCGGCTGCCTGCTCGCCGGAGCCGTCTCCGTCGCGCTGTACCCCAGCGCCCCGCCCGAGCGCGCCACCGCGACGGCCGCCGACAGCCGCTGCCGGATCGTGTTCACCGACCGGCCGGCCTACGTCGCGGAGTTCGCCCGGGCGGGCTTCGAGGTCGTCTTCCTCGGCGCGGGCGGGCCCGAAGGCGTCCCCGCGATCGACGGCGAACTCAAACCGCACGTCGAGGTGGTCTTCAACGACGGCCCAGCCCCCGACGGCCCGTTCACCATCGTGTCCACCAGCGGGACCCTGTCGGAGCCGAAGCTGTTCGCGGTGCACGCCGCGCCCCTGCTGTTCACCATGGACCGCTTCGCCGAGATCTACGGCCTCAGCGGCGCCGACCGGCTGCTGCTGTACCTGCCGCTGTCGCACCTGCCCCAGCGGATGATGCTCTACTGGGGGCTGGGCGCGGGCATGGACTTCGTGCTGTCCGACCCCGTCCACTTCCCGGCCGACACCGCGGCCCTCGCGCCCACTCTGCACGTCGCGGTGCCGCGCTCCCTGCAGCATCTGCACTGGAGGGCGCGCGAAGCCGCCAAGAAGAGCGGCGGGGACGCCGCCGAGCACCTGCGCGCGGTGTTCGGCCCCGCCATCCGCGCCGTGTTCGTCGGCAGCGCCGCGACCGACCCCGCCGTGCTCGGCGAACTCCTGGCGGCCGACGTGCCCGTCTACGAGGTCTACGGGACCACGGAACTCGGCATGGTCGGCATCAACACGCCCGGCGGCACCCGGGCGGGCACCGTCGGCAGGCCGATCCCGTGGGGGAGCATCCGGCTCGCGCCCGACACCGGCGAGATCCTCGTGCGGACCCCGACCCCGTTCCTGTACGGCAGGCTCGCCGACGGCGAGATCGTCCAGGCCGAAGAGCGCGCGGAGTGGGAGCCCACAGGAGACGTCGGCAGCCTGGACTGCGACGGGTTCCTCACCGTCCGCGGCAGGATCCGCGACTTCCTGGCGCTCAGCACCGGAGAGAAGGTCTTCGTCCGGCCCATCGAGGAGGCCGCCGTGCGCGCCACCGGAGCCGCCGAGTGCGTCGTGACCAAACTCGGCGACGCGCCCCTGGGCGCCCTGCTGTTCTTCGACCCCGCAGTCCCCGGGGACGCCGCGGCGTGCGCCGAGCGGATCGCCGAGCTGAACAACGCCCTGCACCCGTGGGAGAGGGTCCGCCGCATCGCCGTCGTGGACCGACTCCCCTCGGTCGCCGAGGGCACCGTCACCGAGACCATGAAGATCCGCCGGCACAAGATCGACGAACTCTACGGGAGCACCGCGGCCTGGCGGCCCGTGCGGACCGGCTGACGAACGGAGAGCGTCCGTGATCACAGACACCGCCCAGCTCAAGGAAGGCGCGATCCGCTACCGGGCGCGCGGCGAAGGCCCCCCGCTCGTCCTGCTGACCACCCTCGGCGGCACCTGGATGCGCCAGATCCCCGCCCTCAGCAAGCACTACACCGTCATCACCTACGACATGCGGGGCTTCGGCGACTCGCCGTCGGCGACCGGATACCCCGCCAACGCCGACCACGCCGACGACCTGGCCGAACTGCTCACCGCGCTCGGCCACGACAGGGCGGCCGTGGCGGGACTGTCGCACGGCGGCCTCGTCGCCCAGCACTTCGCCGCCCGGCACCCCGAACGGCTGTCCGCCCTCGCCCTCGTCGCGACGTTCGCCAAACCCCGCGAGTCCACGGAGCTGTTCCTGCGGATGCTCTACGGCTTCCTGGAGCGCGACGACCTGGCGAACTTCTGGGAGGTCCTCAAGAGCTTCCTGTTCTCCGCCGCGAACTTCGAGGTGCTCGAACGCCGCCAGAGCGCGCTCAAACAGGCGATGTTCGACCAGTACACCACCGCGGCCCTGCGCAGCATCTACGGGCAGGCCCGCACCCACGACAGCACCACCTGGCTCACCCCGCCGCCCTGCCCTGTCCTCGTCGTCGGCGGCGTCCAGGACATGCTCTTCCCCGTCCCGGCCACCGAAGAGCTGGCGGGGCTCCTGCCCGGCGCCCGCACCGCGCTGCTGCCCAGCGCGCACATCCCGCCCGTCGAATCGCCCCGTGCCTTCAACGACACGCTCCTGGACTTCCTGCGGGAGGCCGCGTGAGCACCGCGGCCCCCGACCGCGCCACAGGCCGGATCCTCCGCCTGCCCGGCACCGACGTCCACATCCGCGAGGAGGGACCCGCCGACGGCCCCCCGCTGGTGCTGCTGCACGGCTTCCTCACCTCCTCGCACACCTGGCGCGACGTGGTGCCGCCGCTCGCCCGCGAGCACCGCGTGATCCTGGTCGATCTGCCCGGCAGCGGCGACTCGCCCGCGCCGCGCGGCCGCGACTGGTCCGCCGACCGCTGCGCCGACCTGCTCGCGGACCTCCTCGACGCACTCGAACTACCCGAGGCGGTGCTCGTCGGCAGCCAGATGGGCGGCTCCCTCGCCGCCTGGTTCGCCGCGCGCAGACCCGAGCGGGTCTCCCGGCTCGTCGTCATGGCGGCCGGGGCGCTCGGGGAGACAGCCGCGAACCTCACCCTGTACCGGCTCCTGGCCGCCCCCGTCGTCGGCGCGCTGCTCGCCCGCGTCTTCCCGCGCGGCCCGTTCGAGGAGCGCTGGCGCGCCGCCCATGGTCCCGGCCACCGCCACGATCCGCAGACCCTCGCCTTCCACCACGCCCATCTGCGCAGACGCGGCCACCCGATGGCGGTCTTCGGACTCGGCGTGCGGATGAGCTACGGGCCGGGCTTCGACGCGCTCGCCGAACCGCTGCGCGGTCTGAAGACGCCGACCCTGCTCGTCTTCGGCGAGGTCGACCCGCTCGTCCCGGTCGAGACCGGCCGCCGGTTCGCCGCGCTGCTGCCCGCCTCCCGCCTGCTCGTCCTGCCCGGGTGCGGCGACTTCCCCCAGGAGGAGCGGCCCGCGCAGGTGGCCGAAGCCGTCCTGCGCTTCCTCGCCGAGGATCCGGGGAGCGGCGCGTGAGCGGACCGGCATCCCGCGCGGGCGCGGCCCGCCCGCGCGGTGGAACGCGCCACGCCCCGAGCCGCCGCGGCACGGAGAGGGGAACCCGGTGAGCGCCGTCCCCCCGATGACCAGCCACGCCCTGATGCTGTTCCTCCTGCAGGCCGGTGTGCTGCTCACCGCCGCCGTCCTGCTCGGCAGGCTCGCGGTCCGTCTGGGCTGGCCCGCGGTCGCCGGCGAGCTGACGGCCGGGGTCCTGCTCGGGCCGTCCGTCCTCGGCCAGACCGCACCCGACCTGATGCTCTGGCTGTTCCCCCGCGACCCCGCCCAGTTCCACCTCCTGGACGCCGTCGGCCAGATCGGCGTCCTGCTGCTCGTCGGCGTCACCGGCGCGCAGATGGACCTCGGCCTGGTCCGGCGCAGGGGCCGCACCGCCGCCTACGTCAGCGCGACCAGCCTGGTCATCCCGCTCGGCCTCGGCATCGCCGTGGGCGCCGCCCTTCCCGCGGTGTTCCACGGGCCGCAGGCCGACCGGACGTCGTTCGCGCTGTTCCTCGGCGTCGCGCTGTGCGTGAGCGCGATCCCCGTCATCGCCAAGACCCTCACCGACATGAACCTCCTGCACCGCAACACCGGCCAGCTCACGCTCGCCGCGGCGATGGTCGACGACATCGCCGGCTGGCTGCTGCTGTCCGTCGTCTCGGCGATGGCCGCGGCAGGGGCGAGCGCGGCGGGCACTGCCCTGTCGGCGGCGTACGTGGTGCTCGTCGTCCTCACCGCGTGGCTCGTGGTCAGACCTGTGGCCAGGGTCGCCCTCATCCGGGCCGAGCGGGCGCAGGAACCGCAGGTGGCGATCGCCGTGGTGGTGCTGCTCATGCTGCTGTGCTCCGCGGGCACCCACGCGCTCGGCCTGGAAGCGGTCTTCGGCGTCTTCGCGTGCGGGATGGCGATCCGGGCGAGCGGAGCGGCGCCGCCTTCGGTCCTGGCCCCGCTGCGGACGGTGGTCCTCGGCGTCCTGGCGCCGCTGTTCTTCGCCACGGCGGGACTGCGCATCGACCTGTCGGCCCTCGCCTCGCCGTCGGTGCTCGGCTGGGCCCTGCTCGTGCTGCTCCTCGCCGTCCTCGGCAAGTTCGTCGGCGCCTACCTCGGCTCGCTCCTCGCCGGTCTGAACCGGTGGGAGGCGGTCGCCCTGGGCGCCGGGCTCAACGCCCGCGGCGTCATCGAGATCGTCATCGCCAGCGTGGGCCTGCGCATCGGCGTCCTATCGTCCCGGATGTACACGATCATCGTGCTCATCGCGGTCGCGACCTCGCTCATGGCGCCGCCCCTGCTCCGCTGGGCCATGAACCGGGTGGAGGACACCGCCGAGGAGGAGATGCGCGCCCGGGAGTTCGGCCTGGCCAGGGAGCCCGCCCCGTGAGCCGCGGGACGGGCGGTCAGGCGGGGTCGCGCTCCGCCTCGGGGACCTCGCCGGCCGGCGCCTGCGCGGGGGACTTCGCGGGCCGGTCGGTGACGAGGAAGACCGCGGCCAGCACCATCGCCATGCCGAACGGCATGCTCCAGCTCAGCGGCTCGCCGAGGAACACCGTGCCCCACAGCAGCCCGAACAGCGGGACGAGGAACGTGACCGACAGGGCGCCCGTCGGGCCCATCCGGGTCACCAGGCGGAAGAACAGGAAGAATCCGAGTGCGGTGCTCGCCAGCGCGAGCGTGACGACCGACAGCACGATGCCGCCGTCCGGGGACTCGCGGGGAGGCAGCGCCAGCGAAGGTACGAGGAGTATGGCCGCCGCGGCGAGATTCTGTCCGGTTGCCGTGACCAGAGGATGGGTATCTGGAAACCTGATCTTGGTGTAGACCCCGCCCAGCGCGTAGAACAGCGCGGCCAGCAGACTGGCGCCGACCGCGAGGAGCATCATGCCGTCGATGTGCAGGGGCCCCAGGCCCACCAGCACCGCGACCCCCGTGACTCCCAGCAGCACGCCCGCGATCTGCGGACCGGAAGGGCGGGCCCGCGCGCGCACCGCGCTGACGGCGAGCGCGAACAACGGCGTCGTGGCATTCAGGATCGCCGCGAGAGAAGCAGTGATCTCCAGTTCCGCGACGCCGATCAGGGTGAACGGAAAAGCCGCCATCAATGCACCGAGCACCAGAAATCCGCGCCAATCCCGCCGCAGATCCGGGACCTTCCTCAGCAGCAGCCCGACCACGAGCAATGCCAGGCCGGCGAGCAGGACCCGCGCCTCGGTCATGCTCACCGGCCCCAGCACCGGCGCCGCCTCCCGCATGAACAGGAAGGACGCACCCCACAGTGCGCCCACCGCCAGGAGATACACGAAATCGATGACGGCCATGAAACTCCTCGGCTGCGACGACGGAAGGGTTCATTGATAGACCACGGCGTTTGTTCACGGCAAACAAAAGTAATTCATCTTGAGGATGCGGAAGGCTCATGAATCTCGCGCAACTCCGCGCGCTGCGCGCCGTGCACGAGGCCGGCAGCGTGACCGGCGCGGCGGACCTCCTCGGCGTCACGCAGTCGGCGGTCAGCCACGCGCTGACGTCCCTGGAGAACGAACTCGGGATGCGGCTCGTCATCCGGGAACGGTCCGGGTGCTGCCTCACCGACATCGGCCGCCGCCTGATGCCCCACGTCGCCGGAGCACTGCACCACGTCGAACGGTTCTCCGAGGAGGCGGCCGCCGCGTCCGGGCTGCTCGACGGTCGGGTGCGCATCGGGGCCTTCCCCAGCGCCTGCCGGGTCCTGCCGGAGTTCGTGCGGACCTTCCGCAGACTCCACCCCGCCGTGGACGTGGTCGTGCTGGAAGGCACCGACGGCGAGATCGACGAGTGGATCCGCACCGGCGTCATCGACCTCGGCGTGGTCTCCGGACCCCGCCCCGATCTGCGCGCCGTGCCGCTGGCCGGAGACGAGTTCCTCGCGGTGCTGCCCGCGGCCCATCCGCTGGCCGCCGAAGGCTCCGTCTGCCTCGCCGACCTGGCCGACGACCCGTTCCTGCTGTCGGGCGCGGGATGCGAACCGCTGATCCAGACCCTCTACCGCGCCCTCGGCCTCACGCTGTCGCCCGCGCGCCGCGTCCAGCGGATGGACACCCTGCTGGCGATGGTCCGCGAGGACCTCGGCGTCAGCGTCGTCCCGTCACTGGCGCTGCCCGAACTCCTCGACGGCATCAGCGCGGTGCCGCTGCGGCCGGCCGCCCCGCGCCGTCTGCTGCTCGCCGCGGCGGGCGACGGCGAGCTCACGCCGGCGGCCGGGGCGTTCCTCGACACCGTCCGCGCCCAGACCGCGCCCCGCGCGCCCCGTCCCGACCGGCCCGCGCCGGTGCCGGCCACGGCGTCGTGAACGGCCGCGCGGGTCACGCGTAGTGGTAGACGCGCACGTAGTCGACGACCATCTTGGCGGGGAAAGGGGTCTTGGCGTTCGGCGGGCCGGGGAAGGGGCCGCCGACCGAGAGGTTCAGCACGAGGAAGAACGGGTCGTCGAACACCCACTCGCCCGGCACCGCGGAGCGCTTGACGCTGTGCACGCGGACGCCGTCGACCTTCCAGGTGACGCTCTTCGCCGTCCAGTCGACGGTGAAGGTGTGGAAGGTGTTGAAGGCCTTCATGTCGGCCGGGAGTCTGTACCGCTTGGTGAGGCCGACACCGGAGTAGCCGGGACCCTGCAGGGTGGCGTGGGCGTGGCGGGTGTGGTCGCCGCGCCGCTCCACGATGTCGATCTCGCCGCAGTCCGGCCACGGGTTCGTCAGGTAGTCCGCGCCCAGCATCCAGAACGCGGTCCACAGACCCTTGCCGTTGGGGCTCTTGATGCGCGCGCTGATCCTTCCGTGCGTCGTGGTGAACTTGCCTTCGGTGGTGATGCGCGCGGAGGTGTACTTCTTGCCGTGCGAGGCCTTCTTCTTCGCGGTGATGACGAGATGGCCCTTGCCGTCCAGGCCGACGTTGTCGCGCGAGTTGTGCTGGAGCTCACCGGTGGACGGCGTGCCGGTCTCGATGATCCAGCGGGAGGCCGCGGGCTTGGTCCCGGACTTGCCGGTGAACTCGTCGCGCCAGACGAGCTTCGCGACCCGATTCCCGTCGCGCGCCGCCGCGGGAAGGGCCACACCCGGAACGTCCCGCAGAACCACCGCGGCACCGCCCACAGCGGCCACCGCCACACCCGCCGCCACCATGACCCTCTGAACACGCTGCCTCATGGCCGCCCTCACCCCTCGCCCGTCACCCGACCTCGGAAGAATAGGACGATCACCCCCCGACACGCGCGAGGACACCCGAATCGGACCGCCGTAATTCTCACGCGACATCCCACCACACCCCCTGAGCCGCCTTCCAAGCGGCCCATCTGACCGACGCGCGCCCGCTGTGCCGCTCATTGCGCTCCAGTGGCAAGCTGCGGTTCGTCGAGGTGAGGTGCGGTCGGTGGGCTTGCGGATGGGGGGGAAGGACGTTCCGGTCGATCGGCAGGCCGTGGACGTCCTCGGCCTTGCGGGCCGCGGTGAACATGCGGACCGCGCAGGCGTGCTGCCTGGCTGCCACGAACTCCCTGGCCGCGCGCTCGAAGTACGTCGGCAAGAGGTGCGGCAGCGATTCGGCGATCCGCTCGCCGAGCGCGAGGAACCCGTCGAGCGCGGCGCCTGCTCACTGGCCATGACCCGGAGCCCCGGAGCTCTCTCCGAGGCAGGGCCCGACGACCGCGGGGCGGGGGATCCGCGGCACGCCGAACCGCGGCGTCTCTTCCGCGGCGCTCCACCGACCGGTCCCGCCGTGGACAGGCGGGCCCGGTCGGCACGAGCTCCACCGCAGCTAGCGGCCAGCACCGACACTCCGCAGGCGCGAGCCCCTCGGCCCAGGTGCCGATCAGCGCGCTGTCGGTCTGGTCGTACCCGAGCACGGCGAACAGCCGGGTCGCCGCACCGACGATCCGATCCCTCGTCTCTTCCATGCTCTCCCTCTCCTGCCCCTCCCGGCCCGGGTCACGGGTGCGCCACCTCCGCCTTCTTTCCTCCTCCCGATCCGCCCCCGGCCGGCGCCTGCCCGCGGCGAAACCGGTTCCGCGGCGGGGCGGCGGGGCGGGAGGATGGCCGGGAAGGAGGGCGCATGCGGGTCGAGGTGGAGGATTTCCGGGGCTTCGTCGAGGGGGAGTTCGAGGTGGGCTCCGACGGTGTGGTGCTCGTCGTGGGCGGCAACGGGGCCGGAAAGGGGGCGCTGGTGTCGGCGCTGGACGTGGTGGCGGGCCGCCGCGCGCCGGGCCGGACCGGCCACCTGGGGTCGGGGAGCGCCCTGGTGCGGGCCCGCTTCGGCCTCAGCGTGGCGACGGCGCGGGAGATCGGCGTCGACCCGGTGGCGGCGTGGGCGCGGTGGACCTTCGCCGAAGGCGGGCCGGACGGCATGCGCGCCGTGGCCGTCGAGGCGGGCGGCGGCGACGGGCGCGGTGATCTCGTCGGAAGGCTCGTCGAGGCGGGCGGATCCTGGAGGACGGAGCTCGCCGCCGGGGCGCCGGGAGATCTTCGGGAGGTCCGCGGTGGCGAGGGCGCGGCACCGCCGCGGGCGCTGGAGGAGGCGGTCGGGGCGAGCCCGCTGCGCGGCGTCGCCGATCCGCTGCTGCGCTGGCAGGCCGGCTACGTCCACTTCCGGTTCGGTGCGGGCGCGGGCGCCGGGGCGCTGCCGGTGCGGGAGGTCGGCGGGCCGCTGGCGGAGGACGGCGCGAACCTCGGCGCGGTCCTGCTCGCGCTGAGTACCGGGCGGCCGCGGCCCTGGGCCGAACTGCGGCGCCGCGCGGCGGAGATCCTGCCGGAGTCGGGCACGCCGGCCACCCCCGTCGAGGGGGAGGCGTTCACCGTCGCCTTCTCCCAGGAACGGCTCCTCGACGACGGCTGGGACGGCCCGGACGCGCGCGTCGTCCTGGCCGAGGCCGGGAGCGGGGCCGAACGCGTGCTGGCCCTGCTCGCGGGCCTGCTGACGCGGCCGGAGGGCGTCGTTGTCCTGGAGGAGCCCGAGACGGGCCTGCATCCGGCGGCGCAGCGGGCGGTGCTCGACCTGCTGCGTGAGCACGGCGCCGACCGCTCGTTCGTCGTCACCACCCACGCCCCGGCCCTGATCGACCGCGCCCTGGCCGCACCGGGCGGCCGTGTCCTCGCGGTGCGGCGGCGCGGCGGGGTCTCGACGGTCGCCGAGCTCGACGCCGAGGCGGCCGAGGCCGTCCGGAGGATCGGGCTGCGGTTGAGCGACGTCGCCGGATGCGGGCGGATCGTCGTCCTGGAGAGCGCGGAAGACGAGCGGATCCTCAGCGGCTGGATCCCGGAGGTGCTGCACGACCCGGACGTCGGCGTCATCCTGGAGCCGCGCGCGGCACGCCTGCTGGAGGCCTGGCTCGACGCGGGTGGCGCCATGACCGCGTGGCCGCTGCTGTACGCCGGGGCCATGGACGGCCTGGCCCCGGCCGTTTGGGAGCGCGCGGCCCGCACTCCGGGCGTCCATCTGCTGGGCGCCCGCACGCTGGACAACCTGCTGCTCGACTTCGGCGCGCTGGCCGCCCACCTGGACGCGAGGTTCCCCGCCCCGCGCCCCCCGACCCCGCCGGACCGCCTGCGGGCCGAGGCCCGCGCCATCGCGGACGGCTGGCGCGCCTCGGAAGGGCTCCCCGACGTCGCCGACGAGGAGTGGGAAGCGCGCTGGACCGAACTCGTCCCGGGCTCCGCGCTGCTGGGCGAGCTGTGGCGCAGGCATCTCGGCCGGCCCTACCGCAGGCCTGCCGACGGCGGCGAAGCCGCGGCCGCGATGCGCCCGCCGTCGGCCCTCGTCCGGAGCGTCGCGGCCTTCCTGGAGACCTAGAGCTGCTGTTGGAGGTGCCGTACCGCAGGGTGGTGGATCTGGCCCGGTACGGGATGGCGGCGGCCGCCACGCTGCTGCGCCGTCACGGCCCGTCCCGCAAGCTCGCCACTTTGCTGGCGACGGTCATCTACCTGGAGGGCAAGGTCGTCGCTGACTGCCTGGACCTGCTGGATCTGCTGATGGCGACCGAGCTGATCGGCAGGGCCGAGACCGCCACCAGCAAGGAGCGGGCGCGTCGGCACCCGAAGAGGCGGGCCAGTTCCTGGCCGAGCACGCCCTCGTGCTGCACCAGGCGCTGCGCGACGTCGCCTCACGCCTCGGCGAGGACGGCGTCGGCGCGTCCGTCGACGACCAAGACCGGCTGCACGTCGCCGCCCTCTCAGCGTTGCCCGAGCCGCCGTCACTGCTGGACCTGCGCGAGCGGGCCGCCGGGATGCTGCCGCGCGTCGACCTGCCCGAGGTGCTGCTGGAGACGATGGGCCGGGTGCCGGCCTTCACCGCGGCGTTCGGGTCGGCTGCGGGCGCGGACAGCAGGCTCGCGGACTTCAACGTTTCGGTCGCCGCCTGCCTCACCGCCCAGGCTCGGCCGCGCCCTCGGCCTCGTACCGAACTGCGTCACCCTGTGGAACACCCTCCACAACGACACCGCCCTCGACCAGCTCAAAGCACGCGGCCCCACCGGCATCCGCCCGCTCCACGACCCCGACCAGGATCACGGGACGAGGAGATTCGGTGAGACGCCGCATGCGGCACGATCTACTTTTGGTCGGCGGGTCTGGCTTCGGCTGCCAGCAGCTTTCGCGCTGCGGCCTGGCGTTGCTCGTCACCGGCGAGGCTCGCCTCGACGTAGGCGGGGGCGATGAGGTCTTCGTGGTGGCCGAAGGCGTAGAGGCGGTCCCGGTCGGCAGGGGCCGCGTGGTGCAGGCCGATGTCGCCGACGATGGCGTAGGTGTCGCTGCCGTGGCTGTCGCCCTCGATGATGACGGTGATCAGCATCCCGAGCAGCTCGGCCTTGGTGCATCCGGCGGGAAAGTTCCCGTCCGGGCAGACTTCGAGGAGCGCTCCGATGGTCGGTGAAGTCCGATAGCCGATACCGCGGCGCAGGTACCGGACGATTCCCTCGGCGAGGGGACGCGCGACGGGCCCCATCTCGCCCGCTCCTTCGACGGCGCCGTCCGTGGTCCACGGGTGCTCCAGACAGTCGGCGAGCACAGGAAGGACTCGGTCGGCGTCCCCGGTGATTCTCCACACCGCGATCGCGGCATTGGCCTTCCAGCTTTGGAGGGATTCTCCCTCCGGGATCGGTTCGTCCAAGAGGTCGAGCAGGAGCGGCAGTACCGGCCGCGCTTCCTCGCCCATCTCCCGGCAGATGAACACGGTATTCGCGTGATCTCTCCGAATGCAGTAGTCGTCGTCGGCGTCGCCCGTCGCGACCCGGGTCAGCGCAGCGGACGCCTCGGCGAGCAGCTGCTCGGTGTCGCCCGGGTGGCGCTCCAGGCCGGGAGGGTCCCACTCCTCCTCCAGGTCGGTCCTCTCCGTCCACCGGCAGGCGCGCTCCAGCTCGTCGCGGACGAAGGGATCCCGCTCAGTCTCCAGCCGCTCACGGAGAACCGGAAGAACCGCCTCACGGTCACCGAACGCCGCCACCGCCTCCATCGCACGGCAGCGCACCAGCGAATCGGCATCATCGATCAGGCCGATCAGGAACGGAAGCTCGGCCCGCACGGCCGCGTGGATGTCCCCGGCCAGGCGCCCAGGACGGTTCAAGGTCTCCGTGCCGATCGCTCCGAGGAGAGAGATCAACCTCGGCGCTTGGATTCCGGCCTTGATCAATCGGACCAGGTAAGGGATGGCGTAGAGCGTGACCGGATAGACGGTGTCCAGGTTGAGGAGATTGAAGCTGCCGCGGCTCCGCCGCCCCGGGCCGACCGCGACCCCTGCCATAAGCCGCAACCAATTCCGCGTGCCGCACTCGGGATCGATCTCGTCCCACAGCGGGTCGTCCAGGCCGTCGATCAGTCCCACGTCGTTCATGAGCGAGGATCTTGCCAGGCTACCCGGACACTTCACACTCAGGCTGGTGTTCCGTAAGGGGATCCCCCGACGGAACACCAGCCGAGCGGGGTAGCACCCCAGGTCCACCCCTCGTCGTAGCTGTAGGAGTCCGGGGCCGTTTCGGGCACGCATCTGTGTCCGCATGCCGCGGCGATCCTGCGCGTGAGGGCTAGAGACCGTCGATCCTCGACGGCGGTGCCGGGCCGCGGGTGGGCCCGGCACCGCGGGCGGTCAGGGCTGCGGGATGCCAGCGCTCGGCGGGGTCTCGGGTCGAGGGTTCAGGGCGGCGGCGCGGGCCTCGGCGAGGGCGGCGCGTTCGCGCTGGGCTCCGGCGTCGGCCCGGGCGGCGGCGAGGTCGGCTTCGAGCCGGGCGTGCACGGCCGCGGTGGCCGCCGCGGCGGCGCGGGTCTCGGCCAGGGCGGCGACGGCCTGGTCGGCTTCGGCGCGCGCGGCGGCGGCCTGGGCGGTCGCCTGCTCCAGCGCGCCGGCCAGCCGAGTCCCGGTCTCGGCGGCCTCGCGGCGCGCCGTGTGGAGATCGGCTTCGGCGGCTTCGGCGCGGGCCTGCTGCGCGGTGGCCTGGCCTCGGACGTCCGCGAGGGCCTCGCGCGCCTCGGTGAGCGCGTGCCGCAGCTGCTCGCCCTCGCGACCGCGCGTCTCCAGCAGCGCGGTCAGTTCGGCGAGGCGGGCGCGGGCGTGCTCGGCGTCGTGCTCACGGGCCCGCCGGGCCTCCACGAGGTCGGAGACCGCGCCGTCACGCGCCTGTTCCGCAGAGGTACGGGCCGCCTCGGCCGCGGCCCGCGCCTGCTGGTGCGCCTCGACCCTTTCGGCGGCGTCGGCACGGACCCGTTCCGCCTCAGCGCGGGCGGCCACGGCGTCCCGTTCCGCGCTCGCGCGCGCGGTGCGGTCGGCCCGCGCCTCCTCGACGGCGCGGACGGCGGCGGACTCGGCCGAGTCCGCGCGGGCTTCGGCGTCGGCGGCGGCCTGCCGGGCCGACCGGGTCTCGGCCTCGGCCCGCTCGACCCGGGCCAGCGCCCCGGTCTGCGCCTTGTCGAGGAACCCGGTCAGCTCGGCGAGCTGCGCCTGAAGCACAGCGATCGCGGCGGGCACATGCTGGGCCAGCGCCTCAGCGTGCTTGAGCGGCTCTTCCACCAGCGCGGCATCGGCCGCGCGCCGCTCCCGGCTGGCCTGATCGGCATGCGCCTTGGAGCAGTACTTCGGCGGCCTCCCGCGCCCGGCCGGCGGCAGCGGCAGCTCACACCCGTCCAACCCGCACACACCCCGAGGCGCGGGCACGGGGGACACCTCACCCAACACGCCTGGTCCGGCCTGGCCCTGCTCTGCGCTCACAGCGCTCTCTTCGTTCACACCCACACCCTAGCCCTTTCGCGCATCAACACGCGGAACGCTTTTAGCGTGTCGCGATACGCGTTAATCGATTCATGATCTTGGGCGTTTCGATCTCACAAAATTGAGGTTTTGTGAGATACTCGGGGAGTAGCCCGACCGAGCGCGAACCTTCGAGGAGCCCCGTCCTGTGAGCGAAAAAGACGCCCTGATCCCCTCGGCCGTCTACAACCCCTCCACCGGCGCCCGCCCCCCGCAGACCGTCCGGCTGGACGACGGACGCGAGATCGTCCCGCCCGCGCCGATGCTCGACTCCGTCGGCGCGATAGCCGGACTGTCGCCCCGCAGGGCACGCAAGGACGGGGGCGAGGTCCCCGGCGCGGACGTCGATCTGGTCGACGCGCTGCCGCGCCGGCTGGTGTGGCCGACGGTCGCCGCCTGGCTCACCGCCGCCAAATCGGTGCAGACCAGGCGGGCACGGCTCCAGGACATCTCAGCGTTCCTGCGCTGGCTGGAGATCCACGCGCCCGGCGTGGCCTTGCTCGCCGTCACCGAGGACACGGTCATCGGCTACCGCGAGAGCCTCGCCACCGGCCAGGCACGCGCCGGCGTGCGGGTGGTCGGCAAGCCGCTCGGCGCGGCCATCATCGCCAGGCGCCTTTCCACGCTCTCGTCGTTCTACAAGTACGCGATGCGCCGCGCGGGCCTGCGCGCCAACCCCGCCGACCCCGACTTCGTCGAGCGACCGGTCGTCTCCGGAGAGGGCAAGACCCCGATGCGCACCAAGGAGGAGGCACGAAGCTTGACCTCCGCGGCCGCCGACGCCGACTTCCTCGACGAGTACCCGGCCGACGCCGTCTGCGTGACCCTGTTGTTCGTCACCGGCATGCGCATCGGCGAGATCACCGCCCTGACGTGCGGACAGGTGCAGGACGACTCAGGCCACCGCGTCCTGGCCTTCGCCCGCAAGGGCGGCAAGACCGCCCGCGTTCCGATCCCGCCCGCCGTCGCCGCCCTCCTGCTCCCGTTCATCGCCGGCCGTCCCGCCGAGGAGCCCATCTTCCTCACCGACGACGGACGCCCCTGGAGCCGCTGGCGCGCCTACACCGCCCTGCGCCGCGCCGCCACCGCCGCCAGCCTCAGCTCCCACGGCCTCACCCCCCACACCGCCCGCGCCACCTTCGCCAGCCTCCTGCGCGAAGCCGGCGTCCCACGCGAGAAGGTCCAGGAAGCCATGGGCCACGCCTCCTCGACGACGACGCAACGCTATGAGCGCGGAACCGCCTCCCTCTCCTCCCACGCCGCCTACGACATGGAACGCCTCCTCGACGGCAACGCCTGACGCCCGGGCCCGACCGCGCGTCCCCACGCCACAGCACCCGCTCTCCGGCTGATCTGGTCAGTCCGCTGAGCGGTAGCAGGCCCGGAACCAGTCTCCCGACAGGCGCTGGAGGCCGGGGACGCCGTCGGGGTCGTTGAGCAGGCGTTCCTTCTCGGCCGGGTCGGCCTTCAGGAGCCCGCATCCGGAAGACAGGAAGAAGTCCTGAATGCCGTCGGGGAAAAGGGAGAGACCGAGGTAGGTGCCCTGCTCGTCCTTGTGCGCCCGGCTGACGTGGAGGGGAAAGGCCCAGCGGTCGGTCGTGCCGTCCTCGAAATCCTGGAACACCGGTGTGGTGGCCACGATCTCGTCCAGGCGCGGCTCCGCGACACGGCAGCTCACGGGGAGTCGGCAGATCCGGGGCGGATCATCCGGCAGCCCGGTCGGGGATGCGCCGTCGATGAGGTGCCGGTCGTCCCAGTTTCGAGGTGCGTCGAACTCGACGGTGTTGTAGATGAGGCCGTGGGGGCTTCGGTGCACCCAGGTCGGTGCGGAGTGCCAGATGTCGACGAATCCGTGCTCACAGGGTTCGTCGAACTGCTGGAGCACCTCAAGCTCCCCGTCCTGCCAAATGATCAGACGGCCGTCGCTGCCGATCATTCGTTGCTCGGGCATGAGCGCGGAACCGCCTCCCTCTCCTCTCACGCCGCTTAGAACGAGGGGTCGTGGCGTCTCCGTTCGCCGGGAAGGGGGCCGAGGCCGGGTCGGTTGGTTCACGCGTCCAGCAGGGTCGTCGTCATCAGCCGCAGCGTGCCCGCCAGCCGTTCTCCCTCTCCTTTCTCCAGGAGTTGCAGAAGGGGGTCACTGGCCAGGGGCGACAACAGAACGTGCGCCACCAGTTCGGCGTCCAGCGAGGGGCGCAGTTCGGTGAGCAGCAGGCTGAGGTGGCCGTGCCAGAAACGGTAGACGGGATGGCCTGCTGGTCCCGTGACGCCTTGCACCGTCGTGTGCCCTTCCGTGCTGGGGCGGTGGGTCGGCGCGGTGTGGTCGGCGGGAAGGGTACCCGCGCGGGGCTGGTTACGGAAGGGCGCGTTCGGGTGGGGGCAAGGTTCCTGGTCGTCTCTGCCGATGGGGGGTCATGGGCGGGGCCACGGTCGGCGGGCGGGATCGTAGATCGACGGGTGGGGGCGCCATCGGGGCGGAAAGTTCCGCCCAGGAATGCCGAATCGGTGGCGCCGGCGGGTGTTCGGAGCGCGAGTACACAGGGTGGTAAGAGACGAGGCAGGACAGGCCCTCCTGAACCCTTTGAAATCCTCCGCCAGGACACATCCGCACCGTTCACGCCGTCCCGAGGCGGCGAAGGGCATCATCGGAGGTCAGGGAATGTCCGACGAGAACAAGTATCTGGAAGCGCTCAAGTCCATCGCCGAGATGGCCGAGTCGGCCGGTGCCAATGGCGCCGTCCAGCCGCAGGGCCGGGCGCTGTCGAACGGGCACGCCTCGGTGGAGGCCGGGTGCGTGCTGAAGACGCTGCCCTCCCGGCTCACCGGAAGGGCGGCGGAGACCGCCATCAAGGTGAGTCCGCTGAACTCTCCCCAGCTGCTGGGCTCGGCCGAACGCCGGGTGGCCGGGGGCGGACCGGTGCCGCAGCACATCGCGGTGACCATCCAGAAGTACTGGGGGCCGTCGGCGCGGCAGCTGCCGGTCAGCTTCCTGGAGAGCACCCCGGTGGATCTGCAGGATCGGATCGTGTCGCACCTGAACGCCTGGGCGCAGGTGTCGTGCGTGTCGTTCGCGCGGACCAACGGGGTCGGCGCCGTGCGGATCTCCCGCGGGCCGGGCGGCTACTACTCCTATCTGGGCACCGACATTCTCCTCATTCCGGAGAACACCCAGACGATGAACCTCGAAGGGTTCACCATGTCGGTCAGCGAGCAGGAGTTCCGCAGGGTCGTCAGGCACGAGGCGGGGCACACGCTCGGGTTCCCGCACGAGCACATGCGGGCCGGGCTCGTCGCGCGGATCGACCGGGAGAAGGCCTACGTGTGGTTCCAGGAGCAGTACGGCTGGCCGCCTGCGGTCGTGGACCAGCAGGTCCTCACTCCGCTGGACGAGCTGACGCTGTTCGGCACGCCCGTCGACCAGACGTCGATCATGTGCTACCAACTGCCCGGCCTGATCACCGTCGACGGCCAGCCGATCGTCGGCGGGCTTGACCTCAACGCGACGGATCTCGCGTTCGCCGCGTCGATCTATCCGAAGATCTCGCTTCAGGTGCCGGTCGAGCGGGCCGAGCTCTGGGAGGAGCGCGAGGACGTGAAGGAGCCGAACATGGACGCCGGCCTGATGCGGCTCGGCGCTCCGGTGGGCGTGTGACCCGCCTGGGGGCCGCGGGAGGCGGCGCTTTCCCCGAGGTGCGGGGGGCGCCGTGCCCCGCGTGATCGAGTTGCGGCCAGAGCAGGCGGCCGGGGCGCCGCTCGCCCTCCAGTCCGGTGATCTGCTGCTGTGCTGGGCGATCGGCGGGCGGGTCGTGTCCGGTGGCGAGGCCGTAGAGATGCTGGGGCCGTTCCAGGTCGGGGTCCCGGTCGAGGACGGCCGGATCCTGGCACCGGAGGGACCGCCGAGCCGGACGGTGTTCCTGGCGCGCGGCCCCGGCACCGCGCGGGTCGAGTTGTTCGCGGGCGGCCCGGGGACGGGCGGCGCCGCGACGGTGCTCACGCTCACCGTCGGATGACGGCCTGGAGGGAGCCCCGCTCCTCGCGCCGTGGAACGGGGCTCCGCGGACCTCGTCAGAGGGCGAGGGCCTGGTTGAAGGTGCCGGAGCCCGCGGTGGTCTCGCCGCGGATGGTGTAGGCGGCGGTGACGCTGGCGGTGCCCGGGCACAGGAAGCTGCTGCCGGACTGCTTGGCGAGGGACTGGTTGATGGTGACGTCGAGGTCGGCGTTGTTGTTGCCGTCGGCGACGACGGTGCCGGCGTAGATGCAGGTGATGCTGAAGACGCTGACGACGGCGCGGACACGGAACCCGCCGATGGTGACGGTGCCTTCGCGGCCGCCGGGGACGGCCGTGGTGTTGTCGAAGGAGCCGCCGGTCCACGGCAGGTTCTGCGCGGTGACGGTGGTGTCGCCGCAGTTGGCGAAGCTGGCGGTGCTGATGGTCAGCGCCCCGCCGGAGGTGACGGTGCCACCGAGGGTCGAGCTGGTGCAGGTGCCGCCGCCGAGGGAGGTGGTCACCGACGCCGAGCCGACCAGGCCGCCCTGGACGTTGCCGGAGTAGGTGGTGGTGGTGCCCGCCTTCTTGACGGGCGTCGCCGCGTACGCGGGCGCCGCGAGCGCCACGGCGGCCACGGACGCGGCACCGATGACGGCTGCCTTGCGGAGGGTGTTCATGCGTGGCTCCTTGGTCGGGGTGGGGATGCCAACGTGAACGTAAAAAACCATGACAGTCCGGTCAATACGCGAACGTTCCTCACCTCTGACCGGAATCTGACGCCCTTCGAGGTTTGGCACACGACTCCCCCGAATCCGACACGGCCGAGTGGGAAAGCGCTTCATCTGCACGCTCGACGCGCGTGTGCGCGACGGACGACGGGCCGTAGACCCGGTGGCGTTTCTCGATGCCCTCGCGCAGTGCGGCCTCACCTGGGCGTTCGTGGAGCCGCCGGTCTAGGCGCGGGGTGGCGTCGCGGTGGTCCAGGCGCCGTTGCGCATGAGGGTGCGGGCGGCGAGTTCGTTCTCCTCGCGCCATGCCTGGACGAGGTGCGGGCGGATCCGGAAGTAGGTGTAGGGGGCGGTGAGGGTGCGGGGGTCGAAGCCGGTTCTGGTGGCGAAGGCATCGCCGAGTTCGCCGGTGACATCGTCCGGTCCGAGGGTCTCGACGGTGCCTTCAATGAGGACGACGTCGCGGGTCGGGCCGAGGCCGAGGCGGACCCGGCCGGTGGCGCTCAGGTTGCGGGCGGTGGGGCTGGCGGACGCCGTGGAGATCAGCAGGGTCGTGCCGTCCCACAGGAACGACAGCGGGACCAGGTGGGGGACGCCGTCCGGGCCGGCGGTGGCGATCCAGGCGTCGACGTCGTGCGCCAGCCGGTCCAGCGTGTCGGCCGTGCGCTGCTCCGGGGTCCTGGGCGGTGCGGTCATCGGGGCCTCCGGCGCGTCGGGCCCGGCCGTCGGCCGGGGCGGCACGCCGACGCTACCGCCCCCTGCCGACATTTCCGGGTACACCCTGGTCAGAGGGTCGGGACCGCGTCCAGGAGGGCCCGTGTGTAGGGGTCGGCCGGGTCGGTGAACACCTGGGTGACGGGGCCGGACTCGACGATGCGGCCGGCGGACAGGACGTGGACGTCGGTGCAGAGGTGGTCGATGATGGCGAGGTCGTGGGTGATGAGCAGGAGGCTGAGGCCGTGCTCGTCCTTCAGGCGGGCCAAGAGGTCCAGGACCGCCTTCTGGACGGTGACGTCGAGGGCGCTGGTCGGCTCGTCCAGGACGAGGAGGCGGGGTGCGACGGCCAGGGCGCGGGCGATGACGACGCGCTGGCGCTGCCCGCCGGACATCTCGTGCGGCCGCCGCTCCGCGATCGCGGCGTCGAGGCCGACGTCGGCGAGCAGGGACTCCACGGTCGCCTCGGGTGCGTCGGGTCGGCGCAGCCGCAGGGCCTCGCCGAGCGCGCGGCGCACCCGCATGCGCGGGTCGAGGGCCTCGCTGCCGTCCTGGAAGACGGGCTGGACGTCGGCGCGGTAGCGGCGGCGGCCTTCCCGGTCGAGCCGTCGCAGGTCCTCGCCGCGGTGGCGGACCTCCCCGGACGCGGGCTTGACCAGGCCGAGGAGGGCGCGCGCGATGGTCGACTTGCCCGATCCGGACTCGCCGATGAGGGCGGTGCCGGTCGGCGTGTCGGGCAGCGTGAACGAGACGCGGTCGACGGCCGTCGTGCGGCCGTAGGCGATGGTGAGGTCGTGGGTGCTGAGCATGGGCGTCACCTGCGCAGGACGGGGACCGCGGCCAGCAGGTCGCGGGTGTAGTCGGACTTCGGGGCGGTGAGGACGTCGCGGGCGGCTCCGGCTTCGACGACCTCACCCGCCCGCATGACGGTGACGTGGTCGGCGCAGCCCGACACCACGGCAAGGTCGTGGGAGACCAGGACGACGGCGAGGCCGCGTTCCTCGCGCAGCCGCGCCAGGAGGTCGAGGACCGCTTTCTGCACGGTGGTGTCCAGCGCGCTGGTGGGCTCGTCGGCGAGGATCGCCTTGGCGCCGAGCGCGACGGCGAGGGCGATCGCGAACCGCTGCGCCTGCCCTCCGGACACCTGGTGCGGGTAGCGCTTGAGCAGCGCCTCGTCCAGGCGGACCGCGCCCATCGCGGAGGCGGCCCGCTCCTTGGCGGCCTCGCCCTTGGTCCCGTGCCGGGCCAGGGCCCGCCGCATGAGGGTGCCGAGCCGCATCGTGGGGTTGAGGGAGGCCTGCGGGCTCTGCCCGATGAGCGCGACCGACGAGCCGCGCAGCCCCGCCAGGGTCTTCTCGGACGCGCCGGTGATCTGGTGGCCGTCGACCAGGACGCTGCCGGTGGTCTCCAGGTCGTCGGTGAGTCCGAGCATGGCCCGCAGCGCGGTCGTCTTGCCCGAGCCGGATTCGCCGACGAGCGCGGCGCACTGCCCGGCGGACACGTCGAGGCTCGGCAGGGACGCGATGCGCCGCCCGGCGGCGCGCACCTCCAGGTCCCGGATGGAAAGGAGGCTCATCGGGTCAGCTCCCTGCGGGGGTCGAACGCCGCGCGCAGCCCTTCGCCGAGCACGTTGAAGCAGAACGCGGTGAGCACGATCGCCGCGCCGGGGAACACCACGACCCACCAGTCGGTGGTGAGCAGGCTCTGTCCCTGCTGGACCATCAGCCCCCATTCGGCGGTCGGCTCCCGCACGCCGAGGCCGAGGAACGACAGGGCCGCGGCGGTGAGGATGACGCCGCCCGCGTCCAGGGACAGCTGCACCGAGACGGGCGTGAGGGAGTTCGGCAGGATGTGCCGGGCGACGATCCGGACCGGGGACGTGCCGAGGCAGCGGGCGGCGTCGACGAACCCGCGGGTGCGCAGCGACGAGGCGGTGACCGCCGCCATCCGCGCGTACCAGGGCCACCACGACACCGAGATCGCGAGGATCGCGCCGCCCATGCCGGGCGACAGGACCGCGGCGAGCGCGACCGACAGCAGCAGGGCGGGGAAGGCGAGGAACACGTCGGTGATCCGCATGATCACGTCGTGGATCCGGCCGCCGGCATATCCGGCGACGACGCCGAGGGCGATCCCGACGACCGCGGAGACGGCCAGGACGGCGACGGCGATCGTGAGGGAGGTCCGCGCCCCGTACAGGACGCGGGTGAGGACGTCGCGGCCGACGGTGTCGGTGCCGAACCAGTGCTCGCCCGACGGACCCAGGAGGGATTCGGTCGGGTGGGTCGCCCACGTCCCGTCGTCGGGGTAGGGGGCGATGAGCGGCGCGGCCAGGGCGGCGAGCACGATGAGCGCGAGGATGATCGCGCCGCAGGCGGCGAGCCTGTCGCGGCGGACGGCCTCGCGCAGCCGGGCGCGCCGCGGCCGGGCGGTGATGGTGGTCATCGGAGCCTCACCCTCGGGTCGAGGAGCGCCTGGACGACGTCGACGAGCAGGTTCACCAGCACGTAGGTGAGGGCGACCGCGACGGTGACGCCGGCGATGGCGGGCGCGTCGGAGGAGCGGATGGCGTCGGCGGCGTACCGGCCGAGGCCCGGCCAGGTGAACACCGACTCGACGAGGAACGCGTTGACGAGGGAGAACGCGAACACCAGCGCGATCATCGCCAGGACGGGGCTGATCGCGGGCCGCAGCGAGAACCGGGTGAGGACCTGCAGGCGGGAGAACCCGAGCGAGCGTTCCAGCCTGGCGTGGTCCTGCGCGGCCTCCTCGGTGAGCGCGGCGCGCGTCATCTGCGCGATGACGCCGGTCGGGTAGGCGGCCATGCACAGGGCGGGCAGCACCAGGTGGCGCACGGTCGAGCCGAGCACCGCCCAGTTCCCGGTGATCAGCGCGTCGAGGGCGGTGATCCCGGTGTAGACCGACAGCGGGCTCGTGGTGTCGAGCGCCTGGTCGTATTCGCCGGCGACGGGCAGCCAGCCGAGGCGGGTGGCGAAGACCTGCTGGGCGGCGATCGCCAGGAGGAACACCGGGACGGACACCGCGAGCATTCCGGTGAGCCGCACGCCGGTGTCGGCGGGCAGGCCCCGGTGGCGGGCGGCGAGGATCCCGAGGGGGATCCCGGCGAGCACCGCGAGGATCATCGCGGTGCCGACGAGTTCCAGGGACGCGGGGAACACCCGGCCGATGTCGTCCAGGACGGGCTGGCGGGTGTGCAGGCTGGTCCCCCAGTCGCCGCTCGCCAGTCCCTTGACGTAGGTCCACAGCTGGGCCGGGAGCGGCTCGTCGAGGCCGAGGTCGGCGCGGACCTGCGCCAGTTGGGCCGGCGAGGCGCGCGGTCCGGCGTAGGTGACGGCAGGGTCGCCGGGCACGAGCCGCATGACGGCGAAGGAGAGCACCACCACCCCGGCCACGACCAGCGCGGCCTGGCCGAGGCGGCGGAGCAGGAACCTGGTCATGCGCCCGGCTTCACGTCGTGCACGAACACGACGTTGGGGTAGGCGGGGTTGTCGGTGTAGCCGGTGACGTCGTCGGTGTAGGCGCGCTGGTACTGCTGGACGAACAGGGGCGCGGCGACGGCGAGGTCGCCGAGGAGCCGGTTCTGCAGGTCGGTGAAGGCGGTCTGGGCTCCTTCGCGGTCGGTGGCGCTCTGCTCGGGCAGCGCGTCGATCGCGGTGTCGATCTCGGCGTCCTCGAGGTAGGTGAGGTTGAAGCTCACCGGGTCGGCCGAGTGCAGCACGTTGGCGAACCAGCTGTAGGCGTCGGGGTAGTCGGGGTACCAGTACATGACGAAGATGTCCTGGCGCTGGCCCTCGGCCTTGGCCCGGGACCACTGGGCGTCCCACTGCATGGGCTTGGCGTCGAGTTCGACGTTCAGTCCCTTGAGGGCCGAGGACAGCAGGGTGACGAAGGTCTGCTGGTCGTCGTCGCCCTGGGCGTAGGTGAGGGACAGGGTGAGCTTCTTCTTGCCGGGCCCGTAGCCCGCCTGGTTCAGCAGCCGGGTCGCCTCGGTGAGGTCCTGCTTTCCTTCCAGGCCTGAGGCGTAGCCGGTGAGGCCCTCCGGGACGATGCCGGACGCGGCGGTGACGGAGCCCTTGAGAGCGGCGACGAGGCCGTCATAGTCGATCGCGGCCTGGACGGCCTTGCGCAGCTGCACGTCGGCGAGCGGCCCGGAGGCGGTGTTGAACAGGGCGAGCAGGTTCTGGAACGACGGCGTCTGGCTCGTCTCGATGCCGGGGGTGCTCTCGGCCTGCTCGAACAGCTGCGGGTTGAGCCGCTGCACGAAGTCGACGTCGCCGGTCTGGAGCTGCTGCCACGCGGTGGTGACCTGCGGGGTGACCCGGAACTCCACCGAGGTGTAGTGGGCGCCTTCCCAGCCGCCCCAGTAGCCGTCGACCTTGTCGAGGGTCAGCTCGGTCTCGGCGCCCTTGTTCCACTCGCCGGCGGTGAACGGGCCGGTGCCGGAGTCGTTGCCTTCGCCGTACCAGGCGTCCTTCGCGGACGGGTCGTAGATGTAGGCGCCGTAGTCGGCGGCGGAGATGAGGTCGAGAGGGGCGGCGTACTTGAGGTCGAAGACGAGGGTCTTGTCGTCGGGGGCGCTGATCTTCTTGACGGAGTCCCAGATGTAGGCGGCGCCGCCCGCCTTGGCGATGGTGCGCTCCAGTGACTCCTTGGCGGCCTGGGCCGTCAGGGGGTTGCCGGTGTGGAACTCGACGCCGTCGCGCAGGGTGAAGGTCCACTTCTTGCCGTCGTCCGAGGACTTCCAGTCGGTCGCGAGGAGCGGTTCGACCTTCTGGGTCTCGGCGTTGTAGCGGGTGAGGGACTCGTACATGTTCTGCATCGCGATGATCTCGTTGGAGTACGAGGTCGCGGGGTCCCACTCGGTGACGATGTCGAGGTTGAAGCTGTAGACGAACGGCCCGGACGCGGCTGCCGGGGTCTTGGTCTCGCCTCCGCCGCACGCGGCGAGGGTCAAAGCCAGGCCCGCGCCCGCCAGGGCGGTGAGGAACCGGGAGGTCACTGGGGTCTCCTAGGTGTGGGGACGGTAGGCGGGGTGGGAGGGCGGGTCTAGAGGGTGCCGAGGGGGCCCGCGGCCTTCACCTGCAGGCGCAGGGCGGGCTCGGGCAGGTAGGACAGCGGTACTTCGGCGACCTCGACGATCTCGACGGCCGAAGGGTCGGCGCCGGCCTGGACGGCGCGGCGGCGGGCGGCGTCGCTCGCCTCCTCGACGGCGGCGCGGCGGCCGTCGCCGGCCGGGATGATCGTCTCGATGGAGCCGGAGACGAGGGCGATGGCAGCGCCGACGGCGTTGGCGACGTCGCCGTGGTCGGGCCGGATGACCTCGCTGACGCCCGGCAGGACGTCGGGGATGAGGAACGCGCCGCCGCCGACGACGACCAGGGGCCGGTCGCCGCGGCCGAGCGTCATCCGGTCGACGGCGTCGGCGAGCATCGCGTCGGCGGTGCCGAGCGCGGCGAGCAGGGAGGCGTGGACGGTCTGCGGGACGGCGCCGGAGGGCAGGGTGCCGCGTCCGGCGAGGGATCCGGCGTCGGTGAGGGTCGGGGTGGATCCGCCGAAGACGTAGGCCTCCTCGGTGATGCGGTAGCCGACCGAGCGGGGGCCCACCTCGGAGTTCGGGCCCACGACGGTGCCGCCGCCGAGGGCGAGGGCGAGGATGTCGGGCATCCGGAAGTTGGTGCGGACCCCGCCGATCTCGACGCCGGCCGACGACTCGCGCGGGAACCCGCCGGACAGGACGCCGAAGTCGGTGGAGGTGCCGCCGACGTCGGCGACGAGCGCGTCCTTCAGCCCGGACAGGAACGCCGCGCCGCGGATGGAGTTGGCGGGGCCGGAGCCGATGGTGAGCACGGGGTATTCGGCGGCGTAGTCGACGGCCATGAGGGTGCCGTCGTTCTGCGCGAAGTAGGTGACGACGTCGAGGCCGCGCCCGGTGAGGGTGGCGGCGAGGCCGTCGCGCACCCCGCCGATGACGCGGTAGAGGGCGGCGTTGAGGATCGTGGCGTTCTCGCGCTCCAGCAGGCCGAGCGAGCCGATCTCGTGGCTCATCGACACCGGCAGCGCGCCGAGTTCGGCGCGGACGATCTCGGCGGCGGCCAGTTCCTGGTCGGCGGAGGCCGGGGAGAACACGCCGGACAGGGCGACGGCGTCGGCGCTGCCTGCGATGGAGGCGAGGAAGCGGCGCAGGCCGTCGGTGTCGAGGGGGGACAGCGGGGTGCCGTCGACGTAGTGGCCGCCGGGCAGGATGACCGAGCCCGCGGTGACTGCTGCGGCGAGGTCGCGCGGCCAGGACTGGAGCGGCGGCACGGAGGTGGTGGCGGGCCCGCCGAGGCGGATCGCGGCGACCTTGCCGAGGCCCCGTCGCTCCAGGATGGCGTTGGTGGCGTGGGTGGTGCCGAGCATGACCCGGCCGACGCGGGCGGCGTCGTCGCCGAGGGCGTCGAGCACGTGGTGCAGGGCGGCTTGGAGGCCGCCGGTGACGTCTGCGCTGGTCGGCTGCTTGGTGCGGGCCAGGACCCGGTGGGCGGCGTCGAGGACGACGGCGTCGGTGTTGGTGCCGCCGACGTCGATGCCGATCCGCAGGTCCCCCGAAGGGGAGGAAGACAGGGCCGGGGACGGGGACTGTGGTTCAGGCATGGAGGTCCTCCACTGGCACGTAGTCGAGGTCGTAGCCGAAGGCGCGGGGCCCGGCGGTGTCGAGGCCGCGTAGGGTGCGCCACAGCGGGTGGCAGGCCCAGGCGAGGACGGAGACGCGCTGGCCGTAGCGCAGGGACTCGGTGGAGATGGCGTCGCCGGTCTGGGCGTCGACGACGGTGATGAGGTCGGGCACGGAGGCCAGGACCCTGCCGCTTTCGAGGGCGACGAGGTTCTCGTTCTGGATCTCCACGCGCAGGAGGCGGCCCCGGTCGTCGCCGGTGCCCTCCACGACGAGGCTGCCGCGGACGAAGCCGCCGCCGGTGCGGCGGTCGACGTCGATGAGCTTGCCGGTGAGCAGGACGCGGGCGTCGAGGACGTCGCGCAGGGCGGTGACGGGGTCGGCGGCGCCTTCGACGGCGCGGCCGATGGCGATGGCCTGGCTGACGGTGCCCTCGATGACGGCGCCGCGGGCCTGCGCGCCGGTGAGGACGTAGTCGGCCATGAGGGCGGAGGCGCCGCAGGCGACGCAGACGGCGCGGGCGATCTTCTCCGACCACAGGCCGTCGACGGGCCGGACGGTGACAACGTTGCCCTGGACGTCGGCGAGGACGACGAGGTCGGCGGGCAGGCCGGCGACGTACATGGAGACCATCTGGACTTCGGGGAAGGCGCGGCCCATGCCGTCGGCGTCGATGAGGGGGACGCCGAGGCGGGCGGCCCAGCCGACGGGGCCGACGCCGTTGGAGCCGCCGATCTCCGAGGCCATGACCGCGGTGACGGGTCGGCCGAGGAGCCGCTCGACCTCGTCGCGGAGCAGGACGGGCTCTTCGCCGCTCATGAGCATCTCGTGGGCGACGGTGGGGGCGCCGATGGCCGACAGCGGCAGGATCAGCCCGTCGTCGGGGATGTCGGCGAGGTCCACGAGGGGGACGGGGCCGTATTCCTCCAGGGCGCGTGCCGCGGCGAGCAGGCCGGTGTCGGCCTGGCCGCCTCCTCCGGTGCCCAGGACCGCGCAGCCGCGGGCGAGGGCGGGGAGGTCGTCGAGCGTGACGTTCCTTTGCATGTACATGAGGTTATTGGGGCGTTGACCTGCGGTTTAGACCGGGTACCCCTAAATTCTGATGATCTTTGTGTTGGTGGCACAATGCCTGTCATGCCGCATATCAGCGATCTGGCCGGGTCCCCGATCCCGTTCACGCTGCTGGCCGGACCGTCGGACGGCATCGCCCTCACCGCCGTCACCGCGGTGGAGACCCTCGACCATCTGGAACGCGCGCCCGCCGGGGCCCTGGCCGTCGTCACCGCCCAGCCGTGGGCGCGCACGGCCGGCTACCAGCTCGACATCGGCGTCCGCACCGCCGCCGAACGGCATCTGGCGGCCCTGGTGCTCGTCGGCGGCGTCGAGACCCTGCCGATCACCGCGGCGCGGCTGGCCGAGCGGGCCGGGCTCGCGGTCCTGGCCGTCCCGGCCGGATGGGACGTCGCCGACGTCGTCGTGCAGCTCGACCACGTCATCCGGGGCGGCGCCGCCGACGCGCTCGGCCGCGCCCAGCACGCCCTGCGGATCGTCGCCGACCATCCCGGACCCGTCGAGCGGCTCCTGGCCGACGTGTCCGGGGCGCTGCGCCGCACGATCACCCAGGACCGCGAAGGCGAGGACGGCGAAGGCGAGCCGGTATGGGTGAACGGCCGAAGGCACGGCGCCGTCTCCGGGCCGCCCGACGACGCCGTCCGCCTCGTCCTTCCCGCGCTGGCCGCGGCCGTCGGCAGGATCAGGGGCGCGGAGCTCGACCGGGCCATCGCGCCGGGCCAGACCCGCTCGGACGTTCTGGCCTCGCTCCTGTCGGCCGAGCGCGCCCAGGCCGGGCAGCTCGCCGACCGGGCCCGCGCCCTCGGCTTCGCCGTCGACGAACTCCACACCGTCCTGTGGCTGGTCGTGGAAGGCGGCGACGACGCGGCGGGCCTGGCCGAGCGCCGCCGCCTGTTCGAGACGCTCACCCTGCACGCCCACGACCTCGGCCGCGCCTGGAACCTCGCCCGGGTCGCCGAGGACGTCGCACTCGTCGCCACCGGCCGCACCGGGCTGGGGGAGGCCGCGGCGCGGCGCGCGGTCGCCGCCCTGCGGGAGGCGTGCGCCGACCACCCGGGGCTGCGGGTGCGCTTCGGCGTCGGCACCGCCCAGCGAGGCGTGGACGGGCTGCGGCAGTCGTCGGCCGAGGCGCGGGCCGCCGCCGCGCTCGCCGCGCGCGGCGGCGCCGACCTGCGGATCTTCGACGCGACGGGCATCAACCGGGTCCTGGCGGGGATCGCCGGCTCGCCGCTGTCCCGCAAGGTCGTCGACGACCTCCTCGCCCCCCTCGACGCGCTCGGCCCGCCCCGCGCCGCCGAGGCCATCGCCACCCTGGCGGCCTACCTGGACGCCCGCGGCTCCCTCAAGGGCGCCGCCGCCGTCCTCAACCTGCACCCCAACGCCGTCAACTACCGGATCCGGCGGATCACCGAGCAGCTCGGCCTGCCCGACCTCGCCGACCCCGACACCTCCTTCTCCCTGCACCTGGCCTGCCGCGTCCGGCTGCGCCACTAGACCCCCTAGGAGCCCCGCAGTGCTGGACGGACTCGACGACATCGCATGGGAAGGACTGGAAGGCGCCTACGGGCCAGCAGGGGAAGTGCCCGGCCTGCTCCGCGATGTCGCCGCGGGAGGGGACGAGGCGTGGGGAGCGCTCGCGGAGCTGCGCGCCACGATCCTGCACCAGGGGTCGGTGTGCTCGGCGACGGCGCCGTCCGTCCCGTTCCTTGCCGGGTTCCTCGACGGGGGCGAGGTGACGGCGGGCGTGCTGTGGCTGCTGGGCGACATGGCCGACATCGTGGATCCGGAGGTGCCGGAGCTCGCGGAGGTCCGCGCGGCGGTGACCTGCCTCGCCGACCGGATCGTGCCGCTGCTCGCGGATCCGGACGCGCTCGTGCGCGGTATCGCCGCCTACGCGCTCGCCAAGTGCCCGGCGAGGGCGGCCGATTCCGTCGCGGCGCTGCGCGCCCGCTTCGCCATCGAGGACGATCCGGTGGCCGCCGGAAACATCGTCATCGCCGAGGCCGCCCTGGCGCGGGGCGGGGAGCTGGTCGGGACGGCGCTGGGCGACGGCCGGGCGACGGTCCGGGGCGCTGCCGCGCTCGCGGCGGCGGGCGTCGGCCGGGATCGCGGCGGCAGGCGGCCGGGGCTTGGCTGGCCGGGCGCGGCGGCCGTCGCGGCGGTGCGGGACTGCTTCGCCGCCGCCGATCCGTGGCTGGAGCGTCCCGGGATCGACGACGTCCCGGTCAACCTGGGCTACCCGTGGGGCTGGGACCCGGTCGAGGACCTGGTCGAGAACGTGCCGCCGCCGGTGGTCCCGGACGTCGTCGGCGCGGTGCTCGCCTCGTCGTCCCCGCCCGTCCGGCGGGCGGCCCTGTCCGCCGCGCACGCCGCCCTGTACGCGGACGGCCCCGCCCGCCTGCCCTCCCCGCACCGCGAACGCCTCGCCGACGTGCTCGGCCGCGCCCTCGCCGACCCGGACAACAGGTCCGCCGCCGTCCGCGCCCTCGCCCTCGCGGGCCCTGCCGCGTCCGGGACCGCCGACGCCCTCGCCGCCTCGGGGGAGAGCGCCGCCGTCCCCGTCCTCGCCGCCCTGGCCGACCCCCGCTGGCGCCCCCTGGCCATCGCCCACCTGACGGACGGATCCGCCGACCCCGATCTGGGCGCGGCCCTCGCCGCCCGCGCGGTGCCGCACGACCCGGCCCTCCTGGCCGCGGTCCGCGCCCGGCTGGCCTCCCTCCCCGACGACGAGCCCTTCGACCACGACGCCCACCCGGCCGGCCTGCGCCCCCGCTCCCACGCCCCCGAGCGCCGCGCCCTGCGCGCACTGCTGGCCTCCTGGAACCTCGCCGACTGACGAAGCGGCCTCGCCGTTCCGCATGAGACGCGCCACCATGGTGGAGGCGCCCGACGCCGGTCACGTCGCCGAACAGGAACCCAGCGGCTGCATGCCCGCCGCAGACCGGTGTCCTCCGCGACCTCCGGGTCGGCGAGCCCCCTGCCCGGCCGACATCCCGGCCCGTACGCCTCCGCACGAGCGCGCGCTGACCGCACGCCCTGTCCGCAGCGCCGCCGGGATCCAGACCGCGGAAATCCGGTCGGCGCTGCCGACCGGCCCGCTACCGCCGGCTCCCGTCCCGATCCTCGGCTGGTTCAGGTGAGGGTGGTGATGGCGGCGTGCAGGTGGGCGCGGGTGCGGTCGTCCTGCCAGACGGTCTCGTCGTGGAAGCCGGTGGCGGGCAGGCGGGCGTCGCTGTCGGCGAGTGCGCGCAGGGCGGGGACGGCGTCGGTCGCGCGCATCTCGACGAGGGCGGCGATGGGGTCGCCGCCGCCGCGCGGGTCGGCGAGGGCGGCGAGCAGCGGTTCGGTGAGGTCGGCGGGGTGCGCGCCGTGCCGCCACAGGGCGCGGGCGGCTTGGACGCGGGCCCAGGGGTCGTCCAAAGCGTCGCGCAGCGCCGGGACGAGGTCCGCGCCGTGGTCGGGGGCGAGGTCGCAGGCCAGGCGGGCGGCCGAGCGGGCCGGGACGTCGCCGGAGCGCAGCACCGCCTCGACGGTCGTGAGGACGGGGCCGAGGTCGCCGCCGACCCGCCAGACGACGCGGGCGGCGGCGATCTGGTCGTCCCGGTCGGGGAAGATCGGGGCGGCGGCCCCGGTGAGGTGCCGTGACAGGGCGGGGACGAGCGGCGCGGCGTCGCCTTCGGCGTCGGCGAGCAGTTCCAGCTCCCAGGAGACCCGGGCGCGCGCGGCGAGCGACACGCCGGCCGTGACGAGGGGGCCGGTGTCGCCGGTGATCCGCCAGATCGCGTGCGCCATGCGGACCGCGGCTTCGGGCTGCTCCTCGGCCGCCCTCCGCAGGGCGGGGACGGCGGCGTGCGCGGCCGGGCCGAACGCGCCGAGCGCCGCCGCGGCGGCCCAGGGTGCGGCGTTCAGCGCGGAGGCGATGTCCGGTACGGCTTCGGCGGCGCCCCAGGCGCCGAGCAGTCCGACGAGGGTGATCACGGGGTTGCCGTCCAGTCCCTCGGCCAGTTGCTCGGCGAGGCGGCGACGGGCCGCGTCGATGAGCTCCGGGGTGGCGGCCGGGACGTGGTCGGTGAGGAGCCGGGCGGGGCCGGGGTCTGTGCCGGCCGACCATGCGGCGAGGACGGGGGCCTGCCAGCGCGGGTCGTCCAGGCGGATCAGGATGCCGAGGGCGATGTCGGACTCACGGCTTTCGCCCTGTGCGGCGATGCGGGCGAGGACGTCGGCGACTCCGGCGGCGGGCGGCCCGGCGTGGGCCGCCGCGTGGACGGCGGCGGAGACGACGGCCGGGTCGGGGTCCTCCAGGAGGGCGCGCAGGCGGGGGAGCAGCGCGGCGGGCGCGGATCTGCTGTGCCGGAACCGGTCGCCCATGCCGTGCGCGGCGTTGACGCGTCCGGCGGCCGGTCCGGTGGCCATCAGGCCGGTCAGGTGCTCGGCGGTGTCGGGATCGATGCCTTCGAGCAGTTCCGAGACCGGGTCCTCGGACCAGGGGTTCTCCCACGGGGTGTCGGCGGCGAGTGCCGCGGCGACGGCAGTGGTGTGCTCGCGGGCAAGGCCGGAGCCGGAGCGCTGGACGGCGAGGGCGGCGGCGAGCGGCAGGGGGAAGGGCCCGTCGAACGCGGCGCGCAGCAGGTCGGCGGGCGCTCCGGGGCCGTGCAGGGCCAGGCCCAGGAGCAGGGAGGCGCGGACCGCGGGATCGGGTTCGGCGGCCCAGCGGTGCAGGAGCGCATCGCGGGTGCCGGGTCCGCACCAGGCGGCGGCGTAGGCGGCCTGCTCGCGGACTTCGGTGTCGGGGTCGTCCAGGAGGGCCGCCAGTTCGGCGCCGTGCCGGGCGACCGCGGCGGCGACGGCGGGCTGGTGCGCCCCGTCGCTCTGGGCGGGGTCGCAGAGCATGCCGAGGACCCGGAGCAGCACCGGCCGCCGGTGCGCGCGGGGGTCGGCGGCCAGGGCGACGACGTGGGGGACCGCCACGACCGTCGCCGAGTACACGGTCCCCTGGTGCCAGACCGAGGAGAAGAACCCGTCGAGTCCTTCGTCCACCTGGTCGATGTCGTCCGACGCCAGCGCGGTCAGGATGTCGTGGACCTCCGAGGCGTCCCCGTAGGCGCCCTCGTAGGCGGTCCAGTCGATCTCGTCGAGGTTGTGGGGCATCGCGCCACCTTAGGGGAGTTCCGGGCGCCGGTTGGGGGAACCGGCGCCGCGGTTCAGGCGCGGGCGCGCAGGGCGGCGACGGCCTGGGCGGTCTCCTCGGTGATGAGGTCGGCGTTGAGGTGGGCAGCGGCCAGTGCGCCGGCCGCTGCCGCTCCCCCGACCTGCGCCGACAGATCGGACACGTTGCCCGCGACGAAGACGCCGGGGACCGCGGTGCGGCCGGTCGGGTCGGCGGGGATCTGCTCGCCCATGCCGCTGGGGTGCGGCTGCGGGGTGAGGCCGAGCGGCGCGAGGAAGGCGGCGCGGGCGCGCATCGGCGCTCCCACGGCGACGACCGCGCGCTTGACGAAGGTCCCGTCGGCGAGGCGGACTCCCGTGAGGACGCCGTCCTCGGATTCCAGCGCGGCGACCTCGCCGGCGATGATCGCGATGCCGCGCGCGGTGAGTTCTTCGGCCTGCTCGGTGTTCGGGGGCGCCGCGGTGTGGGTGAACAGGGTGACGTCGTCGCTCCACTGCCGGAAAAGCAGCGCCTGGTGGACGGCCATGGGCCCGACGGCCAGGACGCCGATGGGCTCGTCGCGGATCTCCCATCCGTGGCAGTAGGGGCAGTGCACGACCCCTCTCCCCCACTGCTCCCGCAAACCGGGCAAATCGGGCAGCTCGTCGGTCAGTCCGGTGGCGGCAAGGATCCGCCGGGCCGCGACGCGCCGCCCGTCGGCGAGCGCCACGGCGAAGTGCCCCGACACCCCGCCGACCTCGGTGACCTCCCCGGAGACGACGTGCCCCCCGTAGGACCGCACCTCGCCCCTCCCCCGCGCCAGCAGCTCCGCCGGAGCCGTCCCCTCGCGCGCGAACAGCCCGTGCACCGCCCCGGCCGGCGCGTTGCGCGGGGCCCCGCCGTCGATGACGGCGACGGACCGCCGTGCCCGTCCGAGCATCAGCCCGGCGCTGAGTCCCGCCGCTCCCCCGCCGACGACGACCACGTCATAGGCCGCGCCGAGGGTGTCGAAATGATCGTTCAAGTCGTGTGTCCGCATGCCCCCACTGTGCGCGACCCGCGCCGAAGCAGGCAAACTCCCTTGCCGAACCGGCAAATCTCAGGGAGACGGGGCTTGACGAACGTCGGAACGAAAAGTCCCGCTAAGCGGGCGGCGTTGGGCTCGTTAGCGTGACTTTTCGTTCCGACGTCGCTGGGGGCGGGATCGGTGCAGGTCGCGGTGGGGTGGTTGTCCGGAGGGGGCGGGCGGGGCGGGGTGTTCGTTTAACGGTCGTTTGATGAACACGAACACCTTTCCCCGCCGAACCCTGGCGGCGGTGTGCGGCGTCCGGTTCGGGCGTTCATTTTCCCGTTCATCTTCGTCGGATCCTGCTACCGTTCGGATTCCCCGCACGAGACGTTTGATGAACGGGAGGCCGTCGGGTGGCGCTCATCGGTTTGGTCCGGGTCAGCACCGACAAGCAGAAGACCCGGCGGCAGCACGACGCCCTCACCCCGATCTGTTGGAAGGTGTTCGAGGAGAAGACCAGCGGGAAGCTCGCGACCGCCGACCGGCCCGACCTCCTGGTCGCCCTGTCCTACGTCCGTGAGGGCGACATGCTCTGCGTCCAGGAGGTCGACCGGCTCGGACGCAACCTCCTGGAAGGACTCATCGTGTTGAACGACCTGTTTCAGCAGGGCATCGGCGTGAAGGTGCTAGAGGGCATCGCCGCCGGGGAGCACACGGAGCGGTCCTTCCTCCTCGACCTCGCGCTCGCCCTCGCCGAGGACCGGCGGCGCGACATCGTGAAGAAGACCCTCAACGGTCTGGAGGCCGCTAGGCGTCAGGGCAAGGTCGGCGGGCGCCGCCCTGTGGTCGACGATGACAAGCGCGCCGCGATCCTCGACCGCCACCGGCGCGGCGAATCCATCCGCACCATCGCCGCCGGCGTGAAGGTCTCCATCGGCGTCGTCCACAAGACCATCACCGAGGCCCGCGCCGCGGACCAGCCGACCTGACCCGCTCGTCACCGAACCGACATAGCCTCAGCCCTCTACCGCCATAATCCTTTCCGATCCTCCTCGCGGGCGTGGTGGCGGTGTTCCTCAGGTCCGTTCAGGGGAGCTTCGGGTGTCGTGTGTGCTGAGGTCAGGCGGCGTTGGTGGGGTAATCGGTGTAGCCGGCTTCGCCGCCGCCGTAGAAGGTGGCGGGGTCGGGGGTGTTGAGGGGTGCGCCGGTGCGGATGCGGTGGGGGAGGTCGGGGTTGGCCAGGGCCATGGTGCCGACGCTGATGATGTCGGCGAGGCCGTTGTCGATGTCCTTGGTGCGGGTGGCGATGTCGGTGCCGGCCCGGTTGAGGATCAGTGCGGTCGGCCACAGGTCGCGCAGGGTGGCCAGGAGTTCGTCGTCGCGGCCGTGGGCGAGGTGGAGGTAGGCCAGGTCGAGGGAGGCGAGGGCGCGCAGGAGGTGGGGGTAGAGCTCGTGGGGGTCGCTCTCGGTGAGGCCGTTGAGCTGGAAGGGGTTGCCGGGCGACAGGCGGATGCCGGTGCGGTCGGCGCCGATCTCGTCGGCGACGGCGGTGGCGACTTCCACGGCGAAGCGGATGCGGTTGTCCAGGGAGCCGCCGTAGCGGTCGGTGCGCTGGTTGGCGGCGGGGAAGAGGAACTGGTTGACCAGGTAGCCGTTGGCTGCGTGGATCTCGACGCCGTCGGCGCCGGCCGCGACGGCCGCCGCGGCGGCGTGCCGGAAGTCCTCGACGGTCGCGGCGACCTCCTGGGTGGACAGCTCCCGCGGCACCGGCATCTCGCGGGGGCCCGCGGCGGTGAAGATGGCGCCTTCGGGCCTGATCGCGGACGGTGCGACCGGCTGCCGGTGGTGGGGGGTGTTGTCGGGGTGGGCGATGCGCCCGGTGTGCATCAGCTGGATGACGATGCGCCCACCGGCCGCGTGGACGGCGTCGGTGACCTTGCGCCAGCCCGCGATGTGCTCCTCGGTGTGGATACCGGGGGTCGCCGGGTAGCCCTGGCCGTCGGCGGAAGGCTGGGTGCCCTCCGTGATGATGAGCGCGAGCGAGGCGCGCTGGGCGTAGTACTCGGTGCTCAACCCGGTCGGCACGCCGTCGGGTGTGGCCCGGCTGCGGGTCATGGGGCCCATGGCCAGCCGGTGCGGCAGGGAGATCGCTCCGGCGGCGGTGGGGGTCCACAGGACGTTGGACATGGGTGACTCCTCAATTCGTGGATGGTGAATGGTGGCTCGCCGCGAAGTGCGGCAGGACACGGGCAGGCGCGGGATCTTCCCGCAGGCCGGGAAGCTCGTCGCCTTGCGTTCGGTGAGGGCGTGGGCTCACGTCATCGAGACGATGACCTTGCCTGCCTTCGCGCGGCCTTTCTCGACGTGCTCGATGGCCTGCGGCGTTTCCTCGAACGGGAAGACGCGGTCGAGGACGGGGCGGATCGTGCCGTCGTCGATGAGGGGCGTGAGCGCGCGCAGCTGCTCCCCGCCGGCCTTGACGAACAGGAACGAGTAGGTCACGCCGCGGCGCTCGGCGCGGCGCCGGGTGGTGAAGCTCAGCGCGCTCATCACCGCGCGCAGCACGGGGCCCAGGCCGAGTTCGCGGGCGAAGGCCGCGTCGGGAGGGCCCGCGATGCCGATGGCCTTCCCGCCTGGCTTGAGCACCCGCAGGGACTTGTCGAGATTCTCGCCGCCGAGGGTGTCCAGGACGACGTCGTAGCCGTGCAGGACCGTCTCGAAGTCCTGGCGGGTGTAGTCGACGACGACGTCGGCGCCGAGTCGCCTCGCCAGGTCGACCTTGCCAGTGCTGACGGTGGTGGCCACGTGCGCGCCCAGATGCCTCGCGAGCTGGATCGCGACGTGTCCGACGCCGCCGGCGCCGGCGTGGATCAGGACCTTCTGGCCTGGCCGCACCTGTGCCCGCTCCACGAGCGCCTGCCACGCGGTCAGGGCCACCAGGGGAAGCGAGGCGGCCTCCTGCATCGTGAGCGACGCGGGCTTGGGCGCGGCGTCGTCCTGGTGGACGGCGATGAGCTCGGCGAAAGCACCGATACGGTCGGTGCCGGGCCGGGCGTACACCTCGTCCCCCACCGCGAAGCGGGTGACGGCCGATCCCACCTGGACGACCTCGCCCGCCAGGTCGTTGCCCAGGACGAGCGGGAGCCGGTACGGCAGGAAGGCCTTGAAGTCCCCATCGCGGAGCCTGAGGTCCAGCGGGTTGACGCTCGCCGCGCGGACCCGGACCAGGATGTCGCCCGCTCCCACCTGGGGGTCGGGCATCTCGGCGGCGTGGACCCCGTCCTTGTCGCCGTACCGGTCGATCACGAAGGCCTTCATCATCGTCTCCTTCCCGCCCCGTGGTGGGTGCGGGATCCGTGCCCGCCCCCGGAGCAGCCCAGGGGCAGGACTTCGTGCGGTGCGCCCGGTGGCGCCCGTTCTCCGGGGTGTCAGGCCACCGGCGGGGCCGGGGTGGCGAAGCGGTCGGCGGCGCCTCCCTGGATGCCGTTGAGGGTGAAGCCGATCCCCTCGTGCGGGATGCCGAGGGGCACCCGGCTGACCTCGGACAGGCGATCGAACTGCTCAGGAGCCAGGGCGACGTCCAGGGCGTCGAGATAGCCGTCGAGCTGGGCGAGGTTGCGGGGGCCGATGATCGGGACGAGGGCGGTCGCCGAGCGGGCGGCGCGCTCGCGCAGCCAGGCGATCGACACCTGGGCGGGCGTCGCCCCGGTCTCCTGGGCGACGGCCAGGACGGTGTCGACGACGGCGGTCTTCTGGCCGGTGTCCTCGGTGTGGATGACCGCGCCCAGGTCGCTCAGCCGCCCTTCGGCGCTGCTCCGGTACTTTCCGGTGAGCAGCCCGCCGCCGAGCGGGGACCACAGGGCGGCCCCGAGTCCCAGGCTCTCGGCCATCGGGAGCAGCTCGCGGTCGGCGGTCCGCTCCACCAGGCTGTACTCGACCTGAACGCCCACCAGGGGGGCCCAGTCCTTCAGGTCCGCGAGGGTCACCGCCCGTGCGACGCGCCAGGCGGGGAAGTTCGACAGGGCGGCGTGGTGGATCTTGCCGGAGGCCGTCAGATCGTCCAGGCCGCGCAGGATCTCCTCGATCGGGGTGAGCTGATCGGGGAAGTGCACCCACAGCAGGTCGATGTGGTCGGTGCCCAGCCGCTTCAGGCTGGCCTCCACCGAGGCGACCATGTTCTTGCGGCTGTTGCCCGTCCTGGACACGTCCGGATGCGGGGACGCGCCGAGGGAGAACTTGGTGCCCAGGACGAAGTGGTCCCGGTCGGCGGAGACGAACTCGCCCGTCAGCTGCTCGGACTCTCCCACCTGGTAGACGTCCGCGGTGTCCAGGAAGGTGCCGCCGGCTTCGGCGAACCGGTCGAAGATTCGGCGTGCCTCGTCCGGCTCGGCGCCCGCGCCCCAGCCGGTGCCGAAGTTCGCGGTGCCGAGCGCGTACTCGGACACGCGCAGCCCGGTCCGGCGCCCGAAAGTCGTATAACGCATCAGGATTCCTTGCCTCGGAAGATCGATGGGAGGAGATCGCGGAGCGGTCTCAGCCGACGTTCGGCGGGGCGCCCAGGCTCTGCTTGACCAGGCGGGTGATCTCGTCGGCGAGGATCTCCGGCAGCCCTGCCTCGATGCCGTCCAGGGCCTGCGCGGCGACGGCGGCGGGGGAGGTCTTCTGGTCGGCGGGGACCTCCGCGGCCATGTCGGTGTCCATGTAGCCGACGTGCAGTGCCGAAACGGCGATGCCGCGGGGCGCCAGCTCCTCCCGGGCGGCGTTGGTCAGCGCCCACCCGGCGGCCTTGGCGGCGGCGTAGGAGCCGAGGGCGCCGGGGTGCAGCCAGGACAGGACCGACAGGACGTTGAGGACGGCCCCGCCGCCGTTGCCCTCGATGACGGGAGCGAAGGCCCGGGTCACGTTGAGCGGGCCGAAGAAGTTGGTCTCCATCTCCAGGCGCACCTTCTCCAGGCCGCCGGAGATCAGGGCCGCGCCGGTGGAGATCCCCGCGTTGTTCACCAGCAGCGTCGCGTCGGAGGCGATGAGGGCAGCCTCGCGGATCGAGGCGGGGTCGGTCACGTCCAGCCGCAGGGCGACGGCGCCCGGCAGGTCGATCGTCTCGGGGCGGCGGGCCGCCGCGTACACCTTCGCCCCGCGCTCGAGGAGCTGCGCGGCCAGCTCCCGGCCGAGCCCCCGGTTCGCGCCCGTGACCACCGCGACCGCGTCCTTCAGTTCCATGCCCGCTCCCTGCGTCGTGGGCGCCGCCCACCGGCGCCCTCTTTAGATTACGACTAGCATCTAACCCGAAGAGTAGGATAGATGCCAACCGACATCCAAATGGAGGTGAACTATGGGCCGCGTATCGCAGGCACAGGCGGAGGAGAACCGCCGACGGGTCGTGGAGACCTCCTCCCGGCTTTTCCGGGAGCAGGGCACCCACGTCAGCGTGGCCGACCTCATGAAGGCGGCCGGCCTGACCCACGGCGGCTTCTACAAGCAGTTCCCCTCCAAGGAGGCGCTGATCGACGAGGCCACCGCCCACGCCTTCGGCGAGCTCACCCGGATCCACACCGACGGCCTGGAGCAGCACGAAGGGCAGCGCGACGCCGCCCAGCGGGCGCTGATCAGCACCTACCTGTCCACCGAGCACCGCGACGGCCCCGCGGACGGCTGCCCCGCCGCCGCGCTCGCCTCCGACATGGCCCGCGCCACGGGCGACCGCGAGGCCCGACGCGTCTACACCCAGGGAGTCCGCGACTTCGCCGCGTTCCTGGCCACCGACGACGAGGACGGCCTCACCCGGCTCAGCACGATGATCGGCGCACTCATCCTCGCCCGCGCCACCCAAGGCTCCCCCCTGTCCGAAGAGATCCTCACCACCGTGCGCACGGCCCTGACCACGACCGCCTGACCGCCCTCTCGCAGAAATGGCCACTTCCGCGAACCGCACACCGTCACCACAACTGCGGACGCCACCGGCCCGCGAAGCACGCCCGCCTGCAGACACCTCGCTGCCGACCCGCTAACGCCGTCCGTTCGGTTGCAGCTCAAGCCCCGAAGCCACCCAGATCGTGCTGAAGGCCGCCGGGCCAGCCCGGACCATGCCTTGCGGGTGTGGGTACTGATCCACAAGCAAGCCGAAGGCACCTGGGGCGCAGGAGGCACGATCATCCGCTTCGCCGACCTCAAGGCCCTGTCCAAAGCCTCCAAGGAGCCAGAACTCTGAGCCCCTCCACCGTGTCCTCCCCTCACGTGGGAGGACACGGAACATCACGCCGCTGACCGTTGCCCCGCAGCCTTAGTCCTCACCCTCATCATCCTGGCCGGGGTCGCGCAGCGGGCGGATCCCGGTGGGACCGAGGTCGGGCCGGGTGAAGGAGTAGGTGCCGTTGACGTTGATGTGCGCGCGGACGAACGGCGACAGCCGGGCCACATCTTCGTCGCGCACCGGGTAGCCCTGCCTCTTGAGCTCTGCGAGGGCGGTGTCGATGTAGAAGGTGTTCCACAGGGTGACGCAGTTCAGGACGAGGCCGAGCGCGCCGAGCTGGTCTTCCATGCCCTTGTAGTAGAGCTCGCCCTTCTTGCCGTGGAAGATCCTGCTCGCGAGGGCGTGGCGGCTCTCCTGGAGGTTGCGGATGCCCTTGATGTCGCGCCGGTAGGGCTCTTCGACGGCGTAGGTGAGGATGTGGAGGGTTTTGAAGATGCGGCCGTAGTGGGCGATGGCGTCTCCGAGCGGGGTGGGGGTGCCGTCGCGCTGGATCATGCGCAGGACGTCGTGGGCGCGGACTTCGCCGGTGTAGATCGACACGACCCTGCGGTACGGCACCTCCGGTGGCAGCACCAGCTGCCCCGCACCCACCGACAGGATCTCCCCCGCCCGCTCCAGTGCCTTCTCCATGTTCCGGCCCGACGGCACCGACAGGCCCCTGCGCCACCGCTCCAGATCAGAGGCCCGGCGGCCGTCCGGCACCTCCAGCAGCAGTTCCAGCACCGCCCGCTGCCGCGACGTCAGCACCCCGTAGAGCGCCTGGTGCAGCCGGTCGGTCGCCTCGTCCCGTACCCACGCCACCAGCCGCGCCAGCGTCGAGACCCCCGGCAGCAGGACCTTCCGCTCCCGCAGCCACACCACCCCTTCGTGGAACAGGAGCTTCTTGCCGTTGCCCGTCGTCCACGCCCGCGCGTCCACCCACGCGGTGAACTCGGCCTCCACCTCCCCGAACTCACGCAGCCCATAGGCCTGGCGGATCTTGTCCTGATGCTCGAACGGCGTTGCCCGCCGCTCGGCGTACCGCTGGAACAGCGAGACGTCCCCGATCCCCAGCTGCCCGGCCACATACGCCACGACCTCGGGCGGGACCTCCAGCGGATCGGTCAGGAACCGGCCCACGAACCGGGCCGTGCACACCTGCAACGCCCACCCCAAGCGGTTGGGCGCACCACGCCGCTCAGAGACCAGCGCCCGGTCCGCATCATCCAGGAAGAAGAACCGCTCCAGCTCCGCCCGCGACGGAACCCCCGAGAACCGGCCATACGCAGCCGCCTCGACATCACTCAAGAACTCAACAGGCATAAGCCCAGAAAGTAGAGCGCACCCGAGCACCCGCCCGGCCCGAAGATCGAACTGTTACGCACCCACCCGCCCCACCACACCCCACACGCCGCGAACGCCCAGCTCACAGCTATGAAAGCAACTCTGAAACGAGCTCCCAGCGACGACCGCCCTTAGCGGGACTTTTCGTTCCGATGTTCGTCATGCCCCGAGACGGCCCCGCTCAAGCCCCATGCCTCTCACGCCCCGTGCCGCTCGCCGGACAGGTAGGCCAGGACCGCTTGGACCCTGCGGTGGCCGGAGCCCTCGTCCAGGCCCAGTTTGGTGAGGATGGAGCGCATGTGGGTCTCCACCGTCCGCTCCGCCAGGTGGAGCCGCGCGGCCACTCCGGCGTTGGTGTGCCCTTCGGCGACCAGCCCCAGCACCTCCCGTTCCCGCGCCGACAGCGCGGCGAGGCCGCCGTGCGCGGGGGCCAGCAGCGCCGCGACGATCTCGGGGTCCAAGGCCGAGCCGCCGTCGGCGACCCGCCGGAGCGCGTCGAGGAAGTCCGCGACGCGCAGGACGCGGTCCTTCAGCAGGTAGCCGAACCCGCCGGTGGCCACGAGGGGAACGGTGTGGCGTGTCTCCACGTGCTGGGACAGCAGCACGATCGGCAGCCCGGGGTGGTCGGCGCGCAGCGCGGCCGCGGCGACGGCTCCGTCGTCGGTCATCGTCGGCGGCATCCGCACGTCGATCAGGGCGAGGTCCGGGAGGTGCTCGGCGACGGCGGCGTGCAGGGCGGGGGCGTCGCCGACGCCTGCGGCGACCTCGTGGCCCGCCTCGCGCAGGAGCCGGATCAGGCCCTCCCGGAACAGGACCGAGTCATCGGCCACGACCAGCCGCATCGGGGATCACCACCTTGACCGTCGTGCCGCCGCCGGGCGGGCTGTCCACCTCCATGGTGCCGCCCACCGAGGCGACGCGGTCGCGTACCGAGACGGGTCCGGTGCCGGCGCCGCCCGCGCCGTCGTCGCGGACCTCCACGCGGAGCGCCCCGTCGGCGTCCATCGCGACGCTGATCGCGACGCTGTCGGCGCGGGCGTGCTTGAGCACGTTGGCGTAGGACTCGGCGACGGCGAAGTAGACGGTCGTGGCCAGGACCTCGCTGACGGGCGGGTCGGCGACGCGCAGGGTGACGGGGAGGGGCGCGTCGGCGAGGAGGCCGTGCAGGGCGGCGGGCAGGCCGTCGTCGAGGCGGACGGGCCGGATGCCGTGGGCGAGGCGGCGGAGTTCGGCGATCGTCGCCTCCAGGGCGGCGACGATCTCGTCGACGTCGCCGTGGACGGAGTCCGGGAGCCTCCGCTGCAGGGAGCGCAGCCGCATTCCGACGGCGACGATCTGCTGCTGGGCTCCGTCGTGCAGGTCTCTTTCCAGGACGCGGCGCTCCTGGGCGGCGGCCTCGACGATGCGGGCGCGGCTGGCGCGCGCGTCCTCCAGCGCCTCGCGCGACTCCAGGCGCAGCCGCGCCACCTCGATGGGCAGGCGCGCCCAGCGGGCGGCGTCGGCGGCGCGGCGCAGAGCGCGCGCGCCGGTGTCGCCGCAGACGATCCAGCCGACGTCGGTGCCGCCTCCGCGCAGCGGCAGGACGCCGGGCCCGTGCGGGGCGGGGTGGTCGCCGGCGGGCTCGGCCGGGTCGCGGACCCGGCCGCCGGGCAGGGCGACGAGCAGGCGCAGGTCCGGGTCGTCCAGGGTGCGGGCGAGGACGTCGCGGACCTGTTCGGGTTCGGCGGCGCCGTCGCGCACGGCCGCGGTGAACCTGCCGATCTCGGCGCGCGTCACGTAGCGGTCGCGGTCGACGATCCTGCCGACCCGCGCGTCGATCCTGCGGTGCAGTGGGAGCAGGAGCAGGGCGGTGGCGAACGCGCCGCCCGCGGCGCCGCCCGGGCCGTCCGACCCGAGCAGCCGTCCCGCGGCCAGGACCACCGCCGTGAAGAGCGCCGCGGACACCGCGGTGGTCGCCAGCCAGGCCAGGGAACCGCTGAGGAGGCGGTCGATGTCGAACAGGTCGTGGCGCAGGACCGCGACGGCGACCGCGGCGGGCACAGCCACGAGGATCGCCAGCAGGAACCACGTGTAGGCGGCGACGGGAGGAGCGCCGAGTTCCTCGGCGTACCAGCCTCCCACGAGCAGGACGGGCACGCTGCCCGCGCCGAGGACCAGCCACCTCAGTTGGGCGCGCTCACGCGGCCCGGCGCGGCGGTGGCGCAGCGCCGGGCACAACGCGGCCGCGCCGACGACGAGGAGGAGCGGCCCGAACACCGCGGCCGACAGGAGCAGGGAGGCCGGGCCTTCGAGCCGCCCCTCGTGGCCGCGGAGCACGCCGACCAGGACGGTCTCGGCGACCGCGACGCAGGGCGCGGCCCGTGCCAGAAGCTGCCAGCGGCGTCCTGGCGGGAGGCCGTCGGGGAACACCAGGCACAGCGCGACGAATCCCGCGAGGTGCCAGATCCAGGAGCCGAGCGCCGCGGTGTGCAGGGGTGCGGGCAGCGGCCAGTGCGCGGGGCCGGACGCGGCGGCGTCCCAGTTCTCGAGGGCGGTGACCGCGACGGGGGCGGCGCCCACCCAGCACAGCGCGGGCCCGACCGGTGTGCGCGGGGCGCGCAGGGCGACGAGCACACCGAGGGCGAGCGGCAGGAAGGCGACCGCTGCGCCGACGGCGGTCTCGACGGCAGAGGCGGCACCGGCCAGGCTCGCGGCGGTCTGGATCGCGGCCGAGGCGGCCCACACCGCGACGGGGGCGATGACGGGAAGGCGCGGGGGCGGGGCCGCGGGGGTGGCCATGGCCCCATGATGGCGGCCGCCGGGCCCGGCCGGTATCCGTGCGGGCACGTAGCCGGGATCCGGTGGCAGCCGCGAAGCGCCGTCCGGCCCGCGGCCCGCACACTCGGGGGCACTCGCACCTTCGACAGAAAGCTGACCCCTCATGGAAGTCCTCCTGCTGCCGGTCGCCCTGCTGCTCGGCTTCGCCGTGCGCGACAGGACTGCCGCGTTCCTGTCCTACGTCGCCGTTCACGGTTTCGTGTTCACGTTCCAGACCATGACGCTGCTGCGGGCGTGGGTCGGCGGCGACCGCTCGGCGTTCCCCGCCGATCCCGACTCCCCCGCGTGGAGCTACGCCCTGGTCAACGCCGTGATCTACGGGGCAGGTCTCGGCCTGGTGTTCGCGGGCTCGCGGCTGCGTGCCCGCCGGGCGGCCCGGCGCGCGGCCGTCGATCTGGGCTGAGCCCTGGCGTGGCGCCCGGCACCGGTCGCGGTGCCGGGCGTAGGGCAGACTCGGGTGGGTGGACGAGGATCTGGACAGGGCGCTGGGGGCGGTGGGGCCTCGGTTGCGGGTGCTGCGGCGGGAGCGGGACAAGACGCTGTCGGAGGTGGCGGCCGAGACGGGGGTGTCGGTGAGCACCCTGTCGCGGTTGGAGTCGGGGGCGCGCAAGCCGACGCTGGAGTTGCTGCTGCCGCTGGCGCGGGCCTACGGCGTCACCCTGGACGAGCTGGTGGACGCGCCCGAGACGGGTGATCCGCGGGTCCATCTGCGGCCGGTGTCGCGGAACGGGATGACGATGCTGCCGCTGACGCGCCGGGCCGACGGCATCCAGGCCTTCAAGCTGGTGATCGCGGGCGGGGCGCGGGGCGAGCCCGATCCGCAGACCCACGAGGGCTATGAGTGGCTGTACGTCCTGAGCGGGCGGCTGCGGGTCGTGCTGGGCGAGCACGACCTGGTGCTGGCGCCGGGCGAGGCCGCCGAGTTCGACACGCGCGTCCCGCACTGGTTCGGCGCGGCGGGGTCCGAGCCCGTGGAGATCCTCTCCCTGTTCGGCCGCCAGGGCGAGCGGGCGCATCTGCGCGCCAGGCCGAGGTCGCGGCCGTCCTAGCCGCGCATGCGCCGGCCGATCACCACGAGGTCGATCGCGGCGACGAGGGCGGTGGCGGCCGTGATGGCGGCGATCACCCAGGGGGCCGCGCCGGGGCCGTCGCCGTGCATGGCGCGCAGGGCGAAGACGACGGTGGCGACGACCGAGGCGACCAGCGCGATCGAGGACAGGACGGCGCGCAGCCGCAGGGGGCTGCGGGCGGTGACGGGTTCGGTGCCCGCCCGCCGCGGAGTGTCCTTTCTGCCCATACCGGTCCGGTTTCCCGTGGTGGGCGGGTGAAACCGGCCGACCGGGCCCGGCGCCGAGCGGGCTTGGTCCCGACGCGGGTCCGTCTTGACGCGGCGGTGGCCTGGAAGTGGGGAGGTCTCCAGGGGCGGACGGGTGCGCACCCGTCCCGGGGAGGGGAAGGGGCCATGGACGGGGTCGATGTGGAGGGGGTCGATTTCGCCGCGGTCTTCGACGCCATGCCGATCCCCACGACCGTGCTGGCGCCCGACGGGACGTTCCTCGCCGTCAACCGCGCGTTCGAGAAGTCCTCGGGCCGCACCCGGGCGGACCTGATCGGCGCGAAGATCTTCCAGCGGTTCCCCGGAGGCCCGGCCGACCAGGGCGTGGACAGGCTGCGGGCGTCGCTGGAGCGGACCGTCGCCGAGCGCCGCGTCGATGTGATGCCGCTGCTGCGCTACGACGTGGAGTCTCCCGAGGGGGTCGTGGAGGAGCGGTACTGGAGCTGCATGAACGCGCCCGTGATCGGTGAGGGCGGCGAGGTGAGGTACGTGATCCACCGGGTCGAGGAGGCGACCGCGTTCGTCGACCAGGTGCGCAGGCGGGCCGCGGTGGCGGCGGGCGGCACCCTGTTCGGCCTGGAGGCGCGCATGCAGGTCATCGAGGCCGACCTGTTCGCCCGCACCGCCGAGCTCCAGGCCGACAACCTGCGGCTGCACGGCGCCCGCGAGCGCGACACGCAGGACGCGGAGCGGCTGCGCACCCAGATGGAGGAGCAGCGCAAGGCCGTCGCCGACACCTCCCATGACCTGCGCGGCCCGATCACCGGCCTGCAGACCCGGTTGCAGGTGGCGCTGGAGGATCCGCTGGCCGATCCGCAGGACATCCTGCGGGCGGCGCTGCTGGACGCCGAGCGGCTGGGCGACATCGTGGCGGATCTGCTGGAGCTGGCGCGGTTGGACGCGCGGGCGCCGACGAAGACCGCGCCGGTGGACCTGGCCGAGGTCGTGCGGGGCTGCCTGGGGCGCCGGGGCGCCGACGGACCGCGGATCGAGGCGCGCCTGGCGGAGGGCCTCGTGGTGACGGGGTCGGAGGTGCGGTTGGCGCGGATCGTCGACAACCTCGTGGCGAACGCGGTGCGGCACGCGCGGTCGCGGATCGACGTGGAGGGGCTGGCCGAGGACGGGCACGCGGTGCTGCGGGTGCGCGACGACGGCCCGGGGATCCCGGAGGAGGACCGGGAGGCGGTGTTCACGCGGTTCTTCCGGCGGGCCGACGCGCGCAAGGCCGATCCGGCGGGGACGGGGCTGGGGCTGCCGATCTGCCGGGAGATCGCGCACGCGCACGGCGGTTCGGTCCGGGTGGCCGACAGCGAGGCCGGCGCGCTGCTGGAGGTCCGGATCCCGCTGGCGGACGCGGCCCGCTAGAACCCTGCGGTGATCTTGGTGAACTGCCAGGGCTGCTGGCCGGTTCCGCTGCAGTTCGTGACGGGGTCGCCGCCCTTGGCGCAGGGGCGGTCGCGGTTGAGCGACCAGAACGACAGCCGGCCGAGGCCGCGCTGGGACGCCCAGTCGCGGATGCGGGTCCAGGTGGCGGGGGTGGTGACCTCCTTGTCGTCGGTGATCCCGCCCATGCCGGAGATGCCGGACCTGCGGTAGGCGGTGGCGGCGTTCCAGCCGTTCGCCTTCATCAGCCGCTTCCTGAGGTCCTCGGCGGCGGCGACGGTGTCGGTGTACATGTCCTTGCTGCCGCCGAAGTTGAACGGCATGACGGTGTAGTTGTCGACGGGCGCCTTCAGGGCGGCGGCGCGGTCCAGGAGGCGCTGCCCCCACTGGTCGAGCCCCTTCTTGCCGGTGCTCGTGGTGAGGATGAGCGCGACCTTGGGGTTGTCCGCCTTGATGATCTTCATGGCCCTGAGGATGCGGTCCTGGACCGCGGCGTTCTGCAACTCGTCCCGGTTCTCGATGTCGAAGTCCAGCGCGGTGGGCGCCAGCGCGTCGATGACCTTCTGCACGGCCTTCGCGTACGCCTCGGGCGTGGTGCAGCGGGGGCCGAGCTTGCGGCCGGACCAGCCGCCGAACGACACGTGGACCTGCCCGCCCGCGGCCCTGATCGCCCGGGCGGTCCTGTCCTCGGCACCGCCCTTGAGGCGGCGGCCTCCGTCGAACGCGGGCGCGCACTTGCCGTCGGACAGGGCGAAGGACAGGGTGAAGGCGGTGATGCCGGTCGCGGCCATGACCTCGCGGACCTTGGGCGGACTGCCCCAGCCCAGGTGCAGGTAGGGCGCGGAGGCGATGATCGGGCCGCCGGATCCCGCGACGCGCACGGCCTCCTCGCTCGCCGACGGCGCCGGACGGGGCCCGTCCCCGCCGGAGGCGGCGCAGCCGACGCACAGCACCCCCGCGGTGAGGCCGGAGGCGATCCCGATGCCCAGGTGCACGCCCTTCATGCGCTTGACTCCTCCGCCTGCCGCAGCGGCGTGCCCGGTGCCGTCGGGGCGGTCCCCGTCGCGTCCTCGGGGCGCGCCCACGCCCAAAGCCTAGAGGGCTCCCGGCCCGGCGGGCACCGGGGATGCGTCCCGGTTCGCCGCGTTTCCCGATCACGGAGGCGGGGAGAGAGCTCATAATTACTCTCAGTAACGAAACGGAGGGGGTCGGGATGCGGGTCGTCGTCATCGGCGCCACGGGCAACCTCGGGCTGGCCACCATGCGGGCGCTGGCCGCCGAACCCGGCGTGACCTCCCTGCTCGGCGTCGCACGGCGCCGACCCGACCTGGAGATCGAGGGCGCGGGCTGGGCGCGCGCCGACATCACCTCCGACCGGCTGGACGGCCTGCTGGCGGGCGCGGGCGCCGTCGTCCACCTCGGATGGGCGTTCCATCCGGCGCGCGACCCTGTGGCGACGTGGCGCACGAACGTCCTGGGCACGACCCGCGTGCTCCAGGCGGCGGCCCGCGCGGGCGTCGGCGCGGTCGTGTACGCCTCGTCCGTCGCGGCCTACGCGCCGGGCCCGCCCGAGCGGCGGGTGGCCGAGGACTGGCCGACGTTCGGCTACCCGACCTCGGCCTACAGCCGCGAGAAGGCCTATGTGGAGCGGCTGCTGGACACCTTCGAGGCCGATCAGCCGGGCATCCGGGTGGTGCGGCTGCGGCCGGGCCTGGTGTTCAGCCGCGGGGCCGCGTCCGCGCAGCGGCGGATCTTCGCCGGGCCGCTGCTGCCGACGGTGCTGCTCAGGCCCGGCCGCGTCCCGGTGGTCCCGGACGTGCCCGGCCTGCGGTTCCAGGCATTGCACTCCGACGACGCCGGGCGGGCGTTCGCCCTGGCGGCGCTGCGGCCGGTGCGGGGCCCGTTCAACCTCGCGGCCGAGCCCGTCCTGGACGGCCCCGCCATCGCGGCGGTCCTGGGCGCGCGCACGGTCCGGATGAGCGCCGGGGCCGTGCGGGCGGTCCTGGCGGCGGCCTACCGGCTGCGCCTGGCGCCGATCGGCCCTGAGCTGTTCGACGTGGTCATGCGCCTGCCGCTCATGGACACCGGGCGGGCACGGGCGGAGCTGCACTGGACGGCGCTGCGGTCGGCGGCCTCGGCCCTGCCCGAGCTGATCGAGGGCCTCCACGAGGGGGCGGGCGACCGGACGCCGGTCCTGCACCCGTCGTCGGCGGCGTCCCGGGCGCGGGAGCTGTGGTCGGGCGCGCGGGGCTGAGGGCCCGCCAGGTCACGGCCGAGCCCTCGCCGGGGCCAAGTTCTGTGTTCGGGCTTGGCGGGGGCCGGTAGATCTCCCGTTGGGGGCGGGATTCGCGGGGTAGGGCTGAGATATGGATGAGTCGGACAAGCGATGGGAGCCGGAGGAGACCCACGACAAGTTCTTCGCCCCCGTCACCCGCGGCGGGGACGCACGCGGCCGCACGGTCCCCTCCGAACGCGACAAACCAGGGGTGAGCGGCACCGGGGTGCCCGGTGTCACCCGGCCGGCCCCCGATTCCGGTACCGCCGACGAGGCGGGCGTGCGCGCGGCCGAGGAGCATGACGCGTCCCGCCGCCACCGCCCTCGCGCCGCCCCCTGACCCAGAAAGGCAGCAGACCATGGACAAAAGCGGCAACAAGCACGGTGCCCGGCTGGACGAGGAGATGCGCCGCGAGAGCGAGGGCCTGACCCGCAGCGGCGGCCCCGTGCGCGCACGCCCCTGGGACGACCCCGAGCCGATCGACACCGACACCGGCCGCGACCCCACCGCGACCCTCGACGACCGGCGCGGCGCCCCGCCCGGGCTGACCCCGCGCGAGGTCGAGGAGCGCAGCGAGTTCGCCGCGGCGCTCGCGGGCGTCCAGTACCCGGCGAGCCCGGGGACGCTGGCCGAGCACGCGCGCGGGTCCGGCGCCCCGGACGGCGCGGTGGACCGGCTGGCGCACCTGCCGGACCGGTCCTACCAGGCGCTCCCGGAGGTCGTGCGGGACCTCGGCATCGGCCACGAAGACCGCCGCGTCTAGGCCGCCATGGACCACGGACCCGACCGCGAACCCGGCGCCGGCGGCGAACCCGACGTCGCACCCGACGTCGCACCGGACAATCGGACGATGGCCGACCGGCGCGCCGCGCTGGGCCTGCCGCAGGAGGAGGACGAGCCGGACTTCGCCGAGGAGCACGCGCCCGGCCCGTCCTTCCCGCCCATCGCGCCCGCCGACGGCCGCGGCGGGCAGGACGAGGGCTACGAACCGCAGACCCGCGTCTGACCGGACCCGCGTCCGACTCTGGCGCCGCCTTGCGGGCGGGGCGGCGCCGCCGGTTCGTAGACTCGGGTCCATGGACCTGGCGACGATCGACGCGATCCTGTTCGACATGGACGGCACCCTCGTGGACTCCGACGCCTCGGTGGAGCGGTCGTGGGCGGTGTGGTCGGCCGAGCAAGGCGTCTCGGTGGAGCGGGTGCTGGAGGTGGCGCACGGCAGCCCGTCGGAGGTGACGATCCGGGGCCTGTTCCCCGGCTGGGACGCCGAGGCGGTCTCGGTGGCGGCCGCCCGCCAGTTGGCGCTGCAGTACGACGACCTGCACGATGTGGTCCCGACGCCCGGGGCGCTGGACCTCCTGGCCCGTCTGGGCGAGATCGCCATGCCGTGGGCGGTGGTCACCAGCGCCGACCAGCGGCTGGCCAAGGCCCGCCTCGGCGCGTGCGGGATCGTCCCTCCCCTGCTGGTGACCACCGATGAGATCAGCCGGGGCAAGCCGGATCCCGAGGGGTTCCTGCGCGCCGCCGCCGACCTCGGCCTGTCTCCCGCCCGCTGCCTGGTCGTCGAGGACTCCGCGCCGGGCATCGCCGCCGGCCGGGCCGCGGGCTGTCCCGTCGCGGCGCTGAAGGGCCTGCGCGCCGATCTTGATCTTCCGGGCGGGCTCCCGGATCTCCTGGCGCTGCTGCCGTCGTGCTGACGCCGCTTGGGGGCGTGTTGGGCGGACCGTTCCGCTCGCGTGGCGCGAGCCGGGGTATGCGCGGAGGTGAGACGCGGATTTCCGGGAGGGGACTGCCATGCGCAGGGGTGTGCGGTGAAGGCGGGGCACGTGCCGGGGCGGATCGCCGCGGGGGCCTACATTCTGCATTCGGGGCTGGGCAAGTGGAGCGGCGGCGAGCAGGAGGCGGCCGGGGTGCACGGGATGGCCGCCAGCGCCTACCCCTTCCTGGGCAAGGTGCCGCCGCGCAAGTTCCTGAAGGCCGTCGCGGCGGCGGAGATCGCGACGGGGACGCTGCTGCTGACGCCGTTCGTGCCCGCTCTAGTCGCCGGGTCGGCGCTGTCGAAGTTCTCGGCGTCGCTGCTCGGCATGTACTGGCGGACCCCCGGCATGCACAAGCCGGGCAGCATCTGGCCGACCCAGGAGGGCATGGCCGTCAGCAAGGACGTGTGGCTGCTGGGCATCGGCCTGGGCCTGGTCGTCGACGGCCTCGCCGGCTGCCGGGCCCGATCCCGTTCCTGAGGGGTACGATCCGGGTTCCCCCGGGCGCGTTCCCTGTCACATCGCGGTGGCGTCGTCCGAGTGAAAGACACATGACGACGAAGGGAAACACCCCGATGCGCTACCTGATGCTGTCCGAGGCCGGAAGCAACGCCCCCGACGAGAAGCTGTTCGCCGAGATGGGCGCGTTCGTCGAGGAGATGACGGCCAAGGGCGTCCTGCTCGCGACCGGCGGCCTGGCCCCCGCCCCGACGGTGGTGTCGTCGCTCGGCGAGGAGATCACCGTGACCGACGGGCCGTTCGCCGAGTCCAAGGAGGGCGCGGTCGGGTTCGCCCTCGTCGAGGTGTCCTCCCACGAGGAGGCACTGGAGCTGGCGCGCCGGTTCCGCCTGATCGTGGGCGACGGCCGCAGCACCGTCCACCAGGTCTTCTGACCCGGTGGACGGGGTCCGGGCCCGGCTGGACGCGGTCTGGAAGCTGGAGTCCGCGACGATCGTCGCCGCCGCGGCGGCGATCGTCCGGGACGTCGGTGCGGCCGAGGACTGCGCCCAGGAGGCGCTGCTCGCGGCGCTGAACACCTGGCCGGAGTCCGGAGTTCCGGACAATCCCGGCGCGTGGCTGACCGCGGTCGCCAAGCGCCGGGCCCTGGACCACCTGCGGCGGCTGCGCCGCGCCGAGCCCGACAGCGACCGGGTCGCCCTCGCCGGCGACGCCGCGGCGTCCCAGGTCGTGCACGAGGGCGACCCGGACGAAGGCGACGAGGTGCTGCGGCTGATGCTGCTCACCTGCCATCCGGTGCTGCCGACCCGGGAGCGGGTCGCGCTCACTCTCCGGCTGGTCGGCGGTCTTTCGGCGGCGCAGATCGCGCGGGCGTTCCTCACCACCGAACCCGAGGTCGTCCACCGGATCGCGGCCGCCCGCACGGCGCTGGCCCGCGCCGGGGTCGGGTTCGACCGGCCGGAAGGCGCGGAGTTCACCGCGCGCCTGCGCTCGGTGCTGGGCGTGGTGTACCTGGTGTTCAACGAGGGGTACTCCGCGACGTCCGGCGGGGATCTGATGCGACCGGACCTGGTGCACGAGGCGCTGCGGCTCGGCCGGACCCTGGCGCTGCTCGCCCCGGGCGAGAGCGAGGCGCACGGCCTGATCGCGCTGATGGAGCTGCAGGCGTCGCGGTCGGCGGCGCGGGTCGGCCCGGACGGCGCGCCGGTGCCGCTGCACGAGCAGGACCGCGGCCGGTGGGATCCGCTGCTCGTCCGGCGGGGCTTCACCGCGATGCTGAAGGCCCGCGACCTGGGCGGGCCCCCGGGCCCGTACCTGGTGCAGGCGGCGATCGCGGTGTGCCACGCGCAGGCGTCCGGGGAGGCCGACACCGACTGGCGGAAGATCGCGTCGCTGTACGGGATGCTGGAGGCGCTGCTGCCTTCGCCGGTCGTGCGGCTGAACCGGGCCGTGGCCGTCGGCCGGGCCGACGGCCCTGAGGCGGGGCTGGCGATCCTGGACGGGCTCGCGGCCGATCCTGCGCTGCAGGACTACCATCCGCTGCCCGCGGTGACGGCCGACCTGCTGGAGCGGGCGGGCCGCACGGACGAGGCGGCCGTGCAGTACGAGCGGGCGGCGGCGCTGACGGGCAACGGCCCGGAGCGGGCGTTCCTGGAACGCAGGGCGGCCGCGTGCCGGGCCGCCGCACCGCCGCCGTCCGGACCGCTGCTGGGCGACGCGGCGGCGGCGTTCCTTTCCGGGCTGGAGGGCGCGACGGCGCGCTCCTACGGGCAGACGCTGGCGCGCCTGTGCCGGACGCTCGGCGAGGCGCTCGCGCTGGACCGCCTCGACGCCGAGGCGGTCGCGCGGGTGATGGCGACGGCGTGGGGCGGGGCCGCGCCCCGGACGTGGAACCGGCACAGGGCGGCGCTGCGGTCGTTCGCGGCGTGGGCGGACCGGCCGGATCTCGCGGCGGGCCTGGTGCGGCGTCCGGCCGCCCGGGGCAGGGCCGCGCCGTTGGCGGGCGCGGTGGTGGCGCGGCTGGCGGACCTGCCGGGCGCCTCGGTGCGGGAGCGGACGCTGTGGCTGCTGCTGCACGAGTCGGGCGCGCAGGTCGGGGCGGTGCTGGCGCTGAACGTGGAGGACCTCGACGCCCACGCGCGGCGGGCGGGCGCGATCACCTGGTCGTCGGGGACGGCGCGGCTGCTGCCCGGGCTGGTCGGGGCGCGTGCGCGCGGTCCGCTGTTCCTGACGGACCGGCGGCCGGGCCCGGCCCGCACCCCGTCCGATCCGCGGGACCTGTGCCCGGAGTCGGGGCGGTCGCGCCTGTCGTATGAGCGCGCCGAGTACCTGTTCAAGCGGGCGACGCGTCCTTTGGACCCGTCCGGTGAGGGTTTCACGCTGCGGCTGCTGCGCCCGTCCTGATCCGGCCCGAGGTGAGACGACTCCGTTCTCTGGGGACGGGGCCGCCCTTTTTTGATTTTTCAACGGATTCCATGGAGTGGAGCGTTCCGCCGAAGGAAATGCGCAAGAAACATATGCGCCAGGGGTTGCCCGGATCTGCGGACACCGGCATGATCACACGTTGTCTTCGCAACAGTCATCGCACCAGTAGACAGAAAACATTTTCGCCCACTGGAAGGACCGAACGAATGACCGCAACACCCGAGACCCCGCTGTGGCTGCGGGGCCGTGAGGCAGTGATCGCCGCGACGCCCGCCGAGCACTGGCGCGACGGGGAGGCGCCCGACTACCACCTGTCACACGAGCTGATGCCCGGCCAGCGCACCGCGATCCCCGCCCCGGACTCGCTGGAGGCCGTGGTCGAGAGCATCGTCCAGGTCTTCGAGATGGAGGTGTCCTACAAGAAGGACCCCGCCACGTGGGTGTCCATGGTGACCGAGCAGTTCCGCACCAACGTCAACGGCGGCGCGTGGGCCGACGCGGCGGCGATCGCCGACGAGGGAAGCTACAACATCCTCATCGGCGACAGCCCCTTCTATGCCGCCGAAACGTTCGAGTCGTCCCACGACGTATTCCACACCGCTTTTCCGACGGGCTTTTTCTGGGAGATCCTCGAAGTCCTCTCGCCGCCCCCGGTCGTCGCTTTCAAATGGCGCCATTGGGGCGCTTTCACCGGCGAATACAAAGGCCACGCCCCCACCGGCGCCACCATCGAGATGTTCGGCATGAGCGTCGCCCGCGTCAGCGACGACCTCCGCCTCCTCGAAGTCGAGCACTACTACGACCCCAACTCCTTCCTCGGCAACCTCACCAACGGCTGCCCCCTCACCCCCTGACCCCCGCGCGGGCGGCCCCCGCCGCCCGCGCCTCGTCCCGAGTGCGGCGAGGTGGGCGGGGCGCCCCAGGGTGTGTGGTGGCTGAAGTCCTCTCGCGAAAGATGGGCGAGGGAGGCAGCAAACGCGTGGGGGTGGGGGTCTTCTTTGTGTGGAGAGTGAACGGGTGGTCCGGTGGGCGGCCGCGGTGCCGGAGCGCGAGAGGCTGCCCGCGTTCTACCGCGAGCAGCAGACGGGGCTCGTGCGCCTGGCGATGATGCTCGTCGGCGACGAGGTCACCGCCGAGGACGTCGTGCAGGACGTGTTCGTGCGGCTGCACCGCAGCGCGCCCGTCCTGCGGGACGAGGCGAAGCTGCTGGCGTACGTGCGGGCGGCGGTGCTCAACGGGTGCCGGTCGGTGCTGCGGCGGCGCAGGCTCGCGCGCAGGCACGCCGAGTGGTACGAACCGCCGGTCTGGTCGGCGGAGTCCGAGGCGATGCTCGGCGAGGACCACCGCGCGGTGATGCGCGCGCTGCACCGGCTGCCGCGGCGCAAGCGCGAGGTGCTGGTACTGCGCTTCTACGCCGACCTCTCCGATGAGGAGATCGCGGTGGCGTTGCGCGTTCGCCCTTCCACGGTCCGGTCCACCCTGTCGCGGGCGCTGTCGGCGCTCGAACGAGAACTGCGGGATGCCCCATGAACGTTGAGGACAGGCTCAGGGCCGCGCTGCGCGGGACGGCGGACCTCGTCGAGGACCGCCCCCGGCCGCTGCCCGCCGCACGCCGCCGGATCGGGAGGCGGTTCGTCGTCCCGGCGTGGTCGGCGCTCGCCGCCGCCGTCGTGATGCTCACGCCGTCCGCGCTGCCGGACCACCCCGGCGGCCCTGGCGGCCCTGACGCGGTGGCCTCGGCTGACGGCGGCATCGGTGCGGCCCCGCAGTTCTTCGTGGCGATCTACCCCGCGACGGAGTTCCGGGAGGCACGCTGGGAGTCGCGCAGAACGGCCTCGGGCGAGGTGCTCGGCGGCGCGCCGGCCGGCCCCGGCGAGATGTACGTCTCGGTCACCGGCGTCCCCGAGCACCGGGCGGCCGCCGCCCGGTCCTTCCTCCTCCTGACCCGGACGGGCGAAGGCTCTCGTCCGGGCTGCGCGCGCTACCGCGTCTACGCGATCCACCTCGACGACGACGGGCGGTTCCTGTCCTGGAACCCCGAAGACGTCGACTTCGAGGCGGCCGACGGCGCCCCTGCCCATCTGGCCACCACGGCGAAGGGCGACGAGATCGCGTACTCCTACCGCGAATGCGGAGTCCCGGGCGGGCAGCGCATCGCCCACCACTGGAACGGCACCACGACCACCTGGGACGCCGGCGGCTCGGTGCTGAGCCTCGCCTACACACCCGACGGGCAGGGCGTCGTGGTGTTCCAGCGCGGCGACGACGGCGGTGAACTGCTGGTCAGCCGCACCTACGACCCGTCCGACACCACGGTTCTGCTGCGCGAGCACGCCAAGGCGCTCGGGGATCATGCCGGCGACCTGCTCAGCGCCGGGCTCACCCCCGACGGCGAGCGGATCACCGCGGTGCTCGGCGCCCCTGCCGGCGGCGTCTCGGTCCTGCGGGTCGCGGAGCTGCGCAAGAACGGCGACCTGCTCGGCGTCACCTACCGCGAACCGGCCGTCGAGACGCCGCGGGACGGTGCCGTCCAGGTCGACCAGCATCGAGGCGGGCCCGAGCTGCTCGTCCAGGCGGGGGGCACCATCCTGCTCCCGGGCTCCGTCTCGAAGGCCGTGGTCCTGGACGACCCGCCGCCCACCGATCTCGCCTGGTGACCTGCCCCCCGTCGATCCTGCCCCACCCCACCCGGCGGGCTTCCGCGCGCCCGGGGAGGAACGCATGGCATCCGCAGTGCCGGACCGGCCGACGGCCACCCGGGACCGCACGCACCGGCTCCTCGTCCAACGACGGCCAGCCGTGCCCGACGTGTCGGACTCGTCCCGCCTACCGTTCAACGATGGGATCAGAGGCAGCGCGTTCGGCGAGCCGTTCGGAGCGTTGGCGGGCAGCCTGCGGAGTGCCCAAGCCGAGGCCGAAGGCGATCTCCTGCCAGGTCATACCGCGCCCCCGGGCCATCATGAGCAGACTGGCCTCCAGTTCGTCGAACTCGGCGCGCACGCGTGGCAGCAGGGTCAGCGCGGCCACCAGGTCGCTGTGGTCCACTTCCGGTTCATCGTCGTTGAGCGTGGCCGCGCCCGACAGTAGGAAGGCGACGAGCCGCACGGCCTCATGCGGGCCAGGGACATCCGAATGTGCCTGGCGAGCGCGCATCCGGGCGTCGCCCGCATGCCTGTCCCGGATGCGGAACAGGGCCGCGACCTCACGGTGGGCGCGGGTCCGGCCGGGATCGGGTGTCGTGAAGAGATCGTCAGGAGACTGCTCCGTGGAAGCCATGCGCCCATCCTGATGTCCAAACATCTCGTTGTCAACGGATTGCATTGAACAGTTCGTTCAAACGTATTCGTTGGGGCCGGGCACCAAGTGGAGGCCACAGCGACGGCGCGAACCGACCGACCGGTGCCTCCGTTGCGGGCGACTCGACCGACCCCGGGAACCACTCATCCCGCCGTCCGGACATGCGGACCGGAACCGTCTGGCCGCCCCCGTCGGGTAGAACACCTGCTCCCGATCCGCCTGCGACGGCACCCCGGCGTACCGGCCATGAGCCGCCTCATCGATCACTCGCGGTGAGCGGCAGCCGAACGGCCAGCGTGTCCCCGAGCCGGTAGACCGCGTTGACGGTCCCTCCGGAGGCCACCCTCACGACCGGGCAGAACCGCCAGCTGCGGGAGCTGGTCCCGGATCAGTCGCTCGACGAGGTCGGCGTGGATGTCGGCGTGGATGTCGGCCTCGTCGCCATGCATCTTCACCACGCGTCCACGCGAACCGCTGGCGCGGGGTCTGGGGTGGGGGTGACACTCGGCGGATGGGGCTTGAGTCGTGTGGCGGGGCGCGTGGCGCGCGGTTCGGGGTGTTGTGTCCGGGGGGTGGGCCGGCTCTGACCCGGATGGGATGTGGCGCGGTCGTGCCGTCCTCGGCGGGCTCGGCGGGTGGGGCGCGGACGCTGCTGCGCCGGGCGCTGCGGCTCGGGATCACCTACGTTGAGGTGGGGGCCGCCGCGGGCCTGGTGCGGGAGGCGCTGCGCCCGTACCCGCGGGACGTCGTCCTGGCCGCGACGGTGGGGGCGGAGCCGGGGGGTGTGCGGGCCGAGGTGGAAGGGCTGCTGCGCGTCCTGGGCACCGATCGGATCGGTCTGGTGTACCTGGCGGGCGGCGCGCCGCTGGAGTCGTTCGGGGTGCTCGCCGAGCTGCGGCGGGCGGGCCTGATCGGGCGGCTCGGCCTGTGCGGCGCCGACGTGGCGCGGGTCGCGGACGCCTCGGCGCTGGGGCCGGTGGCAGCGGTCCGGGCCGCGTTCGACCTGGCAGCGGGCGACGATGACGTCCTGCGGCTGTGCGAGAACGAGGGGATCGCCTTCGTGGCCTCCCGGCCGCTGCCCGCCGACGGCGCCCTGCCGGCCCGCGCGCTGGCCGTCGTGGACGACGTCGCGGCCCGCGCCGAGGCCACCCGGCTGCAGGTCGCGCTGGCCTGGCTGCTGTGCCGCTCCCGCACGACCCTGGCCGCGCCCCCGCTCCTGAGCGCCGACGGGCTGCGCGAGACCGCCGGGGCCGGCCTTCTCCTGGACCCCGCCGACCTCGCTCTCCTCGACGGCCTGCGACGGCCGTCAGCGCTCGACGGCGAGGTCCTCGACGGCGGCGGGCCGCACCGTCTGAGGGCGTGACGGCGCCACGGTGATCAGCAGGTGCTTCATCAGCGGCTGGTCGCTCTGCGAGCTGTAGTCGCCCGCCGCGCACAGCACGTTCAGCTCGGGCATGTAGCCGACGGCGCTGCCGCGCGGCAGGTCGTAGGGCAGGGCCGTGTAGCCGTGGACGGTGCGGCGGGTGCCGTCGCGGGCGATGGAGGTGATGTCGATGAGGGAGTGCGGGGCGAGGTTCTGCTCGGCCATGTCGGCGCGGTTGAGGAACAGGACGGTCCGCAGGTTCGCCAGGCCCCGGTAGCGGTCGTCGTCGGTGTAGATGGTGGTGTTCCACTGGTCGTGGGAGCGGACCGTCGCCAGGACGAGGTGGCCCGCGGGCGGCGTCGACGGCGACAGCGGCGCGTCGGAGAACTCGGCGCGTCCGCTCGGGGTGCGCCAGACGCGTTCGCGGGCGGGCTGGGCGAGCCGGAACCCGTGGGGGCGGCGTACCCGCCGGTTGAAGTCCTCGAACCCGTACAGGACGCGGGCCATGGTGTCGCGGATGCGGTCGTAGTCGTCGGCGTAGGCCTCCCACGGGGTGGCGCTGTGCGGGAGGGTCGCGCGGGCCATGCCGGCGAGGATGGCCGGTTCGGAGCGCAGGTCGGGTGAGGCGGGGACGCGTTTGCCGATCGACAGGTGGACCATGCTCATGGAGTCCTCGACGGTGACGCCCTGCGGGCCGCCGGGCCGCTGGTCGCGCTCGGCGCGGCCCAGGCACGGCAGGATGAGGGCGCGCCTGCCGTGTTCGAGGTGGCTGCGGTTGAGTTTGGTGCTGACCTGGACGGTCAGATCAAGGCCGCGCAGCCATTCGGCGGTGCGGACGGTGTCGGGGACGGCGAGGGCGAAGTTCCCGCCGAGCGCGACGAAGGCCTTGAGGCGGCCCTCGCGCATGGCGGCCAGGGTGCCGACGACGTCCAGGCCGGGGCGGCGGGGCGGGGTGATGGCGCAGACCTGGGCGAGCCGGTCGAGGAAGTCGTCGCCGGGGTGGTGGTCGATGCCGCAGGTCCGGTTGCCCTGGACGTTGCTGTGCCCGCGGATCGGGCAGGCGCCGGCGCCCTCGGTGCCGATGTTGCCGCGCAGCAGCAGCACGTTGGCGATCTCGCGGATGGTGGCGACGCCGTGCTCCTGCTGGGTGATGCCGAGGCACCAGGCGATGATGGTCCGCCGCGAGCGCCGGTAGACGCGGGCGGCGGCGCGGATGACGGCTTCGGGCACGCCGGACTCGTCGGCGAGCAGCGTCCACGGGGTGGCCTCGACGACGCGCCGGTAGGCGGCGAGGCCGTCGGTGTGGCGGGCGAGGAACTCGGTGTCGAGCGCGCCGGGGTCGGTCTCGGCCATCTCGAAGAGGGTTTTGGCGATGCCGCGCAGGAACGCCTGGTCGCCGCCGATGCGCGGCTGGACCGTCATCGTGGCGGTCGGGGTGGCGTGCAGGGTGCCCATGGCGACGAACTCGTGCGGCACGATCGTCTTGCGGGAGGCCGCCTCGACCATGGGGTTGACGTGCACGAGCTGCGCGCCGTTCCGGTAGGCCTTGGCCAGGGCGGTGAGCATCCGAGGCGCGTTGGAGGCGGCGTTGACGCCGATGACGAAGATGGCCTCGGCCTTGTCGAAGTCGTCGAGGTCGACGGTGCCCTTGTTGCTGCCGATGGAGGCTTGCAGGGCCTCGCCGCTGGCCTCGTGGCACATGTTGGAGCAGTCGGGCAGGTTGTTGGTGCCGTATTCGCGCACCCACAGCTGGTAGAGGAACGACGCCTCGTTCGACAGGCGTCCGGAGGTGTAGAACGCGGCCTCGTCCGGGGAGGCGAGGCCGCGCAGGGTGTCGCCGACGACGGCGAAGGCCTCGTCCCAGCCGATCGGGACGTACCGGTCGGTGACGGGGTCGTAGGCCATGGGCTCGGTGAGGCGGCCGGCCGCTTCCAGGGCGTGGTCGCTCCAGGTGCGCAGTTCGGTGACGGTGTGGGCGGCGAAGAACTCAGGTCCGGCCCGGTGGTGGGTCATCTCCCAGGTGGCGTGCTTGATGCCGTTCTCGCAGATGTCGAGCTTCAGGCCGTGCTGGTCGTCGGGCCAGGCGCAGCCGGGGCAGTCGAACCCGCCGTCCTCGTGGTTCATCTTGAGGATCGCGCGGCTGCCTGCGAGAGGTTCGCGGGTGCGGAAGAGGACCTCGGCGACGCTGCGGGCGGCGCCCCATCCGGCGGTGGGGTGGGTGTCGGGCCGGAAGGTGAATCCGCCGCCGCGGTTCGGGCCGCGCCCGCGGTTGCGCTCCCCTGCCTTCCCGATCCCGAACTCATCGCGCATGCCCGGCTCGTCGCTCATATCCGGTTCCCTCGCCGGGGTCCCCCCGCGCTACACCCGGCCCCCGCCAAGATCTCCGCCAAGATCTCCGCAAGCACGGATCGTCGGATGAGCGGCTTGGTGGATCAGACTGTGGCGGGCGGGGGGCGCAGGGCGGTGAGGGGGTGGAGCTGGTGGCCGTCAGGGGTGAAGTTGTCGGGGGCGAGCCAGGTGGTGAAGGCGCGCTTGAGGGTGGGCCATTCGGTGTCGGTGATGGAGTACCAGGCGGTGTCGCGGTTGCGGCCCTTGTAGACGACGGCCTGGCGGAAGACGCCTTCGAAGGTGAAGCCGAGGCGCTGGGCGGCGGCGCGTGAGGGGGCGTTGAGGCTGTCGCACTTCCACTCGTACCTGCGGTAGCCGAGGTCGTCGAAGACGTGGGCCATGAGCAGGAACTGCGCTTCGGTCGACAGGGCCGAGCGGCGCATCAGGGGCGAGAACGCGACACTGCCGACCTCGATGACGCCGTGGGCCGGGTCCTGCCGCATCAGCGCGAGGGTGCCGACGGGACCGCCGGTGCCCTGGTCGACGACCGTGTAGTGGCGCGGGTCGGGGCCGAGGGCGGCGGTCTCGGCCCAGGCCCGGTAATCGGCGGGGTCCTCGAACGGGCCGACGGTCATGTACGTCCAGTCGCGGCCGTCGGGCGCGGCGCGGTAGGCCTCGAACAGGCCTGCGGCGTGCCGGGCGGCGTCGAGCGGCTCCAGGCGGCAGCGGGCGCCGTGCAGGACGACGGGCCCGGGCAGCGGGCGCGGCGTCCAGCCGGGCACCGGCTCGCCGATCGGCTGGCCGAGATCGTTGACGCGCGGCGGCATCGCTCCCCCTTCGTGCGGGTCCCGGGACAGGGTACGGGCCGCGGCGGGGTCAGGACGCGCGGGGCTGCGCGGTGTCGCAGGTGATCTCGGCGATCCGGTCGAGGGACAGGTCGAGGGCTCCGGCGATCGCCGAGATGGTGAAGAAGGCGGGGGTGGGGGCGCGGCCCGTCTCGATCTTGCGCAGGGTCTCGGGTGAGATGCCGGCGCGGGCGGCGATCTCGGTCATGGGCCGTTCGCCGCGGGCTCGGCGCAGGAGCTCGCCGAGGAGTTCGCCGCGCATCCGCTCTTGCGGGGTCAGGGGAGGTCGCACCATGGACGTGATACTAATACCGGTATAACTATTGGTCCAGTCTGCGGGGAGCCGACATGGTGGAGTTGAAGAGCAGAGCCGATCTGTCCGGCATGCGCGAGGCCGGGCGCGTCGTCGCCCTGGCCCTGGCCGCGGCGAAGGACGCCGCCGCGGTGGGCGTGTCACTGCTGGAACTCGACGAGGCGGCCCGCGCCGTCCTCGACAAGGCGGGCGCGTCCTCGCCGTTCCTGGGCTACCGGCCGTCGTTCGCGCCGACCCCGTTCCCCGCCGTCCTCTGCACCTCGGTCAACGACGCGATCGTGCACGGCATCCCGACCGCCTACCGGCTGCGCGACGGCGACCTCGTCAGCGTCGACTGCGGCGCCCACCTGGACGGCTGGACGGGAGACGCCGCCCTCACCTTCACCGTCGGGCGACCGCGCCCGCAGGACCTGGAGCTGATCGCCCGCACCGAGGAGGCCCTGCACGCAGGGATCGCCGCGGCGGGCGCGGGCGGCCGGATGGGCGACATCTCCGCCGCGATCGGCGCCGTCGCCGAAAGCGCGGGCTGCGGCATGCCCCGGGACTTCGGCGGGCACGGCATCGGCCGCACCATGCACGAGGACCCGCACGTGCCCAACCGGGGCAAGGCAGGCCGCGGCTACCCGCTGAAGCCGGGCCTGACCCTCGCGATCGAGCCGATGCTGATGGCGGGCAGCTCCGACCGCTACGTCACCGATCCCGACGGCTGGACCCTGCGCACCGCCGACGGCTCCCGGGCCGCCCACGTGGAGCACACCATCGCCGTCACCGAGGAGGGCCCGCAGATCCTCACCCTGCCGTGAGCGCAACCGGGCGGCCCGCAGGCCGCCCGCCACGCCACCTCAGACGAACGCCTCGATGAGGGTCCACACGCACAGGCCGAGCATGCACACGCCGCCGATCCGCTGCACGGTCTGCAACGGCACCCGCTTGGCGATGAACCTGCCGACGACCAGCGCCAGCGCCGACACGCTCATCAGAGCCGCGGCGGCGCCGATCGCGGTGGGCAGCGCCGGGTTGGTGGCCGCGAGGTTGGCGGTGGTGATCTGGGTGAGATCGCCCCACTCGCTGATGAACACCGCCATGAACGCCGTCGTGTACACCGGCCAGAACCCGGTGACGACCTTGCCGCCGCCCGCCTCGTCGGCGTCGTCGCCCTCACCGTCGCCGCGCAGCAGCAGGAACGCGCCGAACCCGAACAGCGCGGCCGACACCAGCTTCACCAGGAGGTCGGGCAGAAGGCCCAGCAGGCTGCCCGCGCCGATCGCGAGCGCCACGTGCACGATGAACGCCGTGGACGTGCCGAACCACACATAAAGGGGCCTCATCCGCGTGCCCATCGCCAGGGACGCGAACATCGTCTTGTCGGGGAGCTCGGCGAGGAAGATCAACCCGAAGGCCGTGATCAACGCCACGAAATCGAAGGACAAATGCGCCGTCATTTCCGCAGGTGCCGGGCCGGGCGGCCATCCTCCGGGGGAGACGACACCGTTCGGCCCGGCACGACGAAGACGCCCGTCGGACGGCGGGCGCCGGTCATGCCTTGCCGAAGGTCTCGTCCACCACCCGAATCCGGGTGGCCCGATGGCCGGGCCGCTCAACGCGGCCAGTATGTCGACGCACCGGTGTTCCGGGACTACTCCCCTTCGCGGCCCCCAGTGTAGGGGAGAAGGGCCGTGCGTTTCGACCCCGCACCCCCTCGGCCCCCACCCCCGCCCCGCCCGAAGGACCGGATGTGCATAGTGCATAGGATGGCGCGGTCCGCGTGATCCCCCCACTCGTGGAGCACAACCTTGAGCGAGCCCACCACCGCGGCGCGGCCGCAGGTCGTCGTCGCCGTCCTGGCCGGAGCGGGGATCACCGTCTCCCTCATGCAGACGCTGATCGTGCCGATCCTGCCGGAACTGCCCCGCATCCTCCAGACCAGCGCCGCCAACGCCTCCTGGGCCATCACCGCGACGCTCCTCGCCGGCGCGGTCGCCACCCCCGTCGCCGGCCGCCTCGGCGACCTCTACGGCAAACGCCGCGTCCTGCTCGCCTGCACGGTCCTGCTCACCGCGGGATCGCTGGTGTGCGCGATCGGCGCCTCCCTGTGGCCCATCGTCATCGGCCGCGCCCTCCAGGGCCTCGGCCTGCCCGTCATCGGCCTCGGCATCTCCGTCATGCGCGACGTCCTGCCGGCCGAGCGGCTCGGCACCTCGATGGCGCTGATGAGCAGCTCCCTGGGCGTCGGCGGCGCGCTCGGCCTGCCCGTCGCGTCCGTCATCGCCGAGCACACCGGCTGGCAGGCCCTGTTCTGGGTGTCGGCCGGCGCGGGCGCCCTCATGACGGTGCTGATCGCCCTCCTCGTGCCCGAATCGCCGCTGCGCGCGGGAGGCCGCTTCGACCTGCCCGGCGCACTCGGCCTCACCGCGGGCCTCCTGCCGCTGCTGCTGGCGATCTCCAAGGGCGGCGACTGGGGTTGGAGCGCTCCGCTGACCCTCGCCCTGCTCGCGTTCTCCGCCCTCGCCTTCGCCGTGTTCGCCTGGTGGGAGCTGCGGGTGCCCGCCCCCGTCGTCGACCTGCGCGCCACGGCCCGCCGCCAGGTCCTGGTGACGAACCTCGCCTCGGTCCTCATCGGCTTCACCATGTACGGGATGTCGCTGATCACCCCGCAGATCCTCCAGCTCCCCTCGGAGACCGGCTACGGGCTCGGCCTGTCGATGACGGAGGCCGGCCTGTGGATGGCGCCCGGCGGCCTCGGCATGATGGCCGTCTCGCCCTTCGCGGCCCGCCTGTCGCGCCGCCGCGGCGCGCGCACGTCCCTGCTCGTCGGATCGCTGATCATCAGCGGCGGCTACCTGCTCGCGCTGCCGCTGATGGCGTGGGCGTGGGGCGTCGTGGTGTTCTCCCTGGTGATCAGCATCGGGGTGGGCTTCGCGTTCGCCTCGATGCCCGCGCTCATCATGGCGGCCGTCCCGCTGTCGGAGACCGCCGCGGCCAACGGCCTGAACTCCCTGGCCCGATCCCTCGGCACCTCGACGTGCTCGGCCGTCGTCGGCGTCATCCTGGCCCACATGACGACCCGCCTCGGGCCGCTGTCCGTGCCGTCCGAGCAGGGCCTGCGCACCGTCCTGATCATGGCCGCCTGCACGGGCGCCGCCGCGGCCCTCACCGTCCTGGCGATCCCGCGCGCGCCCAAGCCGGAGGCCGAGGCGGTCATCGCCCCGGCCGCGGCCGTCCCGGCCGAGGGCTGAGCGGCCGGCCGCGCGCCGGACGGCGCGCGGCTCAGTCGGCGACCGTGCTGCGGGCCTGGTAGTGCAGGTCGCCGTACTCCGGGACGCGCACCATGTAGGCGGCGATGAACGGGCAGGTCGGCAGGACCTTCAGGCCGCGCGCCCGGGCGTCGTCCAGGACGGCGCGGGCCAGGGCCGAGCCGAGGCCGCGGCCCTCGTACTCGCGGTGCACGACGGTGTGCGGGTAGACGACGAGGGACGGGCCGCGCATGTACTCGGCGAACCCGGCCAGGGCGCCGTCGAGATGGATCTCGAACCGTTCGCGTTCGGGGGCGTCGGTGATGACGGGGTCGGCCATGGGGGCTCCTAGGGAAGATCGCGAACAAGGCTTGCCAGGACATTTTGCCTGTTCTGCGGGCACCTCGCATTTCCGCCGCGCACCACTGGGGTGCATGATGCACGTAAGCACTTACCGACCCGATACAACGCGAACGACCGCACCCCCTGACGCCCGCACCCGTCAGCACACGAAAGGGAGACGTAAATGACCTCCACCGCGCAGCGCCCCGACTGGGCCGGAACGCACTGGGTCGACAGCGTCGCCCGCCACGCCCACGGCCGCCCCGACCGGATCGCCCTGCGCTACGAAGGCACCTCCCTCACCTACGGCGACCTCCACACCCGCACCACCGCCCTCGCCGGAGCCCTCGCCGCCCGCGGCGTCACCCAGGGCGACCGCGTCGCGATCCTCATGACGAACCGCCCCGAATTCGTCGAAGCCCTCATCGCCATCAGCCGGCTCGGCGCCATCGGCGTCCCCGTCAACTTCCGCCTCACCGCCCCCGAAGTCGTCCACATCATCACCGACTCCGGCGCCAAGGCCCTCATCACCGAATCCGCCCTCGCCCCCCTGGCCGCCGACGCCCGCCGCGCCGCGCCCCTCGCCGCCCTCGTCGTCTCCGGCCCCACCGACGTGCCCGACACCCTCGACTACGCCGCCCTCATCACCGAAGGCGCCCAACCGCCCGCCGTGCGCATCGCCGACAGCGACATCGCCCTCATCATGTACACCTCCGGCACCACCGGAGCCCCCAAGGGGGCGATGCTCACCCACCTCAACATGCTCATGCAGTCGTTCACCGTCATCCGCCACTGGCGGCTGTTCGGCGACGACGAGGTCGGCCTCGTCTCCTCGCCCATGTTCCACATCGCCGCCGTCGGCTGCATCGCCCCCCACCTGCTCATCGGCGCCGCCACCGTCATCGTCCCCACCGGCCAGTTCAGCGCCGCCCAGACCCTCGACCTCATCGACGGCGAAGGCGTCACCAACGCCTTCTTCGTGCCCGCCCAGTGGCAGGTCCTCTGCGACGACCCCACCGCCGCCGGACGCGCCAAGAGCCTCCGCATCATCAGCTGGGGCGCCGCCCCCGCCACCGTCACGCTCCTGGAGCGGATGGCCGCCACCTTCCCCCAGGCCGAGAACGTCGCGGTCTTCGGCCAGACCGAGATGTCCCCGGTCACCTGCGCCCTCGACGCCGCCGACGCCATCCGCAAGATCGGCTCCATCGGCAGGCCCATCCCCACCGTCTCCGCCCGCATCGTCGACGACGCCATGAACGACGTCGCCCCCGGCGAGGTCGGCGAGATCGTCTACCGCGGCCCCTCCACCATGACCGGCTACTGGAACAACCCCAAGGCCACCGAGGACGCCTTCACCGGCGGCTGGTTCCACTCCGGCGACCTCGTCCGCGCCGACGACGAGGGCTTCCTCTACGTCGTCGACCGCAAGAAGGACATGATCATCTCCGGCGGCGAGAACATCTACTGCGCCGAAGTCGAGAACGTCCTGGCCGCCCACCCCGGCGTCGGCGAGGTCTCCGTCATCGGCGTCCCCCACCCCAAGTGGGGCGAGACCCCGCTCGCCGTCGTCGTCACCCGCGCCGGCGCCGACGCGCCGACCCTGGAGAGCCTCACCGACTTCTGCCGCGACCGCCTGGCCTCCTACAAGAAGCCGACCGCGCTCGTCATCGTCGACGCCCTGCCCCGCAACGCCTCCGGCAAGGTCCTCAAGCACGAACTGCGCGCCGCCCACTCCTGACCCCCTCCGGTGTGCCCGCCCGCCCCGGCCGGCGGGCACACCGGACCCACCCGCCCATTCCCGGCCCGGGCACCCCACCAGCACGGGTAAGATCGCTTACTCTCGGTGATCAACAAGAAAGAACGACCCCTCGTGCGCTCCCGGACCGCGAGGAGGATCGGGACGGCTTGGCGGCGGCTTCGGGTACGGCAGGCCCGGGAGCGGTGCGGCCTACCGTGCCCGGGCAAGAATCGTCGGGAGCCGGTGGTCTGTCTTGTCCTTAGTTGTGCAGCGGTGATTCGCCGATGGGGGTGTTCTGTGCCGCTGCGAGCCACCATCGCCCGGCGCGTTCGACCAGGACGTACAGTGCCATCTCGGAGAATCCGCCGGTGTCGGCTGCCTGCCGGCGGATGTGTGTCACCACCACGCCGGGTGCGGGGGTGCGTGCGGTGACCACCTCGAACCGTGACGGTGGTGCGGCGTTCGCCGCCATGAGCCGTCGGTGGATGGCGTTCAGTTCGCTGTAGCCGGCCACGGTCGCTCCGTAGGGGCTGCCCCACAGCACGTCTGCCGCGAAGGCGGAGTCGTAGAGGTCGGCGTCGCGGGTCTCGCCGGCCCGCTGCAATATCGCGGCGAAGTCGGCTGCCACCGTCTGCGCGTTCACGGGATGTTGGTGGTCGCTCAGGGCGGGTCGCGTCTTCATGGTTCCTCTCTTTGTTTCCGTCTTGGTTCGGTGCGTGATCGAAGGGGTGCCGCAGTTCGGTCCGGAAGGGCGCCTTCGGTGGAAACGGCGCGCGCTCGCCGGGGCGGCGGCGGTCGTGTCGGGGGTTCTCCTGGGTTGCTGCGGGTGGCTCGGTCCGGTCCGGTTACCCGGGCGGGGCCTGCGGAGTGAGGATCACCAGGGGCAGTTCGCGTGCTGATTCCTCTTGGTACTTGGCGTATTGGGGGAACAGTTCGGTCATGATCTGCCACAGCCGGGGTTTGTCGGTGGCGGTGGCGGTGCGGGCGGTCGCGGTGAAGTGGTCCGGTCCGACCTGCAGCGACACCGTCGGGGTGTCGGTGAGGTTGAGGTACCAGGCCGGGTGGCGGTCCGCGCCGCCGTTGGAGGCGACCAGCAGGTAGCGACCCTGGTCGCGGCCGTAGATCAGCGCGGTGCGGCGGAGTTTGCCGGACCTGCGGCCGCGGGTGGTGAGCAGCAGCGTTGGCCAGTCCTGGTAGAGGTGCCCCTGGACGCCGCCGGTGTCGAGGTAGGCGCGGATGTGATCGGCGACCCAGGGAGTGGGGCTGTCGAAGATCTCGTTTTCGCGCGCTGTCATCGCCCGCTCCTGGTGCCGGCGGCACGGGAAGTGGCCGTCCGGCAGAAGACGGGAATGAGAACGGCTGCGACGGCGAGGTGGGTGAGGGCGAGCACAGCTTTGTCAGCGCCGGAGGCCTGCACGCCGATGATGGGCAGGAACGACACCGCGAGCAGGATCAGGGCGGCGGCCGTCCAGATCCGGGCCGCCAGTGGCGTCACCCGCTCCAGCGCGGCCAGCAGCGCCCAGCCGAGCAGCGAGGGGGCCAGGGCGAAAACGCCGATCGCGCCCGCCCCAAGGTCCCGCGGCTGTTGACCTTTCTGCTGGACGACCAGTTCATGGCCCAGCAGCGGTTCCCCGACCGCCCAGACCGCCAGTGCAGCTCCGGTTGCACACGCCACGCCGAGCGCCCGTGCCCGTCCTGGACTCCTCGGACCAGCACGCCGACCCGTGCTCACTTGCGCCATCACCACATCTCCTTCAGTAACTCAATAGTTGAGTTTCTTAAGTACTTGTCCGGAGCATAGCAACATTTACTTCATGAGCTCAACAGTTCACCTGATTAAGCAGCGGCTATGCTGGGGCGCATGAGCACCGACATCGACCCCGGTACCGGCACGGATGAGGTCGTAGCCGAGCTGAGCGCCCTGGTCTTCGAGGTCACCGGGCGGCTGCGCGCGCAGTTCAACGCCGCCGCGGCGGAGCTCGACCTCCCCCCGGCCCAGGCGCTCGTCCTGACCAACCTGTCCGCCCCCGCCCCGATGCGTCAGCTGGCCGACTGGCTGTCGTGCGAGCCGTCCAACGTCACCGGCATCGTCGACGGCCTGGAACGCCGCGGCCTGGTGACCCGCCGGCCCGCCCCGGGCGACCGCCGTGTCAAGCACGTGGTGCTCACCGAAGCCGGCGAACGCAAACGCCGGGAGTTGCGCACCAGCGCCGATGCGCTGGCCCGGACCTTCTTCGAACTTCCCGGCTCCGACCAGCAGCACCTCCGTGACCTACTGGCACGCGTCCTGGCCGGCCCATCCCTTCCTGCCAGACTGGTGTGACACAAGAGGCCAAACGGACCTTAAGCACCCCGGACTGGATCCATCCCGTCACCCTCTACTGCGTCACGTGCCTCGCGGAGCACCAGGTCGGCCCGCGAGGAGGATCGGAACGGATTTTGGCGCTAGATCGGTGATCTTGGCGTCGGTTCGGTGACGGCCGTGTTGAGCAAGGCTGGGGGCTTTTAGCGTTCTGGGACCGCACCCAGCTGGCCGCGGAGTTCACCCACATCTCCGGCGCCGACACCTCGATGGAGGACTTCGCGGTCAGCCTGTGCGGCCTCATCGTCGCCGAGGCGTGCAACGTCGGGCTCGTGCCGATCGAGAAGCCGAACGTCCCCGCCCTCACCCGGGCCCGGCTCCAGCAGGTCGACCAGGGCTACCTGCGCGCCGAGACCCTGTCGGCCACCAACGCCCGGCTTATCACCGCCCAGAGCGGGATCGACCTCGTCGGCTCGTGGGGCGGTGGACAGATCGCGTCGGCCGACGGGCTTCGGTTCACGGTGCCGGTCGCGAACCTCTCGACCGGCCACAACCCGATCTACTTCGGCCGCCAGCGCGCTGCGGCTACCAGTTCTCCCCGCGCATCGCCGACCTGGGCGACACCCGCCTGTGGCGCACCAACGCCCGCGCCGTCTACGGGCCCTCGACAGCATGTCGCGGCACACGATCCGCCTGGACAAGGTCCGCGCGCATTGGGCCGACATGCTGCGCGTCGCCGGCTCTTTGACGACGGGGTCGGTGCGGGCCTACGACCTGATCCGGATGCTCCAGCGCGACGGGCGGCCGACCGGGCTGGGTGAGGCGTTCGCGCACTACGGGCGCATCTTCAAGACGCTGCACCTGCTCCAGTTCATCTCCGATGAGGGCTACCGGCGGATGATCGGCACCCAGCTGAACGTGCAGGAGGCCCGCCACCGGCTCGCCCGCCGCATCGCCTTCGGCCAGCGCTACCGCGAAGGGATGGAGGACCAGTTCGGCGCCCTCGGACTGGCGTTGAACGCGGTCGTGTGGTGGAACACCCTCTACCTGGATGCCGCGGTCAAGAAGGTCCGGGCGGACGGGTTCGGTCACGGGCGAGATGTGCGGCAGGTTGTCGCCGATCGCGTTCGAGCACATCAACTTCCTGGGCCGCTACGCCTTCACCCGCGCCGATGCGGGGGTTGGTCTGCGGCCGTTCCACGAGGCCTGAGACGGTCCGCTGTCCCGCCGCGCGGCCCGGGTACCGGTCGGGCTGCGGCGTTCCAGCAGGGCGTCGCGTCGGCGGCCGTGGTGGCCGACGCGCTAGCAACTGCCGATGCTCAGGCACCGGGCGCGCTGGTGGTCAGCGAGGCCGGCGGTCTCGGGGTCCCCTGGAGGGGAGGGTCCAAGGTGCCGGCGGCCTCGCGCGAAGCGGGCGGGTCGGGCCATGAGCTGCCGCATGTAGTCGTTCGCCGCGGCGAACTGCTCGGCCGTGATCGAGTCCCGGGCCGCGTGGTAGCTCTCGATGTCGCTCTGAACGGTTTCTGCCAGGCCTGCGCGGAACTGCTCGGCGTTCATGTCCAGGCAGTATGTCGGGGTGCCGGGCTGCAACCGCCAGGAGTCCTCGAGGGAGCCCGCGTCGACCGGGTCGAAGCCGATCTGGTCGACCAGCGCCATCACCCGCTGCTTGTCCTGGCCGTCAGGACCGGCGATCGTGAGGCCGAGGCGCCGAGCGGCGTCGTCGGTCGCCTTGTTCTTGAAGCTCGGGGCGCCGATGTTGTTGAAGACCTTGTAGACGGGGCGGCCCAGGCGGGCGGCGACCCAGGCGCTGTCGGGAGCCCCCTGGTCCAGCTCATCGATGTCGCCGTCGCGAACCGGGTAGTAGTTGCCCGTGTCGATCACGACCGGCACGGACGCGAGCGCGGTGATCACCTCCTGCGGGAACGCCTCGACGGCCTTCACCGGGACGCTCACGATCGCGATGTCCGCGCCGGTGACGGCGTCCGCGGCCCACATCGGCCGGATCGAGTCGTCGCCGACGAACTCGGTCAGGTCTGCGGCCCGCGGGAGTTGGCGATCCGGACACGGTGGCCCACAGCCGCGAGCTTCCTTGCGAGCGTGCCTCCGATGAACCCTGCTCCGATGATGCCGATCTCCACGTTGCTCTCCTTATGTCTGTGGTCTGTCCGTGGCGGGTCGGTGCCCGGCGGATCCTGCCTCGGGCTGGTCCAGGACGAGTGCCAGCAGGCCCGGGAAGCGCCGGTCGATCTCCTCACGGCGCAGCCAGTTGCGGTGCCTGGTGCCGTCGACCTCCTGCCGGATGAGCCCCGCCTCCCGCAGCACGCGCCAGTGCCTGGTCAGCGTCGACTTGGAGACCCCGAAGTCCGAGGTGCTGCACGCACCACCCGGTGCAGCGGCGATGTGGTGCACGATCGCCCGCCGGACGGGGTCGATCAGCGCCGACATGACCTCATAGAGGTCGATGTCGTCCTCGTCTGGGATCGTGAGCGGCCGAGCCAGCCGACTCGCCATGACAACCTCCTATGTACCGGGCTCAGCGTACATACATGTACCCTATCCAGCGTACATGCGCCTTCGGCCTGGGATGAGCCCTCCGCTCCTCGCCAGGCCGTCGGGCAGATCGCCTGGATGGGCAGCTGCCGAGCGCCTTCCACGCAGCCCCGGGGTGCCCGCGCAGCGGCACGACCCGGAAAGGACGAATCATGAAGATCACGGTTATCGGCGCAGGCGCGATCGGGGGGAACCTGGCCCGCAAGCTCAGCGAAGCCGGTCACCAGGTGCAGGTCGCCGACGCCCGTGGCCCCGAGGCCGTCGCGGTCGACGTACTGGAGGCCGGCGCCCGCGCCGTCGCCCTGGAGGAGGCCGCCGTGCGGGACAGGGACGCGATCATCCTGTCGATTCCGTTCGACCGGGTCCCGGAACTGGCCGGACTGCTGTCCTCGGCACCCGAGCAGACGGTCGTCATCGACACCTCCAACTACTACCCGCAATTCAGCGGCCGCATCGAGGCCATCGAGGACGGGCAGGTGGAGAGCGTGCACAACGCCGAGCTGCTGGGCCGGCCGCTGGTCAAGGCATGGAACGCAGCCCTGGCCGAGACCCAGCGGACCAAGGGCGTCCCGGCCGGAACCCCGGGCCGCATCGCCATCCCCGTCGCAGCCGACTCGCCGCAGGCGCGGCAAACGGCGATGCAGCTGGTGGACGACACCGGTTTCGACCCCTTCGACGCCGGCTCGCTTGCCGACTCCTGGCGCCAGCAGCCCATGGGCCCGGCCTACTGCACCGAGCTCACCTGGGAGCAGATGGGGCCGGCGCTGGCCGCCGCCGAACGGGACAAGGACACGCGCGTGCGCGACAGCATGCCAGAGCGCTTCGCCGCCCTCGGCGACGCGCCCACACGGCAGGACGTCGTGGAGATGAACCGCGCCGCCCACCGCTGACACCGCCGCCGCGCCCGGTCGCCCGGGACCTGCCCTGACGACCGGGCGCGACGCCGCCGACAGCCTTCAGCACATCCGAACAGCGCAGGACACCCCGAGTGCGGAGCGGGTGGCGGCCGATGCGCCGGCCACGCATGTCCGCGGCAGAAAAGGACACGTGAGACCCATGAAATCGTGGCGATTCCACGGAACGGCCGACCGCTCACCCTGGAGGACGTCGAGGAACCCCACGCCGGTCCGGGCGAGGTCGTCGTCGACATCAAGGCCGCCGGCCTGTGCCACTCCGACGTCGGCACGCTCCACGACCCGCAGTGGATCGTCGTTCCCGCGCCTGCCCATGACGCTCGGGCACGAGAACGCCGGCATCATCGACCGGCACCGCCGCGGGGAATCCCATCCGCACCATCACCCTGTGCCCGCAATCGGCCTCCCTGGTCATTTGTGAGGTCTGCCAAGTGACCGCGGTCGGTTCCGGCATCGGCGGCCGCTTGGCCCCCGGCAAGACCCGCGCCGCCGAGGGCGACCTGTGAGCGGGCCCGGCACTCGGCTGCCGTACCCCACGCCTTCAACGGGGTGCAGCCCACATAAGCCCAAACCCACAATGGGGTGATCTTGGGCGCCGGAGTGGGGATGGCAGGCCCCCCACGCAGGACCCGCTACCGGAACCCTCACACCCGCACCCCGAGGACCACGTCGCGCTGCTCACCTGGGAGCCCGGCCCGCTCGACAGGATCGTCACCCGCGCGATCGGCGCCGCCGACGCGCTCTCCCACACCGACCCAGCCAGCCGAACCACCACGCGGAGGAGGACCGGTGAAGCTCACCCGGCAGCAGGCCCACGCGCACGCCCTGGCCGACGCCCTCGTCGCGACGGGCAGAGCCCTCGCCGACGATAAGCAGGAGTTCACTGGCACCAGGCCACCACCGTCACGCACGTCCTCGACGGAGCCTTCGTCACGCCGCTCGGCCTCGCCCGCGACCTTGCTGTCGAAGTCGAGGGCGACCGAGTCCTCGACCTCGGCGCCGGCATCGGCACACTGGCCTGGGCCGTCCGCAAGTTCGGTCGTCGCCGTGCCGCCGCACCGCCGGAGCTGGTGTGCGTGGAGCGCAACCCGGCCGAGAAGCCTGAAGAGCAGGGCGCAGGGGTGCGTTCGGCTGAGGGCCGCGCGGCCGTGGCCTCGGCCTTAGGCCGCGGCCGCGCGGCGGCACCTCCATCGCGCCCTGGTCGGGAGGGGCCTGCCCCTTCAGGTGCCGTTGACGAAGTCCGTGACTATCCGGTTGAACTCCTCGGCATGCTCGATCATCGCCCAGTGGCCGCAGCGGTTGAGCAGCAGGAGCCGCGAGTCCGGGACGTTGGCGACGAGGGTCAGTGAGTGCTCGAAGGAGACGACGCGGTCATCACGGCCGTGGATGAACAGCGACGGAGCCTCGATCCTGGCAAGGTCCTCGGGCCGCACCCACGTAGGGACGGGCGCCCCGTGGGGCAGGCCGTCAACGTAGTTGGCCAGGTGATCGGGGCGGGTTAGCGCGGCCTCGGACCGGGCCGCGCACAGTTCGGGCGTGGCGAAGCGGGCCTTGTCGTAGACCATGATTTCGACGAGTCGCCGCATGTTCTCCGGACTGGCGTCCCGGTATGCCTCGACGAGGACCTTGAGCCCCTCGGACGGCCCGTCGCCCGGCCCGAACAGTTTCGGCGCCATGTTGAGCGGTGGCCCCATGGTGACGAGGTGGGAGATGCGGTCGGGATGCTGGACGGCGAGCCGCAGCGACGTCTGCCCGCCCATGGAGTTGCCGATGAACGCGGCCTTCGCGATGCCGAGCGCGTCCATGAACTGGATGGCGGCGTCGACGTGGTCGAGCCGGTCGACGGTGCAGGCGTCGGAGTCGCCCCAGCCGGGCATGTCGACGGCGTAGACGTGGAAGTTCTCGGCGAGGGATTCGATGTTGCCGGAGAAGTTGCTCCAGCCGGTGGCGCCGGGGCCGCTGCCGTGCAGCAGGATCACGGGGTGGCCGGAGCCCGCCTCGTAGTAGCGGAGCTTCCAGTCCTTGGTCTGGACGGTGCGGGCGGCGTCCGCCTTGGTCAGTGCCATCGGTCTTCCTTTCGAAGGTGTCGGGCCTGAGTCACGGCTGCCGGAGCAGTTCGCTGACGACGCCCGGCGGGCGGTGGCCCCAGGAGCTGAGCTCGTCGAAGTGCTGGACCTCCCAGGTGGCTTCGTCGATGACAAGGCCGCCCCAGCCGAACTCGACGTTGAAGCCCGACGGGGTGCGGACGTAGAAGCTGAACATCCGGTCGTTGGGGTGCATCCCGAGCGTCATCTCGAAAGGCTGCCCGGCGTCCATGCAGCGGTCGTAGGCCCGGCCGACGTCGAGGATGTTGGTGGCCTCGATCATGAAGTGGTGGATCCGCTTGGGGAACGGCATCCCGGCGAAGGCGAGGGAGTGGTGGCGCTCGTTGCAGTGCAGGAACACGACGCTGGCGACGATGCCGGGGGCGACCTCCTCGTCGATGAAGTCGCTGACGCGGAAGCCCAGCAGTTCGGTGTAGAAGGACAGGAGCCTTTCGCGCTCAACCTCCTGCTCGGTGAGGACCGAGTGGCCGGCGCCGCCCGCGCCGGTGACGAATCCGCCGAGCAGCCGTTCGGAGGCGAACGGGGTCGGGGCGTCGGCGAGTCCGACGACGAGTTCGATCCGGTTGCCCAGTGGGTCTTCCGTGACGGCGACGCGCTCGACCTTACGGTCCGCGGCGAGGGCGGCACCGCCTTCGGTGACCTGGACCCCAGCGGCGCGCAGCCGGGAGAGGAGTTCTTCCAGGGCGGCCTGGTCGGCGACCGCGTATCCGGTGGCGGCGAGGTCGTCGGCCGGGCCCTGGACGCAGATCCAGCGGTGAGCCTTGTCGTCCATGCGGAGGGTCAGCGTGTCGGCGGTCTTCTCGCCGATCTGCATGCCGAGCAGGTCGACGGCGAAGTGCTCCCAGTCAGTGAGGCTGCCGACCTCGTAGACGGTGTAGGCGAGTTCTTTCACCCGTGCCATGGAACGTTCCTTTCCTCGGGGTGGGGCAGTCAGGCGGGGACGGCGAGGCCGTGCGTGTCGCACGCGGCGACGAAGCGGTCGGGGCGGAGCGCGACGGCGCGGACGCCGAAGTCGCCCATCCAGCGGCACAGGACGCCGTCGATGTCGACGATCTCCTCGTCGGTCTCGGTGCCCTTGTCGACCGGGCGGACCGTGAGATAGCGGGCGCCCAGCGCGTCCCAGGCGGCGCGTTCGCCGGCGGTGAGCAGGGTGCGGGGGTCGACGTCGGCGCCGAGCAGCACGAATCCGTCCCCGAGCAGGTCGTCGAGCCGCCCGATGCGGCCGCGCGGGTCGGCGGCCGACGGCTGGGGGACCATCCGCCCGACGACGCCCTCGCCGACGGGGCCGTGCAGCCAGCCGGCGGTCAGCACGGGCGGCTGGATCAGCGGCGGCTCGGGCGCGGGCTCACCCTCCGGCGGGGCCGCGGACATGGCGGCCATCTCCTTCTCGTCCAGCTCCAGCCGGACGATCCGGCCCAGCTCCTCGGACATCTCGATGAACGCTGCGACGTTCGGGCGGCGCTCGGCCTCGTAGGTGTCGAGGAACGACTCGGGCAGATCGCCGCGCAGCACCCGGGCGAGCTTCCAGGAGATGTCGTAGGCGTCGCGCATCCCCGACTGCATGCCGGAGCCGGCCCAGGGCGCCATGAGGTGGGCGGCGTCCCCGACGAGGAAGACCCGGCCGGTGCGCCAGCGGTCCACCATCCGCGAGTGGTGCCTGTAGAAGGCGTGCTGGTGGATCTCGACGTCGTCCTCGGTGATCCCCATGCCTTCGAGCAGGGGCCACACCTGGGCGGAGGTGGGGAAGTCGGCGGGCGACTCCTCGGCGCGCAGCGGCAGCTCCCAGCGGTGGTTCCCCCGCGCGAGCGCGATGTCGACGACGGGCCGTTCAGGATCGCACCAGAACGAGAGGAGGTTCCGGTCGGGCCACCAGCGTTTGACACGGCAGTCGACGACGAGCCACGTGGTGTCGAGTGTGCCGCCGTCCAGGTTCGCACCGATCAGGGAGCGGGTGGGGCTGCTGCCGCCGTCACACGCCAGCGCGTAGCGGACGCGGACGGAGCTCTCCTCGCCGGTCGCGGTGTCCCGGGAGACGACGGTGACTCCGTCGCCGTCCTGGTCGACGCCGACGACCTCGGCGCCGTAGCGGACGAAGACGCGGTCGGCGAAGCGCTCGGCGTGCCTGCGCAGCGACGCCTCCATGACCGGCTGGTAGATGCTGTAGAAGCGGGTGCCGCAGCCCAGCGTCGAGGGCGGGAAGCCGACGTGGAGCAGTTCGGTGCCGTCGTAGGTGATCCAGCGCAGGGCGCGCATGGCGTCCATGTCCTGTTTCAGGGCCTCGTCCAGGCCGAGGGCCTGGAAGATCCGCATGGTCCAGTCGTTGACGGTGACGGCCCGGGCGCGCGGGTAGATGTCGCGGTCGCGCTCGAACGCGATGGCGGAGACGCCGTGGGCGCCGAGGGCGTTGGCGGCGACGACGCCGCTGGGCCCGTATCCGATGATCGCGACGTCCGCGTCGAAGTTCTCGGTCATTGCTGTGCTGCTCTCTCGGGGTGGGAGGGCCGCGGCCGGGTTCTGCGGGAGGGGCGGCCGTCGGCTGGTTTTGTACCGAACGACCGGTACAAAACTTTGTGGCACAGCTAACGTCCGGTGAGCGGTCCTTGTCAAGCCCTGGCTAGAATCAGCGGGTGGAAAGCCCCAGACACACCCTCAACAAGCGGGGCCGCCGCTCGCGGGAGGACATCCTCGACGCCGCCACCCGGATGATGTCCGTCCGCGGATACGCCGCCACCAGCCTCGCCGACCTCGGCAGGGAGGCCGGGCTGCCCAAGAGCGCGATCTACCACCACTTCGACTCCAAGGCCGGCCTGCTCGCCGCCGTCATGGAAAGCGGTGCCAAAGCCTTCTTCGGCGACCTGGAGCGCGGTCATGCCGAACTTCCGCCCGGCGGGACGCCACGCGAGAGGCTCGGCTGGTACCTGCGCCGCACCGGCCGGGTCTTCACCTCGCGTGAGGAGTTCCTGCGGCTGTTCATCCTCCTGCGGCTGAGCGAGGAGGCCCCGGAGGTCGCCGAGATCATCACGAATGTGCGATTGGAGGGCCTGGTCCATATGCGGAACATGATCAGGTCGGCGTTCGCTCCCGAGGGCGAGGAGATCGCCGCCGCCGTCGCCGAGGACCTCGCCGGCTTCGGCGTCTCCTCCTTCGACGGCGCCTTCATCGCCGTGCACACCGATCCCGGACGCACCACGGACGCCGAGATGGATCTCCTCACCGAGGCCATGGCCGCCCTGGGCGAAGCCCGCGCCGCCGCCCTCCGCGCCAAGACGAACAACTGAGCCCCGGCTGAACAGGCGCACCTCCACGCCGCCGTTGAATCACGACGGGTACCGCACCGCTCTCACCATGGTCGAGTCGTGTCTTCATCGAAATTCGCGCTGAAGTTGAGTTCGATGATCAGTTTCTTATGCGTGGGCGAGGTGTGGGTCGTCGAAGAATCCGAGGAGGATTCGTGGTGTCATCTGGAGTCTGCGGAGGGCGGTCCGTGCGGCTCGTTCGAGTTCGGAGAAGTTCGGTACGCCGCGGCGTGCGATCAGGCTGTTCTTGACGTTGTTCCATACCCACTCGTCGGGGTTGAGCTCGAGTGAGCAGGGAGGAAGGAAGAAGAGTTCGAGGCGTCCCTCGGTCTCGTTCTGCGTGAATGCTCTGACGGCCTTGGAGGTGTGCACCGAGCCGTTGTCGACGATGAGGAATATCTTGCCGTCGATGTCGCGGAGGAGGCGCTTGCAGAAGGCGATGAAGTCCGAAAATCTGAATCCTCCCTCGTGGAGGTGGAAACGCAGCAAGCCGCATGTGCTCATGGCGGAGATCATCATCAGCGTCCGCTTCTCTCCTGCGGAGGTGACGACGGGCGTTCTGCCGACCTGCCCCCACGTCGTTCCGGCGTAGTGGTCGGTGCGGATGGATGCTTCATCTGCGAGAAGAACCACCGCGCCCTCTTCGGCCGCACGCCGGCGGATCTGCGGGAAAACCTCCTCGCGCCAGGCCGCGACTTTCTCGGAGTCCTGCTGATGAGCCCGATACCGGGGCCGCTGGGGAGAAAGACCGAGACCCCGCATGATCTTCCCGACGTGCTGGATCGGCATGCGCACACCGAACCGATCCGAGATCAAACGCTGAACCAGCTCCCGCGTCCACAACGCGAACTCGAACCCCAAATCTCGAGGCGGAACGGATTTTGGCGCTAGATCGGTGATCTTGGGGACACGACGATCTCCGGCAGTTCCCCGCCGTCCAGGCCGAACAGGACGTCGACCATGTGCAGGGAGTCGCGCACGGTCCCGGACACGACCTTCGCGCCCCGCCCCACACCCTGGTCGTTCATGGCGTTCAGCCAGGTCATGCCGCGTTTGGAGCCGAAGTACTTGCGGTTGGGGCGGGCGAAGACGGCCGGGACGGGGACGACGAACCGCATCCCGTCGACCGCGGCCTGCCCTACACCTCTGCCGAGTTCGCCGAAGCCGTCCACACGACCCTCAACGACGTCCGCGGCTGGGGACACCGCTTCGTCCGTGTCTCCGAAGGCTCCGAAGGGCCCGTCGACCTGCGCGTCTCCCTCATCAGCCACGAGGTCGGACACGGCCTGGGCCACGGGCACACCACCTGCCCGGGACCCGGCCGCCCCGCCCCCGTCATGGTCCAGCAGACCAAATCGCTCTACGGCTGCGACCCCAACCCCTGGCCGAACCCCCGCCGCACCGACCGGTAGCGCGCTACCCCCGGATCATCTCGGCCGCATGCCACGCCACCGCCATGATCGGCCCGTTCAGGTTGCCCGCGACCATCGTCGGCAGCACCGAGCAGTCCACCACCCGCACCCCCTCGACCCCCCGCAGCCGCAACTGCGGATCGACCACCGCCTCCTCCGCCACGCCCATCGCCGCGGTCCCGACCGCGTGGTACCCGCAGTACCCCCGGTCCAGCGCCGCCTCCACGATCTCCTCGTCCGACCGCACCCGCTCGCCCGGCAACGTCTCGAACGCGATCCGCGACGCGATCGGCTCGGCCTCGAAGAACTCCCGCATCCGCCGGAACACCGCAGCCCCGGTGACCCGGTCCCGCGCGTCGCCGAAGTAGTTCGGATCGACCAGCAACGGGGAGTCCGGGTCCGCCGAGGTGATCGCGACCCGGCCCGTCGCCTCAGGCCGCAGCACCACACCCACACAGCTCAGCCCCGGCTCGCTCTCCACCCCGACCTTCTCGCCCGCCTCGAACGTGCGGGGCGACATCGGCCCGAGCAGCAGCTGCCCGTCCGGGCGCTCCTGCGACGGGTCGGACTTCACGAACGCGATCACGTCATAGGCCGGCGTGGCCAGCGGACCCCGGCGCGTCGCCAGGTACCGCACACCCGTCACCGCCTGACGCAGCGCGGACGACAGGTGCCGGTTGTAGCCGACGTCATCGCGCAGCCGGTACTTGGCCACCAGGCACCGGTGCTCGCGCAGCCCCGCCCCGACCAGCTCCCGCGCCAGCCGCACCTCCACCCCGGCGTCCCTCAGCACCGCCGCCGGACCGATCCCCGACTGCTGCAGCAGCCTCGGGGTGTTCAGGCTCCCCAGCGACAGCACCACCTCGCGCCGCGCCCGCAGCTCCCGCACCGCCCCCTTGCGGTCGCGCACCTCCACCCCGACCGCCCGCTCGCCCTCCAGCAGCAGCCGCGTCGCCATCAGGCCCGTCGCGACCGTCAGGTTCGACCGCCCCATCGCCGGGCGCAGGAACGCGCGCGCCGCGCTCACCCGCCGGCCGTCGCGGATCGTCGCGACCGAGTAGCCGATGCGCTCGTCGTCGAAGTCGTTGGCGTCGTCGGTCACCCGCAGTCCCAGCGCCGCACCCGCCGCGATCATCTCCTCGCACAGCGGCTCCGGACCCGCCGGGCCGCCCACCCTCAGCGGACCGCCCTCACCGCGCGTGTCCGAGCCGCCGAGCGCGTGGTCCTCCATCGCCCGGAACGCCGCGAGGACGGTGTCCCAGCCGAATTCCTTGTTCCCCAGGTCCGCCAGCGCGTCCCAGTCGGCCCGCTGGCCGCGGTTGTACACCATGCCGTTGATCGCGCTCGACCCGCCCAGCACCCGCCCCCGGGGCCAGATCTCGTTGCCGCCGCGCGGCCCGAACGGCGTCGTCGGGTACAGCCACGCCGCCTTCGGGTCGGTCATCGCCAGGCCGAAGCCCTTGGGGATGTGGAACATCGGATTGCGGTCCGAGCCGCCGGCCTCCACCAGCAGCACGCTCGTCCTCGGGTCCTCCGACAGCCGCGCCGCCAGCACGCATCCCGCCGATCCCGCGCCCACCACCACATAGTCGAACATCCGGTAGATCCTTCCGCTCAGTGACGATCCCGTCACGCTAGCGCAGGAACCCCCTCCACTTCCGGTAAACCGGAACACATCGTCCCCTACGGCAAAGAAACCCAACTAGATCAGTCGGCAAAGTATGGCTTATGATCATGCGCGGCCCACCCGACGATCATCGGAGAAGACCCATGCGCCCCCTCCGCACCCGCGCCGCCGCACTCACCCTCACCGCCCTCCTCACCGCCACCGCCACACCCGCCGCCGCAGCCGGCCCCTTCGACCCCCAACCCCCCGCCAACCCCTACGCCGGCCCCCGCGGCACCGCCACCATGCACGGCGACACCGCCTCCTCCAAGACCAGCCCCCACGCAGGACCCGCCACCGGAACCCTCACCTCCACCCGCGCCGCCCTCGCCTCCGCCTGCCCCACCGTCCTCGTCGGCTCCGACGGATTCCCCGTCACCCTCTGCACCGAGATCTTCGGACAGAACCCCACAGTCCACCTCCTCAACCCCGCCGACGGCCAATCCCTCACCGAACTCGGCCTCACCAAGGGCTCCCTCCTCGGCGGCGTCTACGCCTACCTCGACAACCTCGACCGCCTCGTCGTCGTCGACGGCAGCCGCGACCTCCTGCGCGTCGGCCACCGCAAGAACGCCTCCGGAAACTGGGAGCTCTACATCGCCTCCCGCCTGCCCCTCGACTCCGTCATCGCCGAAGACGACTCCGTCATCGGCCTTTCACCCGACTGGCAGGGCCGCGTCTGGTTCGCCACCAGCAAAGGCGTCGTAGGCACCGCCGACGACACCACCGGCACCATCAAGACCACCACCCTCCCCACCGGCGAGAAGATCGCCAACAGCATCTCCACCATCCCCGACGGCACCGCCATCGTCACCACCCACGCCACCTACCTCCTGCGCGCCACCGCCGACGGCACCCCCGCCATCGCCTGGCGCCAACCCTACGACCGCGGCCCCGGCCGCAAACCCGGCCAGCTCAGCTGGGGCTCCGGCTCCACCCCCACCTTCTTCGGCCCCAACGGCACCGACTACGTCACCATCGTCGACAACGCCAACCCCAAAGTGAACCTCCTCGTCTACAACGCCGCCACCGGCGCCCAGATCTGCAAACTCCCCGTCCTGTCCGCAGGCGGCAGCGGCAGCGAGAACTCACCCCTCGCCTCCGGCAGCGCGGTCTTCCTCGCCAGCACCTACGGCTACCCCTACCCCGCCCTCCCCGACGACGCCGGCACCAGCGTCCCCGCCTCCGCCGACTTCCCCGGCGGCCTCACCCGCGTCGACGTCACCGCCACCGGCTGCACCGTCGCCTGGGACATCGTCCTCCGCTCCGCCGCCGTCCCCCGACTCTCCCTCGCCGACGGCCTCCTGCGCACCGTCATCCGCAAACCCGTCATCTCCGGCTCCACCTCCACCGGCATCTTCGACACCTTCGCCTACACCGAGATCAACCCCGCCACCGGCGCCACCGTCCGCACCCACAACCTCGGCGTCGGCTTCATCTACGACTCCCTCCAAATGGCCGGCACCATCACCCCCGGCGTCTACTGGCAGGGCACCACCACCGGCGTCCTCCGCATCACCAAGAACTGACCCCGCCCCGCGTGGGGCACCACATCGCGCAACACCTGCGCTTCGCCCGGGCGAAGCGCAGGCCTGCCGCAGACACCCCAGCCGCGCACACCCCGACCAGACGAACCCTGACCAGACGAACCCTGACCAGACGAACCCTGACCACAAAAAGTAGAGTGATCACTACTTTAAGCACTCAGGGGGACCCCATGCAACTCGTCGCCATCGCCGCCATCGCGCTCCTCGGCGCCGCGCTCCACTGGGCCCGCAAACGCCGCCACCACACCCACCCCGCCGAAGCCGCCGACACCTTCCTCGTCTGGTGGCTCGCCGTCGCCGTCGGCATCGGCGGCGTCCTCGGCGCCTGCGCCCACCTCTTCGACGGACCCGCCACCGCCGAAATGATCGGCTACACCCGCGGGAACGGCGGCTTCCAGTTCGAGAACGCCATGGGCGACCTCGCCATCGGCATCGCCGGAATCCTCTGCGTCTGGTTCCGCGGCAACTTCTGGCTCGCCGTCATCATCGTCCTGTCCATCCAGTACCTCGGCGACGCCGCAGGCCACCTCTACTACTGGATCGCCGAAGACAACACCAAGCCCGGCAACATCGGCCCCCCGCTCTACCTCGACATCCTCACCCCGATCCTCGCCTGGATCCTCTACCTGCTGTCCCGCGCCCACGGCGGCCACGCCCTCCAGCCCGCCCGGCGTCACGTCTGAAGCGACGCCAACTCCACCACCGTCACATCCGAAGGCGCGCCCACCCGGGTGGGCGGACCCCAGGCGCCCGCGCCCCGCGACACGTACAACCGGGTGTCCCCATGACGCTCCAGCCCCGCCACCGTCGGATTCGCCCACCCCGCCACGTAGTTCACCGGCCACAACTGACCGCCGTGCGTGTGCCCCGACAACTGCAGGTCCACCCCGTGCGCCACCGCCTCGTCCACGAACACCGGCTGATGCGCCAGCAGCACCGACGTCCGCGCCGGATCCCGGCCCGCCAGCGCAGCCGCCAGGTCAGGACCGTCCCCGTAGCCCTCGCCGGCCAGGTCGTTCACCCCCGCCAGATCGAACCCGGGCAGCTCCACCCGCTCGTTCGCCAGCAGCTTCAGCCCCAGCTCCCGCACATGGTCCACCCACGCGTCCGCGCCAGAGAAATACTCATGATTGCCCGTCACGAAGAACGCCCCATGACGTGCCCGCAACCCGCCGACCGGCTCCACCGCCGACCTCAGGTCCTCGACCGAGCCGTCCACCAGGTCGCCGACCACCGCGATCAGATCCGGCCGCGTCCCGTTCACCGTCGCCACGACCCGCTCGGCGAACCCGCGCCCCAGGATCGGGCCGAGGTGGATGTCGCTCACCACCGCGATCCGGAACCCGTGCGCCGACCGCGGCAGCTTCGCCAGCGGCACCGTCACCCGCTTCACCCGCGGCCCGCGCAGCACCCCGTACGTCCCGTACCCAGCGGTGCCGACAGCCACCGCGGCCGCCGTCCCGCCCACGACCCGCGCCACGAACACCCGCCGCGTGGTCTCCTCGGCGGGTTCCACCGCCTGCGGCCCGCCGTCGTGCGCCTCTCCCGGCGCATCGGCGGCCGAGGCGCCCTCGGGCACCGAGACCGGGGCCTCGATCCGCGCGACGTCCTTCGCGGCCCGGCGCCGCAGCCACCACCGCAGCACGGGCCGGGCAACCTCGCCGACGAGGACGCCGAGCAGCAGGTACAGCGCGATGGCGATCCACAGGTACCCCGGCCAGGCGAGGATCCTGACCAGCCAGAACGGCAGCCCCGCGCGCCCTCCGATGAAAACCGCGAGCATGAGCAGGGGACCCGCCACGAACACGACGGTGCCGATCCGCCGCCACGGCGACCCCGCCGTCGTCGTCTCCCTGACCACCCGGTGCCACACATACCTGTGCAGCCCGCCGAACACCCCCAGCACCACCACCAGCAGAACCAGGATCAGCACGATTCCCACGGCGCAGCAGCCTCCCCGACATCCGGCGCGCGGCTCCACGGGGCGAACCACACCGTTTCCCCAAGCCGCGTGCAGTATCCCGCACCCCGAGACCACCCGACGAACCCACCCACAGCGATGAAACCGTCACGCCCGCCTTCTGTTTTAACCGATGATGAGTCTTTAGTCCTTTGTGTTTGGAGTGGGTTCTCGGGGCTTGACCTGACCGGCGCCTTTACGCAGTAAGGTTACTCTAGGTGCTTACCCGAGCGACGGTGCGGCGGAACTGCGCCACCGCGCGGTCGTGCGACGATCGCGGAAGGATCCTGTGCGGGGTCGAAGGCGGCGCGGTGCTGCGGCTCGATCCCGTCGAGGGAACGCAGGAAGAAGTCGGCGACACCCGCGGACGTCCGCCTTCGCGCACTACATGGGCGCCATCCTCGAACACCGCCCCTCGGGCCGCATCCTGCGCCGCTCCCCCACCGGCGAGGTCGACGTCGTCCTCGACTCCCTGTACTTCGCCAACGGCCTCGCCCTCACCCCCGACGGTGCGGCGCTCCTCCTCGCCGAGACCACCGGCCCGACCCTCAGCCGCGTCCCCCTCACCGGCCCGCGCGCCGGCACCCGCGAGGTCGTCGCCGCCAACCTCCCCGGCTACCCCGACAACCTCTCCCGCTTCACCGGCGGCCGCGCCTGGGTCGCCCTCACCAACCCGCACGACCCCGCCCTCGACCGCCTCGCCACCGCCCCCGCCTGGGCCGCCCGCGCCCTGTGGGCGCTGCCCGACAGGCTGCGGCCCTCCGGCACGAAGACCACCTGGGTCCTGCCGTCGACGCCAACGGCACAGTCCTCGCCGACCTCCAGACCCCCGACGCCGCCTACCCCATGGTCACCGGCGTCGCCGAACACGACGGCGACCTCTACCTCGCCGGGCTCCCCCACACCTCCCTCCTGCGCGTCCACCCGTCCGGGACATGACGCGGCCCCCGCCTTCACCGGAAGGCGGGGGCCACATCGGCGCGCTACTTGAACGACCGGAGCCGCAGGCTGTTCGTCACCACGAAGACGCTGGAGAACGCCATCGCCGCACCCGCGATCATCGGGTTCAGCAGGCCCGCCGCCGCCAGCGGCAGCGCCGCCACGTTGTAGGCGAAGGCCCAGAACAGGTTCCCCTTGATCGTCCGCAGCGTCCGGCGGGACAGCCGCAGCGCGTCGGCCGCCGCCCGCAGATCCCCCCGCACCAGGGTCAGATCGGACGCCTCGATCGCCGCGTCCGTCCCGGTGCCCATCGCCAGGCCGAGGTCCGCGCGGGCCAGCGCCGCGGCGTCGTTGACGCCGTCGCCGACCATCGCCACGACCCTGCCGTCCTCCTGGAGACGGGCCACCTCGGCGACCTTGTCCTGCGGGAGCACGTCCGCGATCACCCGGTCGATCCCGACCTCCCGCGCGACCGACTTGGCGACGGCCTCGTTGTCGCCCGTCAGCAGCACCGGCGTCAGGCCGAGCTCACGGAACCGGACCACGGCCTCGGCCGAGGTCGGCTTGACCGTGTCGGCGACGACGAGAACGGCCCTCGCCGCCCCGTCCCAGCCGACCGCCACAGCGGTCCGGCCACCCGCCTGAGCCCGCTCCAGCGCGTCCTGAAGGCCCGCGGGGAGCCGCTGCGACCACTCCTCGAGCAGCCGCGGCCGGCCCACGAGCACCGCGTGCCCGGCGACGATCCCCTGGACGCCGAGGCCCTCCACGTTCGCGAAGTCCTCCGGCACGGGCAGCTCCCCCACCCGCTCGGCCGCGCCACGTGCCACGGCCTGCGCGATCGGGTGCTCCGAGGCGTGCTCCAGCGCGCCCGACAGGCGCAGCACCTCCTCGGCGCTCTCCCCTTCGGCGGTGTGCACCTCCACCAGGGTCATCCGGCCCTCGGTGACGGTGCCCGTCTTGTCCAGCACGATCGTGTCGACCGCCCGGGTCGACTCCAGCACCTCCGGACCCTTGATCAGGATGCCGAGCTGCGCGCCCCTGCCGGTGCCGACCAGCAGCGCGGTCGGCGTCGCCAGGCCCAGCGCGCACGGGCAGGCGATGATCAGCACCGCCACCGCCGCGGTGAACGCCGCGGTCGCCCCCGCGCCCGAGCCCAGCCAGAACCCGAGCGTGCCCAGCGCCAGCGCGATCACGATCGGCACGAACACCCCGGAGATCCGGTCGGCGAGCCGCTGGACCTCGGCCTTGCCCGTCTGCGCCTCCTCCACCAGCCGCGCCATCTGCGCGAGCTGCGTGTCGGCGCCCACCCGGGTCGCCCGGACCACGAGCCTTCCGCCCGCGTTCACCGTCGCGCCCGTCACCCCGTCACCCGGCCGCACCTCGACCGGCACCGACTCACCCGTCAGCATCGAGGCGTCGACCGCGGACGAGCCGTCCTCGACGATCCCGTCCGTCGCGATCTTCTCGCCCGGCCGGACGACGAACCTGTCGCCCACCTTCAGGCGGTCCGTCGGAATCCGGGTCTCCCGCCCGTCGCGCAGCACCGCCACGTCACGCGCGCCGAGCTCCAGCAGCGCCCGCAGCGCCGCTCCCGCGCGCCGCTTCGACCGGGCCTCGAAGTACCGGCCCGCCAGCAGGAACGCCGTGACGCCCGCCGCGGCCTCCAGGTAGATCATCCCCGCGCCGTCACCGCGCGAGACGGTGAACTCGAACGGGTGCCGCATCCCCGGCTCGCCCGCCGTCCCGAAGAACAGCGCCCACAGCGACCAGCCGAACGCCGCCAGGGTCCCCAAGGACACCAGCGTGTCCATCGTCGCCGCGCCATGCCGCAGATTCGTCCAGGCCGCCTTGTGGAAGGGCCAGCCCGCGTAGACGACGACGGGGGCCGCCAGCGCCAGCGAAAGCCACTGCCAGTACGTGAACTGCAGCGCCGGGACCATCGCCAGGACGATCACGGGAACGCTCAGCACCACCGCGGTGACCAGCCGCTGCCGCAACGGACGCGACTCGTCCGCGGGCTCGGCGGGACCGGCCTCCGCGCGGGGCGGCTCGGGCAGCGCCGCGGTGTACCCGGCCTGCTCCACGGTCTCGATCAGCCGCCGCGGGTCGAGCTCCGCGGGGAAGGTCACCTTCGCCTTCTCGGTCGCGTAGTTGACCGTCGCGGCCACGCCGTCGAGCTTGTTCAGCTTGCGCTCGATCCGGTTCGCGCACGACGCGCAGGTCATGCCGCCGATCTGCAGCTCGACCGAGCCGCTCGGCGGAGCTCCGGTGAGGGAGGACATCACCGCTCCTTTCTTCGTCACGTCCGCGGTCAGTGGGTGTGCTCGTGGTCATGGCCGGCCGACATCGACGGTACCGGCGACGGGGCCGCCGGAGCGCCGCCCGTCCGCACGGTGAACGCCGCGGTCCGCACCACCCCGTCGATCTTGAAGTCCAGGAAGAGGCGGTACGCGCCCGCGCTCGGGACGCCCACCTCGAAGCCGACTTCAGGGGACTCCGACACGCCCTCCCCCGCCTCTTGCGACGGGTGGACGTGCAGATAGGCCAGATCTCCGGAACGCAGCGCGACGAGATGCCCATAGGCGCCCAGGTAAGGCTCCAGGCCCGCCACCGGCTTCCCGTCGCGGTTCACGGTGAAGGCGAGGGCGCTGGAGGCTCCCGCGGCGACGGATCCCCGCATCTCCACGGTATAGCCGTCCACCTCGGCCGTGGCGGACGGCTCCGGCAGGGCCGCCGGCGCGTAGTCGCCCGGCACGGGAAGATCGGCGCCCAGGACGAGGCCCTGGTCGGCGCTCTCCGGCCGGAAATCGGCGAAGACCCGGTACGGGCCGGGCGAGGGCAGGTCGACCGTCGTGCTCCAGACCCCCTCGCCGTCCCGGACCGGGTGCAGGTGCCGGAAGACCGTGAGGGAGCGGTCGGCGACGATCAGGTGGAGCTCCTTGTCGTGGACGGTCGCGTAGTCGGTCAGCGGCTCGCCGTCGTGGTCGCGGATGACGAAGCGCAAGGGGCTTTCCGCGCCCGCCGACGCCTGGGGCGTCACCAGTTCGAGGGCGTAGCCCCCGGCGGCCGTCTGAAGCCCCCCGGGGGTATCCGCGGCGGCGCCGGACGCCGCCGGCGCGCCGGCGTCATGGTGGGCCGGGGCCTTCGGCTGATCTCCGTCGCCGACCAGGCCACCGGCCCCGTAGGCGGCGGCGAAGACGGCGACGAGACCCGCGACGTAGGCGCCGACCTTGGCAGGGGTGTTCATCAGGGCTCCACCACGGCGTATCCGGCCTCCGCGACGGCGGCGCCGATCGCGCGCGCGTCCACGGGGGCATCGCTGGTGACGGTCAGCAGGCCGCTCGCCAGATCGACCTCGGCGCCGGTCACCCCGGGCACTTCGGCGACCTCCTCGCGGACCGAGCTGACGCAGTGCCCGCAGGTCATTCCCTTGACGGTGAAGGTCGTGGTGGCCATGTCGAATCTCCTCTTCGAAGGGGGTGGATCAGGACCTGACGAGCCGGGCGATGGCGTCGGAGGCCTCTTTGATCTTGGCCTGCGCCTCCGGCCCGCCCTTGGCGGTCGCGTCGGCGACGCAGTGGGCGAGATGCTGCTCCAGGAGCTGGAGCGAGAACGAGCGCAGCGCGCTGGTGGCCGCGGAGACCTGCGTGAGGATGTCGATGCAGTACTTGTCCTCCTCGACCATCCGCTGGAGGCCCCGTATCTGCCCCTCGATCCGCCGCAGCCGCTTCAGGTGCTCCTCGGCGGTGTCGCTGTATCCGTGCACGGCCTCGTCCTCCTCTCAAGTCCCGACGCCTTGTGGAACACCATACCCCCGTAGGGTATTCCACGCGAGAGACGCTCCGCCCGAGCCCCGGATCCGCGGGCGCGCCGGAACCCCTCAGGGGTATCCCGGTCATCGCGGCCCGTACGCTGGGGACTCCCGTTCGATCTTCCGCAAGGCAGGCCATGATCCCCTCCGACGAGGACATCCGCGCGCTCCACGAGAAGCACGCGCCCACGCCCGAGGCGTTCGAGGCGGTGTACACGCACTGCCGGATCGTCTGCGCGATCGCCGAACAGCTCCTCCCCCGCTTCCCCGAGCCCGTCGACGCCGCCCTCGTCAGGGCCGGCTGCCTGCTGCACGACCTCGGGGTCTACCGCCTGTACGAGAACGGGGTCCTCGACTACAAGCGGTACATCCGGCACGGGGTCCTCGGCCACGAGATCCTCCGCGAGGAGGGCTACCCCGAGGAGCTGTGCCGGTTCTGCTCCTGCCACACCGGCATGGGCGTCACGCAGGACGACGTGACGCGCCAGGGGCTGCCGATCCCCGTCGCCGACTACGTGCCGGGCAGCCCGGAAGAGCGCCTGGTCATGTACGCCGACAAGTTCCACTCCAAGTCGACGCCCCCGGCGTTCGTCTCCGCCGACTCCTACGCCGCCCGCGTGGCCCGCTTCGGCGAAGACAAGGTCGCTCTCTTCCAGCACTACCGCGACACCGTCGGCGACCCGGACCTCGCCCCCCTCGCCGCCCGCTTCGCCCAGACGATCTCCTAACGCCTAGATCGTTGATGTGAAATTCGGTGTCTGGCTGCGGGCATGGCGAAGGGCGTCCAAGATCGGTTTGTGAAGACAGAGTTGGACGCCCTTCTGATCGCACTCTACGTGCATCTGGACGATCATGTGGTGCCGTTGCGAGATCGCCGGATACGGCATGGACAAGTCCCCCAAGCTGATGCTCATCACCACCGCCGACGGCGCGGTGTGCGGCTACAGCCTGGCCCACCCCAAAGAACTCGACGAGCGTAAGCAGGCCCTGGACCTGCTGCACGTCCACCAGATCTCCGACGGGCCCGTGCCCGACCGTGTGCGACAAGGGCTTCGCCGGCGCAGGCATCGAAGCGATCATCTGGACCCTCAAGAACCAACTCGGCCTGGAACGCCACAACGCACGCCACACCGACTGCCTCTGGGCCCGCATCAGCCAACGCATCCTCGCCCTCAACGCCGCCATCTGGCACAACTGGAACACCCACGCACCAGTGAAACGATCACTCACCGCCTACGACCACTAAATTTCACATCAGTGATCTAGGCCTGTCTCTTAAGTCGGTAGATGAGCCTTTAGTCCTTCTTGTCGTTAGCCGAATCGCGCGAAGCGCGATCGGCCCGGTGCCTTTACAAAGTAAGCGAGGGGCTCGGTTCCACCAGATTCGCCCCTCGTTGAGGTCGATCAGGCCCTCCCCGCATAGGCGGCCAGCGTGTCGTGTCCTTGCCGGACGTTGTCCGGGCAGAACACGACGTGCGCGGCGGCGTCGGGAAGGGACTTCTCGAGCGTCCCGGGCGGGGCCGGGACGCTCGGCGCTCGGGCCTGCCGAGGCCTTCAGATCGGCTTCGTGCCGCTCACCGGAGATCAAGCCGTACGGGAGCGGTCAGAAACCGAGGTCAGGCCCTCCGCTCCCGAAGCTGTCCCCAGCCCCAAAGTAGCTGGCACGGTGCCGGTGTTCGGTGGCGGGTTCTACGCGCTGCGGTGGACGCAGAAGAGCTGGGTTTCGGTGGCGTTGGGGTCGCGGTAGGAAGCGATGGCGGGCCCCTCCAGGCTCATATGGTTGGGCAGCTGGGCTGCAAGGCTCCAGGTGGTGCCGTTGAAGCGGTTCCAGTACAGCCTCTTGTCGTTGTACATGCCGCGGTACACGCAGTACAGATGGTTGTTGTGGACGGCCAGGGCAGGCCCCTCCTGGCTATAGGCGGGCAGCTTGGTGTCGGTGCTCCAGCTGGTGCCGTTGAAGCGGGTCCACCACAAGGTCTGGTCGTTGTCGCTGCCGCGGTGCACGCAGTACAGCTGGTCGTGGTAGACGGCCAGGGCTGGGTTGGAGGCGGTCTGGTGCGCGGGGAGCAGCTTGTCGGCGTCCCAGGAGGTGCCGTTGAAGCGGGTTTGCCACATCCGATTGTTCTTGCTGTCCTTGTAAACGCAGTACAGCATGCCCCGGAAGCTCGCCAGGGCCGGGCCTTCGCTGGTCGCGCCGTTCATTTGGGTGTCGGCGCTCCAGCTGGTGCCGTTGAAGCGGGTCCACCAGAGCCTGTCGTCGTTGGCGCTGCGGTGCACGCAGTACAGCTGGTTGTTGAAGACGGCCAGGGCCGGGCCGTTGGCGCTGTAGTGGTTGGGGAAGGGGGTGTCGGCACTCCAGCCCTTGGTGTCGGGATCAGGGTCGTAGACGGTCCACCAGAGCTTGGCGTCGCTGGCGCCGCGGTGCACGCAGTACAGCTTGCCGTTGTACTCCGCCAGCGCAGGAGAGGACGCGGACAGATGGCCGGGGAACCTCTCGTCCTGGCTCCACTCATGGGAGTCGCTCATGACCGTCCACCACAGCGACGTATCCGACTTGGGCGCCAGCGAGAGGGGGATGAGCATCAGCGGCGCCACCCAGGGCGAGACCAGCCGGCAGCCGTACTGCGAGCCGATCGCCTGGATGATGTAGGCGCGGACCTTCATGGTGAACTCGACCAGCGGACCGATTGGACTGGGGAGGGCCCCGAGTATCTCCCCCAGCCCCTCCATGATTTCGGCGAAGCCTTTGGCAGCCTCGGCGTTGAGGACGATCTCGAAGCCCCACCATTTCGTGACCGGGTACACCTCCCAGCCCTTGACGTTCAGCTTCCTCTCGGCCTGGCGAGCGGCGTTCTGCCTGGCCTGGGGGAGCTGACCGATCTGCTGCTCGAACTCCCTACGGGCCGCGTCCAGATACTCCCGGGAGATGCGTTGCGCCTCCTGGTGGGAGACGGCGTACGGCACGGCCTGCCAAGCGGCGAGGGCATCGGTCTCGGCTCGGGTCAGGGCCTGGCTGGTGCCTTCATCGGGCATGCGATCACGTCCTGCAAGTGGAGGATCCGCCGCGAATCTCGTCAGCGGCCCTGAGTATCCGGTCGTGCCCCACCACCGGCAAGGTCGCGCGCGAGGCAGCTTGTGGCCACCCGAACGGCCTTGCCGTCCCGGGCCTGGTCACAATCGGCGCCGCCCCGCGCGGGAGGATTCGTCTGGCGGCCGACGCGCGGCCGTCAGTACGAATCCCCGGGAGGCTGCGGTGGAGTGCGGGGTGTGCGGGCAGCTCGAAGAACTTCAACAGCAGCGCGAACCCCGAACGCGTCGCCCCGCTCTTGTTCGCCAGCAGCTCCACCTCGGCCTCATCCAGCGTCCAGCACTCGATCAGGTCTTCCAGCTTCCACTCACGCCGCACCGCAGGCCCTTCCTCCCGAACCACAACAAAGATCCAGAAGAAGGTTGATCCGCAACCAATCCACTACCCGGCGGTATCGCCCACCCGTGACCGTTACGTGCCGACCCAGAAACATCACACAGCGCTACTTTGGGGCCCGTCGCACCGACCCGAGCGGAGGGCCGTCAGGGACGCTTCGGCGGCGGGGGAGGTCTGTCGGGCCCTGGCACTAGGTTTGCGGTATGGACGAGATGGTGATCGCGCGGGTCCGGGAGATCTGCCTGGCGCTGCCCGAGGCGCGGGAGAAGCCCTTCGGCGGCCACACCTCCCCCGCGTTCCGCGTGCGGGAGAAACTGTTCGTCATGACGAGCGAGGACGGGCTGAGCATGACCCTCAAGGCCGGCCCCGGTGTCCAGGAGGCCCTCGTCTCCGACGCCCCCGAGCAGTTCTTCGTCCCACCCTACGTCGGCCCGAAAGGCTGGGTCGGCGTCCGCCTCGACGCCGCCCAGGACTGGAAGGAACTCGCCGCCCTCATCGAGGACTCCTACCGCCTCATCGCCCCCAAGCGCCTGGCCGCCCGGATCACCCCGAGACCATGAGGCCTCCGGGCCGGGCCCGCAAGGGACTCCGGACCCAACGTGGTGGGACCCGCGGTACTGAATTGAGTCCGCTCGATCGAGGGGCGCCTCGATCTTCGGTGGCCCGGTTGTGGGCTGGGTGTCGCAAAGGCGAAGACCCGCGCCCGGGGTGCGGGGGCGGGTCTTCGCGGGAGGCGGGTCAGGCGCCGGGCTCGTAGGCCAGGTTGGGGCGGAGCCAGCGTTCGGTCTCCTCAAGGGTGAGGCCGGTGCGGACGGCGTAGTCCTCGATCTGGTCTCGGCCCAGGCGGCCCACGGTGAAGTACCGCGCGTCCGGGTGGGCGAAGATCAGGCCGCTGACGGCCGAGGCCGGGGTCATCGCGAACGACTCGGTGAGGGAGATGCCGTGCTGGCCCGCTTCGAGCAGCTCGAACAGGGTCTCCTTGCGGCTGTGGTCCGGGCAGGCCGGGTAGCCCAGCGCCGGGCGGATGCCGCGGAAGCGCTCGGCGTGCAGGTCCTCCAGGGCGGGGGCCGCGTCGGGCTCGAACCAGGCGCGGCGGGCCTGCAGGTGGATCAGCTCGGCGAACGCCTCGGCGAGCCTGTCGGCCAGGGCCTTCACCATGATCGCCCGGTAGTCGTCCTTGGCCTCCTCGTACTTGGCGGCGAGCGCGTCGGCGCCCTGGATCGCCACGGCGAAGCCGCCGAGGTGGTCGCCGGAGGGGGCGAGGTAGTCGGCGAGGCTGCGGTTCGGGCGGCCGTCGGGCTTGGCCGTCTGCTGGCGCAGCATCGGGATCCGCGCTCCCCCGGGCAGGGCGTCGGAGTCGTCCAGCACGAGATCGTCGCCCTCGGAGTGCGCGGGCCACAGGCCCAGGACGCCCTCGGCGCGCAGCGAGCCGTTCGCGATGATCTCGTCCAGCATCGCCTGCGCGTCGTCGTACAGCTCGCGCGCGACGGGCTGGTCGAGGATCGCCGGGTACTTGCCCTTCAGCTCCCAGGCGAGGAAGAAGAACTGCCAGTCGATCATCTCGCGCAGCTCGGTGAGCGACGGGGTGACCGTGCGCAGGCCGGTGAACTCGGGCACCGGCAGCCCCTCGAAGGTCGGCTTCTCGGCGTTCTCGCGGGCCTCGGCCAGGGTGAGCATCGGCTGGGCCCGGCGGTTCTCGTGCGCCACGCGCAGCTTCTGCTGCTCGTCGCGGTTGGCCGAGTCGAGCACCGACGCCCGGTCGGCGTCCAGCAGGTCGGAGACGACGCCGACGACCCGGGAGGCGTCCAGCACGTGCACCACCGACCCGGTGTAGGCGGGCGCGATCCGCACCGCGGTGTGCTGGCGCGACGTGGTGGCGCCGCCGATGAGCAGCGGCAGCTTCAGCCCGCGCCGCTCCATCTCGGCGGCGACCGAGACCATCTCGTCCAGCGACGGCGTGATCAGCCCGGACAGACCGATCGCGTCGGCACCCTCGGCGACGGCGGTGTCGAGGATCGTCGCGGCCGGGACCATGACGCCGAGGTCGACGACCTCGTAGTTGTTGCAGCCGAGGACCACGCCGACGATGTTCTTGCCGATGTCGTGGACGTCGCCCTTCACCGTCGCCATGACGACCTTGCCCTGGCCGCTGCGCCCGGTGTCGCGGCCCTCGGCGAGCGCCTGCTCCTTCTCGGCCTCCATGAACGGCTCCAGGTAGGCCACCGAGCGCTTCATCACGCGGGCGCTCTTGACGACCTGCGGCAGGAACATCTTGCCGGACCCGAAGAGGTCGCCGACGACCTTCATCCCGTCCATCAGCGGGCCCTCGATCACCTCCAGGGGGCGCGGCAGGAGCTGCCGGGCCTCCTCGGTGTCCTCCTCGACGAAGTCGGTGATGCCGTGCACCAGCGCGTGCGACAGTCGCTCGGCGACGGGCAGCTCGCGCCACGACAGGTCGATCTCGCGCTTGGTGCCGCTGCCCGAGACGGTCTTGGCGAACTCGATGAGCCGGTCGGTGGCGTCCTCGCGGCGGTCGAACAGCACGTCCTCGACGTGCTCCAGGAGGTCGGCGGGGATGTCGGCGTAGACGGCGAGCTGGCCGGCGTTGACGATGCCCATGTCCAGGCCCGCGCGCACCGCGTGCAGCAGGAACGCCGAGTGCATCGCCTCGCGCACCACGTCGTTGCCGCGGAAGGAGAACGACAGGTTCGAGATGCCGCCGGAGGTCAGCGCGCCGGGGCAGCGCTCCTTGATGCGCGGCAGCGCCTCGATGAACTCCTTGGCGTAGCCGTTGTGCTCGGACATGCCCGTGGCGACGGCGAGCACGTTCGGGTCGAAGATGATGTCCTCGGGCGCGAACCCGACCTCGTTGACGAGCAGGTCGTAGGCGCGGCCGCAGATCTCGACCTTGCGGTCGGCGGTGTCGGCCTGGCCGGCCTCGTCGAAGGCCATGACGACGACGCCCGCGCCGAACGCCTTGACCTTGCGCGCCTGCGCGAGGAAGGGCTCCTCGCCCTCCTTGAGGCTGATGGAGTTGACGACGCCGTTGCCCTGGACGCACTTGAGGCCGGCCTCCAGCACGCTCCACCGCGAGCTGTCGATCATCACCGGGATGCGGGCGATCTCCGGCTCGGTCGCGATGAGGTTGAGGAAGGTCGTCATCGCCTGCTCGGACTCGAGCAGGTCGGCGTCCATGTTGACGTCGAGGAGGTTGGCGCCGCCGCGGACCTGCTCGGCGGCCACGTCGGCGGCGGCCTGGAAGTCGTCGGCCTCGATGAGGCGGCGGAACCGGGCCGAGCCTGTGACGTTGGTGCGCTCGCCGATCATGACGAAGCCGGTGTCGGGACCGATCTCGAAGGTCTCCAGGCCGGAGAAGCGGCTGCGCTTGGGCGGCTTCGCGATCCGGCGGGGGGCCTTGCCCGCGACGCCCTCGGCGATCTTCGCGATGTGCGCGGGGGTGGTGCCGCAGCAGCCGCCCGCGATGTTCACCAGGCCGTCGAGCGCGAACTGCTCCAGAAGGCGGCCGGTCTGCTCGGGCGTCTCGTCGTAGCCGCCGAACGCGTTGGGCAGGCCGGCGTTCGGGTGCGAGGCCGTGTAGGTACCGGCCATGCGGGCGAGGTCCTCGATGTGCGGGCGCATCTCCTGCGCGCCCAGCGAGCAGTTGACGCCCACGACCAGCGGCTCGGCGTGCTTGACCGAGTTCCAGAAGGCCTCGACGGTCTGGCCGGACAGGGTGCGGCCGGACTTGTCGACGATGGTCACCGAGATCCACAGCGGCAGGTCGGGGGCGACCTCGGCCGCGGCGGCGATGGCCGCCTTGACGTTCAGGGTGTCGAAGATCGTCTCGATGAGCAGGAGGTCGACGCCACCCTCGGCCAGCGCGGAGATCTGCTCGGCGTAGGACTCCTTGACCTTGTCGAAGGAGACCGCCCGGTAGGCGGGGTCGTCCACCCGCGGCGACAGCGACAGGGTGACGTTCAGCGGGCCGACGGACCCGGCGACGAACTTGCCGCCCGCCTCGTCGGCGGCCTGGCGGGCCAGCCGCGCCGCGGCCACGTTCATCTCGCGGACGTACGCCTCGAGCCCGTAGTCGGCCTGGGCGATGGAGGTCGCGGTGAAGGTGTTGGTGGTGGTGATGTCGGCCCCGGCCGCCAGGTACTGGCGGTGGATGTCGAGGATGACGTCCGGCCGGGTGATGTTGATCAGGTCGGGGTCGCCGGTGACGTCCTTCGGGTGGTCGGCGAAGCGGTCGCCCCGGTAGTCCTCGGGCTTCAGGTTCGCGTTCTGGAGCATCGAGCCCCACGCCCCGTCCAGGACGGCGATGCGCTCGTCCAGGATCTCCCGCAGGCGCCGCGTGCGCTCCGCACGCGTCTCGGTCGCCGCTGCCGTCATTCGGGTGTCCTCCCAGATCGTCGGGAGGCGCCCTTGAACCGTCGTCCAGGTCGAGCGTGGCGGGCCTTTCGCCCGTTGCAGCGCCTCTCGGCCTGGCCCGATCTTATCGCGTTCCGAAGGGCCGCCAGTAACGGCATCTGCGACGTGAGAGGCGCTGCGGGACGGTCGTCGGTCAGCCGTGCGGGACCAGCTTGAGGGTGGACGCGCGGGCCTTGTCGGTGACGACGGAGCCGACGACGTCGTCGGCGTACCGGCGGTACTTCAGCCTGTATTCGGCGTCGAGCATGTCGTCGAGGGCGTGGTCGGCATGGGCGAACTCCACGTCCTTGCTCACCCCGCCCGCCTCGATGTGCCCTTCGTGGCTCTCCTGGGTTTTGCGGTACCAGTTGCCGTTGGGGCCGTTCACGGCCCGAACGTAGACGTCCTCGCCGTGCCGGACGACCCAGATCGTCGTGGGCTCGCGCAGGGACCCGTCGGCCAGCTGCGGCTGGAGGCGGAGTTCGTCGGCGTCGGCGATCGAGCGCAGTTCGTCCTTCGTCCACGTGGCCATGGGCTCCCCTTTCCCGGCGCGGCGCCGGGCGACGCCGCCTCTCTGTCGGAGGTACCCGGCGAAGGACAGGGTGCCCGAGATCCTCGGCACGCGCTCGGCAAACACGGGCCCACGCCTTTACGCAGTAAGGTCACCCCCGGTCACGGGGCGAGGTCCTCCTCGACGGGGTGGGTGGTCCACGCGAGGCGGTGGCGCAGGACCCGGATCGGCTCGACGGTGTGGGCGAGGACCCCCGGCAGCGACGTCGCCTCGGCCGTCAGAGCGGCCAGGGCGGGCAGGGTCGGCGCGACCAGGGAGCAGTGCAGGTCGTTCGGGCCCGTGGTCTCCCCGAAGTAGTCCACGCCGGGCAGCGCGGTGAGCGCCTCGATCACGCCCGCGCGGCGGTGCGCGTCGGCGCGGAGCGTGATGAGCGCCTGCTCGCCGGTGCCGTCCGCCCGGCCGACCAGGGTGGTCAGCCGGATCGCGCCCGACTCCAGCAGCCGCAGGACGCGCTGGCGGGTGGCCGCCACCGAGAGGCCCACCGCCGAGGCCAGGGCCGTGTAGCCGGCGCGGCCGTCGGCGCGCAGCAGGCCGACCAGCGCGCGGTCGGCGGCGTCGAGCGGACGGGCGGAGGCGACCCGCCACGGGCCCGGATCGGTGTGGGCCGAGCCGCCCGCGCCGGGGCCGGCGTGCAGGCGCAGGTAGAGCGTGCTGTGCGCGGTCTCCACCCAGGGCAGCGCCTCCAGGCGCCTGAGCTGGGCGTACAGGTCGTCGAGGCCCGGCACGGCCATCTGGAAGATCAGCTCGGGAGCGGTGGCCGAGCGGGCGATCCAGGCCGAGCCGTCGAGTTCGGCCACCTCGTCCACGGGAGGGAACTCCCCCGTCCGCGAGCGCAGGGTCACCAGGTAGACGACGGGCTGGCCTAGCGCCGCCGGATGGGCCTTGGCCACGACCCTGACCGTGCCGTCGCCCAGGAGGCGGGTGGCCCTCGCGCGGGCGGCCGTCGGGGACACGCCGGCGGCCTCGGCGAGGTCGCGGAAGGAGGCCCTGCCGTCGCGGGCCAGCGCGGCGATGAGGCGTGCGTCGGTCTCGTCCACGCGCCCATGCTGGCACAGCTCGATCACTTTACTTCCACGAAACTCAGGAGGCAGGTTTCGGACACAATGTCGGTGTTTTTTGTTGATGTGGAGAAGATGACCAAAGAATCCGCAGCCCCTCCGATGGCGGAGCGGACGATCGACGACCTTCCGTGGATGGACGTCGACGATCCCCTCTTCACCGCCGACCCCGTCGCCTTCCTCGCCGCGCACCGCGCCCGCGACTGGGCCTTCCGCAGCCGACGCGGCGTCGAAGTGCTCGCCTATGAGCAGGTATGGCGGTTCCTCACCGACCGCGGGCTCGTCCCGGACATCGGCAGGGTGGTGGCCTCCGCGGGCCTCGAAGGCACCGCCGTCGGCGCGCACATCGCGGGCGGCATGCTCGGCGCGAACGGCGCCGACCACACCCGGCTGCGCGGCGCGGCCGCGGCCCATTTCTCCCCCGCCCGGCTCAGCGCATGGCGGCCCGTCATCCGGCAGATCTGCGCCGCGCTCATCGGCGACCCCGCGCCCGGGACCATCGTGGACCTGGTCCCGCTGCTGTGCGCGCCGCTGCCCGGGGTGGTGTTCACCCGCATGATCGGCGCTCCCGACACCGACGCGGCGGGTCTGTGCGCGGCGTCCGACACGATCATCCGGCTGTTCGACCAGGACCCCGCCCACCGCGACGGGATCGTCGCGGCCGGCGCGGAACTGCACGGGTACGTCACCGAGCGGCTCGCCGAACGGCGGGAGGCGCCGGGGGCCGACCTCCTGTCGTCCCTGGTCTCCGGGCACGGCGACGGACGGCTCGACGACGCCGAACTCGTGGCCCTGACGGTCGAGCTGCTCGCGGCCAGCACCGACAACACCACGGGGCAGCTCGGCACGACCCTCGCCCACCTTCTGGCCGACCCCGCCCGATGGGCCCGCGTCGCCGCCGATCCGGCGCGCGCGGGCGCCGCCGCCGTGGAGGCCGAGCGGATCAGCCCGCGCGTCGGGTTCGTCAACCGGCACGCGGTCTCCGACACCGTCATCGACGGGCTGGCGCTGCCGGAGGGCACCTGGATCCGCTGCTCGGTCCTGTCCGGCCACCGCGACGGGCGGGTCTTCGCCGACGCCGACTCCTTCGACCCCGGCCGGGCCGACCAGCGCCGCTCCCTGGTGTTCGGGGGCGGCCCGCACTACTGCATCGGCGCGGGCCTCGCGCAGGTGGAGATCGAGGAGGCCGTGGCCCTGCTCGCCGCCCGCTTCCCCGGGCTCCGCCTGGAAGGCGAGCCGGTATGGCACGTCACCGAGGCGCTCACCGCCGTCGTGTCCCTGCCCGTACGCATCCCCTGAACGTCCGACCTAGGAGTCCCCCATGACCCGCGACCTGCGCGCGCTGCCGAAGGCGCACCTGCACATCCACCTGGAGGCGACCGTCCGGCCCGGCACCTTGGCGGAGTTCGCCGCGGCGTCCGGCGTGCCGGCGCCGAAAACCCTCGTGTTCGCCGACTTCACCGAGTTCATCGAGGCCTACCTCGCGCTCGCCGCCCTCATCGACTCGCCCGAGCGGCTGGCCCGGGTCGTCGCCGAGGCCGTCGCGGACGCCGCCGCCGACGGGGCCGTCGTGATCGAGCTGGCCACCACCCCGACCTGGTACACGGACATGTACGGCTCGGCCGAGGCGGCCGTCGAGGCGGTGTGCGGGTACGCGGCGGAGGCCGCGCAGCGGTGCGGGGTGTGGGCGGGGGTGATCGTCGCGATCGACCGGACGCTCGGGCCCGAGCACGCGATGGCCATGGCGACGACCGCGGTGAAGTTCGCCGGGCACGGCGTCTCGGGGCTCGGGCTGCACTCGGAGGAGCGTGGGTTCCCTGCCGCCGACTTCGGCGCGCCGTTCGCGCTGGCCCGGGAGGCGGGGCTGCTGGCCGTGCCGCACGCCGGGGAACTGGTCGGGGCGCAGTCGGTGCGCGAGGCGCTCGACGTGCTCGGGGCGGACCGGATCCAGCACGGCGTCCGCTCGGTCGAGGACCCCGCGCTCGTCGCGGAACTCGCCGAACGCGGCGTCTGCCTGGACGTCTGCCCGACGTCGAACATCCTGCTCGGCGTCTTCCCGTCGCTGGCCGACCACCCGCTGCCCGCGCTGCTCGCCGCGGGCGTCGCCTGCTCGATCAACGCCGACGACCCGACGCTGTTCGGCCCCGGCCTGCTCGCCGAATACGAGATCGCCAGGGACGGGCTCGGCCTGGACGACGCAGCCCTTGCCGCGTGCGCCCGGACCTCGGTCACCGCGAGCGCCGCTCCCCCGGCCGTCAAGGACGTCGCCCTCGCCGGGATCGACGCCTGGCTGGGCTGATCCCGGGAAGACGAACGGGGCGGCACGGAAGATCCGTGCCGCCCCGCCGCGGGTCCCGGGGGATCCGCGATCAGGCCTGCGAAGACTGCTCAGGCCTGGCGTCGGGGTGTGCGACGACGAACTGCTCGTACACCTCGTCGGCGATCTTGCCGCGGACGCTCACCTCGATGCCCTGGGCTACCGCCCACTCGCGCACGTCGGTGTTGGTGTAGCCCTGGAGGCGCGGCGCGGTGTCGGCGGCCGACTTGCGGGACCGCCCCGCCTGCTTGACCTCGACGGCGGCCTCCACGAAGGGTTCGAGGGAGGCCATCAGGTCGTTGAGCAGCTTGAAGTTGGCGTCGCCCAGATCAATCGCGTATTTCGAGCCGCCCAGCTCGAACTCTCTCCGGGTGACGTCCTCGCCGTCGTACCCGTCGATGTCGTCCACCACGATGGTCTTGGTTGCCACTGTGCTCTTTCACCCTTTCGCTCGTTTGTTCGGCATCGAGCCTAGTGGCCGCGGACCCGGGCTCGGGCCGTTTCACCCGTCCGGCGGGTCCGGGCGGAAACGCCCGCCCCCGGTGGGCACGGAGATCCGGGACTTGCCGCCCGACAGGGAAGCGACCCAGCTCACGGACCTGTGGAGCGCTCCCCTAGGGTTCCAGGGCCCGCTCATCCGGAGGAACCCCTTGATCCGCCACCCCCTCGCGGCGGCAGCCCTCGCGCTGCCCGCCCTCGCCCTCTCCTGGTACGCCCCGGCGCTCGGCCGGCTCGGCCTCGCCCGGGACCACCGGATCAGCTGGGTGCCCCTCGACGCCAGAGGCGGGGCAGTCGTCTTCGACGCGGACGTCCCCCTCGCGGATCCGCCCTGGCAGTGGTACGCGCTGCTGATGTTCGGCGCGGCGGCCGCCGTCGCCGGGCTGCTGCTGGACTCGGGGCGGCGCTCTCCCGTCCCCGGGCTCGTCGCCGGGCTGCCGCTCGGCGCGGTCGGGCTCGCGGCGCTGGCGATCCCCGGCGCCGCGCACGGGCTCGCGGGGCTCTTCCCCGCGATCGGCGGATCCGCCGACGGGGGGCTCGGGAACGACTCCGCGGTCCACGCCGAGGTCTTGCTCGCCATGGGGGTGTATCTGATGCTCGGGGCGGCGCTGTGCGCGGCCGCCCTCGCCCGGCCCCTGGCCGCGCGGTTCACCGTCCCGCGGCTCCGCGGCCTGACCGCGGTCCTGGCGGGCTTGGGCGTGCTCTTCGCGGCCGGGGCTCTCTATCTGGTGTCGTTCCTGCCGCGCGGCCTCCTCATCCTGTCGTTCGCGTCGGTACCGCTCATCGCCGGTTCGGGGGTCCTCCTGGGGCTGCTCGCCGCCTCCGACCGGCTGCCGCGCGCCGCCGCGCTCACCGCCGGGCTGCCGGTGCTCGCGCTGGGCGTCCTCGACGTGGCCGGCCCGCCCGTCCTCGAACCGTTCGCTTCGGGGCTCCTTCTCGACACTGCGCGCACCGCGACGGAGTCGGCGCTGTACGAGGCGGTCGCGACCTCGGGCGGGGTGCTCACGGTGTTCGGCGGGGCGCTGGTCGTCGCGGCGCTCCTTCCCCGGCGCGAGCTCGCGGTCACGGCCGCTGGCTGAGCCGGGCCTCCAGGGTGGTGAGGGGGTCGGCGAGCAGGGCCGCGAAGGCCAGTTCGGCGGCTCCGGCGAGGGTGGTGTCGTCGCCGAGGGCGGCGGTGGCGAGCCGGACTCGCTCGCGGGAGACCGGCAGCACATGGGCGTCGATGCGGGCGCGGACGCGCGGGGCGGTGCCCTCGAACAGGTCGCGGAGCATGCCGCCGAAGACGACGACGGCCGGGTTGAACAGGTTGATCAGGTTCACCACGCCGACGCCGAGCCAGTCGCCGATCCGGTCGATCGCCTCGATGGCGCGGGCGTCTCCCGCCTCGGCCAGGGCGACGACCTCGCGGATGCCGTCGCGTCCGACGAGGTCGTGGGCGCGTCCGGCGTAGTCGAGCAGGGCCCCTTCGCCGACCTCGGCCTCCAGGCAGCCGCGCGACCCGCACAGGCAGCGCCGTCCGTCGAACGGGTTCACCACCATGTGGCCGACCTCGCAGCCGTAGCCGCCCGCGCCGTCCAGCAGTTTGCCGCCGACGATGATGCCGCCGCCGACGCCGACGTCCCCGTGCAGGTAGATGAGGTCGTCGAGCCCCGCGCCCGCCCCGCGCGCATGCTCGGCGACCGCGCCGAGGTGCGCCTCGTTCCCGACCCCCACGGGCAGCCCGAGCCCGAGCCGCGCCGCGAGGTCCGGGCCGAACGGCTGGTCCTCCCAGCCGAGGAACGGCCCGTAGCGGACGGTCCCGTCGGGCCGGACCATGCCGCAGTAGGAGGCGCCCACGCCGACGCACACCGCGTCCGGGCCGGCCTCGGCCACGAGGTCCCTGCCGAACTCGGCGAGGACCCCCACGACGTCGTCGAGGTCGAGGACGGCGCGGGGCCGGACCGCCGCGCGCCGTGCGAGGATCCGGCCCCCGAGCCCGACCCGGGCCGCGGTCACCCCGTCGACGGCGACGTCGAACGCCAGCCCGTAGATCCGCTCAGGCTCGGGGGTGACGACCAACGACGGCCTCCCGGCCCGCCCCGTCTCGGCGGGCTTCTCCTCGCTGACGAGTCCCGCCGCGGCGAGGTCGGCGATGAGGCTCATGATCGTGCTCCGGTTCAGGCCGAGCCGCCCGCCGAGCGCCGCCCGCGTGACCGGCCCCTCGACGTGCACGCACCGCAGCACCGCCGAAAGGTGCCTCTGGCGCATCTCCTCCTGCGTCCGGCCGACCTTCACCCGTGTCCTCCTCACCGCCGCGCTCCCGCCCAAGTATCGCCCGCGGTGGCGCGGGCCCGCCCCGCCGCTCTCCTCGGGGCGGCGGGGTTGGGCGTTCAGCTCTCGGGGGCGCTCACCGCGCGCTTGCGTCGGCGCAGGAGCGCCGCCGCGCCGAGCAGCGTCGGTGTAGGTGGCCCGCAGGACGACCTCGCAGGCGCGCCCGACGACGACCTCCAGCGCCCCACTGTCGAGTCCTTCCCGGTAGTCCGCCTCCGGCGCGACCCCTGCGCGGCGCGCCTGCTGCGCGCTTCCGCCTGGCCGACCGCCTCCCGTAGGGGACCTCTGGAGGGAACAGTTCGTCGACCGTCCGCAGGCGCCAGCGCTCATGGTGTTCGCGGTCCGCGGCGGCGGAGAGTTCGGCGGGGGTGGGCTCGCGCGTCAGTTCCCGGGTGAGCAGGACGGCGCCGGTCCCGAGCAGGCACGCCCCCGCCGCGAAGGCGGCGAGGGCGGAGCGGGAGCGGCGACGCGTGGGGGGTGATGCGTCGGATATGGGGCCGCATCCTAGAACGATCTTCGGGGAGGCGGTCCGTCCGGGGTCAGACCTCGCGGTAGGGGATGGCGAGGAGGTCGGCGGCGGCGCGGTAGTCGGCGGCGTGGTGGCCCACGGAGAGGGACCAGTGGTGGCCGACGCCGGTGGCGGACCAGGCGTCGACCCATTCGCCCGGGTCGCGGCCGAAGTCGACGCGGCTCGTGGTGTTGCCGATCTCCAGGAGCGGGCCGGGGATCACGGTGCCTTCGGAGGCGATGAAGGACAGGGTGCCGTCGGCGTCCTGGCCGAGGCCGAGCAGGGTGACGGGGCCGTGCTGGACGTCGAACTCGACGCTGACGCCCCAGCCGCGCTTGCCGTGGTAGACGCCCAGGCCGCGCAGCAGCGGGTCGCGGGCGCTGACGGCCAGGTGCGCCGGGCCGTCGTGGCCCATCTCGACGACGTTGTCGGCGAAGTTCAGCGCCTGGATCTCGGTGAAGGAGCCACCCGCGCCGATGGACTGGGAGGCGAGCTGGGCGACGGTCGTGCGCAGCTCGTACTCGCCGGTCGCCGGGACGCCCCGGGCCGTCAGGAGGGACGCGCCGAGGATCATGCCCGCGCCGAGCCGCTCGTGCTGCTCGCCGTCGAGGCCGCGGTGGTAGTAGGCGAGGGTGTCGAGTTCGAAGTCCTCGACGAGGCGGTCCAGGGCGACCGAGACTGTGGCGCCCCAGGCGAAGTCCTCCTCCACGACGGTGTCGTCGAGGGTGAAGATCTGGCGGGCGAGGTCCATGCGGGCGCGGGTCTCGGCCTCGGTGACCTTCTCGACGCGGTGCCGCAGGTCGTCGAACTCCAGCACCTCGACGTGGGAGCCGAACGTCGCGGGCAGCAGGGTCAGGTCGGTGGAGACGTCGAGCATGCCCGGGTACAGGTGGCCCATGAGGCCGTGGCGGGCGTGCCGGAGGGCGGCCCGGACGTGCGCGGCGCCGATCCACTGGCCGATCCGCGCCCAGGCCGACTCCTGCTTCAGCCAGCCGGAGACCGAGCGGAAGGGGATGCCCGCGCGGCGGAACACGTTGCCTACCTCGGGCACCGGGCACTGGCCGCAGTAGGCGAGCCACGCGCCGGTGTCGAACGCGGTGTGGTCCATCTTCTCGGTCGGCTGGAGGTCGATGACGAGGACGGGGGTGTTCGCGCGCTGGGCGATCGGCAGGACCATCGAGGACGTCAGGTACGTCGTGAGGAACAGGACGATCAGGTCGCAGTCGGCCTTGCGCAGCTTCTCGGCCGCGGCGGCGCCCTCCTGGGCGTCGGAGATGAAGCCGACGTCGGTGACCTCGGCGTCCATCTCCTGGAACCTCTCGGCGACGTACCGCGCGCTCTCCTGGAGCTGCGGCAGCAGGCCGGGGAACTGCGGCCAGTAGGTGCCGAGACCGCCCGCGACGAGCCCGACGCGGGTCTTGCGCCGGGTGATGGGGGCGAGGAGGTCGAGAACCGGGGTGCGGGCGGGGGAGGTCATCGAGACGGGTCCCTTTCGTGCTGGCGGGGCGGGCGCCGGACGGTGGCACCGCGGACACGGCGGCCTTGGTCCGGCCTGGGCGACGATAGGCGTTGTAGAACGTTTTTACAACCTCTGGGCTGGCCAAAGAGTACGGTCCAGGCCGTGGAACACACTCGATCGGCCGACCCGATCGTCGAAAAGCCCTGTATCTCAGGCGGATGGGCGTGATCGAGCCCCTCCTGATGATGTAAAACGTTTTTTAAAATGATCTTGAGCATGGGGGCGAGGGAGGCCGGGGCTCGGCTCGGTCAGGGCGCGCTGGCGCGGACCACGAGCGACGGGGCGAAGACGCGGGCCTCGTGGACGTGGTCGGGACCCGCCTCGACCTCGTCCAGGAGCAGCTCGATCGCGGCCTCGCCGAGTTCCTCGACGGGCTGGCGGACGGTCGTCAGGGCGGCGACGCCCGCCGCGTCCAGGTCGCCGTAGCCGACGAGCCGGACGTCGCCGGGCACCGACAGGCCCCGCTCGGTCAGCGCTCGCAGCACGCCGACGGCCAGGAAGTCGTTCGTGCAGAACACCGCGTCGGGGACCGTCTCGATCGTCAGGCCCGCCTCGTACCCGCACTCCACGGTCATCCGGGGCAGCACCGCCTGCTCCAGGACCGCGCCGCGGAACCGCCGGGCCGCCTGGCGCGCGCCCTGGTACCGGTCGGCGCACTGCCGGATCTCCCGCGGCCCGTTCACCACGAGCACCGAGCGCGCGCCGAAGTCCATCAGGTGGGCGACGGCCAGGGCGCCGCCCGCGACGTCGTCCACGGAGACCGAGCAGCCCTCGGCGGTCGGCCTGGTCCGGTCGGCGAGGACCAGCGGCACGCCCCGGCGGCGCAGGCGCTCCAGCCGCCCGGTGCCGGCCTCCATCGGCGCCACGACGACGCCGCTGGCCCGCTGCGCGACCAGCATCGAGAAGTACTCGGCCTCCCGCGCGGGATCGTCGCCGCTGTGGCAGAGGGACAGCGCGTAGCCGTGGCGGTAGGCGGCGTCGGCCGCGCCGCGGGCGATGCGCGCGTAGAAGGAGTTGGCTATGTCGGGCAGGACGAGCCCGATCGAGCGGGCGTGCGCGGCGCGCAGGCCCGCCGCCCCCGGGTGCGGGACGTAGTCGAGGTCCGCGACGACGGCGCGGACCCGCTCGACGGTCGCGGCGTTCACCCGCTCCGGCCGGTTCAGCACGTTGGAGACCGTGGAGACCGAGACGCCCGCGGCGGCGGCGACGTCCTGGATGCGCGCGGGACGGGGCATGGCCGTGCTCCCCCCGCTCTCGCCGCCTCCGGGCGGAGGCCGTCGCCGGGAAAGTCTAGGCGCTCACGCTCCGTCGAGCGCCAGCGCGCCGCGCAGCGCGGCGAGGGAGCCGGCCAGGGCGGCCCGGCAGGCGGTCACGGCCGGATGGTCCTCGGCGCCCTCGCGGACCGCGGTGAAGATCGTGCGGGCGGGCGCGCCGGGCAGCGCGATCAGGCGGGGCGCGACGGGGGCCGAGGCCCACAGCAGGTCGGGCAGGATCGAGGCGGCGTGGCCGGTCTCGACGAGCCTGGCGTGCAGCAGCATGTCGGTCGACTCGAACCTGACATCCGGCTCGAATCCCGCCTTGCGGCAGATGCTCTGCGCCCAGCGCCGCGGCACCGTCCCCTCCGGCTCCATCGCCATCGGGACGCCCGCGAGGTCCGCCAGGCCCTTCGCGGCGAACGAGGCGGGGACGGCGAGGCGCAGCGGGTCCTTCCCGAGGGGCCGCCAGGACAGGCCGGGATACTTCGGCTGGGACTCGTCGGGGTAGTCCTCGCCCACCACGAGGTCGAAGTCGCGGGCCTGCAGGGCGGGCAGCGCCTCCTCGGCGTCGAGCTGGCGGATGCGCAGCCGCAGCCCGGGATGGGCGGCGGCCAGCTCGGTGACCGCGGCGGGCACGAGGGCGAGCGCGGCGGTCTGGAAGACCGCGACCCTCAGCTGGCCGCCTACCTCGCGCAGGGACGCGGCGAGCTCCGCCTCGGCCAGCTCCAGCTGGCCGAGCACCTTCTCGGTGTGCCGGACGAGGATCTCGGCCTGCTCGGTCAGCCGCACCCTGCGTCCGTCCCGCTCCAGCAGCACGACGCCGGTCTCGGTCTCCAGCTGGGCGAGCTGCTGGGAGATCGCCGAAGGGCTGTACGAGAGCGCTTCGGCGACCGCCGCGAGCGTGCCCCGGTGGCGCAGTTCGCGCAGCAGCCGCAGCCGGTGCAGATCCAGCACGTGCCCTCCCAAACCATCAGTTCAGCTTAACGATATGCCACACAAACGTGCGCTGGACCTGAATGGATGCCGCGTCAGACGATGTCCGCATCACCCCTCGATCAGGAAGCCTCCGCCCGTGAACCTGCCCGCGTCCGTCCGCCGCGCCCGCTCCGGCTCGGCCGTCGGCGTCGCCCTGATGCTGACGTCCGTGCTGTCCCTCCAGGCCGGCGCGGGAGTCGCGTCCGCGCTCTTCCCGCGCATCGGCCCCGCCGCGACCACGGCGCTGCGGCTCACGCTCGCGTCGCTGCTCCTGCTGGCCCTCACCCGGCCCGCGCTGCACCGCTGGGACGGCCACCGGCTGCGGTCCGTGCTCCTCCTCGGCCTCGCCATGGCGGGGATGAACGGGCTCTTCTATGAGTCGATCGCCCGGATCCCGCTGGGCGTCTCGGTCACCGTGCAGTTCATCGGGCCGCTCACCCTCGCGGTCCTGCTCTCCCGCAGGACCCGCGACCTCCTGCCGGTCGCCATGGCCGTCGCGGGCATCGTGCTGCTGGGCGTCCAGCACCCGCCGACGGGCCCGCTCGACCCCGTGGGCCTCGCCTTCGCCCTCGCCGCGGGCGTCTTCTGGGCCCTGTACGTCCTCGCGGGCTCCCGGATGGCCGCCACCGGCGAGGGCGCGGGCGGGGCCGCCGCCGGCATGGGCCTCGCCGCCCTCATCACCCTGCCGTTCGGCATCATGGGCGCGGGATCGGCGATGCTCGACCCGGGGATCCTGGCCTACGCCCTGTTCGTCGCACTCCTGGCGTCCGCCATCCCCTACGCCGCCGAGATCTCCGCCCTGGCCCGCCTGCCGAAGAAGACCTTCAGCGTCCTGCTGGCCCTCGAACCCGCCGCGGCGGCCCTCGTCGGCGCCTTCTTCCTCGACCAGCCCCTCACCGTCGCCACCGTCGCCGCCATAGTGCTCGTGCTGGCCGCCGCCACCACGTCCGCGCTCTTCGCGGGCCCCCCTGCCGCCGAGCCCGCTCCCGAGCGCTCCGCCGCCGCGCCCGAACTCCAGCGGGCCTGATCCCTCCGCCGGTGGACTGCCGCGGATCTCCAGTGGCATTCTGGGCGGATTCCGGCAGTGGGAAGAGGGCGCGCAGGTGGCGGTGAGGATCGGGGTCCTCGGACCCATGGCGGCGACGGTCGACGGCGAGCGGGTCTCCCTCGGCGGGCCGCGGCAGCGGGCCGTCCTCGCGGTCCTGGTCGCGGCCGGCGGCCGCGCGGTGTCGCAGGAGCGGATCCTCGCCGACGTCTGGGGCGACGGTGAGGCGCCCGCGAGCGGGACGCTGAAGTCGTACGTGTCGGTGCTCCGGCGAATCCTGGAGCCGGGGAAGGCGCCCGGTGAGGCGCGGACCATCATGCGCGAGGGCAACGGGTACCTCCTGCGGGCCGGATCGGCCGAGGTCGACGCCGAGGAGTTCGCCGGGCTCGTCGGCGAGGGCGCGGACCTGCTCGCCGCGGGGCGGCCCGGCGACGCGGCTCCCGTGCTCACCCGGGCGCTGGCGCTGTGGCGGGGCGAGCCGTACGCGGAGTTCGGGGATTTCGCCTTCGCGGCCCCCGAGCGGGCGCGGCTGGAGGGGCTGCGGCTGACGGCCGCCGAGCACCTGTACGAGGCGCGTCTCGCCCACGGCGGCGACGGGTCGCTCGTCGGGGACCTGGACAAGCACACCCTGGAGCACCCGCTCAGCGAACGCGGCTGGGAGCTGCTGGCGACGGCGCTGTACCGGGCCGGAAGGCAAGGCGACGCGCTCGCGGCGCTCCGCCGGGCGCGCGCGGTCCTCGCCGAGGAGCTCGGGATCGACCCCGGTCCCGCCCTGCGCCGGCTCGAGGCCGCGATCCTCGCCCAGGAGGAGCAGGTCGAGGCCGCGCCCGTCGCCGTGTCCAAGCCGCGCGGACGCAACCTGCCGCACGCGCTGTCCCGGTTCGTCGGACGCAGCGGGGAGCCCGCGCGGGTCGAGGCCCTGCTGGCCGAGCACCGGCTGGTCACCCTCACTGGGCCGGGCGGCATCGGCAAGACCCGGCTCGCCCTGGAGACCGCGCACGCCCGCCCCGACACCGACGGCCCCTGGCTCGTCGAGCTCGCCGAGCTGGAGGACGCCTCGCTCCTCGCGGTGACGCTCGCGGGCGCCCTCGGCGTCGCCGGGGCCACCACCGCGGAGCGGCTGGGCGAGATCCTCGGCGACCGCCGGCTGCTGCTGGTCCTCGACAACTGCGAGCACCTCGTCGCGGAGGTGCGCGAAGCCGTCGGCGCCCTGCTGGCCAGGGCGGGCGGCCTGCGGGTCCTGGCGACCAGCCGCGAGACACTGAACCTGCCCGGCGAGGCCCTCTACGAGGTGCGGCCGCTGCCTGCCGACGACGGCCGCGAACTGTTCGTCGCCCGCGTCGCCGCGGCACAACCGGGCTGGGCGCCGGACGCCGCAGAGGAGTTCCACGTCCGCGCCCTGTGCCGGCAGCTCGACGGGCTGCCGCTGGCGATCGAGCTGGCCGCCGCCCAGTGCCGGATGCTGTCGGTCCAGCAGATCGCCGAATCGCTGGAGGACAGGTTCGCGGTGCTGCGCGACGGGCCCGGCCCCGCCAGACACCGCACCCTTCTCGCCGCCGTCGAGTGGAGCCACGACCTGCTCTCCCCCGCCGAGCGGACCGTCCTGCACCGGCTCGGTGTATTCGCCTCGGCCTTCGACCTCGACGCGGCGATCGCGATCTGCGGCAAGCAGGTGATGCCGGAGCTGGCCGGGCTCGTCCGCAAGTCGCTCGTCGCCGTCGAGGCGGGCACCTCGCCGCGCCGCTACCGGCTGCTGGAGACGATCCGCGAGTTCACCGGCGGCCGGCTCGACCCCGACGTCCAGGCGGCGCACCGGGCCTGGGTGCTGGCCGAGGCCGAGGCCGCCGAACCCCAGCTGCGCGGACACCGGTCCGGCGCGGTCGTGCGCCGGCTGCACGCCCAGCAGCCCGAGCACCGTTTCGCGCTGACCTCCGCGCTGCTCGTCGGCGACGGCGACTACGCGCTGCGGCTGGCCGGGCTGCTGAGCTGGTTCTGGTACGCGCAGGGCATCGTCGCCGAGGGCCTCGGCTGGATCAAGTCCGCGATCCAGCTCAGCCCGTCTGCCGGCCCCGATCTTCGGGCGCCCACCCTTCTCGCCGAGGCCCGGCTGTCGTACCTCGCGGGCGACTTCGCGAACGCCCGGCGCGCCGCCGACGACGCGATCCGCGCGGGCCACGCGCTGGAGCACCCCGAGATCATCGCCGAGGCGATGCTGCACCGCGCGCTCTTCGACGCGCTGTGCGGCGACGCCGACTTCATCGACCTGGCCCGGGCCGGGCTGGACCTGGCCCGCGAGCAGCACCAGGACTGGCTCGTGTCCGAAGGCCTGATGATCACCGGCATGCTGCTGCGGTTCGCAGGGCTCGTCTCCGAGGCGCGGGCGCATCTCGCCGAGTCGGTCGAGGTCGCCGAGAGGTGCGGCTATGTGTTCATCCAGTGCTCGTCGCTGTGGCTGCTCGCCAAGATCGACATGGATCTCGGCGAGCCCGAACGGGCGATGGAGGGCAGCTGGGACATGCTGCTGCGGCTGGACGAGAACGGCGACGTCACCTCCTGGGTGGTCGCCGTGCACACCCTCGCCGCCGCCCTCACCGCCTGCGGGCGGCCCGCCGACGGCGCGATGCTGCTCGGCGCGGCCGACCACCACGGCTCCCGTGTCGGCTTCTCCCCCACCGAGATGGACCCACTCGACGCGCCCCGCCAGGCCGCCGCAGTCCGCGCGGCCCTTCCCCCGGCCGACTTCCAGACCTGGTACGCCCGCGGCCGCACCCTCACCCGCCCCCAGATCCGCACCCTCGCCGAATCCCCCTCCGCCTTCGCCCGGGACCCGGCCGACGACCTCTGACGGAGCCGCCGCCCGACTCGTCAGGCGTCGGTGCGGACGGTGAGGGTGGTGACGCGAGTGAGGGAGCGGGCGCCGCAGCGGTCGGCGGGGACGGCGAGCTGGGGGCCCTCGGGGTCGAGGGGGGTGCCGTCGCGGGTGACGGCCAGAAGCATGGGGGCGGCGCCGAAGTCGGGATCGAGCTCGCCCCAGGACAGGACGACGCGGTGGCCGTCGGAGGCGGTGAGCACCAGGCGGTAGCGGAGGCGGTGCATGCGGTCGCCGTGGGCGGGCTCGGGGTCTGCGGCGGCCACGACGTCGCGCAGCAGCGGGCCCGTGCAGGTGTGCCGCCGGACGCCCTTGCCGCCGCAGGAGAAGACCAGCTCCGCGGTGTGCTGCGGCAGAGCGCGCAACCCGTCCATCGAGAGCGGGCCAGGCGCGCGCACCTCGCCGTCGATCCTCAGTTCCGGACCGTTCTGCGTGCTCGCCACCCGCTGTCCCCCTTTTCGCGGCCGCCAGGATATCGGGGTGAAACGCGCGACCGCCCCGGCAGGACGGTCTGCCGGGGCGGTCGTGAGCGGTCAGGCCGACGCGGCCTGGGCCTTCAGGTCGAGGGCGATGTCGATGATCATGTCCTCCTGGCCGCCGACGAGGTTGCGGCGGCCGACCTCGACGAGGATCGTCCGGACGTCGATGCCGAACCGGACGGAGGCGGCCTCGGCGTGGCGCAGGAAGCTGGAGTAGACGCCCGCGTAGCCGAGCGTCAGCGTCTCGCGGTCCACCTGGACGGGGCGGTCCTGGAGCGGGCGCACCAGGTCGTCGGCGGCGTCCTGGAGGGCGAACAGGTCACAGCCGTGGTCCCAGCCCTGGAGATCGGCGACGGCGATGAACGGCTCGATCGGGGCGTTGCCCGCGCCCGCGCCGTGCCCGGCGAGGGAGGCGTCCACGCGGGTCACGCCCTCCTCGACCGCCACCACCGAGTTCGCCACCGACAGCGACAGGTTCTGGTGGGCGTGGATGCCGATCTCGGTCTCCGGGTTCAGCACCTTCTTGTAGGCGCGGACGCGCTCGCGCACGCCGTCCATGGTGAGCCGGCCGCCGGAGTCGGTGACGTAGACGCAGTGCGCGCCGTAGGACTCCATCAGCTTCGCCTGCTCGGCGAGCTTCTCGGCCGGGGCCATGTGGCTCATCATCAGGAAGCCCGACACGTCCATGCCGAGATCCCGGGCGGCGGCGATGTGCTGGGCGGAGATGTCGGCCTCGGTGCAGTGGGTCGCGATCCGGATCGAGCGGACGCCCAGGCTGTAGGCGTGCTTGAGCTCCTCGATCGTGCCGATCCCCGGCAGCAGCAGGGTCGTCAGCTTCGCGCGGGAGATGTTCGCGGCGGCGGCCTCGATCCACTCCCAGTCGGTGTGCGAGCCGGGCCCGTAGTTGAGGGAGCCGCCCGCGAGGCCGTCGCCGTGCGCGACCTCGATCGCGGCGACGCCCGCCGCGTCCAGCGCCGCGACGATCTTCGCGACGTTCCCGGGGTCTATGCGGTGCCGAACGGCGTGCATGCCGTCCCGCAGGGTGACGTCCTGGATGTACAGCTTCGGGGTCATCTTCTTCTCCGTGCTCACCATTTCCGGGCTCACTTCGACACCTCCGCGAACCGCTCGGCGGCGCGCAGGGCGGCGGAGGTCATGATGTCGAGGTTCCCGGCGTAGGCGGGCAGGTAGTGGGCCGCGCCCTCGACCTCAAGGAACACCTGGACCTTGGTCGTGACGGCGGGCGCGCCCTCGGGCAGGAGGGTGTGCACCGGCTCGTCCGCCGCGATCGGCGTGAACTGGACCTCCTGCTTGAGCCGGTAGCCCGGGACGTACTCGGCGACCTCACCGACGATCTTCTCGATCGACGCCTTGATCTCGCCCTGGTCGGCGTCGCCGATGAGCGCGAACACGGTGTCCCGCATGATCATCGGCGGTTCGGCGGGGTTGAGGACGATGATGGCCTTGCCGCGTCCCGCGCCGCCGACCTGCTCGATCGCCTTCGACGTCGTCTCGGTGAACTCGTCGATGTTGGCGCGGGTGCCGGGGCCGGCCGAGCGCGAGGAGATCGAGGCGACGATCTCGGCGTAGGCGACGGGCGTCACCCGGGAGATCGCGTGCACGACCGGGATGGTGGCCTGACCGCCGCACGTCACCATGTTGACGTTGTCGGCCTCGGCCTCCAGGTGCTCCTCCAGGTTCACGACCGGGACGACGTACGGGCCGATCGCGGCCGGGGTCAGGTCGACGAGCTTCTTGCCGAACGGCTTCAGCTTCGCCGCGTTCGACAGGTGGGCCTTCGCGGAGGTGGCGTCGAAGACGATGTCGATCTCGTCGAACCCGTCCATCGCGATCAGGCCGTCGACGCCCTCGTGGGTGGTCGGGACCTTCATGCGGCGGGCGCGGGCGAGGCCGTCGGAGTCGGGGTCGATGCCGACCATCGCGCCCATCTCCAGGGTCTTCGACAGGCGGATCACCTTGATCATCAGGTCGGTTCCGATGTTGCCGGAGCCGATCACCGCCACCTTGGTCTTCTTCTGCTCGCTCATGGGGTCTTCCTCTACTTCGCGAAGGCCGCGGTGACGGTGCCGAGCGCGGACAGCTCGGCGCGGTACACGCTGCCGGGGGTGACGGGGACCATCGGGCCGAGGGCGCCGGACAGGATCACCTGGCCGGCCCGCAGCGGCTCGCCGAGGTCGCGGGCGGTGCGGGCCAGCCACACCAGGGCTTCGAGGGGGTCGCCGAGGCACGCGGCCCCGTTGCCCTGGGAGGCCAGGACGTCGTCGGCGTACAGCTCCATGGCGACGTCGATCGGCGCGAACTCGTCGAGGGTGAGCTTCTTGTCACCGAGGACGTACAGCGCGCTGGAGCCGTTGTCGGCGATCGTGTCGGTGATCCGGATGTCCCAGTTCTCGACGCGGCTGTCGACGATCTCCAGGGCGGCGACGGCGTAGTCGACGGCCGGGCGGACGTCCGCGACACCGTTGATCTCGCCGTCGAGGTCGGCCTTGAGGACGAACGCGACCTCGGCCTCGACCTTGGGCTGGAGCAGGTTCGCGGTGGCGACCTCAGTGCCGGAGACGTCCATGTCGGCGAACAGCACGCCGAAGTCGGGGCGGTCGACGCCGAGCTGCTGCTGCACGGCCGGGGAGGTCAGGCCGATCTTGCGGCCGGACACGACCGCGCCCGCGGCCAGGCGGTGCTCGGCGAGCCGCTGCTGGACGGCGTAGGCGAGTTCTAGGTCGGTGGTGCCGAGCACGTCGCGCACGGGGGCGCAAGGCGCCAGCTGGTCCTGGGCGGCCTCCAGGCGCGCGGCGGCGGCGGTCACGGCGGCCTCGCGGTCCTGGCCGGTCGGGGTGGCGTCGAGCGTCATCACGGTCCTCGGGTGTAGGTGGGATGACCCCACGATCACCGATGAGGCGGCCGGGCGCCCACCCTGATGTTCCACTCAGTGGAACCGTCTTCGCGCGGCCCCTGCGGGGCGGGCCGTCAGTCGGGGTCGGCGATGAGCGCGGCGCGCCGCGCGAGGGTCCCGGAGATGCCCGCCGCGGCGGCCTTCACCGACATCTGGTGGGCCTCCGGCCGGAACCGCGACACGGGCCCGGTGACGCTGACCGCCGCGACGGGCCGGTCGAAGGGGTCCAGGATGGGCGCGGCCACGCAGACGATCCCGGTGGCCGACTCCTCGTACTCGAACGAGACCCTGGCCTCCAGGATCCGCTCGATCTGCTTGCGCAGCAGCCCAGGCGCGGTGATCGTCCGGGGCGTCCGGCGGACCAGTTCCCCGTCGAGGACCCCGGCGAGCACGTCGGGCGGCGAGAACGCCAGCAGCGCCTTGCCGATCGCGGTGCAGTGCGCGGGCATCCGCCCGCCGATCCGCGACGGCGACGTCGCCTGCCGGTGCCCGCCCAGCTTGGAGACGTACACGACCTCGGCGCCCTCCAGCACCCCCAGGTGGACGGTCTCATGGGTCCGCTCGTAGAGGTCCTCCATGAACGGCGTCGCGACCTCCACGAGCCCCCGCTCGACCGACGCCCGCATGCCGAGCTGGAACACCTGCCCGCTCAGCCGGTACCCGCGCCCCGTCCGCTCCAGCAGCCGGACGTCGACCATGTCCCCCACGATCCTGTGCAGCGTCCCCTTCGGGATCCCGGTCCGCCGTCCCAGCTCGGCGAGGCTCACCCCGTGGTCGTCGGCCGTGAACGCGAACAGCACCGCCGCCACCTTGCCGAGGACCGAGTTGGTCCCGACCTCCGGCACCCCCGCCACCGCGCACCGCCTCTCCCCGCTTCTGCCTGGCAGTCTATGAAAGCCGGATGCGCGGCGGCTCCGGGGAAGGGGAGCCGCCGCGGCGGGGCGTCAGGCGTGGGTGGCCAGGGTGGGAAGGATGTCCTGGAACGTGCGGCCCATGCCGGGCTCGCCGATCGCGTTCATCTTCCAGGCGTCGCCGTGGCGGTAGATGCGGGCCATCACCATCGCGGTGTGGCCTCCGCCGCCGGTGAGGGTGTAGCGGGCCATCTCGGTGCCGTTCGTGTCGTCGACCAGGCGGCAGAAGGCGTTGGCGACCTCGTTGAAGGTCTGGCCCTGGAAGGAGTTCACCACGAACACCAGGGACGTCACGTGGACGGGGAGGCGGGACAGATCGACCAGGATCGACTCGTCGTCGCCGTCGCCCGCGCCCGTCCGGTTGTCGCCGGTGTGCCGGATCGAGCCGTCGCGGCTGGTGAGCTGGCCGAAGTAGACGACATCGGCGATCTGGTCGCCGGCGAAGGCCACGACCGTGGCGTCGAGGTCGATCTCCTGGTCGCGCGAGCCGAAGAAGCCCTTCTTCTTGACGGCGTCCCAGCCGAGGCCCATCCGGACCCGGGTGAGGCCGCCGCCTCCGCCGGGCTTCTCCAGCGAGATCCGCTGGCCCTTGACCATCGACACGGCCATGTAAGACACCTTTCGTAGGGGTGGATGCGCCGCGGGCGTCATCCCGCGGCGTCGCAGATCGCAGTCGGCAGGCGGAACGGTCCACGCGCCCATGGGCACAACGATTCGGCGGGCCCAGGGGTTTCCGCGGACGCATGGCGCGGACGAGCCGGAGGTCACACCGGATTCGGGAACTTCGGCGGCGCCGATCATGGACGCTCCCGTGGAACACTGCTTCGGTCGGGACGCGGCGCGGGAGGTGCGCGATGGGCGGCGAAAGACGGGCGCCCGGGGACCTGGAGCGGGAGATCATGGCGGCACTGCAGGCCGCGGACCGCGCGCTCACGCCGCGCGAGGTACGCGAGACCCTCGGCGGCTCCCTCGCCTACACGACGGTGCTCACGAGCCTGGTGCGCCTGGCGGGCAAGGGCGTCCTGGAGCGCGCGCGGCGCGGCCGGGCCTTCGCCTACCGGCCCGTCGCCGACGAGACTGGCCTCGCCGTGCGGCGGATGCACCAGCTCCTCGACGGCCGACCCGACCGCGCCGTGGTCCTCACCCGCTTCGTCGGATCCCTGCCGGACGACGAAGAACGGCTCGTCCGGCGGATGCTGGCCGATCTCGAAGCGGAGGACCCTGAAGCCGGGGACCCCGAGGCCGGGGAGGCCTGACCGGGCCTCTCCCGGTTCCCCGTCGGCGTCGCGCGTGGGCCTGGGTCAGGCCGAGCGTCCCTCGGTGGCGGCGACGAGGCTCGCCGGGCGCATGTCGGTCCAGTTCCGTTCGACGTGGTCCAGGCAGGCCTGCCTAGTGTCGGGGCCGTGCGCGGTGGTCCAGCCCGCGGGGACGTCGGCGAACACAGGCCACAGGGAGTGCTGGCCCTCGGCGTTGACCAGGACGAGGAAGGTGCCGTTCTCGTCGTCGAAGGGGTTGGTGGACATGGACACGGCCTCCAGTTAGGTAAGGCTAAGCTAACTCCACCCAGCTTGGAGTGGCCGACAAATCCTGTCAAGGATTTAGGAACCAGACAAAAGAAGCCGTGCGTCAGTCGGGGTAGGCGAGCAGCTCGTGGAAGTCGTAAGCGTGCTCGCCCGTCTACACGACGGTGCTCGCGGCGAGCAGCACAGGCACCGCGAGCGCCCAGCGGCGCCGCACCTCGCGGCCCGCCACCGCGGCCATCCGCCGCGGCACGACTCCCGAGCCCATCGCGACCAGGCCGACCGGCCTCCCGAACGCGGCCAGAGCGGCCTCCTCGTCAGCCGCGCGCTCCACCAGGTGGGCGACCTCCGCGACCGGCCGCCCGGGCAGCGCGAACGCTTCCACCCGATCGTCCGGGACGACCACCACGTCGTCCTCGCCGTGCTCGGAGTCCGGATGCGCGACGTCCTGCGAGGTGCCGCGCAGGGACGCGCGGTAGCGCCGCCAGCCGAGCAGGACCCCGACCACGCTCACCGCGAACCAGACCACCGAAAGGCCCGTGGCCCAGGGCACGTGCGCGGCCTCCGCCGGCCGGCCTCCCCACGCCGCGACGGCCGAGAGCCCGGCCGGCGCCTTCAGTACGAACGCGAGCACGTTCACCAGGGCGCACGCGGCCGCCGCCACGGCGCACCAGGCGAACACGTGCGCGGCGAACCCGGGACGCAGCCGGTCCGCCGGAGGCCAGGTCGCCAGGACGGGAGCCGCTACTGCGGAGCAGGCGAAACTGTCGAACATCGGTCACCTCTCGGCGGGGAGTGCGGCCAGTTTCCCATACCGGCTGGGATTCCCTATCTACTACAACGTCGTCGTGGATAGGGTCGCCTCAGTCACTTCCGGCCGTCCCGTCGCGCCGGAACACCCGGCGCGAGGAGAGGGGATCCGCGCATGCCGCGTCCGGCAGCATCCGACGCCCGCCCCGCGACCGGCGAAGGGGCCGGCGACGCCTTCTCGGAAGCCGCCTCGTCCGGCGCGGCGTCGGCGGGCTCGGCGCGCCGAGGGGTTCCGCCCCGCCGCACGGCCTCCGCCGGGGCGGCGCCGCGCCGGAGCGTCCCGCCGCCCCGCGACCGGCCGGAGCTGCTGCCGTTCACCGGGGTGCTCCCCCAGGTCGCCGAGGGCGACCTGGTCTGGTGCCGCGACGCCCTGGGCCGGGGCTGGACGCGCCGCGTCGCCCTCGACGGCCCCCGCTACGACCAGGCCGGCGCCCACCGCACGTGCCGGCTCACCGTGCCCACCGCCTCCGTGCGCGACTGGCACGACCACGCTTCCGCGGCGCCCTTCGTCAACTGGCCGGCCGAGGACGTCGCCCGCGCCGACCGCCCCGTGCCCGGCCCCATCATGGCCGCGGCGCACCGACCCTGATCCGTCCGCCGGGCGGCGTCAGCGGGCGGTGAGCCCCAGATCGGCGCGCAGCGCGTGGAAGAACTGGACCGCGCGCGGCACCTTGTGCTGCTTGTAGCCGAACTCCGCGAAACTGGCGCGCAGCGCCTCGGCCCCCGCCCCGCCGTCCACCAGCCGCAACTGCTCGGCGTACAGGTCGCGCGCCCAGCCGGTGAGGAACTCCCGCCGCGCGGCCTCCCGGCCGACGACCTCACGCATCCGCCCGGGCACCACGGCCCCGTCCCCGTCCAGCAGCCCCATCCCCTCCAGCAGGTCCAGCAACTGCGGCCCGATCGACGGCGGATACCCCGCCACCGCGCTCAGATCGAACCGCGCGGGCAGCGCCCCCCTCCCTGCCAGATCAGCGAAGAACGCCGCGAACGTCCGATACGAAAACGACGGCGGCATCCACCCGAGCCCCATCCCCACCTCCACACCTCCGACGACGCGCCCCATTCTGCCGGACCCGCCCGGCCCCCTCCCTCGAAGCGCGGGGAGCCGCGGAAGAACCGCCATGCCGCCGAACTCCTCGCTCTGGCGCAGCCGCACCGGCCACCGCCGAGGTCTTCGATGACGAAGCGGTGCTCACCGTCGAAGAGCATGACGGCCAAGAGAGGCCGCGGCATGAGCACGAAGAGGAGCACCTGCGCCCACGTGAGCACGAGGAGGACGGAGAAGGCCACCGCGGGCGTGGGAAGGCCGGGCACTCTCCCGCGGGCGGCGCCGGGTGATGCGATGGCGGGGTCCGGTCAGAGGTAGGCGTCCGTGCGGTGGTGGCCGTGGTGGAGGCGCAGGGCCAGCCATTCGGCGGATTCGGCGGGGGTGGCGTCGGTGGCGTCGGCGTAGATGCGGGCGCAGGCGTCGGCCACGGCGGGGGCCATTCTGCGTCCGTCGCCGCACACGTAGAAGACCGCGTCGCGGCGCAGGAGCTCCATGACGTCGGCGCGGTCGCGCCAGACGCGGTCCTGGACATAGCGGACGCCGTCCTCGGGGGCCGCGGAGAACGCCGGGCGGACGTCGACGATGCCTGCCGCCGACCAGGCGGCCAGTTCGTCGCGGTAGAGGAAGTCGACGTCGGGGTGGTCGCAGCCGAAGAACAGGAGCGCGGGCGCGGGCGTCACGCCCTCTTCGCGCGCTCGCACGGCGCGGTCCTGGAGGAAGCCGCGGAAGGGGGCCACACCGGTGCCCGCACAGGCCATCACCAGGGGCGTCGTCAGGGACTCCGGCGGGTGGAAGGCCTTGCCGGAGCCGACCACGCCGACGGTCATCGGCGTACCGGGAGCCGCGTCGCCCAGATAGGTGGACGCCGAACCGAACGCGCCGGACGGATCGCGCACCACCGCGACCGTCAACGACACGCGGCGCGGATCCCAGCGCGGCGAGGACGAGATGGAGTACCTGCGCGGCACGAGCGGCGCGTGCAGGTCGAGGAACGCGGCGAAATCCAGGGCGCAGGCGGGATGGCCCTCGACGAGGTCCAGCAGCGTCGGGCGACGCGCCGAGTCCTCCGGATCGCGGGCCGCCAGCGCGGCCAGGGCGGCGCCGCCCTCGTGCGCCGGCGTCGCCGCGGCGATCCGCTCGATCCCGCCGCGCGTGGCGGGCTCGGTCAGTGCCACGTGGCCGGTGAGGAGTTCCCGGGCCGTCAGACGCTCCCCTGCGAACGGAGGCGCGCCGCCACGCCGCTGCTGCCCCGGGTCGGCGCACTCGTCGCCCTCCGACGCGACGGGCCCGGCCTTCGGGCGCGGGACCAGCCTGGTGCCGCGGGCCAGGCCGAACCTGGCGAGCGCCCGCTCGACGACGTCCGCGGGGTTGGGCGGCAGAACGGCAAGGTAGTCGCCCGGCAGGTAGGTGGTGCCCTCCGGGAGCACGATCTCCAGATGCCGCTTCGACCGCCCGTGCGAGGCCGCGGTGTCGACGAGTTCGCGATTGACCACGACGGTCCCGACGCCGAGCCGCGCCGGACCGCGACCCGCGCCGCCGGCCCCCGGCGTCGGCGCCGCCCCCGCGACGTCCTTCAGCACCTCGGCCAAGGCCCCTCCCCCGAGCGCCGGACCCCGGCGCATCCGCCCGGGGCCCTCCTCACCGACCATCCCCTGGTGATCAGCCGCCAAACGGTCCCCGCGCCGGGCCTACCCTGTCGACCCGCCATTCGGCGGGTGGAATCCGCCGCGCGGCGGGACCGTCCGAGGCACACGACCGGGCACCATGGTGACTCCGATCACACCACCCCTGGGAGACGACGATGACCCTCATCGAGACCGCGCCCGTCGGACCGCCGCCCCCGTTCGACGCCGAGCTCGTGCCGGTGCTCCGCCTCATGAACGAGCTGATCCCGCCCGACGCGTTCGCCGACCTCTCCCGGGTCCAGGAGATGCTCCAGTCCGCCGTGCAGCGCCCCTCCCTTGAGGTGTTCTCGCGGGACGGCGCCTACACCGTCGAGGAACTGACGATCCCCGGCCCCGAGGGGGCGCCCGAGGTCGCGCTGCTGCTGTGCCTGCCGACCGGGGCCGCCGCCCCGTACCCGCTGATCTACCACACCCACGGCGGAGGCATGATCATCGGAGACAACCGGATCGGCCTGCCGGAGATGCTCGAACTCGCCGAGGGCGTCGGCGCGGCCGTCGCGTCCGTGGAGTACCGGCTCGCGCCGGGCACGCCCCACCCCGGGCCCGTCGAGGACTGCTACGCGGGCCTGCTGTGGTGCGCCGAGCACGCCTCCGAACTGGGCGTCGACCCCGGCCGGATCATCGTCGGCGGGGCGAGCGCGGGCGGCGGGCTGGCGGCGGCGGTCGCGCTGCTCGCCCGCGACCGCAAGGGCCCCGCGCTCGCCGGGCAGCTCCTGATGTGCCCGATGCTCGACGACCGCAACGACACGGTCTCGGCGCGCCAGATGGCCGGGCGCGGGATCTGGGACCGCGCGTCGAACGCGGCGGGCTGGACGGCCCTGCTCGGCGACGCGCGCGGCACCGACGCGGTCTCCCCCTACGCCGCGCCCGCCCGCGCCGCCGACCTTTCGGGGCTGCCGCCTGCGTTCATCGACGTGGGCTCGGCCGAGACGTTCCGCGACGAGGACGTCGCTTACGCCGCGCGTCTCTGGCAGGCGGGCGGCGTCGCCGAACTGCACGTGTGGCCGGGCGGCTTCCACGGCTTCGACACCATGGCCCCGCACGCCGCCCTCTCCCGCGACGCGAAGGACGCGCGCGCCCGCTGGCTCACCCGCCTGCTGGCAGACTGACGGCGAGGGCGCCGGCCGGCCCGTGAGGAGAGCCCGATGAAGGATCTGACGGTGCGGCTCGACGCGCTGGACCCGCAGGCCGGCGCGGCCCTGCGGGTCATCGCCTATTTCGACGACCTCACCGCGCACGGCGCCGGCCTGGCGGCGATCGTCAGAGCCGCCGCCCTGCTCGCCCAGACCCCCGCCGCCCTCGTCGACCCTCCCCGCCACATCCGCCTCCGATTCAGCGCCGACGGCACCCCCGGCGCTCCCGGCGCTCCTGGTGTTCCCGGTGTTCCCGGTGTTCCTAACACGCCGGGTATACCCGGCACTGCTGGCACGCCGGGTGGGCACGGCGTCGGGCTCGATCCGGTCTGGCCGAGCACGCCGGTCGGCTCCGGAGTGCTCTGGCTGGAGCACAGCGGGCCGCCCCGTCCGGTGGACGCGATGGTGCTGGAACGGGCCTCGGCGGCGGCAGCGGCGGTCCTGGACCGGACCCGCGGCCGCGGGGCGTCGGTGGCCTCTGTGGAGACGCTGTTCGACGCCGCAGCTCCGGCGGACGCGAAGGCGCTCGCCGCCCGCCGCCTCGGCCTCTTCGCGGGCGAGCCGCTGCGGGCCGTCGCCCACCACGACGGCCGCGCCGCCCTCCTGCGCGAGAAGGACGACCTCGCGGAGGGTTCGCGCGCCGGCATCGGCACTCACGCCCATCTCATGGACCTTCCTTCCTCCTGGGAATCGGCCAGGCTCGCCCTGCGTCTCACCGCCGAAGGCACCGACCTCGACCCCGGCCCCCGCGTCGTCCATGCCGAGGAGTCCGGCGCCCTTCTCCTCCTCGCCCAGGCCGTGACGCCCGCGACCCCCAAGGGCAAGGACGTCACCACCCTCGACGAGGCCGGCCGATCGGCCCCCTGGATGCTCGCCACCCTCGACGCCGTCACCACCTCCCCGAGCCTCCGCGCGGCCGCCGGCGCCCTCCGCATCCACCACTCCACCCTCCAGGACCGGCTGGCCCACGCCGAACGCCTCCTCGGCTGGCCCCCGCACACCCCCCAAGGCCGCCTCCGCCTCCACCTCGCCCTCACCCTCCGCCGCCTCCACCAAGCCCCCACCTGACCCTGAGCTCTCCCCCGGCGCGACGAACAGACTTGACGCACCCCCTTTCACGGACGGTGCTCCCCCGTTCGACCGGCACCGTGACGTTCCCTCGGTTTCGCGGACTCGCCGGTGAAAAGATCTGGCTCGGCGAGCGGGCACTGGTTTCGACCTGATGTTCCTCCCGTTTCGCGAACTCGCCGGTGAGAGGAGCGTTCGCGCCCAGGCCATGCCCCGGGCCCTGGCACCCGCTCAACGGCCGGAGGCCGGGGAGCGGGAGGCAGGGACGGGTGCGTTCCTCGTGCGGGGCGGGTCGTACGCCACGGCGAGGGCTTACGGGTGGCGTGAGCATGTTCATCGTCGGCATCTGGCTCGGGGCGAAATCCGCCTCGCGGAGGGGCTGCGGGATCGGTCGGGGGCCGTGCGCGATCGGGAGGTCCGATTCGGCTCAGTCCAGGAGTTGTGCCATGAGGGCGGCGGCTTCTGGGGTGAGGGGGCCGCTGAACAGCCAGCGGTGTCGGCCGTCGCAGGGCTCTCGTGGCAGGGTCAGGTGGACGGTTCTGCCCGTGACGTCGGTGGCATGCAAGGTGTCGAGGGCGGGGACGCCCTTTTTCAGCCAGGTGCGGACGCAGGCCAGGTAGCGGCGGAAGTCGCCGGTCGATCCGGTGGCGTCCGGGTCGGTGGCGGCGGCGATGAGGGGGCGGAGTTCGGGCAGGTGCTCGCGGGTCGTGCCCTGGGCGCGCAGGACGAGGCGGCCGGTGGCGTCGGTGGTGTACCGGCAGGCGCGGACCACCGCCAAGGGGGACGGCAGGGGCGGGCCCGCGGAGTACCGGACGAAGTCGCGGACGGGGCCGGGAGCCGGGTGGCGGGGAGCGGCCAGGTAGTCGCGCGGCAGCCTGGCCGGGCACTCCGCAGGTGGAACCTCGGTCGGGCTGCGGGCCGTCTCGGCGCGCCACAGGCGCAGGAAGGCGTTGTGGAGGTGTGCGGCGCCGCCGCGCTGGGCGCGGGGGGATCGCACCACGTCCCAGTTGAAGTCGAAGGCCAGCACGGTGCTCCGCCCGTCCGCGTGGCGCAGGACGAGATTGGCCGGAGCGTAGCCTTCCATCGTCGTCGCGCCGCTCGTGTCGGCCCTCGGCAGGTCCTCGACGAGGGTCTGGAGGTCCCGTGCTCTCCGCGTGAGGTGGAGTGGTTCGAGCCAGCCGTCACCACCGCCGAGCTCGTACGTCATCCGGCAGAGCAGCGCCTCGGTGACCGTTCCCTCGGCAAGGCCCCGGACATGGGCCGGACCCCACGGAACCTCGCCCCACCCGTAGGGCACCTCATCCAGCGGACTGCGCGGGCAGCCGTCCGGCCCGAGCGCGACCCTGACGGGTTCCGGAGCGGCGGCGTACGGCGCCGCGCCGAGAGTGCCGATGGCCACCGTGACCACCGCCATGACGACGAACCGCTTGGAGAACCTCCTGTAGAACCGCATCACGCTGCCCCTCGATCGACCCCGCACCACTTGATCACCAGACGCTAACGTCCGGAGATCAAGGCGCACCTCCCTCACGCGAGGGAGAAAAAAGCCCGGATTCGGAGGGTTGGTTCCGAATCCGGGCCGGGAGGCGCCAGGCCCGGGGGGAGGGCCTGGCGCAAGGGCGGGTCAGTCGTCTTCGGTGACGACCAGGCGGGCGAAGCCGGAGCCGATGGCGGCGTTCGCCGGGACGGTGGCGATGACCTGGTAGGACTGCGCCGCCGTCGAGACCGTGTCGTTGCCGACCAGCGGAACGGTGAAGGTGCCGGAGGTGCGGCCGGCCGGGATCGTCACGACCGCGGTGTTCTGGGTGATCACCGGGGTGGTGCCGGTCGCCAAGGACTGGAGGTTCACCGTGACCGGGACGCGGGAGCGCTCGGACAGGGAGACCGTCAAGGTGGCGGTGCCCGGGCCGTCGCCTTCGACGACGGTCGCGCCCTCGACGGAGACCTGCGGCAGCTCGTCGAGGGTGGCCCTGCCGACGCTCATGTCGGTGAAGCCGAGGTCGGCGAGGTAGACGGCGCCGGTCGCGCTCGCGCCGGCGAGGACGATCGAGCGGATGTCCTTGGTGTCGACCTTCTTGAAGTCCCCGACCGGGATCCGGACCGAGCGCAGCCAGGTCTTGCCGAGCGGCGAGGCGGTGCCGGGGAAGGCGGTGAGCGCGTCGCCGAGGTCGGCGACGTTCACCGTGGCGGTCCTTCCCCTGCCGTCGACGACGGAGACCGAGAGGTCGAGTTCGGCCGCCGCGGGGACGGTCTCGTCGCGGGCCACCCGGAAGGACAGGTACTCGGACTTGGCGGCCTTGCGGTCCTTCTTGCCGACCGAGGCGGTGAGCCTGCCTGTGGTGTCGGCCCACGAGAAGCGCATGACGGGGGTCGCCGCGACGTTCGGGGCGTAGGTCGCCGGGGTCCACGAGGGAGCCTGCGAGGTGGTCAGGCGGGTCGCGCAGGACGGCAGGCCGGTCTGCGGGGAGCGGTCGAGCATCGAGGCGCAGATGACTCCGGTGGCGTTGCCGGACACCTCGGCGGAGGAGGCCGCGGAGGTGAAGGCGGCGACGTCGGTGCGCTCGCCGGCCGGGGCCTGGGCGACGCCGTGGACGACGGCGCGGCCCGCTGAGGCCGGGACCTCGTCGCTGCCGTCGAAGAGCGGCAGGAACTCGTCCTCGCCGCCCTGGACGAGGCGGAAGAAGCCCGCAATGTAGGCGGTGCCCACGTCGTACTGCTCGGCGGCGGTCAGCCGGTCGGGCGAGGCGTTCGTGCCGCAGGTCGCGTCGTTCTGGTTCGACCAGTCGTCGTTGGCCGGGGCGGTCGCCACGCCGGGCGTCCACTCGGTGTTGAAGAAGTTGTGGTTCGTGCCCATGATCATGAGCGACGACTTGAAGGCGGTGTCGTCGGCGTCCGCGTAGAGCGAGTCGTCGTAGAAGTGCTGGCCCTGCTGGTTGGAGACGTCGCCGTCGCAGTAGGGCAGGATGACGGCCATGGGCACGTCGGGCAGGGTGGCCCGCGCGAAGTCGGTCGGGGCGAGCGGCAGGACGGCCTCGATGCCGTACGGGTGCTTGCGGCCCGCGTTCATGAGGGCGGCCTTGACGACGCCCTCGCCGCCGCGGGAGTGGCCCATGAGGCCGATGTCGTCCATGTCCAGCCGACCCTTGAACAGGGAGACGAGCTGCGCGTCTCCCCTGCCCTTGTTCGCCTCGGCGAGCAGGTCGAGGTGGCGCATGACGACCTCGCCGCGCGCGAGCGCCCCGCGGTCCTCGGAGTAGCCGGCGTCCTGGGCGTTGACGCCGTTGGCCGCCACCGACACGACGACGTAGCCGTGGCTCGCCAGGACGTCGGCCGCGCCGGTGTAGCCGGTGTCGCTGAGGATCGGCTGGTAGCCGGCCGGGCAGGGCCAGGCGGAGTTGTTGGTCCGGCGGGTGGCCGGGTCGTAGCAGGCCGAGTGGCGGCCGTGCAGGAAGACGACGAGGGGCCGCTCGCCCTTGGCGCCGACGGGGAGGTACGCCGTGGCCTTGATCTCGCCCTTGCGGCCGCCGAGCCCCGCGAGGGTGATGGCCTCGTCGCCGAGGTCGTAGGAGGTCTGCTCGACCGCGTAGCGGCCGGGCGTGGCGGGGTCGGCGTCGGCCTTCTGCGGCTTCTTGCCGGGCTTCGGCAGCAGGCCGAAGGAGCGCGGCGAGACGAGGCTCTCGACTTCGCCGTTCCAGGCGACCTGGACGCTTTCGGGGTCGGCCGCGCGCGGGTCGGAGGTGAGCAGCGTCAGCGTCGTGCCGTCCGCGGACTCGATCGCGGGGCCGAGCGACTCGCCGTCGACGGCGAGCTCGGGGGCGGCGTCGCGGACGGGCAGGGCCTCGTCCAGCGTGAGGGTGATGAGGTGGCCGCCGTCGACCTCGGCGACGGTCCAGTCGCCACCGGGGGCCGCTGCGGCGGGGGCCGTCAGCAGGGACGTGCAGAGGGCGGTCGCGGCCGTTACAGCGAGGGCAGCGCGCGCCCAGGCCAGGGGGGCCTTGCGCATAGGTTCAGTTCCTTTCGGACGCGAAACAGCCGAGACACCAGAGGCGAGTGATGCTCATGTTTCGCAGGTTCGCGCCCGATTACAGCGGTCCAGAACTACCTTTCTGTTAAGTCCGATTCCGCCGATGTTAAATCGCCTTTGACATAACCGTCACACTCCGTATTGATGGGGCGTTCCTGCGCTGGTGAGGGGTACTTTCGAGAGGAAAGCGAGGTGCGTCATCACTCTCACGACCCACGAGGACCTGGCCAAGGCCCTGCCCGACAGCAGCCTCATCACCGATCCCGACGTGCTCGGGAGCGTCAGCCACGACGAAGCCGAGTGGGCGCCCGCCGGCGCGCCCCTGGCCGCGCTGCGGGCGCGCTCCGCCGACGAGGTGTCCCGCGCCGTCGCGGCCTGCGCCGACCTCGGCGTGCCCGTCGTCCCGCGCGGCGCGGGCACGGGCCTGTCGGGCGGCGCGAACGCGGTGGACGGCTGCCTCGTGCTCGACCTGTCGCGGATGAACGCCGTCGTCGAGATCGATCCGGCGAACATGCTCGCGGTCGTGCAGCCCGGCGTCGTCAACGACGACCTGAAGGCCGCGGCCGCCGAGCACGGCCTGTGGTACCCGCCGGACCCGGCGAGCGCGCCCTGGTCGACGATCGGCGGCAACGTCGCCACGAACGCCGGCGGCCTGTGCTGCCTCAAGTACGGCGTCACCCGCGACTACGTGCTCGGCATGGAGGTCGTCGTCGGCGGCCCCGGAGGCGCCTACGGGACGCGTCAGCGCATCGGCAGGCGCACCACCAAGGGCGTCGCGGGCTACGACCTCACAGGGCTGTTCGTCGGCTCCGAGGGCACCCTGGGCGTCGTCACCGAGGTGACGCTCAGGCTGCGCCCGGCGCGGCTCGACGCCCCGCGCACGGTCGTCGGGTCCTTCGAGGGCCTGGTCGAGGCGGGCAGGGCCGTCGCCCTGGTCACCGCGCGCGGTCTCGTGCCCGCCGCGCTGGAACTGCTCGACCGGACGTGCCTGGAGGCCGTCGAGGACTGGAAGCACCTGGGCGTGGACCCGTCGGCCGAGGCGATGCTGCTGGCCAGCGTCGACTCCCCCGGCGCGGCGGGCGACGAGGAGGCCGCGGCGGTCGCCGCCGCGTTCCGGGACGCGGGCGCCCTGTGGGCCGAGCGGTCGAGCGACCCCGTGGAGGCGGAGGCGCTGTTCTCCGCCAGACGCCTGGCCTACCCCGCGCTGGAGCGGCTCGGCCCCGTGCTCACCGAGGACGTGTGCGTGCCGCGCTCGGCGGTCCCGGCGATGCTCGGCAGGGTCGAGGAGATCGGCCGCCGCCGCGGCGTCAGGATCGCCACCATCGCGCACGCGGGCGACGGCAACCTGCACCCGCTGCTCATCACCCCGCCCGGCGACGCGGCGGCCCGCGCCGCGGCCCAGGCGGCGTTCGAGGACCTCATCGCCGCGGCCCTGGCCCTCGGCGGCACCGTGTCGGGCGAGCACGGCATCGGCCTGCTCAAGCGCGCGGGCATGCAGCAGGAGCTCTCACTCGGCGTCCGGGCGATGCAGCGGGCCGTCAAGGACGCCCTCGATCCCTTGGGGCTCTTCAACCCCGGCAAGGTCCTCGGCGCGGACCCGGACTTCACCCTGCCGTAGCGCCCGGGGTGAACCAGCGGCCGCCGGGCGTCAGCCGGGCGGCCTCGGCCGGGCCCTCGCTCCCCGCGCGGTAAGGGATCGGCGGGTCCCGCGGGTCGAGGAGCGGCCCGACGACGCGCCAGCACTCCTCGATCGCGCGCATGCTCGCGAACCGGCGTGCGTCGCCCGTCATCGCGGCGGCCATGACGCGCTCGTAGGCGGTGACATTGCTCCCCGTCAGGTGGGGGAAGTCGGCGGCGGGCGCGACCACGTCCAGCGCGTCCGGTTCGAGGGCTGCGTCGGCGGACCACGGGCCGTGCGCGGCCAGGAGCCGGACGGTCACCCCGGCCTCGGGTTCCAGCCGCAGCCGCAGCAGGTCCGGGGGCGAGTCCGCCGCCGCCCGCGCGTGCTGCGTGGCGGGCGCCGGACCGCGCAGTTCCACGACGATCTCCGTCGCGGTGGCCGCGAGGCCCTTGCCCGCCTGGACGCAGAAGGGCACGCCCGCCCACCGCTCGGTGTCCACGAACAGGCGGAGGGCGGAGAACGTCTCGGTCGTCGAGTCGGGGCGCACCCCTTCGGTGTCCCGGTAGCCGTCGTACTGGCCGCGCACGTAGTCCTCGGGCAGGACGGTCCGGAACGCGCGCAAGGCCCTGACCCGTTCGGCGACGACGTCCTGCGCGGCGTTCGTCTCGGGGGTCTCCATCGTGAAGACGGCGAGCGTCTGGAGCAGGTGGTTCTGCACGACGTCGCGCAGGCATCCGGTGCCGTCGTAGAACCCTCCCCGTCCTTCGACGTCCAGGTCCTCGATCCCGAAGACCTGGACGGAGCGCACTGCGTCGCGGTGCAGGATCCGGTCGACGAGGGGGTTCGCCGCCCGGAAGGCGAGCAGGTTCTCCACCGCGTCCTTGCCGAGGAAGTGGTCGACCCGGAAGACCTCCTCGGTGGGGAAGCACCGCGTCAGGCGGGCCTCAAGTGCGCGGGCCGAGGCGAGGTCGTGCCCGAACGGCTTCTCCACCACGAGCCTGGCCCGCTCGTTCAGGCCGGAGGCGGCGAGGGCCTCGGCGGCCTTGGCGTACTGGTCCGGAGGGATGGCCAGGTAGTGGGCGAGGAAGCGGCGGTCGGCGACCTCCGCCGAGACGGCCTGGAAGGAGTCCGGGTCGTCGTAGTCGACGGCGGCGAGCCGGAGCAGCCCGGCGAACTCGGCGAAGACCGCGTCGTCCACCGGTCCCTGCGCCTCGACGGCCGCCCTGGCCCGCTTGCGCATCTCCGCCAGGGTCCGGCCGCCGCGGGAGACGCCGACCACCCGGCCGAGCGGGAAGCCGTCCCGCACGAGCCGGTACAGCGCGGGCAGGACCATCTTCGCCGCGAGGTCGCCGGTGATCCCGAACAGCACGAGCGCGTCGGCCCGCCGCCCGTCCTCGTCCATGAGCCTTCCCCCGTCCCTTACCGGGCCCCTTCCCGCCCCCGCCTCCGGGAGAAACCTCGCGGGGCCTCCGGATCAGGCCGTCGGGGAGGCGTGGACGCGGGTTCCGTCGACGAAGGTGAGGTCGACCCGGGTCTCGGCGAGGGCGTTGGGGGCGGCGTAGGGGTCGCGGTCGAGGACGACGAGATCGGCGCGGTTGCCGGGAACGAGCGAGCCCGAGTCGTCAAGGTGGTTGGCGTAAGCGGAGCCCGCCGTGTAGGCCGCCAGGGCGGTCGTCAGGTCGAGGCGCTGGTCGGGGAGGAAGACGGGCCCGTCGTCTTCCGGCAGGACCCTGTTGACGGCGACGTGCAGTGCCTCGAAGGGGTCGGGGGTGGAGACGGGCCAGTCGCTGCCCATCACCAGGGTCGCGCCCGCCTTGTGGAGGTCGGCGAACGGGTACTGCCATCCGGCCCGCTCGGGGCCGAGGAACGGGATGGTCAGCTCGTCCATCTGGGGCTCATGGGCCGCCCAGTAGGGCTGGAGGTTGGCGAGCGCCCTGAGGGCCCGGAACCGGGGCACGTCGGAAGGATGGACGATCTGGAGGTGGGCGAGCTGGTGCCGGGTGTCGCGGAACCCGTGCGCGGCCCGTGCCGCCTCGATCGCGTCCAGCGCCTCGCGGACGGCCCGGTCGCCGAGCGCGTGGAAGTGGACCTGGAAGCCGTGCGCGTCCAGCGCGGTGACGTGGGAGCGCAGTGCCTCGGGATCGACGAAGCTGAGGCCGCTGTTGCCGGTGAGGCAGCCGCACGCGTCGAGGTACGGGGAGGTCATCGCGGCGGTGAAGTTCTCCGCCACGCCGTCCTGCATCACCTTGACGGTCGAGCAGCGCAGCCGCCCTACGGTGAGCCGCTCGCGCGCGGCGAGGAGGTCGGTGATCTGCTCGCCGCCCTTGGTCCGCGACCACCACAGCGCCCCGACGACCCGGGCCGTCAGCAGCCCGTCCTTCGCGGCGGTCAGGTAGGCGTCGGAGATGTCCGGATAGCCGTCGGCGCCGCAGACGATCGCGTCCTGCCAGGCGGTGATGCCGAGGCCGTGCAGCATCTCCTGGGCCCGCAGGAGGCCTTCCAGGCGCTCGCGCGGGGTGTCCGGGGGGATGTGCGCCCCGACGAGGTCCGCGGCGCCCTCGTGCAAGGTCCCGGACGGGTTCCCGGCGGCGTCCCGCTCGATCCTGCCGTCCGCCGGGTCGGGGGTGGCCGCGCTGAGGCCGGCGAGCTCCAGCGCGCGGGTATTGGCCCACGCCCCGTGGTGGTCGCGGTTGTGCAGGAACACCGGCCGGTCGGCGACGGCCTGGTCAAGGAGCGCGGCCGAGGGGGTGCCCCCGGCGAAGCTCTCCATGGACCAGCCGCCCCCGGTGATCCAAGGCAGGTCGGGGTGGGCGTCGGCGTAGGCGCGGATGCGGCGGAGGTACTCGGCCACGTCGGTCGTGCCCGTGAGGTCGCAGCGCGCGAGTTCCATCCCGCCCATCACGGCGTGGATGTGCGCGTCCTGGAACCCGGGGAGCAGCGCCCGCCCGCGCAGGTCGACGACCTCGGTGCGGTCCCCGATCAGCTCCTTCACCTCGTCGTGCCCGACCGCGAGGATCCGCCCGTCCCGGACGGCCAGGGCCGTCGCCCGGCTGCGCGCCGCGTCCATGGTCAGGACCGGTCCCCCGGTGAAGACCAGATCGGCGGGACGGTCACTCATGCGTGCTCCTCGGTTGCCCGTGCGCGCGACTGCGCACCGGACCAAGGATGCCCGAAATCCGCCTTCGAGTGCTCCCGCCCGCACTGGGCCGGACCGGAGTCCGGCCGGTAACCGTCGCGTTAAGCCTGATCTCCGCGGCGGATCGGCACCGCGGGCTCTCTTGACGCCGCCCAGACGGCTGACCTACGTTCCCATGTGCGTAACGGTGTTTCTGATAAGGAAACGAATATGGGCGAAGTACTGTTCCTGAGCCGCAGGCGGCTCCTCCAAATGGGCGGCCTCGCGGCCCTGGCCGTGGCGACCGGGTGCGCCACAAGCGAGGAAGAGGGCGGCGACGCCGCCTCCACTCCGTTGGTCTTCGCCTCCACCTCGATCACCAACTCCCTCGACCCGCTGATCGCGCTGTCCAGCGTCGGCACCACGTTCACCACCCAGGTGTACGACCCGCTGATCAACCTCGGCGCTGGCGGCAAGGCCGAGCCCGCGCTCGCCACCTCGTGGAAGCAGATCGACGACAAGACCATGGAGTTCACGCTCCGCGAAGGCGTGACCTTCCACGACGGCGGCGCGTTCGACGCCGACTCCGTGGTCGCCAACATCGAGCGGGTCCTCTCCGACAATCCCGCCTTCGCCGCCCGCAAGGGCGAGATGGGCTTCCTGAAGGGCTCCGAGGCCGTCGACGCCAAGACCGTCAGGGTCACCACCTCCGCACCCGACCCCGTGCTGCTCAACCGGCTGAGCCGCCTCCACATCGTCGATCCCTCGATCTTCGAGAAGGACCCGGCGAAGGTCGCCTCAGGCACCGGCCCGTTCAAGGTCGCCGGGTACGAGGTCAACAAGAGCATCGACCTCGACGCGTTCCCGCAGTCGTGGCGCAAGCCCGGGGCGGTCACGTCCGCGCGCCTCGTCGCCATCCCCGACTCCGGCACCCTGACGACGGCGCTGCGCTCGGGGGAGATCGACGCGGTGTTCGGCCTGCCGCCCGCGGTCGCCGCCCAGCTCAAGGACTTCACGGTCGAGGCTCCCCCGGCGGGCTCGTGCGCGATCCTGTCGATGATCCCGGCCGTCGAGGACAAGCTCCGCGACAAGAACGTGCGGATCGCGCTGAATCTCGCGGTGAACAAGGACGAGTTCGTCAAGGAGGGCCTGTCGGGCTTCGGCGAGGTGCCGACCGGCCAGCTCCTCCAGCCCGGCTACCCGGGCTACGACGACGCGCTCCAGGGCTACGGGTACGACGTCGCCAAGGCCAAGCAGCTCCTGGCCGACGCGGGCGCGGAGGACCTGACCCTGAACATCGCCACCACCGCCCTGTTCAAGCAGCAGGCCGAGATCGCCGCCGGCTACCTGACGGCCGTCGGCATCAAGAGCGAGGTCGTCATCCAGGACCTGGCGACCTTCATCACCTCGCTGCTCAAGAAGAGCGAGGTGCCGCTGCTGTACTGGCAGACCGACTACTTCGACCTGAAGGACATCGCGAGCGTCAGCCGGTTCGGCGCGCAGCCCGAGGGCGTGCAGAGCCACTTCGAGAACGACGACTACACGTCGCTGTTCACGAAGTCCGGCACCGAGATGGACGCCGCCGCGCGGGCCGCGACGATCCAGGAGATGGCCGGCATCCTCAACGAGGAGGCAGGCGTGGTGTTCCTCGCCTGGCCGCAGACCGTCTACGTGCACGGCAAGAGCACCGACCTCGGGCTCACCCCGAGCGGCAACGCCGACTTCGCCACCTCGAAGAAGTCCTGACGTTGGCGACCGCCTCGCTCAAGCGGCCGGACGCGCCACGCGCGCGTCCGGCCGCGCCCGCCTGGCTGCTGTGGACCGTCCTCATCTGGGCGATCCGCCTCGCCGTCACCGTCCTCGGCGTCCTCACGCTTCTGTTCGCGTTGCTGCACCTTTCGGGCGACCCCGCCGCGGTGCTCGTCGGGCCGGGCGGCAGCTCCGAGGACCTGGCGCGGGTCCGCGCCCAGCTCGGCCTCGACGACCCGTTCCTCGACCAGTACCTGGGCTTCCTCGGCGACGTCGCCCGGCTGGACTTCGGAACGGCGAGGGCCAGCGGCGAGTCGGCCCTTCCCGCGGTCCTCGCGAAGCTGCCCCTCACCCTTCAGCTCGTCGTCTCCACGCTCGTCCTGTCCCTCGCGCTCGGCCTGCCGCTCGGCGTCGTCGCCGCGGCCCGCCGCGACGGGCTCCTCGGCCGGCTCGTCTCCGGCGCCGCCGCGCTCGGCCAGGCGATCCCGAACTTCGTCCTCGGCCTCCTGCTGCTGCTGGTGTTCGCGCTCTGGCTCGGCTGGCTGCCCTCCTACGGCTCGACCACGCCCGCGCACGCGGTGCTCCCGGTCGTCACGCTCACCGTGTTCACCCTCGCGCGGGTGGTCCTGCTGACCCGCGCGGGCGTGCTGGAGGCGCTTTCGCAGGACTTCTGCCGCGCCGTCGTGGCCAAGGGAGGCAGCCGCGCCCGGGTCCTGTGGCGGCACGCGCTGCCGAACGCGTTCCCGCCGGTGCTGGCGTTCCTCATCACCGACACGGGCTACCTGCTGTCGGGCACCGTCCTGGTCGAGCAGCTCTACGCCTACGACGGGATCGGCCGCGGCCTCGTCGTGGCGATCACCGAGCAGGACTACCCGACGGTTCAGGCCACCGTGTTCACCGTCGCCGTCATCGTGGTCGCCGTCAGCGCGCTGGGCGACGTCCTCGGGAGGGTCGCCGACCCCCGCGTCGGAAGGGAGTCCGCCGGATGACCCGCCTGTCCTCCCCGGCACGCGCCGCGCTGGCCGGGCTCGTGCTGCTCGCCCTCGCCGTCGTGTTCGGACCGCTGCTGCTGTCGGCCGACCCGCTGGAGCAGAACCTGTCCGAGGGGCTCGCGCCGCCGTTCTGGATGGACGGGGCCGTCGCCGGGCACCCCCTCGGCACCGACCAGCTCGGCCGCGACCTCCTCGTCCGCACCCTCGCGGGCGGCCGGACATCCCTGCTCGTCGGGTTCGTCGCCGCGACCCTCGCCTGCCTGGTCGGCGTCGTCGCCGGGCTCGTCGCGGGCTACCTCGGCGGGCCGCTCGACCGGATCGTCATGGGCGTCGGCGACCTGTGGATCGCGTTCCCGTTCCTGGTCCTGGCGATCGCCGCGATCACCGTCGTCGGGTCGTCCACGACCGTCCTCATCGTGCTCCTCACCCTCGCCGGATGGGTCACCCCCGCACGGGTCACCCGCGCGCTGGCACGCCGCCTGAAGGGCGAGGACTACGTGAGCGCGGCCGTCGGATTCGGCGGCGGCCACCGGTACGTGCTCACCAGGCACCTGCTGCCCGCCGTCGCGGGCGCGAACGCCGTCATCTGGACGTTCATGGTCGGCGCGCTCATCCTCATCGAGGGCGGGCTGTCGTTCCTCGGCCTCGGGGTCCGGCCGCCGACCCCGTCCTGGGGGACGATCCTCAACGACGGGCGCGACCTCATGGAGACCGCGTGGTGGGTGCCGCTGTGGCCCGGCCTCGCCCTCACCGTGACGGTCCTGCTCGTCAACCTCCTCGGCGACGGCCTGCGCCGCGTCTTCGACGTGAAGGAGAGCGACCGTGCTTGATGTCCACGACCTCCGCGTCACCGCCGGGGACACCGTCCTCGTCGACGGGATCTCCCTGAACGTCGGGTACGGGCGCATGCTCGGGCTCGTCGGGGAGTCCGGTTCGGGCAAGACGACGGCGGTCCTCGCACTGGCCGGGCTACTGCCCGAGGGCGTCGACCGGGCTTCGGGAAGGGTCCTGCTCGACGGTGCGGAGCTCACCGAGGAGCGGCTGGCGAAGGTCCGGGGCAAGGACGTCGGCCTGGTCTTCCAGGACCCGTCGGCCTCGCTGGACCCGCTCATGCGGGTCGGCGCGCAGGTCGCCGAGGTGTTCCGCATCCACGGCGCCGCACGCGGAGAGGCCCGGCGCAAGGCTGTCGCGTTGCTCGCCCGCATCGGCGTCGACCGGCCCCGCGCCTACCCGCACCAACTGTCCGGCGGGCAGCGCCAGCGCGTCGGGATCGCCGTCGCGATCGCGCTCGAACCGCGGCTGCTCATCGCCGACGAACCCACCACGGCGCTCGACGTCACGATCCAGGCGGAGATCATGGAGCTGCTGCGCGGCCTGCAGGAGGAGACCGGGACCGCGATCGTCATGGTCAGCCACGATCTCGACCTCGTCGCCAGGCAGGCCCACGCGGTGGCCGTCATGTACGCGGGGCGACTGGTGGAGGTGGGCGTCGCCGGGCGGATCTCGACCGGGGCCCGGCACCCTTACACGAAGGCGCTCCTGGCGTCCCGGCCGAAGCTCGGGGCGCCGCGCGGCCCGCTGCCGGTGGTCGCGGGTCAGGCGCCGCATCCGTCGGCCAGGCCGCCGGGGTGCGCGTTCCATCCGCGCTGCCCCGTCGCGCTGGCCAGGTGCGCGAGCGAGACGCCGGAGCTGAGGAACGGCGTCGCGTGCTGGGCGGTCGGCGATGAGTGAGCCGCTGCTTTCCCTGACCGACGTCCGCAAGTCCTACGGGCGGCACGAGGCAGTCGCGGGCGTCAGCCTGGACGTGGGGCGCGGCGAGACCGTCGCGGTGGTGGGCGAGTCAGGGTCGGGCAAGTCCACGCTGGGTCGCTGCGCGGTCCGGCTGACCCGGCCGACGTCCGGGAGCGTCAGGTTCGACGGGACGGAGCTCGCCGGGCTGCCCGCGCGGCGGCTCAGGCCGCTGCGGCCCCGGTTCCAGATGGTGTTCCAGGACCCGTCGGGCTCGCTCAATCCACGCTGGACCGTCGGGCGCTCGCTCGCCGAACCGCTGCGGCTGCAGAAGCGGGACGCCGACGTGGGCGCGCTGCTGGACGAGGTCGGACTCGATCCGTCGTTCGCCGGGCGCAGGCCGCACGAGCTGTCCGGAGGGCAGCGCCAAAGAGTGGGGATCGCCCGCGCGCTGGCGTTGTCGCCCGACCTTCTGGTCCTCGACGAGCCCGTCACGGCCCTGGACGTCTCGGTGCAGGCGCAGATCATCAACCTGCTGCTGGAGCTCCAGGAATCCCGTGGGCTGGCGTACCTGCTCATCTCGCACGACCTCGCCGTCGTCGGCGCGCTCGCGCACCGGACCGCGGTGATGAGCGCGGGGCTGATCGTCGAGCGAGGACCGACCGAGCAGATCATGCGCGCGCCCGAGCACCCCTACACCCGGACCCTCCTGGCCTCGGCGGGCGGTGCGCGGGACGTCTAGGCTGGTCGGCCGTGACTCCCGAGACCGACCTCGCCACACTGCTCGCCGGAATGCGGCCCGGGCTCGATCCGGGCCGCTACGTCTTCACGACCGTCCCCGGCCCCGTCCCCGCGAGGCTCGCGCCCGTCGTGACGGTCGCCGAGGACGAGGGGCTGACGCTCGTGCTGCGCCAGGAGGAGGCGGAAGCGGCGGGCCTGCCTTACGGCTACGTCGCGGCCCGGATCACGCTGCGGGTCCACTCGGCGCTGGAGGCCGTGGGGCTCACCGCCGCGGTCTCCCGGGTCCTCGCCGACGCGGGGCTCAGCTGCAACGTCGTCGCCGGCTTCCACCACGACCACCTCTTCGTGCCCTATGAGGCGGCCGACCGTGCCGTCGCGCTGCTCACCGGGCTGTCGGAGCGCGCCGCCGCCGGGTGAGCTCAGCCCGTCCGGTGCAGGAAGCTCTCCGCGAGGGACGCGAGCCTGCCCTCGTCGAGCCGGTACAGCGGCTCCGACACGTTCACCCCGATCCACGCCGGCACCGTCCCGGCCGTCGCGGGCACCGTCCAGGCCGCCTCCAGCGCGACGGGCGTCGCATAGGCGGCGAGCCGGAGCGCCTCGCCGAGCCTGGCGAAGTTCGGGGCGGGCTCGCCGCGCCGCCACAGGAGGGACGGGCCGACGCTGCGCCAGGCGTTGACGACCCCCACCTCCAGCTTCTCCGGGCGGTCGCCGGGCAGGAGCGGCGTGCCGTCGGGCAGCCGCCAGTGGGCGGGCGCGTCCGCGAGGGTGCTCCAGGTGCCGCGGCGCACCGCCTCCAGGACGGCGCGCAGGAACACGGGGTCGGCGACGCGGGCGCCGAGGAAGACCTCGTCGGTGCAGAACACCTCGACGGCGACGTCCTCGTCCGCCGCGTCCAGCCATTCGTCGAGTTCGCGCACCGAGGCCGTGTGCGGGCGGACGACGAACGGCTCCTCCCAGACCCCGCCCGAGGCGAACTGGAGCCGGGTGACGGCCAGCGCGGCCCGCGTCCGCAGGATCTCGGGCAGCCGGGCCGCGGTCGGGTCAGCCCGCTCCGCGGCGGCGCGGACGGCCTGCCGCACCGCGCGCGCCACCTGGCCCCGGTCCAGCCTGTCGAGTGCCGCCGCGGTGGTTCCGCCGGGCGTCGCGACCTCGGCCAGCAACTCGTCCGGTGCCGCGTCCTCCTCGCGGAGCAGGATCCCGGCTCCGGCGAGGGTCCGGGTGACCAGGAGGCGGGCGGTGTCGCGGTCGAGGCCCTCGCCGACCGCGGCGTCCACGAGCGTGCCGGCGAGATAGTAGAGGTAGGCCGGTCCCGAGCCCGCGACGGCGGTGGCCGCCGCCTGCTGCTCCTCGGCGACCCAGGCGACGGCCCCGACCGCGCGGAACAGGCTCTCGGCCCGCTCCCTGGCCTCCGAGGCCGCCCCGGCCGGCGCGGACAGCACGGTCATGCCGGCCCCGTAGGCGACGGGAAGGTTCGTCATGGCCCGGATCGCGGTCGTCTCGCCGGGCAGCGCCGCGACGAGGGTCTCCAACCGGACCCCGGCGGCGAGCGACACGATCGCCGCACCCGGCCGGAGCACCCCCGCTATCCGGCCGAGAACCCCCGCGACCCCGGCCGGGGGCACCGCCACCAGGACCGTCGCGGCGTCCTGGACGGCTTCGGCGGGATCCGTGCCGACCGCGACGCCGAGCCGCTCCGTCAGCAGCGCGGCGGCCTCCGCCGACCCCGACGATCCGCCGATCGCGGCGGCCGGGACGCCCGCGCGCAGCAGCCCGCGCACGAGCGCCTCGCCGAGCCGTCCGACGCCGATGACCGCGACCTCAGCCCCAGTGCCCATAGGGCGGGTCTTGCCGCCAGGAGACCGGGACATCCCGGCCGCGCCCGATCTTTACCGGGCGCTGACCGGCTCGGCTTCGGGCCGGCCGGGGCCGGAGGGCGCGCGCCCCGCCCTCCGGCGCCGTTCCCGTTCAGGCCGGGGACGGGAGGGGCTCGGCGCCGAGCGCCGCGAGGAGGCCCGTCATGGTGGCGGTCTCCTGGCGCTGCTCGGTGGCCGCGCGGACGGCGAAGGCCTTCACGTCGGGGTCCGCGGTCAGGCGTACCGCCGCGTCGGCCATGAGCACGCCGCCCTGATGGTGGCGGATCATGAGCTGGAGGAAGCGCGCCTCCAGGGCCTCCCCTTTCAGGTCGCCCAAGGCGTCGACCTCGTCCACCGTGGCGAGGCCGGGCATGGAGGCCTCCTCGCCATGGGCGTGGGCGTGGCCATGGCCGTCCGTCCAGGACATCGGCGGGTCCTCGCCGATGTGCGGGGCGTCCCAGAGGGCGAGGAAGCCTTCGAGCTGTCCGATCTCGCGGAGCTGGGCGAGCTGCATGCCCGTCGCGAGCTGGGACACCGCGTCGCCGGCGCCGCCGCCGAGGACCGCCTGGGCGAGGGTCACGGCCTGCGCGTGGTGGGCGATCATGTCCTGGGCGAAGCCGATCTCCACCTTGCCCGGCGCTCGGCCGCGGTCGCCGCCGCCCGCCCCGGTGACGAGGAGGGCGGCGACGGCGCCGAGGGCGATGAGCGCCAAGGCGGTCAGGGCCCGGCCCGCGAGAGCCCGGGTCATCGCGGGTACGCGCCGTTGGTGAACCGCAGGAGCAGCGCCCCGTTGTCGTCGCAGGCTACGTACAGGCGGTTTCCGGCGAAGCGCGGCGGGGACATGCACCAGTCGGCCGTCATGTCGGTCTCGCCGGTGTAGAGCGGGGCGTCGTCGGGCGTGGTGTTCAGCAGGTCGGAGAAGTAGCCGCCGAACGGGACGAACGCGTGCGCGGAGTTGGTGAGCCTCGCCCGCTTGCCGACCTGCGCGGCGGGATTGAAGTAGGCGATCTCGCGAGGGCGGCGCAGATCCCGGATGTCGAACACGCGGATGCCCGACTGGGCCCAGCCGCACGCCAGGGCCGTCGGATTCACGGTCCGGTCCATCGTGCAGTAGTGGGAGTCGTAGCCGAAGATGCCGTTCCTGGCCAGGTCGGCCTTGCGGGCGCCCGTGTGCTCCGGCCGGTTGATCTCCAGCTTGATCTTGCGGACGAGCTTGGGCCTGCGCTCGTTCGAGAGGTCGAAGAACCGGACGCCACCGGATCCCAGTTCGTCGACCGCGATCATGTAGGTGCGGCCGCCCTGGGTGAACGGGTGGGCGTACTGGCTGACTATGCCGTCGTCCCAGGAGACCTTCGAGATGAGCCTCAGGCGGGCGTTCGGCTTGCGCCGCTGGATCTGGCTGGAGTCGAAGACGCTGATCCCGGCGGGGATGCCTGAGTTGGCGATGAACAGGCGGTCGCCGTCCGGGCTGACGTGGACGCCGTGCGACAGGGTGTCGGTGAGCCCGTTGAAGACGACCTTCGGCTTGCGCGGATCCGTCATGTCCAGGGCAGCGACGACGCCTCCGACGATGCCCGTCGTCCAGTAGGTGCGGCCGTCGGGCGACCAGGCCGCCTCATGGCCGGGGAACGCGCCGGGCATGGTGAGGTGCGTGCCCTTGATCCCGTTCAGCAGCCTCGGGTGGGCGCAGTCGGTCTTCACGTCGTAGACCGAGACGAAGAACCCGCCCACGGCCGCGCCCACGGACACCGCGGCGAGCAGCCCGCGGCCCTCGTGCACGCGCAGGGTCTCCCACGTGCCGCCGAGGGTGGCCGGGCTCTTCAGCGAGGCCATCAGCTTCGGCTTCTCCGGGTTCTTGAAGTCGATGACGTTCACACCGGGCCGCTTGGCCGTGACGGCGCTCGGGAGGATCGTCCCGAGGTACTGGCAGGTCCCGTAGGACGCGCCCACGGTGGCCTGCCCTTGACCCTGGTACCGGCTGACGAGTTCGAGGTTGCACTCGTAGCCGGACTTGGAGCGCCCGCTCTTGCGGTCCTTCAACGGGACCTGCCCTTGCAGGCCCGTCTCCGGCCTCGACCCCTGGCCGCACTCCGCGCGCGGCACCTTCGCGCTCACGGCGGCCCCCGCTACTGCGGGCGACCCTCCGGCCGAGCCCAGCCCGACGGCGAGGAGCAGCCCCGCCAAGCCCGCTCCGGCCCTCGTCCACCGCTTCGGTCCGTCCGTGCCGGACCCCGGTTCACGCGCCACGGCTCTCACCCGTCTCCCGCTCGGTCATGTTTCCAACGAGTAACTTAAGTGAGCGGCCACTCAGTGAATAGAGCAGGATTCGCGAAAAGCGAGAATGGCGTTTCGTGCCAAAGTGCAGAGAATCCAGGACAGACCACCTCGCCGCGGCCCCGGGGTCGGGACGCGGCGGGATCCCCGTCAGGAGTCGGTGTACTTCGCCGGGCGGCGCTCCAGGAAGGAGACGATCTGCTCGGTCTGGTCGCGCGTGTAGGACGTGAGGATCTGCGTGCGGTTCTCCAGGTCGATGCCCGCCTGGAGGCTGCCGACCTCGAGCTGGCTCCAGGCCACCTCCTTCGTCATCCACACGCCCATCGGGCTGTTCGCGACGATCTGCGCGGCGATCTCCAGGGCGGCCCCGACGACCTCGCCGTCCTCGACGACCCGGCTCACCAGCCCGATCCGCAGCGCCTCCTCGGCATGGACGAACCGGCCCGTGAGGAGCAGCTCGTGCGAGATGCCCGCGCCGACGAGCCGGGGCAGCAGCCAGCTCGTGCCGATGTCGCAGCCGGACAGGCCGATCCGAACGAACGCCGCGTTGAACTTCGCCGACTCCGCGCAGACCCGGACGTCGCTGGCGAGCGCGAGCGCGAAGCCACCGCCGGACGCCGGGCCGTTCACCGCCGAGATGACCGGCTGGCGCAGATTGCGCAGCTTAGGTACCAGCGAGGCGATGGCCTGCTGGACGTGCAGGCCCGCCTGCGGGCTCGACAGCCGCGGCGCGGCGCCCGTCTCGGGCTCGTCGCGGTCGCGGCGCGGCGGGTCGTGCAGGTCGAGCCCGGCGCAGAACGCGCGGCCCGCCCCGGTCAGCACCACGACGCGGCACGAGTCGTCGAGCGCGATCTCGTCCAGGGCGCGGTGCAGATCCTTGATCATCTCGCCGGACATGGCGTTGAGCCGGTCGGGCCGGTCCAGGGTGAGCAGCCGCACGCCGGGCGCGGGCTCCGCCGACCGGACGGTCCGGCCTTCGGCGGGGGTGTCACGCAGGTAAGCGTCGCCATTGATGAGCATGGTGTTCCTTCCTCTTTCAGCGCGCCACGAGGCCGCCGTCGACGTGCAGCACCTGCCCGGTCATGAAACTCGCCGCGTCCGAGGCCAGGAAGAGCGCGGGGCCGACCATCTCGTCGGGGTCGGCCATCCGCTTCTGGAGCGCTGCCTGCTCCATCGCCTTCTGGAACTCGGGCGGGTTGTTGCGGACCATGTCGGTGTCCACGGTGCCGGGCGCGAGGGCGTTCACGCGGATGCCGCGCGGAGCGAACTCCGCGGCCATCGCCCGCGTGTAGGACACCATCGCGGCCTTGGCGGCGGCGTACATCGAGACGTAAGGGGAGAAAAGGAAGGCGCCCGCGGAGACCACGTTCACGACCGAGGCGTGCGGGCTCTCGGTGAGCGCCTCCAGCGCGCGCTGGACGAGGAACACGGGGCCGCGCACGTTGACGTCCTGGGACTTGGCGAACGCCTCGGGGGTGAGGGCACCGAGCGGCAGGGCCAGCGGGTTCGCGGCGTTGTTCACCAGGATGTCAAGGCCGCCGAAGGCGTCGACGGTGCGAGTGACGAGCGTGTCCAGCTCGTCGAGGTCGCCGAGGTGCGCGGGGACGCCCAGCGCCTCCGCTCCCTGGGCCTTCAGGCGGGCCTCCGCGGCGGCGCAGGCCTCGGGCTTGCGGCTGGCGACGACGACGCGCGCACCGGCGGCGGCGAATCCCTCGGCGATGGCGAGGCCGATGCCCCGGGTGCCCCCGGTGACGAGCGCGGTCCGCCCGTTGAGGTCGAAGAGCGACCGCAGCTTCTCGGCGTCCATGGTGGGCCTCCTCCGCGCGGTCCGGCGACGGGGGGTGGGCCCGGTGCCGCGCCTGGGAAACTCTTCCGGAAATGGCATCTTCTGTCAATATATATAATATTCAACTTTGCCCGCGTCGTCAGCGCAGGACGCCGCCCTCGGCGAGCCGGGCGATCTCGGCGTCGTCGTAACCGAGGCCGCGCAGCACCTCCGCGGTGTCGGCGCCGCGCGGGCGGGGCGCACGCGGCGCCCGGGTGCGGGACCTGCCGAACGACACCGGCACGCCCACCCCCCGGTAGTCCTCGTTCTCGACGTAGAGCCCGCGGTGGCGCACCTGCGGATCGGTGAGGGCGGTCCCGACGTCGTTCACCGGCCCTGCCGGGACTCCCGCCGCGATGAGGCGCCGGGTCAGCTCCGCGCCGTCCCAGGCGTCGATGAGCCCGCCGAGCAACTCGGCGAGCTCCTCGATGTGGGTGATGCGGCCCGGGTTGTCGGCGAACCTCGGATCGTCGGCGAGCTCAGGCCTGCCGAGCACGCCGACGAGCGCGGCGAACTGGCGGTCGTTGGCGGCGCTGACGAAGAAGTCGCCCGAACGGGTCGAGAAGACCTGGTAGGGCGCGAGAACGGGGTGCGCTCCCCCCGTGCGGCGCGGGATGCGGCCGTCGGCGGTCCAGCTCGCCGCGTGCGGGTGCAGCAGCGACACGACGGCGTCGAGAAGCGCCGCGTCCACGAGTTGGCCCCGGCCGCTCGCCACCCGCTCGTGCAGGGCGAGGAGGATGCCGCTGAACGCCAGGTGCGCGGTCATCACGTCGACGACGGGGACGCCGACCCGCAGCGGCTCCCGGTCGGGATAGCCGTTGACGCTCATGAGGCCGCCGTAGGCCTGCAGGACGGCGTCGTAGCCGGGCAGGCCGCCCATCGGGCCGTCGGAGCCGAAGCCGCTGATCCGGCAGTAGACGAGCCGGGGATGCCGGTCGGCCAGGACGTCCTCGTAGCCGAGTCCCCACCTCGCCATCGTGCCGGACTTGAAGTTCTCCACGACCACGTCGGCCTCCCCGACGAGCCGGGTGAGGACCTCCCTCCCGGCGGGAGAGGCGAGGTCGAGGGCGATGTTGCGCTTGTTGCGGTTGAGTCCGTAGAAGTAGGCGCTGGTGCCGTCGTCGTGGAAGGGCGGGCCCCAGGTGCGGGTCTCGTCTCCGGCCGGTCCCTCGACCTTCAGGACCGACGCGCCGTGGTCGCTCAGCATCTGGGCGCAGTACGGGCCGGCCAGGACCCGGCTCAGGTCGAGCACCCGAAGCCCGGACAGGATGCCGCCCGGCTCTTCGGCGGCGCCCCAGATGTCGCCTGCGGCCTCGGCCATCGCCCGCCTCCCTACCGCGTCTGCGCGGAACGTGCCAAACGGCAGGAACCTATCAGGGCGGTCCTCGGCTCCTCCCCTGCAGGCCGTGTCTAGGCGAGGGCCTTACCTGGTCGCACCCGGAGCCCGTACGCCGCGGGGTAGCTCTCCCTCCAAGGGGTGCGGCTCGGGGCCGGCCGGAGGTGAGGGGCAGACATGGAGTACACCCGCCTGGGGGCGTCGGGGCTGCGCGTGAGCAGGATCGCGCTCGGCTGCATGAGCTTCGGCACCCCGTCGGAGCGGACGCCGTGGACGCTCGACGACGCGGCGGCCGGCGACCTGTTCAGGCAGGCGCTCGACCTCGGCATCACCTTCTGGGACACCGCCAACATCTACGGCGCGGGCACCTCGGAGGAGATCGTCGGACGCGCACTGCGGCGCTACACGCGACGCGAGGACATCGTGCTGGCCACCAAGGTGTTCTTCCCGATGGGCGAAGGACCGGGCGGGGCCGGGCTCTCCCGGCGGGCGATCATGGAGCAGGTCGACGCGTCCCTGCGGCGGCTCGACACCGACTACATCGACCTGTACCAGATCCACCGGTTCGACCCCGGTGTCCCGGTCGAGGAGACGATGGAGGCGCTGCACGACGTCGTCAAGGCGGGCAAGGCGCGCTACCTCGGGGCGTCCTCGATGTGGGCGTGGCGGTTCGCCAAGATGCAGGAGGCGGCCGACGCGCACGGCTGGACGCGCTTCGTCTCGATGCAGGACCAGTACAGCCTGATCATGCGCGAGGAGGAGCGGGAGATGTTCGGGCTGCTCGCCGACCAGGGCGTCGGAAGCCTGCCGTGGAGTCCGCTCGCGGCCGGGCTCGTCGCACGGCCGTGGGGCGAGCGGTCGACCAGTCGGGGGGCGAGCAACCCGACGCACGACCCGGCGGGACGGCCGCTGTTCCTGGAGTCCGACAGGGCGACCGTGGACGCCGTCGAGCGGATCGCCGCCGCGCACGGGGTCTCGATGGCGCAGGTGGCGATGGCCTGGGTGCTGCGCAATCCTGTGGTCACGGCCCCGATCGTCGGCGCGACCAAGCCGCACCACCTCACGGACGCCGTCTCGGCGCTCGAACTGCGCCTCACCCGGGAGGAGATCGCGGCGTTGGAGGAGCCGTACACGCCGCGGGAGCCGACCTACTTCTGAGCCCTTCGAGCTGCTGAGCCCTTCGAGCTGCTGAGCCCTTCGAGCTGCTGAGCCCTTCGAGCTGCTGAGCGCTTCGAGCTGCTGAGCGCTTCGAGCGCGCTTGTCTCCGGCCGCTTTCCGTGCCCGTCCGGGTGCGGAGGGCGGCCGTTCCGCTCACTGTCCTGGACCGGTCCCAGGAGGGCGGGGAACGGGTGCCGCGGTGCGCGGTTTGGGACCGGTCCCAGCCGGACGAGGCGTCGGCTGGGAGTCGTCACCGTGTGCGACCCCACGCTTTGTCCGTACCGTCCGACGTGCGAAGATCTCCGCGAGCCCAGCCGGGGCCAAGGGACGCCCACCCGGGGCGCCGCCCCTGCCGGGCCTCCCGGCGCGGCACGGCGCCGCCGCGACGCGCGTCCGGCGGCGGCGGACGCCCGGGGGTCGGCCGGAGCACGGACGGTCGACGCCGATCATCTTCGAGGGGAAGTGCTCTCATGCGGGCAACCTTGCTTTACGGTGCTGGCGACATCCGCGTGGAGGAGGTGCCCGACGCCGCGATCCGGCAGCCGACCGACGCGGTCGTGCGGGTGCTGCGCTCGTGCATCTGCGGCAGCGACCTGTGGCCTTACGGCTCGCAGCCCGCGGGAGAGCGGGGCCGGCGGATCGGGCACGAGTTCCTCGGCGTCATCGAGGACCTCGGCGCCGACGTCGGCGGCCTGGCCCGCGGCGACCTCGTGGTGGCGCCGTTCATGTTCTCCGACAACTCGTGCGAGTTCTGCCGCGAAGGACTCCAGACGTCCTGCCGACACGGCGGCATGTGGGGCGTCGGTGACGTCGACGGCGGCCAGGGCGAGGCGGTCCGGGTCCCGCAGGCGCAGGGCACGCTGGTGAAGCTGCCTGTCGCCGCGGACTCGGCCCTGCTGCCCTCGCTGCTCACGCTCTCCGACGTCTTCCCCACCGGCCACCACTGCGCGGTGAAGGCCGGGGTCGGGCCCCGCACGACCGTCACCGTCATCGGCGACGGCGCGGTGGGCCTGTCGGCGGTGCTGGCCGCCCAGCGGCTCGGCGCGGAGCGGATCATCCTCATGGGCCGCCACAAGGACCGCACCGACCTGGGCGTCGAGTTCGGCGCGACGGACGTCGTCGCCGAGCGCGGCGAGGAGGGCGTGGCGAAGGTCCGCGAGCTGACGGCGGGCCGCGGCACGCACGCCGTCCTGGAATGCGTGGGGCTGGAAGAGGCGGTGAACACGGCACTGCGCGTGGTCCGCGCGGGCGGCGTCGTGAGCCGGGTGGGCGCCCCCCAGTACGGCCGCGTCGCGCTGGGCACCGCGTCCTTCCTCAAGAACATCACCTTCACCGGCGGCGTGGCCCCCGCCCGCGCCTACATCGAGGAGCTCCTGCCCGACGTCCTCGAAGGCCGCGTCCAGCCAGGTCGCGTCTTCGACCGCACCGTGTCCCTCGCCGACACCGCCGCGGGCTACGCCGCCATGGCCGACCGCACCGCCCTGAAGGTCCTCATCGAGCCCTGACGCCTCGGGGGCGCCGGTCCGGCTCAGGACGGGCGCTCCGGGCCGTCGCAGCCCATGACGACGCGCGGGGCCTCGGCGCCGGCCGGAACACCGCGGCGGTCGACGACCTCGACCCGGCCGGGCCCGACCGCCTCTGTGCACTCGGGAGGCTCCGCCTTGAGCCCGCCGAGGTCGGCGGGCAGCGCGGCGTCGGGCGCGTGGCGCCGCCCGTCGAGCGAGAAGACGACACGGGTGCCGCTGACCGCCTACGCCGTGCGGCGCTCGATCCCGGTGCCGGCGGGGGCGGGCCGAGTGGGGCCGGGTCAGGTTCTGGCGGGGTGGGCGGCGTGGTGGAGGCGGGTGGCGGCGGCGCGGCGGGCGCGGATGAGGGGGGTCGCCGAACCGTGGAGGGCCGCGTCGCCCACGGCCTGCCAGATGAAGGCGCTGAGTTCGAAGGCGAGCTGGTCGGGGTCGGACTCGTCGGGGAGTTCGCCGTTGCGGATCGCGGCGCGGAGCGTGTCGGCGAGGTGGGCACGCCAGTCGGACATGTCCTTGGCGATGGCGTCATGGACGCGGCCGGGGCGCGAGTCGAACTCGGCGGCGACGGAGTAGACGATGCATCCGCCGGGGAACACGCCTTCGGCGACGTAGTCGAGCCAGTTGTCGATCAGGGCCTCGGTGCGGGCGAGACCGTCGGGCGCCTGCTGGGCGGGCAGGATGACCCGTGCGGTGAAGACCCGGCGGGCCGCGCGCACCGTGGCGAGCTGCAGCTCCTCCTTGGATCCGAAGTGCGCGAACAGCCCGCTCTTCGACAGCGAGAGATCCGCCGCGAGCCGCCCGATCGAGAGCCCCTCCAGCCCCTCGCTCGACGCGATCGCCATGGCCCGTTCCAGAATCAGCCCCCGCGTGTGCTCCCCCCGCACCACCCTCCCATCGCCCCGCCTGCCCCCGCGCCCCACGCCGCCGTGCGTGCCGTCCGCCGATTCGTTCATAGGAAAACAATACGACCATTCGTTCTACTAGTCGCTTGACAGCGCGGCCGGTTCAGGAAATCGTACGATCGTTCGGTCTTCATAGCACGACCGTTCGTTCTTTTTCGCACACTCGGCGGGTTCGCCGGGCCCTTACGGCACGACCGTTCGGCCTCTCGGCACGGACGTTCGTTCTTCCTCAGGAGACGCGTTTGTCCTCACGCAGCCTCGCTCTCGCGGCGGGCGCCGCCTTTCTGGCAATGCTCGACACGAGCATCGCCAACCTCGCGTTCCCCGATCTCGGGCGCGACTTCGGCACCTCAGTCAACGGGCTCACCTGGATCGTCACCCTCTACACCGTCCTGTTCGCGGCGGCGCTCGCGCCGTCGGGCAGGCTCGCCGACATCGCCGGGCCGCGCCGCGTGTACCTGGCGGGCACCGGGCTCTTCGCGGTCGCGTCGCTCGCCTGCGCGTCGGCTCCGGACCTGCCTTCGCTGCTCGCCGCCCGGGCCGTCCAGGGGGCGGGCGCGGGCGCGATGATCCCCGCCTCCCTCGCGGTGCTGCTGCACGGCACCCCCGCGGAGGGCCGGGCGCGCGCGATCGGGCTGTGGAGCGCGGCGGGCGCGCTCGCCGCCGCCGTCGGACCGTCGGTCGGCGGGCTGCTCGTCGACGCGCTCGGCTGGCGCTCCCTGTTCCTCATCAACGTCCCCGTGGCGCTCGCGCTGGTGCTGGGCGCGCGGCGGCTCGCGTCCGGCGGCAGCCGCGGCAGCCTGCCCGACCTCCTCGGCACGGTCCTGCTCGCGGTCGGCCTCGGCCTGCTGGCGCTGGGCATCGCCCAGGGCTCGGCGTGGGGCTGGACCGACCCGCGCACGCTCGGCGTCCTCGCCTCCGGAGCGCTCGCGACCGCCGGGACACTGGTCCGCTCGGCCCGGCACCCGGTGCCCGCGCTCGACGTGTCGCTGTGGCGGGTCCCCGCGTTCGGCACCGCGAGCGCCGTGTCGTTCCTCTACGGCGCCGCCTTCTACCCGTGGATGCTCGTCGGCGTGCTCGTCCTGACCCGGCTGTGGGGCTACGACGCGCTCACCGCGGGCCTCGCCATGACACCCGGTGCGATCACCGCGGCGGCCGGCGCGATCGTGCTCAGCAGGCTGGCGACCCCGCGCACCGCGATCGTGCTCGGCGCGGCGCTGATGACGGCTTGCGCGGCGTGGCTCCGGCTCGGGCTCACCTCCGCACCCGACTTCGCGATGTTCTGGCTGCCGTGCGGCCTGCTGGTCGGTCTCGGCATGGGTGCCCTCGCGACGGGCATCGCGGGCGCCTCGACCCTGTCGGCCGGTCCCGCGCGCTTCGCCGCCGCGACCGGACTCACCACGACCGCGCGCCAGTTCGGCGGGGCGCTGGGCGTCGCCGTGCTCGCCGCGCTGCTGGCGGACGCCGATCCCGGCCTTGAGGCGTTCCTGTCGGTCTACCTGTTCTGCGGCGTCACCGCGGTCCTCGCGGGCGCCGTGGGCCTGGCGCTGCCCGCCCGGCCCCAGCCCGTCCTCCCCACCAGTGAAGGAGCCCCCGCATGAGCACCCCCCGCACGAGCCCCTGGCAGCGCATGGCCGTCATCGGCGACAGCATCGCCTCCGGCGTCCGCGAGCCGGCCGACGGCTTCGACGACCTCTCCTGGATCGACCGGATGACCCGCGCCCTCGGCGCCGAGACGCTCAACCTCGGCGAGCGGGATCTGAAGGCGCGGGAGGTGCGCGACCGTCAGCTCGCGCCCGCGCTGGCGTTCCGGCCCGACCTCGCGGTCGTCGTCTGCGGCGGCAACGACGCGCTCGGCCGCGCGTTCGACCCCACGGCCCTGGAGGCCGACCTCGCGCACCTGGTCGGCGCGTTCCGCGCGACCGGAGCGGACGTCCTCACTCTGGGCCTGTTCGACATCGTCTCCTCCGGCCTGATCACCGACCCCCGCTTCCTCGCCGAGTTCCAGCCCCGCCTGGCCCGCCTGCACGACATCACCGCCGACGTGTCCCGCGCCCACGGCGCCCTGTTCGCCGACTTCCGCGCCCACCCGGCGGGCACCGACCCCTCCATCTACAGCACCGACCTCATCCACCTCAACGCCCGAGGCCACGCCATCGTCGCCGACGAGGTCCTCACCCTCCTGGCCCGCCGAGCCGCCGCCGTGTGACCCGGCCGGGGAGGGGCGCGTCGCCCCTCCCCGCCATCGCCTCGATCGCCCGTTTACATTATGGACACCCGAAAGGAGTAGTTTCTGGAGGTCTCGGGTCCGTGTGCCCGGGGAAGGGTGAGGTCTTGCGGCACATGCTGGTGAAGTTCCTGATCAACGGACGGGCGGTCGAACTCGACCTCGACCCGCGCGAGTCCCTGCTCGACGTCCTGCGCGAACGGCTGGGGCTGACAGGAACGAAGAAGGGGTGCGACCACGGGCAGTGCGGAGCGTGCACCGTCCATCTCGACGGGCGACGGGTCGTCTCGTGCCTCACGCCCGCGGTCCAGACGGACGGCCGCGAGGTCGTGACGATCGAGGGGATCGCCGCCGAGGACGGCACACTCCACCCGATGCAGCGCGCCTTCATCGACCACGACGCGCTCCAGTGCGGTTACTGCACCCCCGGCCAGATCATGTCGGCGATCGCGTGCGTCGCCGAAGGCCACGCCGACGGAGACGCGAGCATCCGCGAGTACATGAGCGGGAACCTGTGCCGCTGCGGGGCCTACCCGGGCATCGTCGCCGCGGTCCGCGAGGTCGCCCGCGACCGGGGGCGGCGCGCGTGAGGCCCTTCGACTACACCCCCGCCCGGTCCGTGGCCGAGGCCGTCGCCGCGGCCTCCCGGCCGGGCGCCCGCTACCTCGCGGGCGGTACCACCCTCTACGACCTCATGAAGCTCGACGTCGAGGCGCCCGCCTCGGTCGTGGACGTCAGCCGCGTCCCGGAACTCGCGCGGATCGACACCTCGGACCCCGCCCAACTGGTGTTCGGCTCGGCCGCGCGGATGGCCGACGCGGCCGAGGACGCGGTCGTGCTGCGCGACTACCCGGCGCTCTCCCAGTCGCTGGCCAAGGCCGCGTCCCAGCAGCTGCGCACGATGGCGACGCTCGGCGGCAACCTGCTCCAGCGCACGCGCTGCCCGGGCTTCCGCTCCACCGCGCTCCCCTGCGACAAGCGGGTGCCCGGCTCGGGCTGCGCGATCCGGGGCGGGCTCGACCGGGGCCAGGCCGTCCTGGGCCTCGGCGACACCTGCGGGGCGGTCTACCCCGGCGACTGGGCGATCGCGCTGCTGGCGTTCGACGCCGTCGTCGACGTGCTCGGCCCGCAAGGCGCGCGGAGCATCGCGGTCGCCGACCTGCACCGCTCCCCCGGGGCCACGCCCCACCTGGAACACACCCTCGCACCCGGCGAGCTGATCACCGCGATCCGGGTGCCCGCAACGCGCGCCGGCCGCGCGTCGGCGTACCTGAAGATCCGCGACCGCGAGTCGTACGCGTTCGCGCTCAGCTCCGCCGCCGCCGCGCTCGCGTTCGACGGAACGGACGTCGCCGAGGCGCGGCTTGCCGTCGGCGGGGTGGCGACCAGACCGTGGCGCTCCCGCGAGGCCGAGGCGCTGCTGGTCGGCCGACCCCTCACCGCCGAGACCGCACGGGCGGCGGGCGAGGCGCTCTTCGCCGGGGCCGTCCCGGGCCTGCACAACGGATTCAAGATCGAGCTCGGGGTGCGGACCGTCGTCGACGCGCTGCTCCTCGCCGCCCGGACGGGGGAGGCCCGATGAGCACGCCGCTGCACCGCGTCGACGCGTGGGAGAAGGTCACCGGAAAGGTGCGCTTCGGAGCCGACCGGGTGCCCGCGAACCTCGCGCACGGCGTCCTCGTGCCCGCCGCGATCGGCCGCGGAAGGGTCATATCGGTGGAGACCGCCGAGGCCGAGGCGGTTCCGGGCGTCCTGCTCGTCCTCACCCGGCTCGCCGAAGGCGAACTCGCCCCGCCGACGTTCCTCATGGCCGGCGGCGACGCGTTCGAGAGCATCCAGCCGCTGGCCACCGACCGGATCGCGCACCGCGGCCAGCCCGTCGCCCTCGTCGTCGCCGAGACGCCGCACGCCGCCGCCGAAGCTGCCGCGCTCATCCGGACGGCGTATGCCGAGGAGCCCTTCAGCGTCGACCTGGACGACGCGGGCGCCGAAGTCCAGGACCAGGCCGACGTGCTCGGCTACTACACCGACCGCGTCATCGGCGACGCCGACGCCGTGTACGCCGCCTCCGCCCACCAGGTGGACGCCGTCTTCGACCTGCCGACGCAGCATCCGCTCCCGATGGAACTCACCTCGACCGTCGCGTCCTGGGACGGAGACCTTCTCACCGTCCACGAGGGCACCCAGAACGCGTCGTCGGTCCGCCGCGGGCTCGCCCGGCAGCTCGGGCTCGCACCGGAGCAGGTGCGGATCGTCTCGCCCTACTTGGGAGGCGGCTTCGGCAACCGGAACGCGCTGCAGATGCAGACGGGGCTCGCCGCCGTGGCCGCGCGCCGCCTCGGCCGCCCGGTGAAGCTCGTGGTGCCGCGCGAGCTGATGTTCCACAACTCGGGCTTCCGCCCGGCCGGCCGCCACCGCGTCAGGCTCGGCGCGCAGGCCGACGGCAGGCTCACCGCCCTGCTGCACGCGGTGGACCAGCAGACCTCACGGCATGACGTCTTCCCGGCCGCCTACACCGACACCAGCGCGCGCATGTACGGGATCTCCGCCTTCCGGGCCCATCAGCGGATCGTGCGCACCGACTCGCAGACGCCCGGCTACATGCGCGCGCCCTACGAGCACCCCGCGGTGTTCGCCCTGGAGTCGGCGATGGACGAACTGGCCGTCCGGACCCGCCTCGATCCCGTGGAACTGCGGCTGCGCAACGACACCGCGGTCGATCCCGTGAGCGGTCTGCCCTTCTCCTCGCGGCATCTCGCGGAGTGCCTGCGTCGCGGCGCCCTGCGGTTCGGCTGGTCCGCCCGGTCGGCCGAGCCCCGCTCCATGCGTGCCTCCGACGGGTCTTATCTCGGCTGGGGCGTCGCTTCGGCCGCCTACAAGGCCTCCGCGGCGGCGACGGTGACGCGGGCGCGCCTCGACGCCGCGGGCCGCCTCACCGTGTGGGCGGGCGCGCACGAGATGGGGCAGGGCATCCGGACCGCCATCGTGGGAACCGTCGTGCGGCTCACCGGTCTGCCCGCCGACCGCGTCACCGTCGAGGCCGGCGACACCGCCGGAGTCCCGCACCAGCTCACCGCGGGCTCGTGGGGCACCGCGACGGTCCTGCCCGGTGTGCAGGCCGCGCTGTCCGCGCTCCGCGAGCGCCTCGGCGCTCCCTCGTCCGGGCCGCTGCCCGACGTCTCCGAAGCCGTGGAGGTCGAGGTGGGCACGCTCGCCCCGGGCCAGCCGCCCGAGGCGCTGGACCGGGTGCGGGACGGGGGCATGGCCCCGGCGGGCCCGGTCTACCCGGGCTTCGCCGCCTACAGCTTCGGCGCCCACTTCGTCGAGGTGCGGGTGGAGCCGACGACGCGGCGGGTCAGGGTCGCCCGGACGGTCAGCGTCATCGACTGCGGCACCGTCGCCAGCCCGGTGACGGCCGCGAGCCAGGTGCGCGGCGGGGTCGTGTGGGGCATCGGCGCCGCGCTGCGCGAGCACGCCGAACCGGACCCGCGCTTCGGCGGCTTCGCCAACGCCGACCTGGAGGGCTACGCGATCGCCGTCAACGCCGACATCCCCGACCTGCACGTCGAGTTCGTCGACCGCCCCGACCCGCTCCTCAACGACCTCGGCGTGAAGGGCCTCGGCGAGGTCTCCATGGTCGGTGTGGCCGCCGCCGTCGCCAACGCCGTCCACCACGCCACAGGCCACCGCGCCACCCGCCTGCCCATCCGCCTGGAGCACCTCCTGTGACCCGCCCCCGCCATCGACGCCGAAGGCGCAAGGATCACGGGGTTCGCTACCCTGCGGAGGACCCGGCCCCCCGTCCGACCGAAGCGAGCCGATGCACGTCCACTGCTGCGAGATGATGACCTATAACGCGAACCACCGCTGCGACGCGCATCCCGACCCCTACGACTGCCCGGACACCCTGGTCGCCTTCACCGCCGAGCACGAGTACGGGCTGATCATCCACGACGGCGGCTCGTCGTACATCGAGATCGCCTTCTGCCCCTGGTGCGGTCGGCGGCTGCGAGAGTCGTGAGCGGGCACGGCCGGCTCTCGGTGCCGCGGATCCGCTTCGGGACCCGGGAGCTGCGGGCGTGGGAGCACACCAGGATGCCGAGGTGCTGCGGGAGGCCGCCGCGGCCGTCGAGGCGCTGACGGCGTGGGCCTGGGAGCGCCTGGGCGCCGCCCGCGTCGAGCTGTACATCGAGCCGTGGAACTCCGCGTCAGTGCGGACCGCGGAGAAGGCGGGCTTCACCCGCGAGGGGCTGCTGCGGTCGTGGGGCGAGGTCGGGGCCGAGCGCCGGGACATGCTGATGTTCGCCCGGATCGCGCCGTCCTGACCCCGCCCCCGAGTCGCGTCAGTGCAGGGCGACGCCCTCGGCCGGCGCGTTGGCGGCGCGCTTGACGAGGAAGGACAGGCCCACCGCGAGCAGGCCCAGGAGCGCGCCGCACAGGAAGGCGTCCTGGATGCCCGTGGACTGGGCGTCGAGCGGTGCCGCGCCCGCCTCGGCGGACGAAGTGGACCGCAGCGTCATGATGGTGACGAAAAGCGCGGTCCCGGCGGCTCCGGCGAACTGCTGGAGCGTGTTCATGATGGCGCTGCCGTGCGAGTACAGGGCGGTGTCGAGCGAGCCGAGCGCGGACGCCATCAGCGGAGCCATCGAGGAGCCCAGGGCGAGGCTCGTCAGGACGTGGGCGGCGATCACGAAGCCGACCGGGGTGCCGGCGTCGAGGAAGCTCATCATCGCCAGGGACGCCGCCAGGGCGACGGTGCCGGGAATGACGAGCGGGCGCGGGCCGAAGCGGTCGGCGAGGCGCCCCACGAACGGCGAGACGAGGCCCATCGCGAGGCCGCCCGGCAGGAGCAGCAGGCCGGTCTCCAGGGTGGTGAGGCCGCGAATCGTCTGGAGGTAGATCGGCAGCAGGATCAGCGCGCCGAACAGTCCGGCCATCGAGACCAGGAGCAGCAGGACGCCGACGACGAACGAGCGGTCGCGCAGCGGGCGCAGGTCGAGCAGCGCCGCGTCGCCCCGCTGGAGGGTCAGCTGCCGCCGGACGAAGACGGCGAGCGCGACCGCCCCGACGGCGAGCGGGATCGCCGGGGACACCGCGGCGTGGCCGCCCGCGGACTCGCCGATGGCGCTGAGCCCGTAGATCAGGCCGCCGAACGCGACCGCCGACAGCAGCGCGGACGGCAGGTCGAACCGGACGGACCGGGTCGTCCCGGTGTTCTCCACGAGGACGACGCCGACGACCACCACCGCGACCGCGATGGGCACGACCGCGAGGAACAGCCAGCGCCAGCTGAGCGAGGCGAGGATCAGCCCGGAGAACGTCGGCCCGACGGCCGGCGCGACCGCGATGACGACCGACACCAGCCCCATCGTGCGGCCGCGGCGCGAGGCGGGCACCAGCGTCATGATGCTGGTCATGAGCAGCGGCAGGACCAGGGCGGTTCCGCTCGCCTGCACGACGCGGGCGGCGAGCAGCACGCCGAAGTGCGGCGCGAGTCCGGCGAGCAGCGTGCCGAACGCGAACAGGGACGTCGCGGCGAGGAACACCGCGCGGGTCGGGAACCGCTGCAGGATCAGCCCGGTGGTGGGGATGACGACGGCCATCGTCAGCAGGTAGCCGGTGGTGAGCCACTGCGCGGCCGTCGCGCTGACGGCGAACTCCGTCATCAGCTTCGGGATGGCCACGCCCATGACGGTCTCGTTGAGGATCATCACGAAGGCGGCGAGGATCGGCACCCCGATCGCGATCTTGACGTGCCTGGGCAGGCCCTCCGCGTCGGCGTCGGGTGCTTTCTCTCCGGGGTCGGCGAGGGTCTCGGATCGTCGCTGCACAGTCGTACGTGGCCTTTCTCGTCGCGCGCGGCTGTCGGGAGGCGGGAGCCCGCCGGGGGCGGGCCAGAGCACGGCCCGCGGGGAAGGACGACCAGAACCGTCCTGCAGAGGCGAACGCCCAGGTCACCGGAAAACTTCCGGGCAGGCTCGGATCCCCCGTCGAACCTGCGGCCCATGACCCTACGCAGCCCGCGCCAGGCCGCTCAACAGGTTTTCCGCGACCTGTCTCCGGGGCCCGATCGCCTGCGCTCAAGCGCCCGGCACCGGGCCCGCCGTCCTGCGGGGCCGATCAGGGCTGAGGGAGGTAGACGACCAGGTGGAGGTCGGGGTGGTCCGCGGGGGCGAGGCGGTGGTGCTCGAAGCGCAGGAGGCCGCGCTCGGGGTGGCGGAACAGCCTTTCGCGGGACGCGAAGCCCGCGATCCTGTGGTCCCGCCAGGCCCGCCGGAACGGCTCGCTGACGGCGAGGAGGCGTTCGATCGCCGGGGAGCGGGCGAGGTCGCCGAGGCGGGGCCCGGCCTCGGCGCGGAACTCGGCGAGGAAGCGCCGGCTCGTGGTCTCCCAGTCGGGCAGGAGGTCGCGGACGTACTGGTCGGTGAAGACGAGCCACAGGAGGTTCCGCTCGGAGGCGGGGACTTTGGCGACGTTCGGATAGAGGTCGAGGTACGCGGCGTTCCAGCCGCAGATCGTCCAGTCGGGCGCGACGGCGTAGGCGGGGTCCGTGAGCGCGTCGAGAAGGCGCTGGACGTGCTCGGGCGCCTCCTCGACCGGCACGTCTGCCGGCTCGCTCTGGGGCGTGTACCCGGCGAGGCCGAGGATGTAGCCGGCCTCGGTCGGGGTGAGCCGCAGGGCGCGGGCGAGCGCGTCGAGGACCTGGCGGGACGGCTGGATGTCGCGGCCCTGCTCCAGCCAGGTGTACCAGGTGACGCTGACGCCGGAGAGCGTCGCGACCTCCTCGCGGCGGAGGCCGCCGCGGCGGCGCGGGCCGCCCGGCGGCAGCCCGACTTCCGTCGGATCCAGGCCGGACCGCCGGGTCCGCAGGAATCCGCCCAGCTCAGCGCGCCGATCCTCGCCCGTCCCCATGGCCGCCACCCTAATACTGGTAGTGGGAGTACTGGTATTCGAGCCGTCTTCCCGTCACGCGAGGCCCCCGCCAGCATGGGCGCATGCCACAGCTGCGATCACACACCGTCACCCATGGCCGCAACCAGGCGGGCGCCCGCGCGCTCATGCGGGCCTCCGGGGTGCCCGCCGCCGACATCGGGCGCAAACCCGTCATCGCGGTGGCCAACAGCTTCACCGAGTTCGTCCCCGGCCACACGCACCTCCAGCCCGTCGGCCGGGCCGTCGGCGCGGCGATCCGCGAGGCCGGCGGCATCCCCCGCGAGTTCCACACGATCGCGATCGACGACGGCATCGCGATGGGCCACGACGGGATGCTGTACTCGCTGCCGTCGCGCGAGCTGATCGCCGACTCCGTCGAGTACATGGTGCAGGGGCACCGGGCCGACGCGCTCGTGTGCGTCTCCAACTGCGACAAGATCACGCCCGGGATGCTCATGGCCGCGCTGCGCCTGAACATCCCGACGGTGTTCGTCTCCGGCGGGCCGATGGAAGGCGGACGCGCGGTCCTCGCGAACGGCACGGTGCGGACCCGGCTCGAGCTGATCACCACCATGGCCGACGCCGCAGACACGTCAGTCTCCGACGCCGACCTCGCCGCGATCGAAGAGGCGGCCTGCCCGACCTGCGGCTCGTGCGCGGGCATGTTCACCGCGAACTCGATGAACTGCCTCGTGGAGGCGCTCGGCCTTGCCATGGGCGGATCGACCAACACGGTGCTGCACCTGCTGGCCGCCGCGCGCGAGGCCGAACTCGACTACACCCTGGCCGACATCGAGGCGCTCTCCCCCGTCGTCCCGTTCCTGTGCAGGGTCGCGCCGAACGGGTCGTACCTCATGGAGGACGTGCACAGGGCGGGCGGCGTCCCCGCGCTGCTGGGCGAGCTGCACCGGGCGGGACTGCTGCACGAGGACGTCCGGGCGGTGCACTCGGGGTCGTTGAAGGAGTGGCTCGGGAAGTGGGACGTGCGGGGGCCGTCGCCTTCGGCGGAGGCCGTGGAGCTGTTCCATGCCGCGCCCGGGAGCGTCCGCTCCTCGGAGGCGTCCTCGCAGTCGGCCCGGTGGGAGTCCCTCGACGTGGACGCCTCCGGCGGCTGCATCCGGGACGCCGCCCACGCCTACTCCGCCTCGGGCGGCCTGGCCGTCCTGCGCGGCGGGCTGGCCCCTGACGGCGCCGTCGTCAAGTCCGCGGGGGTGCCCGCCGGCATGGAGGTCTTCACCGGGACGGCGATCGTCACCGAGTCCCAGGAGCAGGCCGTCGAGGCGATCCTCTCCGGCCGCGTCGTCCCCGGGACCGTTCTCGTCATCCGCTACGAGGGACCGCGCGGCGGACCTGGCATGCAGGAGATGCTCCACCCGACCGCCTACCTGAAGGGCCGGGGACTCGCCTCCTCCTGCGCCGTCCTCACCGACGGCCGCTTCTCCGGCGGCAGCTCCGGCCTCTCCGTCGGCCACGTCTCCCCCGAAGCCGCCGCCGGAGGCCCGCTTTCCCTCGTCGCCGACGGAGACCGGATCACCATCGACGTCCCCGGCCGAACCCTCACCCTCCACGTCCCCGACCTGGCCGCCCGCCGCAGAACCCTCGAATCCACCACCGGCTACCGCCCGGCCGCACGCCACCGCCCCGTCCCGAAGTCCCTCCGCGCCTACGCCGCCTTCGCCCAGTCCGCCTCCGCAGGCGCCGTCCGCGAACTGCCCGACGACTAGCCGGCCGTCTTGGTGCGCGCCTCTCTGCGGCCGACCGCAGGGAGGCGCCGGCTGTTCAGGAAAGGGGCGTGGTCAGGGTGGTGGTGATGGTGGTGCGGGTGGCGGCGGTGAGGCCGGGGGCGTCGGCGGGCGTGAGGTGCTTGGTGGGGAGGGGGGTCCCTATGGTGACGTGGACGCGGGCGGGGCGGATGCGGAGGCGGCGGGCGGGCCAGACGGTGTCCACGCCGCGCAGGGTGACGGGCACAACGGGGACGCCGTGGGTGATGGCGATCATGAACGCGCCTGGCTTGAAGGGGCGCAGGCCCGTCTCGTAGGAGAAGGTGCCCTCGGGGTAGACGAGCAGCGAGCTGCCCGCGGCGAAGGCCGCGGCGACGCCTCGGTTGATCGAGCCCCGGTCGGCGTTGCGGCGGTCGACCTCGACGAGGCCCGCCGCGCGCATGCCCTGGCCGAGCAGCGGGACCCGGAAGAGCTCGCGCTTGGCGAGGATGCGCAGGCGGCCGCCGAAGATGGCGAGGTGGATCATCGGGTCGAGGTTCGAGGTGTGGTTGGACACGACGACGTAGGTCGCGCCGGGCTCCAGCTTCTCCAGGCCGTCGACGGTGATCCGCGCGCCCGCGGCCAGGCACCAGGCGCGCGCCCACGTCCGCAGGATCGCGTCCACCGCCACCCGGCGGCGCGGTCCGCGCAGGGGCAGGAGCAGGACGGCGAACGCCCCGACGATGGTGGCGAGCACCCCTGCGGTGAGGGCGGGGACGGTGCGCCACGCGGGGCTCGGGTCGCCGCCCGTCATACCGCGCCCGCCACGGAGTCGGAGGCCACCGCCCCGGCGGTCCGCCGAAGCGAGGGCACGTCGAGGCTCTTCACCGAGCGCGCCGCATCTTTCACGCATCCGAGTAAACCAGAAACTTACCGATACTTATCCCACGAAACCGGAACTTTCGGGCTGTGGAAACCGTCCCGGGGCGAGGTCGCGCGCGGTGAGATCATCGGACCATGAGCGAGCGATGGGTGACGGCCGAGCAGGTCCACGCCAAGCGGGCCGAGTTCGAGGCGGCGCTGGAAGGCTACCGGCGTCCCGCCGCGCACGGGATCGTGCACGAGACCGACGGCCGCCTGGAGGTCGTCAAGGTGAATCTCGAAGGCCAGGGCCCGCTGCCTGCCGCCGTCCTGGCGACCGTCACGGGCTACCGGTCCGGCAGTGCGGCCCTGCCGCTGAGCGCCGCCGAGCTGGACCGCGCGATCGAGCTGGCGGCCCCCGCCGAGGCCTGCACCGCCCTCCCCCACCCGAACCTGTGGGCGTGGCGGCTGCTCCGCGAGACCCAGGGCACCGGCGGCCGCGCGGTCGCGGTCTTCACCGACCGCATCGACGACCCGGCCCCCGTCGACCCGTACGTGCGCGCGTTCCTCAACGAGGTCCACCGGGGCCGCCAGGAGGACCCGGACGGCGGCACCACCTTGTGGCGTCCCGTCGGCCCCGCCGAACTCGAGCTGCTGCGCGCGTCCGGCATGCGGGAGTGGCCGCCGCGCCTGCCCGACCAGCCGATCTTCTACCCGGTGCTCCGCGAGGAGTACGCGGCCGAGATCGCCCGCGACTGGAACGTGGACGCCGCCGGCTCGGGCCACGTCACCCGGTTCCGCGTGGCCACGGCCTTCGCCCGCCGCTACCCGACCCGCCAGGCGGGCGGATCGGCCCACCTGGAGCTGTGGATCCCCGCCGAGGACGTCCCCGCCCTCAACGCACACCTTCTGGCCCCGATCGAGATCACCGCGTCCTTCGGCCCATGACCCCCCACGACGGGGATCGCCCGGGCCGCGCCTCGCGAAGAGGCCGCGCGCCCCGGGCGCACCGCTGAGCGGTCGGGTCGCCCGGCCTCGGGGCGGTGGTCAGGGCAGGAGGTGGGAGAGACCGGCCGTGGTGAAGGCGCGGGTGAGGATGGTGTGGTCTTCGGTGAAGTGGGACCAGCCGGTCAGGTGGACGGGGACCACGCGGCGGGCGGCGAGGATGCGGGCGGCCTCGGCGGCGGAGGCGCTGTCGAGGGTGACGGGGCGGCCGTCGAAGAAGGGGGTGCGGGCGGCTCCGGCGAAGAGGACCGCGGTGTCCACGGGGCCGACCCGCCGGGCGATCTGCCGGACCAGGTCGAGGGAGGCGTTGTCGCCGCTGACGTAGACGACGGGCAGGCCCTCACCGGTGAGGACGAAGCCGGTGACCTCGCCGGAGATCTCCAGCGCGCCGGCGCCTTCGGGGCCGTGCAGGGCCGGCACCGCCGTGACGGTGACGCTGCCGCCTTCCGGCCGGTCCAGCACGACCTCCTCCCACGGCACGAGGCCGCGGACGTCGCCGCCGAGCCGGGCCGCGCCCGTCGGCGTGGTCAGCACGAGCGGGACGCGGTCGAGGAACCTGCGTCCGGCGTGGTCGAGGTTGTCGGGGTGCTGGTCGTGGGAGAGCAGCACGGCGTCGACGCGGCCGAGGGCGTCGGGCCCCGCCGTGGGCGGCTCCAGCTTGGTCAGGACGAGTCCCGGGCCGAGCGGGTAGTCGCCGGGCTCGTCGAACGTCGGGTCGGTGACGAGACGCAGCCCGCCGTACTCGATCAGTGCCGTCGGCCCGCCGAAGACCTGCACGGGTACTGTCTCTGCGCTCATCGCCCCACCTCGCGGTCGCCGTTGATCTTCCGCACGGTAGCCGCCCGGTCCGCCCGCCGCGGGGCCCGGCGCGCCGGAACCGGGGCCTGACCTCGACCGGCCACGAACGGCTGCGGAGCGCCGCGAGTTGTGGCCGTTGTCACGCCGTTCGCATTTGTCCGGCTCCGTCGCCCGATGAGACCTCTGCCGCTACGCCCCCACCAGGACTTCGACCGAACAATCCCGGCGAAGATGACAGAACGTGATAAACACCATGGAGTCATCACCCAAACCACGAAAACTGCATTTCACACGTTAATTGTGTGCATCACTACAACTCAGGTATCCGAGGATTAACGCGAGATCACATCTTTCGATGGGATTCTCGTGGCGGGTGGTCCACGGGATTCGTCTGGCGTAGTTTGGGGTCTCGGTTCCCGCGCAGCGGGGTGGCGGATGACGATTTCGGCCGACACCGCCATTGACCATGCCTGACCGATGTGCCCGATCAGGCGCAGCGCCCGGGGTCCCGGCGGCCGAGGCCCGGACGCGGCGCCCCCGGACCAGAAGCGGATCATGGAAGAAGCTGCGCGTCCCTCCCTCCTCTGGCCCGTCATGGGCGCCGCGGCGATCGCGGCATCCGTCGCGGGCGCGGTCCTCACGACCGCCGACCGCCCCCAGACCGCCGCGCTCATCGCGGGCGCCCTGTGCGCCGCGGCGGTCCTGGTGCTCGGCGAGGCGCTGCGCCGTGCCCGCATCAGCGCGCGCGGCCTGGCACGCGACCTGCGCGACGCCCGCGGCGCGGCCGAGCGGCAGCACACGGAGTTCGGGGAGCTGCTGCGCACGCTCGCCTGGGACGTCTCGGTGGCCGCCCGGCGCCCCGACGTCCCGGCGTCGACGCCCTGGGCGGAGCAGGCCGCCGCGGTCTACGACGCGGCGTTCTCCCGCACCGAGACGGCCCGGGCCGAGGCCGCGCGGGCCCTGGAGGGCATGGTCGTGTCGGTGGCCCAGCGCACCCAGGCCGGGGCGCTGCGCGTCCGCGAGTCGGTCGACCGCCTGGCCGGGCGGGTCGGCGACCGGCCCGACCTCCTGGAGGAGTGCACCCGGATCGCCGGGCAGGCCGCCCAGCTGACCCGGCTCGCGCAGAGCCTCGTGGTGCTGAGCGGCGGACGCGCCGGACGGAACTGGCCGCGGCCGCTCCCCCTGGCCGACGTGCTCGCGGCCGCCGCCGGACGGGTCGTGGCCGGCGGCCGTCTGGAGCTGGTCGGCGGCCAGGAGGTGGCGGCCCGCCCCCGCGTCGTCGAACCGCTGGTCCACACGTTCGCCGAGCTGCTCGCCAACGCCGCCGAGGCCTCGCCGGGCACCGTGCGGGCGACGGTCGGGCGCGCGGGCGGCGGCTTCGTCGTCCGGATCGAGGACTCCGGAACCGGGGTGGACGACGCGGCGCTGGCCGGGCTCGCCGAGATCGCCTCCGGCGCGCGGACCGCGTCCCTCACGGCCCTCGGCCCCCTGCCCCGGCTCGGCCTCGCCGTCGTCGGCACCTACGCCCGCCGCTTCGGCCTCGGCGTGCGCCTGGAGCGCGCCCCGGGCGGCGGCCTGCTCGCCGTCGTCGAGATCCCGGACGGCCTGGTGACGCGGCCGCTCGATCCGCTGCGCCCCGAACCCCGCGCGCTCCGCGCCCCGAGCGGCCCCGAGCGTCCCCAGGTGGTCGGCCAGGCCGCGAGCGGGCTCCCGCAGCGCCGCCGCCTCGCCTCGGCCGCCCCGGCCGCCCCCGCGCCCGACTCCGTCCGCAGCCGCCTGGCGTCCTTCCTCGAGCCGGAGGCCGCCGACGCGCCGCGCCCGCGGTCCTAACGGCCCCAGCCGGCGGGCCGGGTCACCTGGGCCCCAGGCGAGAGCGGTCCTCTCCCCGCTGATCACCCGACCCACCGTCTGCGGGCCTGACGGCCCCGGCCGACCGCAGACGGTCGGCCGGGTGGCCCGGGCGGCCCGGGCAAGGCGGCCCGCCGAAGCCGCTACTCGGCGCGGTGGCGGAGGACGGGGGTGATGGCGTCCAGGACGGACGGGTCCTCGATCGTCGCGGGGACCGGTTCGTCGCGGCCTCCGGCGATGCCGCGCATGGTCTTGCGGAGGATCTTGCCGGAGCGGGTCTTGGGCAGGGCGGGAACGACGGAGACGTCGCGGAACGCGGCGACCGGGCCGATGTCGCGGCGGACCGCGGCGATCAGCTCGGCGGTCAGGGACTCCTCGTCCTGCTCGACCCCCGCCTTGAGAACGACGAGCCCGTACGGGAGCTGGCCCTTGAGCGGGTCGGGCACGCCGATCACGGCGCACTCGGCGACGGCGGGGTGGGTGGCCAGGGCGGCCTCGATCGCGCCCGTGGACAGGCGGTGGCCCGCGACGTTGATGACGTCGTCGATCCGGCCCATGACGAACAGGTACCCGTCCTCGTCGAAGTAGCCGGAGTCGCCCGTGTGGTAGTAGCCCTCGTGGCGGGCGAGATAGGAGGCGATGAAGCGCTCGTCGTCGCCCCAGAGGGTGTGCAGCGCGCCGGGCGGCAGCGGGAGCCTGATGACGATCTCGCCTTCCCGGCCCGGGCCGGCCTCCGCGCCGTACTCGTCGAGGATCCTGACGTCCCAGCCGGGGACGGGCACGGTCGCCGAGCCCGGCTGGGTCGGCATCGGCTCCAGCCCGCGCGGGTTCGCCGCGATCGGCCAGCCCGTCTCGGTCTGCCACCAGTGGTCGACGACGGGCACGCCCAGCGTGTCCGACGCCCAGTGGTAGGTCTCCGGGTCGAGCCTCTCCCCCGCCAGGAACAGCGTCCGCAAGGTGGAGATGTCGTACTTCGCGAGTTCGGCGGCCTTCGGGTCGACCTTCTTGATGGCGCGGAACGCGGTAGGCGCGGTGAAGATGGCCTTGACCCGGTACTCCTGCACGATCCGCCAGAAGGCGCCCGCGTCCGGCGTCCCGATCGGTTTGCCCTCGTAGACGACGGTCGTCGCGCCGACGAGCAGCGGCGCGTAGACGATGTAGCTGTGCCCGACGACCCAGCCGACGTCGGAGACCGCCCAGAAGACGTCGCCCGGACCGATGTCGTAGATCGCGCCCATCGTCCAGGCGAGGGCGACCGCGTGGCCGCCCGCCGTGCGCAGGACGCCCTTCGGCTTCCCGGTGGTGCCCGAGGTGTAGAGGATGTACAGCGGGTCGGTCGAGGCGACGGGAACGGGCGCGGCGGGCTCGGCGGAGGCCACGGCCTCCGCCCAGTCGACGTAGCCGGGCAGCGCGAGGTCGGCCGGGGCGCTCTCCCGCTGGAGCATGAGGACGCGGTCGGGACGGTGGGCGCTCATCTCCAGCGCCTTCTCCAGGATCGGCTGGTAGGCGATGACCCTTCCGGGTTCCAGCCCGCAGGACGCCGCCACGACGGCCTTCGGCCGGGCGTCCTCGATCCGCGCGGCGAGCTCCTTGGCGGCGAACCCGCCGAACACCACCGAGTGCACGGCGCCGAGCCGCGCGCAGGCGAGCATCGCCATGAGCGCCTCGGGCACCATCGGCATGTAGACGACGACCCGGTCGCCCTTGCCGACGCCGAGCGCGGCCAGCGCCCCGGCGACGCGGGCCACCTCGTCGCGCAGCTCGCGGAAGGTGTAGGTGCGCTTGGCGGGGACCATCGCGGAGTCCCAGATGAGCGCGGGACGGTCTCCGGCGCCCGCCTCGACATGCCGGTCGAGGGCGTTGGCGCTGGTGTTCATCTCCCCGTCGGGGAACCAGCGGTAGAAGGGCGGTGCGGAGGCGTCGAGGGTCCGGGAGGGCTCGTGCGTCCAGTCGATCAGCCGTGCGGCCTCTCCCCAGAAGCCTTCCGGGTCGGCAAGGCTCCGCCGGTAGGCATCGGCATACGCTCCCACTGCTGTCCTCCTCTTCCGCGGCGCCGGCGGGCTCAGGTGCCCGGACCGCGCTCCGGGCTCATTCCCCGGACGGGCCCTCACTATCGACGATTTCCCCACCGAAGCGGCACAGAACGGCCTCGGACGCGCGCCGGACGGCCTCGTTCAGGCGGCGCCGACCTGGACGGCGAGCGCGTCGCCGGGATCGGGAACCGGCCGCGCGGACGCCCGGGCGAGATCCACCAGGAGGAGTTCGCCCGGATCGAGGTCGGTCTCGGCGGCTGCCCCGTCGGCGGCGGCGAGGGCGAAGCTCCGGGGGCGGGCGCCGGGCGGGCACAGCCAGACGGTGAAGGCGGGTTCCCTCGGCGCGTCGTCCTGCGGGAGCGGAGTGCCGAGCCTCGCGGCGATGACGTGCAGGACGTCGGGGCCGGTCTCGGTGATCCCTCCGGACCGGGTGCCGGTCTCGCCGAGGCCCCGGACCACGAGGACGCCGTCGGAGCGGCCCGCGGCGAACCCGTCGAGCCTGTCGCGGAAGGGGCACCGGCCGAGGCCGGGCGGCTCGCCGGGCGCGACGATCCAGCCCTTCTCCCGCAGGGCGGCGCGGCGTCTCAGCACGACGGCCTCCTCGAGTTCGATCAGGTCGACCGGGCCGAGCCGGTACCGCTCCAGCGCCCAGTACTCCGTGAGACCGCCCATTTCTCCCCAGAACTCATCGAACAGATAAGACCCGGCCTTTGCCGCGATCCGGATGCGCGTGCCCGCACGGATCGTTGTACACGGCATGACTGCCGAACCTGTGGACGCGGTCCAGATCCTTCCCGACGAGCAAGTCCTGCGCGCGGCGGTCAGGCTGTTCGCGGAAATAGGGTACGACGCGACGACCCTCGACATGATCATGCAGACCGCCGGACCCGAAGCGGGCCGGTCGATGCTGCTCCGCGAGGGCAAACCGGGCCTTTACCGGGCGGTGATCGAGCACTTCCTCGCCGTGGAGCGGCGCTTTTTCGAAGACGCGGTCCGAGAACTCCCGCGGGACGTCCGCGGCCTGCACCGGCTCATCGACTCGGCGCTGGACTTCGCCCTCTCCCACCCGGAGATCAACGCGGTGTGGGAGCACCGCGGCCTCAAGGACGCCAGCGACCTTGACTTCCCCGACACGGTGACGCCCCCGCTGGAGACGGTGATGACCCGCGCGCCGTGGGCGGGCGTCCGCCCGGACGTCGACATGGTCTTCGTCGCGTGGGCGGTGATCTGGCTGATCCAGGGCTTCATGCGCTCCGGCCTCCCGGACCCGCACGGCCCCGGCCACCGCCGCGCCGACGACATCGAGGCGCTGCGCACCTTCCACACCGAACTGCACACCTGGGTCGATCTCCGGGTCCACGCGCTGGAGTTCTGGCCGGAGGACGTTCCGCACCTCCATTGAAACTGGAACGTGTTCTAGTAAGCTGCGCCGCATGCGGTTCACCTACGCCGAGGCGATGACCGACCCGTCGTACTACCTCCCGCTCGCCAAGGCGGCAGAGAACGCGGGCTACCACAGCATCACCGTCCCGGACTCCGTGATGTATCCGGAGGAGTCCGATTCGACCTATCCCTACACCGAGGACGGCGACCGGGCGTTCCTCGAGGACAAGGCGTTCATCGAGACGTTCGTCCTCACCGCGGCGATGGGAGCGGTGACGTCGCGGCTGCGGTTCACGCCCTTCGTCCTCAAGCTCCCGATCCGCCCGCCCGTGCTCGTCGCCAAGCAGGCGAGCTCGATCGCGGCGCTCACCGGCAACAGGCTGTCGCTCGGGGTGGGCCTCTCCCCCTGGCCGGAGGACTTCGCCGCGCTGGGCGTGCCGTGGGCGCGGCGCGGCAAGCGCATGGACGAGTGCATCGACATCGTCCGCGGCCTCACCAGCGGCGAGTACTTCTCCTACAAGGGCGAGTTCTACGACATCGAGTCGATGAAGATGTGCCCGGCGCCGACCGAGCCGATCCCGATCCTCGTCGGCGGGCACAGCGACGCGGCCCTGCGCCGGGCCGTGCTGCGCGGCGACGGCTGGATGCACGCGGGCGGCGACGGCGAGGAGCTCGACGCCCTGCTCACGCGGCTCCAGGCGATCCGCGAGGCCGAGGGAAAGGCCGGCGACCCGTTCGAGATCCACGTGATCTCCTACGACGCCTACACCGTGGACGGGGTGCGGCGGCTGGAGGACAAGGGGATCACCGACGTGATCGTCGGGTTCCGCCTCCCGTACATCAAGGGCCCGGACACCGAGCCCCTGGAGACCAAGATCCGCCATCTGGAGTCGTTCGCCGAGACCGTCATCGCACGGTGTGACTAGAACAGGTTCTCGCATGTCCGCCACCCCCGGATACACCTGGGAAGCCCCCGACGCCCCTCACCCCGCCCGGACCGCCGCCAAGAACTCCCAAAGCCGGGTCGCCGCCCAGGACAAGGAGGGCTGGCTCGCCCTCTTCGCCGACGACGCCCACATCGAGGACCCGGTGGGCCCCTCGTTCCTCGACCCCGAAGGCAAGGGCCACAAGGGCAGGGAGGCCATCGCCGGCTTCTGGGACGGCTACGTCGGACTCATGAAGGGCTTCCACGCCCTGACCACGGAGTCCTTCGCGAACGGCCCGTCCTGCGCCAACGTCACCAGGCTGACGACCACCCTCGCGGACGGCTCCCGCATGACCGTCGACTGCGTGATCGTCTACACGGTGGACGACGCAGGGCTCCTCACCTCCATCCGCGCCCACTGGGAGCCCGACCGCGCGCTGGCGACTCTCGAAACCCCCTGAGATCAGCTGTCGGCGGCTCGGCGAAGACCTGCCAGGAGGCCGGAGGCGCGTAGGGCCGCCTCCCACTCGGCGGTCGAGCCCGCGTCGTACTCCTGCGCCTCCGGGGAGTCCTGGAAGACCGCCGGGTCTGTGGTCTCGAAGCCGCTGAGGTAGAGGGCGAGGCCGAGGAGGGCGCCGTCCCAGCCGGGGCCGAGATACCGGGCGGCGCCCCCGTCGGGCGCGAGCGCGGCGGGGACCCCGTGCTCCAGCACGAGCTCGGTCGATCCGCCGTCGGCCGGAGAGAGCCCGATCGTCACGACGCTCTCGGGGGCGCCCCAGCTGAGCGTGAGGCGTGCGAGGGGCGCGCAGGTGAGGATCGTGCCCTCGGCGTTGCCCTCGGCCGCGAAGCCGCCACCCTCGCGCAGGTCGCCGCCGACCGGCCCGAACCAGGCGGCCAGCCGCGCCGGCTCGGTGAGCGCGGCCCAGACGGCGGCCGGGGCGGCCGGGCAGGTGCGCTCCAACCGGACGACGAGACGGTCGCCTTCCCCGTCCGTGTAGACCTTGCGGCGGACGGCGTCGAGCAGCATGCGGAGGTCTGGTGTCACGGGGCTCCTTAAGTTCCGGCACGTGGTCGCCGCGCTCGACGGAGTTCGCGGCGGTGGCCCCGCGCGACGCCGCGCCGGAGGCCGGGGCGCCGAACGCACGCACGCCCCTTCCAGGAAAAGCACACCCTATCGGTCCGGAACCGGCGATGGCCTCGCTTCGTCCGGACGCGTGCGGGGCCCGCGTCACCGCGCGGCCCCGCACGGCGCGCCGCTACTCGATGGAGACGCTGCCGCCGCGACCCGGCGCGTCCCTCCGTCGTAGCCCGCCTGCTCGCCTGCGGGCTCCCGCGCCACCCGCCCGCCGTCAGGCGCGGTGGTCCGGCGTCCGCCCGCCGCGCCCGGCACGCAGCCGCCGCATGTCGGCCCTCAGGCCGCTCGCCCGCCGTCGGGCGAAAGACAAGGGCCACCCCGGTCGACGCCCGAGATCGGGCGGGACCGGGGTGGCCATGACGGGTCAGCTCCGTGTGGTTCGCTTCACTCGTGAATCACGCGGAGAATCACTTTTTTTCTTGTGGTCACGGGATTGGCGCAGAAGTTCGTCCCGATCCTCGTGGTCGTGGGAATCACGCAGAGTCTCGTCGCGGTCTTCGTGATCGCGGAAATTCTCGCGCCAGGGCCCATCCCCGTCGTGGTCACGGCATTTCTCGCCGTGGCACGACCCGTGGCCGCCATGACCCGGCTTGCCGTAGTGCCCAGGCTTGCCGTTGCCGTAGTGCCCAGGCTTGCCGTAGTGCCCAGGCTTGCCGTGGTGCCCCGGCTTGCCCGGGTATCCAGGACCTCCGGGGTACCCGGGCCCGCCGGGACCACCGGGGTAACCGGGACCAGCCGGGCCTGCCGGGCCTGCCGGACCTGCCGGACCTGCGGGGCCTGCCGGACCTGCGGGGCCTGCGGGACCGCCCTCGCCTGCGGGGCCTGCCGGGCCTGCCGGACCACCCTCACCTGCCGGACCTGCCGGACCTGCCGGACCTGCGGGGCCTGCCGGACCACCCTCACCTGCCGGACCTGCCGGACCTGCCGGACCTGCGGGGCCTGCCGGGCCTGCGGGGCCTGCCGGGCCTTCCTCACCCTCAGGGCCGGCCGGGCCTGTAGGGCCTGTGGGGCCTGTGGGGCCTGTAGGGCCTGTGGGGCCTGTGGGGCCTGTGGGGCCTGTGGGGCCTGTGGGGCCGGTCGGGCCCGTCGTGCCGCAGACCGGCCTGGTGATGACGTTGTCATCCAGGGTGACCGCGGCGGTGCGGGCCAGCGCCCGGCCTTCGATGGTGGCGCCGGTCTGCACCGTGATCGAGGCGAGGGCGAGGATGTTGCCGACGAAGACGGAGTTCGTCCCCAGCGTCGCGGAGCTGCCGACCTTCCAGAAGACGTTGCACGCCTGAGCGCCGTTGATGAGGTTGACGCTGCTGTTCGACGCCGTGACGAGTGTCGAGCCGGCCTGGAAGACCCAGACGGCGTTGGGATCCCCCTTGGCGTCGAGGGTGAGCGGGCCGGTGATCTCCAGCGTCGGCTCTCCGTAGACACCGGGGACGAGCGTCTGGCCCCCGAGCTCGACACCGGTGGAGGTGGTCGGGCCGCGCCCGGCGGCGTCGTTGTAAGCGGTGGTCAGGTCGATCTGTGCTTGGGCGGCGACCGGAGTGCCCGGATGCTTCACCCCGAGCACGATGCCCGGCGGGAACCCGACGATCGCGGTGCCCGGGCTCACGCCCAGGTTGCCGTAGACGATGGTGTTGCCGGTGTTGGTGACCGTGGACCCGGCGAGGACCGCGAAGCTGCCCGCGGTTCCCAGACCCACCGGCGCCGTCGCGGCGTGCGCACCGGGTGGTGCTGCGAAGGCCAGTGCCAACGCGGGGATGAGCGCGAGTCCCACTATGCGCCGGGCTGACCCCGGCGATCTCCGTGAGAGGCGACTGAGGATTGCTTTCATCGAGCGAATCTCTCTCCTTAGGACGTTACAAGAAGCCCTGTCCGATCCGTGCCAGGGATCCATGACGAGGCCGGGAGAAATCGTCTGGCCGATCGCCGACGCTTCCTGGAGTGCGAAGCGATGATGAAACTCCAGGTGAACGACCCCGAAGATCCACTAATCGAGGATTTCTCCAGAAGCCTTGGAATGAAGCATCGAAGAACGCAAATAGAGAGTGTTCGCGCTTTGTGTGAAAGATCTCGAAATGGCGAAATGGGCGAGTTGGAGTGTTTTGTCAACTGCTTGAGGACGTGACGCGATCTGCCGGCGTCGCCCCGAACGCGAGGGGTTGCCGCGTCCGGGCCGGATCAGGGGTGGTTCCGCATCCCGGCGAGGGCGGGGGTCAAGTCGGCCCGACCGGGGACGCCGAGTTTGCGGTGGACGCGGGTGAGGTGCTGTTCGGCGGCGCTGAGCGCTTCGGCGGCCGTGCCGATGATGAGGCTGACAGCGGTAGTGGTGCTGCCGCCGATGTTCGGCGTGGCGACACGGCAGGCCCCGTCGAACTGGGTGTCACCGGCGGCCCCGGTGACCTGGGCGGCGGCCAGGAGGGGATCGAGGACGTCGCCGACGGTTCGTCCTTGGGCGTCCAGGAGGCCGGGGCTGATCTCTTGATCATGCGGGCGCTGGTCAGCTCAGTGTCGATGAGGAGGTCGGGGAGCGGGCGGGCGTCGGCCTCGAATGCCGAATGCGCCGGTGCGGGGGAGCGACCATGCTCGTGGTTCCGACGTTCTCGGGGTCGGCCAGGTGGAAGGTGAGGCGGCCGGGCTCGTCGGAGACCGCGCAGAGCACCGCGCGGACGTTGTCGAAACCGTTCGCTCGCACGGTTTCGGTGGGGCTGTGTGGAAGTGGGGTGCGGCCTCAATGGCGACGACGTGCCCGGTCGGGCCGGTGAGGTGTGCGGCCGGCAGGGTGAAGTAGCCGACGTCGACTAACGTGTCGCCCGGCTGGATGCGGCGGGTCAGGTTCGGCTCGGGTTTCGGGGAGTCGGCGAGCGCCGCTGAGGTGAGGCCCCGTGAGATCCAGGGCCGGCGCGTGTCCGCGCGAGCGACTCCGTCAGCGAGGGGACGAGCGAGCCACCCGCCGCACGCGCGCCGGGACCGGCGGGGTTCCCGTGTCGTCGGTCGGCAGGCCCATGCCCTGATCCTCCCAGACCGGGCGGACGTCAGGCGGCGCGGTCCGCTGCCGCGGGGAGGGCGCGGATGAACGCGCCCATCTCGGCCAGGGAGACGAGGCCTTCGCGGCAGAAGTCGGCGAAGATCTGGAAGACGTGCGGCTGGCGCTCCCAGACGACGAGGGTGACGGGCACCCCTGCGGCGGCGAGGCGGTCGGCCATGAGCTCGGCGTCGATGCGCAGGATCTCGGTCGAGCCGCAGTGGATGAGGGTCGGGGGCAGCGCGGCGAGCGCGCCGTTGACGGGCGAGTCCAGCGGAGCGGGCGCGGCGCCGCCGAGCAGGAGCGAGGTCATCTCCGGCAGCCGCGGGCCGGGGATGAAGGGGTCGATGCCCAGGTTCGGATGGTCGAGCTTGGCCGCGTGGTCGAGGTCGGTGAGCGGGGAGATCGCGACGAGCGCGCCGGGCGAGGGCAGGCCCTCCCGGATCGCCTGGAGCGGGGCCGCGAACGTGAGGAACCCGCCCGCGGAGTCGCCCGCGACGATGACGTCCTCGGCCGCGAACCCCTCGGCGAGCAGATACCGGTAGGCGGCGACGCAGTCTTCTATGGTCCCGGGCAGGGTCGTCGAGGGGAGCTGGCGGTAGGCCACCGAGAGGGCGGGCACCCCCGCGGCGGCCGACAGCCGGGCGATCATCCTGCGGTGCGAGCGCAGCCCGCCGACCATGAAGCCGCCGCCGTGGAAGTAGAGGATCACCTTGCCCCGCCCGTCGGCCCGGCGCGCGACGCCCGGCCCGTAGACCCATTCGGCGGGGAACCCGTCGAACGGCACGGGCACCTTCACCGTCCCGCGCGGCGCCAGCATCACCGCGGTGAGGGTGTCCATCCGGCTCGCGAGGGCGAGCACCTTCGGCGTGAACGGCGTGCGCCACATCAGCGGCCGCAGCCAGAACCGCAGCAGGAACAGGAACACCCGGGCGGGCAGCCCGATCCCGGACCGACTCTCCTTGACGACGTCCACCACGACCTCCGACCAAGCGCTCGTTAGAGGAACGCGAGTGTAACCCCCGGTCCACCGCGGGGTGCGACCGAGGCCCGATATCCGACTCGTCAGGCATCTGGGAGGATGGGCGCCGACCGATCGAGGGCGGGAAGCCGAAGTGACGCAGAAGATCACCCGGAGCGTGTCGGCCCTACTGCGCCGGACTCCGAGCCGGCCCCGCCGCGCGGAGGGCGCCGCCTGACCTCGGGCGGTCAGGGGCGGGCGCCGACGATGCGCAGCGCCAGGTCGACGTAGCCGGTGGCGATGTCCTCGGGGGTCCAGTCGCCCGAGGCGCGGTACCAGCGGGCGATGTCGATGCCGAGGGAGAGCAGGGCCGTCGCGGCGATCTTGGGACTCGGGGTGTCGAAGACGCCGGCGGCGACGCCGCGCTCGACGAGGGCGCGGATCTCGGCGTCGATGGTGCGGCGGATCTGGCGGATCTCGGCCATGTGCTCGGGGCTGAGCGCCGTCAGCTCGTAGTTGACGATGCGGGCGCCGGTGTTGTCGCGGGCGTGGTGGACGGCGAAGTCGTGGACGACCCGGCACAGTGACGCCACGGGGTCGTCGGCGGTGCCGATGGCCTCCCGGACTATGCGCAGGGTGCGCTCGTGCCCCGACTTGGAGATCAGGAAGAGGAGTTCCTCCTTCGACCTGTGGTGCACGTAGAGGGCGGCCGGACTCATGCCCGCGGCGGTGGCGATGTCGCGGGTCGTGGTGCCGTGGAAGCCCTTCTCGGCGAACGCGGCGACGGCCGCCTTCAGCAGCCTGGCGCGGGTGGCGTCGGCGCGCGGAAGGTCGGAGGTGTCGGGCATCGCGCGGGCTCTCCTGTCCTGATGGGTGCGGGTACGGGTTCCAGCAATACCACGGTTGTGGCTTCGCCCAGTCCTGTTGGGCCCGGTCACGGGGGACTTGACCTGGGATGTCTCCGTGCTGCACCCTGAGTCCCCACCCCATTCTAAGCAAGCGCTTAGTAACCTCGCCGCACGGAAGTGACATGACCCCGAGATCCGCACCGGCCCCGAGATTCACCGGAAGCACCGCGATCGTCACCGGCGCCAGCCGGGGCATCGGCCTCGCCATCGCGACGAGGATCGTCGCCGAGGGCGGGAAGGTCGTGATCACCGCCCGCAAGAAGGACGCGCTCGACGAGGCCGTCGCCGCACTCGGCGGCCCGGAGCACGCCCTGGGCGTCCCCGGCCACGCCGACGACCCCGCGCACCAGGCCGAGACCGTCCGGCTCGCGATCGACACCTTCGGCAGCGCCGACCTCCTGGTCAACAACACGGGCATCAACCCCGCGTACGGCCCCCTGCTCGACCTCGACCTCGGCGCGGCCCGCAAGACCTTCGAGGTCAACTGCCTCGCGACGCTCTCGTGGGTCCAGCACGCCCACCGGGGCTGGATGGCCGAGCACGGCGGCTCGATCGTCAACGTCACCTCGGTGGCGGGGCTCAAGCCGTCGCCCGGCATCGGGTTCTACGGCGCGACCAAGGCGATGCTCGGCCGCCTCACCCAGGAGCTCGCCGTCGAACTCGGCCCGGACGTGCGCGTCAACGCCGTCGCCCCCGCCGTGGTGAAGACGAAGTTCGCGACCGCGCTGTACGAGGGCCGCGAGGACGAGGTGGCCGCGCCCTACCCGCTGAAGCGCCTCGGGGTGCCCGACGACATCGGCGGCGCCGTCGCCTTCCTGCTGTCGCCCGACGCGGCCTGGCTGACCGGCCAGACCCTCGTCGTGGACGGCGGCCTGACCCTGACCGGCGGCCTGTGACCGCCGCTCGCCCTGAAGGAGGAGCAATGAGCACTGAGCGGACCGCGATCGTCACCGGGGCCGCGCGCGGCATCGGCGCGGGCGTCGCACGGAGGCTGGCCGCCGACGGGTTCGCCGTCGCCGTCGTCGACCTCGACGAGGCGGCCTGCAAGCCCGTCGTCGAGGCGATCGAGGCGGCCGGAGGCCGGGCCCTGGCCGTCGGGATCGACGTCGCCGACGAGCAGGCCGTCGCAGCCGGGGTCGCGCGGATCGCCGCCGAACTCGGCGCGCCGACCGTGCTGGTGAACAACGCGGGCATCATCCGCGACAACCTGCTGTTCAAGATGAGCGCCGGAGACTGGGACGCCGTCATGAACGTCCACCTGCGCGGCGCGTTCCTCATGACGCGGGCCGTCCAGGCGCACATGACGCAGGCGGGCTGGGGCCGGATCGTCAACCTGTCCAGCACCTCGGCGCTCGGCAACCGCGGCCAGGCCAACTACTCCGCGGCCAAGGCGGGCGTCCAGGGCCTCACCAAGACCCTCGCGCTGGAACTCGGCAGGTTCGGGGTGACGGCCAACGCGATCGCCCCCGGCTTCATCGCCACCGAGATGACCGAGGAGACCGCGCGGCGCATCGGCGTCCCCTTCGAGGACTTCAAGGCGGGCGCGGCCAAGCAGATCCCGGTCGGGCGCACCGGCGTCCCGGACGACATCGCGCACGCCGTCTCGTTCTTCGCGAGCGAGGGCGCCGGATTCGTCTCCGGCCAGGTCCTGTACGTCGCCGGCGGACCGAAGGACTGAGCGGATGAAGACCTTCCACGGCATCGAGGAACTGCGCGCCGCCGTCGGCACCCACCTCGGGTACTCCGACTGGCAGACCATCACCCAGAAGCAGATCGACACGTTCGCCGAGGCGACCGGCGACCACCAGTGGATCCACACCGACCCGGCGCGGGCCGCGGCCGGGCCGTTCGGCACGACCATCGCGCACGGCTACCTGACGCTGTCGCTGCTGCCGATGCTCGCCGGGAGCGTCTACCGCGTCGAGGGGATCTCCATGGGCGTCAACTACGGCGCCGACAAGCTGCGGTTCCCCGCGCCCGTTCCGGTGGACTCCCGGGTGCGGGCGGGCGTGGAACTGCTCTCCCTGGAGCCCGGCGGCGGCGGATTCCGGCTGACCGCCCGGGTGACCGTCGAGCGCGAAGGCGGCGGCAAGCCCGTCTGCGTCGTCGACTCCGTCAGCGTCCTGGTGCCCTGATCCCCCACCCGTAGAGGAAGTAGAAGGATGTCCGACGAGACAGCGCGCGAGGACCTGCGGCGGAGGGTCGCCGAGTTCCTCGCCGAGCACGACCCGGCGACGAGCGAGCCGCTGGAGTTCCTGCGCGCCCGCTTCGACGCGGGCCTGGCCTGGGTGCACTACCCGGTCGGCGCCGGCGGCCTCGGCCTGCCGCAGAGCCTGCACGCCGACGTGGAGCGGCAGTTCGCCCGCGCGGGAGCGCCCGGGAACAACGCCCGCGGCAACGGCATCGGCCTCGGCATGGCCGCGCCCACGATCCTCGCCTACGGCACGCCCGAGCAGCGCGAGCGGTTCCTGCGCCCGCTGTGGACGGGCGAGGAGATCTGGTGCCAGCTGTTCAGCGAGCCCGGCGCGGGCTCCGACCTCGCCGCGATCGCGACGCGCGCCGTCCGCGACGGCGACGGCTGGGTCGTCAACGGCCAGAAGGTCTGGACGTCGAACGCGCACAACGCCAGGTTCGGCATCCTGGTCGCCCGGACGAACCCGGACATCCCCAAGCACCGGGGCCTGACCTACTTCCTGTGCGACATGACCGACCCCGGCATCGAGGTCCGCCCGCTCCGGCAGATCACCGGCGAGGCCGAGTTCAACGAGGTCTTCCTCAGCGACGTCCGCATCCCCGACGCCCAGCGGCTCGGCGAGGAGGGCGAAGGCTGGAAGGTCGCCAACGCCACCCTCAACAACGAGCGGGTCGCCATCGGCAGCGGCGGCGCGCCCCGCGGCGGCGGCATGATCGGCGTCGTCGCGCAGACCTGGCGCGACCACCCCGAGCGGCGCACCCACGAGCTGCACGACCGGCTCCTGAAGCTGTGGGTGGAGGCCGAGGTCGCCCGGATCACCGGGTCGCGGCTGCGGCAGAAGCTCAAGCAGGGGCAGCCCGGCCCCGAGGGCTCGGCGATGAAGCTGACTTTCGCGCGCCTCAACCAGCAGCTGTCCGGCCTGGAGATCGAGCTGCTCGGCGAGGACGGCCTGCGCTACTCCGACTGGACGCTGGTGCGCCCCGACGGCGTCGACTTCACCGGCCGCGACGCCGGCTACCGGTACCTGCGCGCCAAGGGCAACTCCATCGAGGGCGGCACCTCGGAGATCCTGCGCAACATCGTCGCCGAACGCGTCCTCGGGCTGCCCGGCGAGCACCGCGTCGACAAGGACATCCCCTGGAAGGACACCGCGAAGTGAGCGACCTCGAACTGCTCTACACCGACGTCGAGGACGATCTGCGCGCCTCCGTCCAGGCCCTCCTCGCCGACCGGTGCGACCCCGCGTCCGTCGCGGCGCTCTACGACGGGGACCGGACGGTCGTCGCCGGGCTGTGGAAGGCCCTCGCGGTCGACCTCGGGCTGGCCGGGCTGCTCGTGCCCGAGGAGCACGGCGGCGCGGGCGCGTCGGCCCGTGAGGCGGGGGTGGTGCTGGAGGAACTCGGCAGGTACGCCGCGCCGGTGCCGTTCCTGACCAGCGCCGTCGTCGCGACGGTCCTGCTCGCCGAGACCGGTGGACCGCTCCTCGCGGCGCTGGCGTCGGGTGAGAAGACCGCGGCCCTGGCCGTCCCGCTCTCGACGGCCCCGCACGCGCCGGTGCCCGCGACGGCGTGGCTGGAGCCTGACGCGCATCTGCACGGGACCGTCAGCAGCGTCGCCGGAGCGCTGGAAGCCGACGTGCTCCTCACGCCGGTCCGCAACGGCGACGCGATCGCCGTCTACGCCGTCCCGGCCGCCGACGTCACCCGCGTTCCCGTGGTCTCCCTCGACATGACCCGGCAGCTCGCCGACGTCCGCCTCGACGGGGCCGCCGGCGAACTCGTCCTCGCCGACGGGGAGGCCGCGATCCGGCGGGCGCTGCTCGCCGGGGCCGCGCTGCTGGCCTCGGAGCAGGCGGGCCTGGCCCAGTGGTGCCTGCGCTCGACGATCGCCTACCTGAAGGAGCGCCGCCAGTTCGGCCGCGTCGTCGGCGGCTTCCAGGCGCTCAAGCACCGCCTCGCCGACCTGTTCACCGACGTGGAGTCGGCGAGCGCCGCCGCCCGCTACGCCGCCGCCTCCCTGGCGGCCGACGCCCCCGACACGGGCCTCGCGACCGCCGTCGCCCAGTCCTACACCTCCGACCTCGCCGTCCGCGCCGCGGAAGAGGCCGTCCAGCTGCACGGCGGCATCGGTATGACCTGGGAGCATCCCGCCCACCTCTACCTCAAGCGGGCCAAGTCCTCCCAGATCGCCTTCGGCACCCCCGGCGCCCATCGCGCCCACCTCGCCGAACTGGCCGACCTCCCGGCTCCGGGCACCCCCTGAGCCGGGCCCCCGCACACCCCCGCCGCGCCAAGGCGCGAGGCCGGCGGGGGTGTGCTCACTCCTCCCGGAGAACCGCTCCCACGCCCTCTGCCGCGTGGTCCCGAGCGCTTCGCCGACCCGCCGCCTTGCGGCGCTCTCGGACGCGGGAGCGGGCGCAGAGCCAGATGACGGGGATGTGGGCGAGGAGGGCCGCGTAGGCGACGGCATCCGAGGTGACGAAGGACTCGCCCTGCTCGCCGCCGAGTCGGGCCAGCAGGTTCGGCGCCGCGACGAGGACGGTGCCGGAGAGGGCGAGGGTCGCGAGGACGCCGATCGTGCCGGGGAGGAAGGTCTCGCCCGCGAAGATGAAGATCACGATCGGGTGCACCAGAAGCAGGACCAGGAAGGCAGTGACGCTCAGCGGCTCGCCGGGGTCGCCCATCCGCTCCCCGACGCCGATGAGGAGGAAGGCGACCGAAGGGATCGCCGCGATCAGCACGCCGTAGAGCGTGATCCTCGCCGTGGTCCACTCCTTCGCCGGCCGCACCCGCACCGGCTGCACCGGTGCCTTGGCCGGCCGCCCCCGCCTGCCGCTTTTCATGGTCGCCCCCGTTTCGTCCCGTGCCGATGGTCGGGACACTACGGACGCGTGTCCTTTCCCCACCAGGGAGCGCGGTCCCCTTTCACGCCGGACGTTCTCGGCCGGGCGCCCGTGGAGAGCGGGGCCCGGCCGGGAAAGAAAGGGTGCGGGAATTTCGGGGCGTCGGCTTCTCCTTTCTCTCGCGGTCTCCCCTCGACGTGCGGTGTCGTCCGCGCCGTCAGGGACCGCCGGGCCACCCGAGGGTCGTTACTCCGCTCGGACGCGGTCCGGTTCGAGCCGCACCGGGGACTCGAACCCCGTCCTTCTGCTTGGAAGGCAGATACCTCAACCCGTCGGCTTGTGCGGCGATGCGTTGGCGCACCTTGAGAATGCACCGGCGCCGGGCGGAAAGTCATCCGAATTTCGCGGCACCGGGCCCGGCGCCATTGTCCCGCGGAGAATGCGGGCGGGTCAGGCGGGCGGGGGGACGAAGGCGGCGAGGTCGAGGCGGGGTTCGCCTTCCAGGTCGAGGAGGATCGACTCGATGAGGGTGATGGTCTCGTCGTGGCCGGTGTGGAAACCCAGGGCGCTCTCCAGGGAGAGCATGCGCGACAGGCTGGAGATGAGGACGGTCAGGACGACCGGGGAGACGGACTCGGCGAGGCCGTACCGCGGGAGGACCTCCTCCAAAGCGGCGATCTGGGCCTGCCGGAAGAGCTCTGAGTAACGGGCCATCTCCGCGCGGACGGGCTCGCTCTGCGCGGCGAGACCGGTGAACTCCATCGTGATGGCGACGGCCGCGGGGTCGGTGCTGTAGCGCCACAGGGCCCACAGCGGCTGCTCGGACGCCAGCGCGGCGGCCTGGAAGGCGAGCCCCTCTTCGGCGCGGCGGCGGAAGACCTCCAGGAGGAGGTCGTCCATCGTGCGGAAGTAGTAGTGCACGAGCTGCGGTTTCAGGCCGGCGCGGGCGGCGACCCTGCGGGAGCTGACGGCCGTGTGCCCCTCTTCGAGGAGGAGGCGTTCGGCGGCGTCGAGGAGGACTCCGCGGTTCTTCGCGTCGGGCGCGCCTATGCGGCGCGGCGATGCCATCTCGTCGACCTCCTGGGTGCGCGGTCTTCACGCCGGGTTGTGCGGTCCCACATCGTATCGTCACCCTCCGCTGTGACCTTGACCACAGGATGAGGCCGTGCTAAGCATATGCTCAGCAAGTTTGGGCACATGCCCAGCATCACTATACGGAAATTACATTCTCGTAAGACCGAAGGGCCGTTACCGGCCGTTCACCTGCACGGTCAGCCCGCACCACGCCTTCTCCCACCCCCCTGGTGAAGGAGCGACATGGCCTCACCCCCGTCCTCCCTGCCTCGTCTCCTCGGCGACAGGTTCTCCCCGCGCCGCGCGCACCGCGGCCTCACCTCGCTCGGCGAACTGTTCTCGATCGGGCTGGAAGGCCTCCGCCGCAGCTGGGACGTGCGCCGCTGGTTCTGGGAGTTCATCGAGCAGTTCGCGTTCCTCGCCCGCGTCACCACCCTGCCCGTCATCCTCGTCGCCCTGCCGCTCGGCGCGACCGTCGCGCTGCAGGTCGGGGACCTCGCCGGGCAGCTCGGCGCGCAGTCGGCGACGGGCGGCGCCGTCATCGTCGGTCTGGTCCGCGAGGTCGCGCCGATCGCCTCGGCGCTGATCATCGCCGGCGCGGGCGGCTCGGCGATGACCTCCGACATGGGCGCCCGCAACATCCGCGACGAACTCGCCGCGATGGAGGTGATGGGCATCAACCCGATCCACCGGCTGGTCACCCCGCGCATGTGGGCCTCCAGCATCGTCGCGACGATGCTGGCGTCCCTGGTCATCATGTCCGGCGCCATCGGCGGGTTCGTGTTCAACGTCCTGCTCCAGGGCGTGACGCCCGGCGCCTACTTCGACGGCGCGCTCGGCATGCTCCGCGTCTCCGACCTGTTCGTCACGCTCGCCAAAGCCTGGCTGTTCGGCATGATCGCCGCCCTGGTGGCCTGCCACAAGGGCATGAACTGCGAGAAGAGCCCCGTCGGGGTGGGCCGCGCGGTGAACCAGGCGACCGTCGTCGCGTTCATGCTCGTCTTCGCCTTCAACTACATCATCACCACCATCTACTTCCTCGCGTTCCCGCCGGAGACCTGATGCTCATCGACGCACAGCGCACCGCGGCGGTCCGGGCGATCCGGGTCTCGGCCTCCCTCGCGCACCGCACGGCCTCCCTCGCGGAATGGCCCCTCTTCTTCCTCAAGGTCGTCTTCTACTCGCTGCGCGACGTCGTCCTGCGGCTGCGGTACGGCAAGACGGTCCTGCTCCAGATCAGCGACATCGTCATCGGCGTCGGCGCGACGGTCGTCGGCGGCGGCATGATCTTCGTGATCTTCATCATGTCGCTGTTCCTCGGCACCGAGGTGGGGCTCCAGGTCTACACCGGGCTCCAGGTCATCGGCGCCGAGTCGTTCATGGGCCTCGTCGGCGCGTTCGTCAACGTGCGCGAGACGACGCCGATCATCGCCGCGATCGCGCTCGCCGCCCAGTGCGGGTCGTCGTTCACCGCGGAGCTCGGCGCGATGCGCATCTCCGAGGAGATCGACGCTCTGGAGGTGATGGGCATCAACTCGTTCGTCTACCTCATCTGCACCCGGGTCGTCGCGGCGCTCGTCGCGCTCGTGCCGCTGTACCTCATCGCGCTGTTCGCCAGCATCTACGCGACGCGGACGATCAGCACCCAGTTCTTCGGGCTGGCACCCGGCGTCTTCGACTACTACTTCTACCTCTACCTGCCGCCGCGCGACCTCTTCTACAGCGCCGCCAAGGTGGCGGTCTTCGCCTTCGCCGTGGTCACCATCCACTGCTACTACGGCTACCACGCGAGCGGCGGCCCGGTGGGCGTCGGACGGGCGGCGGGCCGGGCCATCCGCCTGTCCATCGTCTCCATCGTGACCCTCAACCTTCTGCTCTCGTACGTGTTCTGGGGGCAGGGCGGCACAGTGAGGCTCGCCGGATGAGCGGGGCACTGTCGGAGGCCCGCCGGATCGCGGTCACCCTGGCGACGGCGCTCGTGCTGGCCGTCCTCGGCTACCTCGTCGTGGAGAAGCCCTTCGCGGCCGAAGGCAGGCTGCTCACCGCCGACTTCGGCTCGGCCGGGCAGGGGCTCACCACGTCGTCGCCGGTGAAGATGCGCGGCGTGACCGTCGGCCGCATCAGCACGATCGAGCTGTCCCCCGACGGCGGCGCCCGGCTGACGCTGCGGATCGACGAGCACGTCACGGTGCCCGACACCGCGGTGGCGTCGCTGGAGCCCGAGTCGATGTTCGGCCCGAAGTTCGTGAACCTCATCCCCGGCGAGCACGAGGCCGCGGGCCCGTTCCTCGGCGACGGGGCGGTGATCACCCGGACGTCCGACAGCCTCGACCTCACCTCGCTGCTCGGCGAGGCCGACGCCGCCGTCGGCGCGCTGGACCCCGAGCAGGTGACGATCATCGTGGACGCGCTCGCGCAGGGCCTCGGCGGCGCCGGCCCGAACCTCGCGGGCCTGCTGGACAGCACCGAGATCCTCCTCGGCGTCGCCTACGACCAGCGCGGCAGGACCGAGACGCTCCTCGCCGACCTGGCCCGGCTCGCCCGCCTGCGCGGCATCGGCGAGGACACCGCCACGGTCGTCACGAACGCGACGGCGCTCATGGAGACCCTGACCTCGGGCGAGGACCGGGGTCTGAAGACCGCCGCGGGCTTCTCGCAGCTCGCCGGACTCCTCGGCCCCGGCCTGGAGAACCATGAGGCGGACCTGAGGGCGGCGTTCCGCTCCGGCGAGCACGCCACCGCCTTCCTCGACCACGTGCTGCCCATCGCGGGCGGCGGGGTGCGCACCGTCATCGACCTGCTGTGGGTGTTCAGGGCGATCAGCTGGGCGCCCGGCCCCCAGGGCAGGCACCTGCTCTCGGCGGAGATCCTGCTGCCCACCGACCCGTGCGAGCTCATCGTCGGCATCTGCCCCGGAGGCGACTGACATGCGAAGCGCCCTCCCCTCCGACGCCCGGACCCGGCTGCGGGCCGGCTCGCTCGTCCAGGTCGTCGTGTTCCTCCTGGTCACCGGGGCGCTCACGTTCTTCATCTCGGTGCAGATCGTGCGCCTCGGCTTCGGCGAGACCTACACGCTGACCGCGGTGTTCGACGACGCGAGCGGCCTGCGCGGCGGCGACAAGGTGAAGATCGCGGGCACGCCCGTCGGCCAGGTCGGCGAGATCAAGGTCGTCGCCGGCAAGGCCGAGGTGCAACTGAAGGTCGAGACCGCGCACAAGGTGCCGCGCGACAGCGAGGCGGCCATCCGGTGGCGCGACGCGGTCGGCCAGCGCGTGGTCTACCTCGTCCCCGGCTCCGACGGCGCGATGCTCGAAGACGGCGACGAGATCGCCAGGACCCGCTCGGTCGTCGACGTCGGCGACCTCATCAACCGGCTCGAACCGCTCGCCCGCGGTCTGCAGCCCGACGAGGTCAACGCGATCCTCGCCGCGGTCTACACCGCCATGGACGGCACCGAGGAGGACGCCGTAGCGCTCCTGGCCAACGTCGAGCGGCTCTCCGACACCCTCGACGGCCGCAAGCAGACGCTGGAGAACCTCCTCGCCGACTTCTCCACGGTCAGCGGGGTCCTCGGCCGCCGCGACGAGCAGATCGCCCAGGCCGTCGACGACCTCGCGACGCTCACCGAGGCGTTCGCCGACAACCGCGCCCTCGTCGACGACGCGATCGAGGAACTCGCCAAGACCCTGCGCACCACCGACCGCGTGGCCGGGGACAACGCCGACGACCTCGCCGACATGCTGAGCCGGCTCAGCGCCGTCATGGACGGGACCCGGCGCAACCTCGGTCCGCTCCAGGGCCTGATGAAGACGACCGGACCGAAGTTGGAGGACATGTTCGACATGGTCAACGAGGGCAGGTTCCTGATCGGCGCGGTCCCCTGCCTGACGCTCGCGCCGGGCCCGTGCCCGTACGACGTCAAGATCACCGAGGTGCCCGAGCGCCAGAAGGGCGGCAAAACCGGCGGCAAGACGGGCGAGGAGCCTTCCGCGGTGCTGCCCGACCTCGTCACGGGAGGCTCGTGATGGCGCTCAAGTCGTTCCGCGACCGGAACCAGGCGGTCGTGGGGATCGCCTCGATGCTGGTCATCGGGCTGGCGCTCGTCGCGGTGTTCCTCACCGGCTCCACGGGCCTGCTCCACAGCCGCTACACCCTCACCGGCGTGTTCGCCGGGACGGGCGGGCTGCACGAGGGCAACGAGGTGCGGGTCGCCGGGATCAAGGTCGGCGAGGTCACCGGGGTCGAACCGGACTTCACCCAGGGGATCGTGCGGATCACCTGGAAGGTCGACAGCGCGGTGGACCTCGGCCCGCAGACGCGCGCGGAGATCAGCACCTCCAACATCCTCGGCGGCAGGTACCTGCGGCTCAGCGGCCCGGTCGCCGAGCCCTACCTGGCCGACCTCCCCGAGGACGAGCGGGCGATCCCGCAGGACCGGACGCGCCTCCCGATCACCACCGGCGACGTGATCTCCACCGGCACCAAGACGCTCGGCCAGCTCGACGCCGAACTCATCGGCGACGTCATCGACAAGCTCGGCGGGATCTCGCCGAAGACCCGCGAGCGCCTCGCCGACGCGCTGCACGGCCTCACGCAGCTCGCCGACGCGCTGGAGAACTCCGGCCCCGAGCTGAAGGAGCTCGTCAGCAGCGCCGACCGGCTCCTCGACGTCGTCACCGCCAAGGACACCCAGCTCTCCCGCCTCGCCACCGGCATCCAGGACCTGCTCGACCAGCTCCGCGACCGGGAGGCCGAACTCGCCGTGCTGTTCGGCAGCGGCAGCGGCGCCGTCACCCGGATCGCCAAGCTCATCGACACCCAGCAGCAGGCGCTCATCGACCTGATGGACGACCTCGGCGGCACCGTCGACACCCTGAAGCCGGGCCTCGACGACATGAACACCACCCTCGCCTGGCTCGGCCCCGCGATGGGCGCGTTCGCCACGATCGGCTCCTACGGGCCCTACCTGGACGCGGTCGGCACCCAGATCGGCCCGGTCGCGCCCGAGGACCTCGCCAAGCTGCTCAAGGGGCAGAAATGACCGCCCGCCGCGCGCTCACCGCCGGAGCCCTGGCGGTCGTGCTGCCCCTCGGCCTGACCTCCGGCTGCGCCCTGCCCGGCATCTCCGACGGATACCGGATGACCGTCTACTTCACGAAGTCGCCGTCACTGTACGAGCACTCCCGCGTCAAGGTGATGGGGGCGAACGTCGGCATCGTGGAGAAGATGCGGATCGACGGGCACCGGGTCCGGGTCGACCTCCTCGTCGACGGGCACGTCCCCGTCCCCGCCGACGCGTGGGCCACGATCAGCGCCGAGACCGTCATCGGCGAGCGCAGCGTCGTGCTGTACCCGCCGTGGAAGCCGGGAATGGACAAGGCCGCGCCCGGCGCGGTGATCCCGGTCGAGCGGACCGAGGCGCCCGTCGAGATCGACGAGGCGCTGCACTCCTTCACCGGCCTGACCGAGGCGCTCGACCCCGACAAGGTGCGCGGCCTCCTGCACACCGGCGCGGAACTCGTCGACGGGCGCGGCCAGGGCATCAACGACGCCCTCGCCACCACCGCGGACGTCGCCGAGGACCTCGCCGCGCAGGACGAGAAGATCGTCTCCGTCGCGACCCGGATGAAGGACCTCGCCGAGCGGCTGAACAAGCGCGACGCGAAGCTGCGCGCCCTCATCGACGCGTTCAGCGACACGAGCGGGCAGCTCGCCTCCGAGCGGACCCGGCTGAAGAACCTCCTGGTCGGGCTGGAGGCCCTCATCCGCAAGGGCGAGGTCATCGTCAAGGCCTACCGGGAGGACCTGCCGGAGACGATGGCCGAGACGTCGTCGCTGGTGATGACGCTCAAGGCCAACAGCGCGTCGCTGGCGCAGGGGATCGTCGGCCTGGCCGGGGTCACCGACGCGATCAGCGGCGCGTGGCGGCCGGACCTCGACGCGATCAAGATCCGGGTCCATCTGAACGCCACCCTGCGGATCTGGCTCCAGCCGATCTTCGACGCGATGAACTGGGGCGAGGTGCCGTGCCTGGACCAGCCGATCGGGAACTGCCCGGACGCCGTCGAGCGGAAGGCCGGATCGTGAGGCGCGCGACCGCCGCGGTGCTCGTCGTGGTCTCGGTCTCGGGCTGCTCGCTCCAGACCCTCGGCGCGCCCAGGGGCGACCTGACCCTGTACGCGGTGTTCGACGACGTGCAGAACCTGGTTCCCGGGCACGGCGTGCAGATGTTCGACGTGCGGGTCGGCTCCGTCACCGCGGTCGTCCTGCAGGGCTACCGGTCGAAGGTGACGCTGTCGCTCGTGGACGGCACCCGCGTCCCCGTCGGGACCGCGGCGACGATCGCCAAGACGAGCCTGCTGGGCGAGAACTACGTCAAGCTCACCCCGCCCGAGGGATCGGTGCCCAGGACGGCGCAGCCGGTCGCGTCCGGGGCGGAGCTGACGCGGACGTCGGTGGAACCCGACCTGGAACGGGTCACCGCGCGGGTCGGACCCGTGCTCGCGGCGCTCGGCGGCGAGGACCTGGAGGACATCGTCGCGAGCCTCGCGACCGGCCTCGACGGGGCGGGACCCCGGCTCCAGAAGATCATCCGGGAGGCGTCGGCGGTGTCGGAGAGCTACGCCGACGCCGGCGAGGACCTGCGCGACCTCGTCGACGGGCTGAACCGGCTGGGCGCGGCCCTCGCCGGCGGCGCGCCTGAACTGGCGAAACTCCCGGACGACCTTGTGGAGATGACCGCGCGGGTCAAGAAGGACCGCAAGGAGCTCAAGCAGACGCTCGCCGACCTGACCTCGCTCGCCCAGACCGCGAACGGGATCATCCGCGAGGAGCACGGCGCCCGGCTGCACACCCTGCTGAAGCGGCTCGACCGCGTCCTGCGGGCCGTGCTGCGCGGCAAGGAGGACCTCAAGACCGTGACCGGTGACCTGCTGGAGAAGTTGATGAAGGCCCCGCGCGTCACCCACGAAGGGCAGGCCCTGGCCTACGCCTACCTCGCCGGGTTCCTGCCTTCGCAGAAGAAGGCGCCGGAACGCGACTTCACCGCCCAGCTCAAGCAGCTCCTCGGACCGCAGTGAGGCCGCGATGAGACCCCGCATCCTTGTGAACCTCGCCGTCTTCGCGGCGCTGGCGGCCGTCATGATCGCTTGGGCGGTGCTGACGCTGCTGCCGCTCCGGTTCGGCGCGCCCGCGCTGCGGGTGGAGGCCGAGTTCGCCTCCTCCCCCGGGCTGCGCGACGGGCTGGAGGTCGACTACCTGGGCGTGCGCGTCGGCAGCATCGAGAAGGTGCGGCTGGAGCCCGGCAAGGTCGGCGTCACGCTCCTGCTGGACACCGGGCCGGAGCTGCCCGCCGGGGTGACGGCCTCGGTGCTGCGCAAGTCGGCGGTCGGCGAACCCTACGTGGAGCTGGCGCCGCCCGCGACCGAGGCCGGGCCGAGGCTCCGCGACGGCGACGTCATCCCGCTCGCGCGCACCGAGGTGACCGTCGAGTACCAGGAGCTGTTCGACAGCGCGGGCAAGATGCTGCGCTCCGTCGACCCGGACGACCTGCGCGTCATCACCCGGGAGCTGTCGACCGGCCTGTCCGGGCGCGGCCAGGACCTGCACGACGCGCTCGCCGACCTCGACCGGCTCGCCGGGACCGTCGCCGACCACGCCGGGGTGCTCGACGCCCTCGCCGTCCAGCTGACGGCCCTGGCCGGCACGCTCTCCGACGAGGGGCCGCAGCTCGCCTCCGGCATGAACGACCTGGCCGCCTTCACCGAGACGCTCGGCACCTCGCTCAAGGAGGTCGACGGGATCCTCACCCGCGCGCCCGGATTCCTGGAACAGGTCAACGGGCTGCTGGCCGACTCCCGGCCGGGCCTCCGCTGCCTGCTCATCGCGGCGGGCACACCCGGCCCCCGGGTATTCACCGCGCAGAACGCCGAGGTGCTGGAACACGGCCTGCTCAATCTGCGCGACGTGTTCCCCAAGATGGTGAACGACGTGCTCGACAACCGGCCGGAAGGCTCCTACATCAGGGCGGTCCCGCTGATCAGCGTCGCCGGACCCGTGCCGAACGCCGAGGAGTACGCCGAGTCGTTGCCGGACGCCAAGGTCCCGCCCGTCTACACCTGCCGCACCGACCAGGCCTCGGGCGCGAAGACCCCTGGGGCCTCGCCGACCGTGTCGCCCGGGTCCGGCGACGAGGTGGCCGATCCCGCTGGAACCGACCCGCACCAGGTCTTCGAGACGAACCGTCCCGAAGCCGCAGACTCCGCCCACGACCCGTCCGGATTCAAGGCCCGCTGGCTGCTCATCGCCGCGGCAGGCCTGATCCTGCTCGGCACCGCCGCCCACACCGCCCGCCAGCTCTACTCGACGAGGAGAAGATGATGAAGACGAGGACCTCCGCGGACCCCGACCTCTCCCCCGCAGGACCGGCCCCGGCGGACAGCGCCGAACCGGACGCGGCCGAGGAGACCGCCGCCGCGCCCGACGCGGCCGAGGACATCGCGGAGGAGAGCGCTCAGGCCGCGCCGGCGGAGCCGGAGTCCGCCGCGGACGTCGCCGCCGCGCCGGAGAAGGCGGCGGCCGAGAAGCGGGCCCGGGCCGCCGAGAAGGCGGCTCCGGCCAAGCCGCGCAGGGAGATCCGCCTCCGCGCGCCCGGACCGCCGTCCCGGCGGCTGACCGTCGCGCTCCTCGTCCTGGTGTTCCTCGCCGCCGTGGCGACGGCCGGGATCCAGTGGCGTTCGGCGAGCGACCTCGCCGCCCAGGACCGGGTCGAGCAGCAGGTGCGGACCCGCTCCGCCGAGTTCGCCCAGGCCCTCATGGCCTACAAGCACACCGAGATGTCGTCCGCCCAGGACCGCATCCTCGCCCTGTCGTCCGCCGACTTCGGCAGCACCTACGACACCGCCTTCGCCCCCCTGTCGGAGATCATCACCAAGTACCAGGCCGACGCCACGGTCACCATCCGCGACATCTACCTCTCCGAACTCGACGGCCAGCTCGCCAAGACCCTCGTCGTCCTCGACACCGAGGTCACCAGCACCCTGGGCGTCCGCCGCGTCCGGGGCTCCAAACTCCTCCTGGAACTCGTCAAGGAGAAGGGCACCTGGCGCGTCGACTCCATGATCACCCTCCCCGCCGACGAGGACACCCTCACCGACCCCGAGGGCAACGTGACCAGCACCTCCGACAGCGACACCGCCCTCACCGACACCACCAAGACCGACGACGAGAAGGAAACGCCCTGACCGTCCGCGGCCTGCGGTCCGCGAGCGCCCCGCACCGCAGGCCGCGGACGCCCCGGAAGTGGAAAGCCCGAAACCCCCGGGCCACCTTGGGGTTCGAGAGCCCCCCACAAGCACATCCCCGTACGGAACACCTTCAGGCCGTCGGCTGGTGGAGGGGGCCTGTCGTGGTGTGGAGGGGGGCGGCGGTCGCGTGGTGGCGGACCGCGGTGATCTCGGCGGCGATGGCGAGGGCCGTCTCCTCGGGGGTGCGGCCGCCGAGGTCGAGGCCGATCGGTGAGTGGAGGCGGGAGAGTTCGGCGGGGGTCAGGCCCGCTTCGCGGAGCCGGTTCAGGCGGTCGGCGTGCGTGCGGCGGGAGCCCATGGCGCCGACGTAGGCGACGGGGAGGCGGAGGGCCACTTCCAGGAGGGGGAGGTCGAACTTGGGGTCGTGGGTGAGGACGACGATCGCCGTGCGGGGGTCGACGGGGGCGGCGGCCAGGTAGCGGTGCGGCCAGTCGACGACGACCTCGTGGGCGTCGGGGAACCTGGCCTCGGTCGCGAAGACGGGGCGGGCGTCGCAGACCGTCACGCGGTAGCCGAGGAAGCCGCCGAGGGTCGCCATGGCCGCGGCGTGGTCGATCGCGCCGAAGACCAGGAGGCGGGGGCGGGCGGCGGAGGAGGCGACGAAGACCTCCAGGCCCGGACGGCACAGCACGCCGCGGACTCCCGTGGCGCCCAGCTCCAGCATCGCCCGCGCCTCGGCGGCGATGGCGGCGTCCGCCTCCGCGTCGCCAGTCGTGCCGAGGTGGTCGTCGGCCAAGACGGCGAGGGTCGCCCCGGAGGCGTCGAGGACGTGCGCCAGGGCGACCGGTGCGGAACCGGAGGCCGCTTCGACGATCTCGGGCCGCGGTGAAGGCTGCACGAGCACCTCGACCGTGCCCCCGCACGTCAGCCCGACGGCGAAGGCGGTCTCGTCGGCGTAGCCGAACCGTTCGCGGACCGCGGTCCCCGTCCGCAGCACTTCCCGGCACAGCTCGTACACCGCGCCCTCCACGCACCCGCCCGATACCCCGCCGACCGCTTCGCCGTCCTCGGCGACGGCCATCGCCGCGCCGGCCGGCCGCGGTGCGCTCCCGCCGGTGCCGATGACCGTGGCCAGCGCGTAACGGGTGCCGTCCCGGTGCCAGGCGAGAAGCCGTTCGGCGATCTCCCGCACCTTGCCCTCCTTCCGACCGTGCCCCCTCCCGGAAGCCGGAAGGGGGCACCGAACAAGACGTCAGCGGGTCACTTGAGCATGGCGCCCGCGTCGATCGGGAGGGTGACGCCGGTGATGTACCGGCCTTCGTCGGAGGTGAGGAAGACGATGGCGTTGCTGATGTCGACGGCCTCGACCCACGGGACGGGCAGCGCGTTCATCATCTGGGAGATCGGCGCCATGTCCTCGGCGGTCGGGTTCTCCAGGTCGGGGCGGAACATGCGGAACGTCATGTCGTTGATGAGCATCGGGGTGTTCACCTGGGTCGGGTGCACCGAGTTGACGCGGATGCTGTGCGGGGCGAGCTCGACGGCCATGGTGCGCATGAGCCCGACGACGGCGTGCTTGGTGGACACGTAGTTGGCGATGAACGGGTGGGCCTTGAGGCCGCCGACGGAACTGGTCAGCACGACCGAGCCGCCGCGCCCGCCGTCGATGATGTGCTGGACGGTGGCCCGCGCGGTGTGCCAGACGCCCGTCAGGTTGACGTCGACGGAGTCCTGCCAGTGCTTCGGCTCCATCTTCTCGACCGCGTCGCCGGAGGCGGCGAGGCCCGCGTTGGCGATGACGATGTCGAGCCTGCCGAACTGGCGGACGCCCTCGCTCGCGGCGTCGGTGAGCGCGTCGAGGTCGCGCACGTCGGCCTCGACGGCGTGGATGCGCCGGCCGAGCCCTTCGACGAGCTTGACGGTCTCCTGGAGGTCCTCCGGCGTCGACATCGCGATGGGGACGCTGTCGATCTGCTTGCAGATGTCGACGGCGATGATGTCGGCGCCCTCCTCGGCCAGCCGCACGGCGTGGCTGCGGCCCTGGCCGCGTGCCGCGCCGGTGATGAACGCGACCTTTCCTTCGTGTCGTCCGGGCATCGCTTCCTCTTTCTCTGGGGCACTTCTCGGGGGGTGGGTTCGTGCTCGGGGTGCCGTCCGGGGCTTGGGCGGGCGCGTCGCGCAGGCCCCGGACGGCGTTCGTGGCCCGCGATCTCGGTCAGGCGGAGCCGCGGGTGCGGCGGCGGCGCAGGAGGGCGATCAGCACGACGAGGACTGCCGCGGCGGCGCCGGGCGCGGCGAGGTGGCGCAGCAGCCCCGCGGAGGGCTGGAGCAGGTCGATAGGGGCGGCCACCGGGGCGGGTGGCGGCGGCAGGTCCTCCGGCGCGGCCTCGGCGGTCTCGCGCTCGGCCTCGGGTGCGGCGCTCCGCGCCTCGGCGAGGTGGGCCGCGAGGTTCGCGGCGAACTGGCCGATGAGGGAGGTCGCGACGTCGGCGAGGGTGCTGCGGCCGAACTGGGCGGGTTTGCCGGTGATGGCGAGTTCGGTGTCGATGAGCACGTCGGTGTCGTCGCCGTCGCCGGTGAGGGCGCACGTGACGGTCGCCTTGGCGGTGCCGCCGCCGCGCGTCTCCCGCCCGCTCGCCTCCAGGACGGCGACACGCGCGGCGGGATCGAGCGAGACGAACGCGACGGTGCCGCTGTAGGTGAGCCCGATCGGTCCGAGTTTGACCTTCACCTTCCCGCCGAAGGTGTCGCCCTCGTGCGAGGTGAGCTGCGCGCCGGGCACGCATGGCGCGATCCGCTCGATGTCGAGGAGCACTTTCCAGGCCTCGTCGGCGGAGACGGGGATGCGGAGGCTGTTCTGCAGTTTCATCGGGTCTCCTCGGCCGCCAGCTCGTCGGCCGCCGCCCGGACGGCCTTGAGGATGCCCTGGTAGCCCGTGCAGCGGCACAGGTTCCCGGAGAGGGCTTCGCGGATCTCGTCGTCGGAGGGGTCGGGGGTCTCTTTGAGGAACGCGGTGGCCGAGACGACGAAGCCCGGCGTGCAGAAGCCGCACTGGAGGCCGTGGTGATCGCGGAACGCGCACTGGACGGGTGAGAGGGTGCCGTCGGGGGCGGCGATCCCCTCGATGGTGGTGAGTTCGGCCCCGTCGGCCTGCGCGGCGAACATCAGGCAGGCGCGGACCGCCGCGCCGTCCATCATGACCGTGCACGAGCCGCAGACTCCGTGCTCGCAGCCCAGGTGGGTGCCGGTGAGGCCGCAGTGCTCGCGCAGGAAGTCGGCGAGGGTGAGCCGGGCGGGGACGCGCCCGCGCCGCTCCCTGCCGTTGACCCTGAGCCGGATCTCCACGACGTCAGACATCGCCCGCCTCCGCTGTGTTCGCTGCTTCCGCGGTCGCGCGCGCCCAGGCGCGCGCAACCATGACCCTGCCGATGTGCCTGCGGTAGTCGGCCGACGCGTGCAGGTCTGCGGGCACGGACTCCAGTTCCGCCAGAGCTGCCTCGGCCACCTCCTGCGCGGTGAGCGCCGCGGCGTCCTTCCCGGTGGCCTCCGCCTCGGCCGCACTCGCGCGCCGGGCGGTCGCGCCGAGCCCGAACAGCCCGATGCCGCACCGCGCGATCCGGCCGGCCGCGTCGAGTTCGACGGCGACTGCCGCGCCCGCGACGGCGAAGTCGCCGCTGCGGCGGGCGAACTCCTCGACGGCGAAGCCGCTGCGCGGGCCGCGCACGGGGAAGGTGACGCCGGTGAGCAGCTCGTCCTCTTCCAGGAGAGTGCTCCACATGCCCTGGAAGAAGTCCGCCGCGCGCAGGATGCGGGTGCCGCGCGGCGACAGGGTCTCCAGTTCGGCGTCGAGGGCGAGCGCGACGGCCGGATACTCGGCGGCCGCGTCGGCGTGCGCGAGCGAGCCGCCCAGGGTGCCCCGGTTGCGGATCTGGAAGTGCCCGATGAGCGGGGTGGCGCGGGCCAGCAGCGGCACGTCCGCGGCGACGGTCTTCGACCTGCCGACCTCGGCCTGGGTGGTGGCCGCGCCGATCCAGACGCGGTCCGCGCGCTTGTCGACGCCGCGCACGCCCGCGACGCGGCGCAGGTCGACGAGGTGGCCGAAGACCGCGAGGCGCAGCGCCAGCATCGGCACGAGGCTCTGCCCGCCCGCGATCACCTTGGCCTCGTCGCCGAGTTCGGCGAGCAGCGCGACGGCCTCCGCGCCGCTCTCGGGCGCGTGGTAGGACAGCGGCGGCGGCTTCATCCGGCCACCGCCGCGCGGCCCCGGTAGGGGTGTTTCATCTCTCTCCTGGGGTGGACGCGTCGCGGATCGCGGTGACCAGCGATTCGGGGGTGAGCGGAAGGCGGGTGAGCTTGACACCGAGCGGGGCGAGGGCGTCGGCCACGGCGTTGGCGACGGCCGGCGGCGCGCCGATCGCGCCGCCTTCGCCGACGCCCTTGTAGCCGCCGGGGCCGGGGCCCGGCGTCTCGACGTGGCCGTACTCGATGACGGGCACGTCGGTGCTGGTGGGCAGCAGGTAGTCCATGAACGTGGTGGTGACGGGGTTGCCGTCCTCGTCGTAGGCGAGGTGCTCCAGCAGCGCGCCGCCGATGCCCTGTACGGTGCCGCCGGCGATCTGGCCCTCGACGATCGTCGGGTTGATCATCGGCCCGCAGTCCTCGCTGACGATGTGGCGCAGCAGCTTGACCGCGCCGGTCTCGATGTCGACCTCGCAGGTGCACAGGTGCGTGGCGTTGGCCCAGATGACGGGGGCCTCGGCCCGGTACCGTCCGCTGGCCTCAAGGCCGGGCGTCACTCCGGGCGGCAGGGTGTCGGACTGGAAGTAGGCGATCTCGGCGATCTCGGCGAGGCTGATCTCCTTGTCGCGCTTGCCGCGCACGCCGGCCCTGCCGCGCACCATCTCGATGTCGCCGGGCGAGGCATCCAGCCTGTGCGCGGCGATCCGCGCGATCTTCTCGCGGAGGATCGCCGCGGTGACCTCGACGGCCCCCGCCGTCATCGAGCCCGACCGGCTGCCGCCCGTCCCGCCGCCGAAGGGCGTGATCGCGGTGTCGCCCTGGATCGAGCCCACGTCCTCGATGTCGACGCCGAGCGCGTCGGCGGTGAGCTGGACCGCCGCGGTCTCCAGGCTGTTGCCGGTCGATCCGCCGCTCATGTAGACGTTGACCTTGCCGGACGGCTCGATCCTGATCGTCGCGCCCTCGGTGGAGTGCAGGCCGAGATTGTCGGTGGTCGGCTCGACGTAGGTGCAGGTGCCGACGCCCAGGTAGCGGCCCTCCTCGCGGGCCTTGGCCTGCTCGGCGCGGAAGGCGTCGTAGTCGAGGATCTCCAGGGCCTGCTCGAACGTCTCCAGCGGGGTGACGTCGCTGTAGGGCATGCCGTTGTGGTTGGTGTAGGGCAGGTCCTCGCGGCGCAGCAGGTTCTTGCGGCGCAGGTCTGCGGGATCCAGGCCCATGCCCCGCGCGGCGATGTCCAGGAGCATCTCGCGGGCGACGGACTCGAACTGCCACGGCCCCCGGTAGGCGGTCCGCCCGACGGTGTTGGAGAACATCGCCCGGGTCGCGAACGTGCCCTGCGGGACGCGGTAGGGGCCGGGGAAGAGGATGCCGACGACCGCGCACGTGTTCATCGGGTACGGGATCGGATAGGCGCCGACGTCCTGCACGAAGTCGATCGCGGTCGCCAGCATGGTGCCGTCGGCGTCGAAGGCGATCCGCACGTCGGCGTGGTCGTGCCGCGCCTGCCCGGCCGACAGCAGGTTCTCGCGGCGGTCCTCGATCCACTTGAGCGGGCCCGGCGTGCGCATCGCGGCGAGCAGCACGGCCATGTCCTCGCGCTGCGGGAGCACCTTCTGGCCGAACCCGCCGCCGGTGTCGCGCATGACGACCCGGACGCGGTGCTCGTCGAGGCCGAGGAGGCGGGCGCAGAACAGGCGCAGCTCGTGCGGCGACTGGGTGGCGGCCCAGACCGTCAGCTCGCCCGTCGCGGGCTCCCACTCGGCGAGCAGGCCGCGCGTCTCGATGGGGACGGCCGCGTACGCCTGCTGGTAGATGGTCTCTCGGGCCGTGTAGGCGGCCTCCTCGAACACCGGGAAGGACTCCACGGGCAGGCCCGCCAGCTCCACCGCGACGTTGCCGGGGTAGGCGGCGTGGACGAGCTCACCCGATTCCCGCGCGGTCTTGTAGTCCACGACGGGCGGCAGCGGATCGTACTCGACGATGACGAGGTCGACGGCGTCCTCCGCGATGTACCGGTCCTCGGCGACGACGAGGGCGACGGGGTCGCCGACGAAGCGGACCTCGTCCTCGGCGAGCGGCGGCCTCGGCACGTCCTCGACCTGGCCGATGAGGGTGTACCAGGCTTCGCGGGCCGCCGGATTGAGGTCGGCCGCGGTGTAGACGGCGTGGACGCCGTCGAGGGCGAGCGCCTCCGAGGCGTCGATCGCGCCGATCCTGGCGCGGGCGAGGGGGCTGCGCACGAAGCACGCGTGGAGCTGGCCGGGCCGGGTCACGTCGTCCACGAAGGAGCCGTGGCCGGTGAGCAGCCTCCGGTCCTCCACGCGGCGGACCCGCGTGCCCGCGTACCGGCTCCCGGAGAGGGGGGCGGTGTCGGGGGCCGGGGGGCTCGGGCGTTCTTCGGTGAGCTGGTCGGCCGGACCGCTGTCGCTCACTCTTGCCTCCTTCGCTGTGCTCGTCCGGGCCAGCGGCCCGAGGGGTGCGCGAGGTGATTGCTGAGCACGCGCACAACATCGCTGAGCACATGCTTAGCATTCGCCAAAAAGGGCGTCAAGGGAGCTGCGGCGGGCAGCTGGCGAAACGCGTAAAGCCTGGTGGGAGCGGGCTTTGCGACGCTCGGCGCGGCCTGGAACGCGGCAGCGCCGCCGCGCCTTCAAGGCGTGCGCGCGGCGGTGCGAGGGCGGGTCCCGGGACTGCCGAGACGGGCGCCGGCTACCTCAGAAGACCTCCCCGAGGTCCGTGCGGACGAGCGCCGCCATGCTGTGCTCGGCGAGCGCGGCGATCGTCATGGCAGGTCCGCACGCGCCCGTGGAGCCGGGGATGCGGGAGCCGTCCAGCACGTAGAGGCCCCGGTGGCCGTGCACCCGCCCGTACCTGTCGACGGCCCCGCCGAAGGGCACGCCGCCGAGCGGGTGCCAGGTGGCGGGCTCGGCCGGGGAGGTGTCGGCGACGAAGCCGCCGCCCGCCTCGGCGAACGCGTCCATCCGCTCGCCGATGAGCTTCGCGACCTCGGTCTCGGCCGATCTCGGCCACGTCAGGACCGCGTCGTCGGCCTCCAAGTCGTAGGTCCAGACGCCTTCGGGTCGGACGATGCCGCATCCGGCGAGCGCCATCATCCGGGCCGGGCTCGGCGGCAGGATCGGCGAGCCCGCGTGCACGACCGTGTACGGGATCGGGGCGCGCGGATCGCGTCCGCCGACGCAGGAGGGGCCGCCCTGGGGGCGGCCCGGGTCGTCGTCCATCTGGACCCAGGCGCAGGCGCGGTTGCCGTTGGTGCCCCAGCCGGTGCCGACGGCGTCCGGCAGGTCGGGCACGAGGCCCTTGGCGCGGGCCTTCACCAGGAGCCGGGTGGTGCCGGGCGATCCGGCGGCGAGGAGCACCGCGTCGGCGGTGATCCGCTTGCGCTCGCGGACCGTGCCGTCGGTGCCGAGCAGGTCGACGTGCAGCAGCCAGCGGCCCCGGGCGTCGAGTTCGAGGTCGCGCACGAGGTGCAGGCTCTCGACGGTGACGCGGCCGGTGGCCTCGGCGGCGGCCAGGTAGGTGGCGTCCACCGAGTGCTTGCCGCCGTTGTTCACGCCGTAGGCGAGGTCGCCGGTGGTGTAGGTGGGCGCGTACCTGCCTTCGAGTTCGCCCCGCACGTAGTCCCAGTCGACGGGGACGGGCAGCCGGAACGTCTCCAGGCCTGCCTTCTCGGCGGCCTGGAGGAAGAGCCGGGACGAGCGGTAGGCGTCGGCGGCGAGGACGTCGTCGGGGATCTCGGCAAGGCGGAGCATCCGCGCGACGGCAGGGTAGGCCCACCGGTCGAGTTCGCCGTAGGCGTCGGCGAGGTCCGGCAGGGACTGGGCGAAGTGCTCTTCTTCGGGCTGGAGGGTCATGCCGTGGGAGAGCAGCGAGCCGCCGCCGACCCCTGCCGCGCAGTTGACGGCGGTGCCGCGTCCGCGCAGCGTCTCGACGAGGCCCGTATAGGGCTTCCAGCGGGTGAAGACGCCGGGGGTGGTGCTGCGGTCGGTGAGCCAGCCCGCCCGCGCGTCGAGGCCTTCGGCGCGTGGGAAGGTGCGCGCGTTCGGGCCGGTCGGCCAGCGCCCGCCGCGCTCCAGCACGAGGGTGCGAACGCCCGCCTCGGCGAGCCGGAGCGCCGCGACCCCGCCGCCGAAGCCCGTGCCGACGACGACGGCCCGCGCGTGGTGCTCGGTGGTCTGCGGCGCGCGGCCGGACGGGAGGTGCGGGGGATGCGGCATGGCGGCTCCAAGGCTCGGGGTGGGACCCGCGGCGGGCCGGGCCGCGGGCGGGGAGCACCGGGCCCAACATAAGGCCGTATCCGCCTTGCGACAAGCCTCTTATGCGAAAGAGAGAACCTCATTTCCACACGCTGCGGGCCGAGCGCGAAGCGCCCGGCCCGCAGGTGGTGCGAGACTGCTACCGCGTTTCGAGGTCGGCCATGGACCTGCCCACGTCGGCGAGCGTCATCGGCTTCACGTACGACCGGGTCAGCTTGTACTCGGGCGCGTCGCAGCGGAAGGCGCCCTGGTTCGGCTTGAAGTCGGCGGGCTTCCAGCCGTCGGGGGTGGCCTGCTCGACGTTGAAGCACTTGAGCGGGGCGTCTATCTGGCTCAGGTCGATCGGCGCGAGCAGCCCGCCGGCCGTCCACGCGGACTCCTTCAACGCCGCCTCGTAAGCGCACTTGCGGGTGAGGTCGTCACCGCAGGAGCCCGCCGCCTTGGCGAACAGGACGAACGCCGCGAACGCGCGCACCGCGCCGAGCGTGACCGGCTGGCCCGGCGCGTACTTGCCGAACAGGTCGACCAGCTGCTGGGTGGCCGGGCTGCTGGAGGCGCTCTCGATCGGGTGGACGCCGCCGATGTCGGCGAGGTTGTTCTGGAACCCGACCGCCTTGCCCGCGAGCTTCAGGAACGACGGGCCGTAGGAGTAGGCGTTGGCGTCGATCCAGTCGAGCTTGTAGTCGAGGTTCGTCAGCGCCAGCTCCAGCTTCACCAGGTCGGTGAAGTTGCCGTAGAACACCAGGCCCTTGACCTTCTTGCTCTTGATCGCCTGCGCGTAGGGCGTCCAGTCGGCGATGCCCGCGGTCGGGTAGGTGTCGCTGTAGGAGAACGTGCCGCCGGCGAACTCGACGGTCTCCTTGACCTGCTCGTTCAGCACCTTCGTCACGGGTGAGTCGCCGACGATGCTGCCGACCGCGCCCGCGGAGCCCGGATAGGCCTCCTTGAGCAGCCAGGTGAAGTAGCCGGCGTACCTGCTGTAGGACGCGCCGCCCCACGGGGAGACCTGCAGGTCCGAGCCCGTGTTCTCGACCATGGTGGTCGTGGCGGGGAACGCCGGGAGCATGCAGCTCAGCCGGTCCTTGACGCCGAGCGCGTCGAGCGCGGAGCCGCCGCCGACGAGGAAGAAGTCCTCCCGGCAGGCCTCCAGCATGCGCTGGCGGACCTCCATCAGCTTGGCGTCGCGGACCGTCGCGGTGAGCTTGCGCCCCTTGATGCCGCCGGCCTCGTTGCACCAGGCGGTGAAGACCTTGGCCGCGTCGGCGTAGTCGCCCCGCTTGTCGTAGCCCTGGTCGGTCAGCGTGCCGACCTTGATCTCGTCGGCCGTGACGCCCTGGACCGGCGCCAGCTTCTGCTCGCCCGGACCGCACAGGCCCTTGAGCGTGCCGAAGTCGACGGCCGAGGCGGAGGCGTTTCCGCCGCCGCCCTCCTCGGCGCCGCCGGAGCCGTCGCGGCCGCAGCCGCTCACGACCAGGACGAGGGCGGCCAAGGCCGCCGCTGCTTTTCGATTTCTCACGGGGTCGCTCCTCAAGATGTGGCCCCCGATGGCAGGTGGTCCCGGCTCGCCTGAGAGCCGGGATGGGCGGGCGCCCGGGGGCGCGCACGGAACCGCGACACGCTCGCGGGTGCCCGCCGACCGGGCATAAGTTCGCGAACGCTCACTCATTTCACGATGGCGGAACCGCGTCACCGCCGTCAAGACGGAAGCGATGCCATCCTGCGGGTATTTCCGCAGGTCAGAGCCCACTCGGGCATGCGGCGGACAGGGCGGGCGCCGCTCCTCGCGCCCAGCCCCGCCCACCGCCCGACGCCCGCCGACCGGCTGCCCGCGGTCCGCACGAACGCGGACGCCGACCCGGCGGGCCGTCCTCACTTGATCTTCGTCTTCATCTCCTCGAGACGGACGAGGATCGGGTAGCCGCCGACGCTGAGCGCGTTGCCGTGGCCGGTCTGGTGCACGTCGAAGACGGACTGGATGGCCGCGTAGAAGCCCTGGACGTCGAGGGTCTGGTTGACCGCCCGCTTGGCCTGGCGGAGGCCGAACGCGGGCATCTCGGCGATCTGGGCGGCCAGCGCGCGGGTCTCGGCGTCGAGGTCGGCGCGGGCGACGACCTTGTTCACCATGCCGACCTTCTCGGCCTCCTCGGCGGTGAGGGGGCGGCCGGTGAACAGGATCTCCTTGGCCTTGCGCGCGCCCAGCTCCCACGTGTGCCCGTGGTACTCCACTCCCCCGATGCCCATCGTGACGACGGGATCGGAGAACAGGGCGTCGTCGGCGGCCACGATGAGGTCGCACGGCCAGCACAGCAGCAGCGCGCCCGCGATGCAGCGGCCCTGCACCGCCGCGATCGTCGGCTTCGGGATGTTGCGCCAGCGCAGCGAGTACTCCAGATACCGGCGGGCCTCGGCCGCGTAGATGTGATCGAGGGTGATCTTCTCCGGGGCGGGAGTGCCGCTGCGCAGGTCGTGGCCCGCGGAGAAGTGCTTGCCGTTCGCGCGCAGGATGACGACGGCGACGTCCTCGTCCGACGCGCCCTGGGCGAAGGCCGCGTCGAGCTCGTCCAGAAGCTGCATGTTCTGGGCGTTGGCGGCCTCGGGGCGGTTCAGGGTGATGGTCGCGATCCTGTCGGCGACCTCGTACTCGATGTATCCCATGGGAAGTCTCCTCAGGCTCTCGGGAGGCCGAGCACGCGCTCGGCGATGATCGTGCGCTGGATCTCCGAGGTGCCGCCCGCGATGGTGCCGCCGAAGCTGCGCGCGTAGCGCTCGAACCAGGACGTGGTGAACACGTCGAGGTGCAGCGGGGCGAGCGGCGCGGTCTGCGTCGGGTAGAGTCCCTCGACGCCCTGGGCGTCCAGGATGCGTTCCAGCGCCTTCTGCGCGGCCTCGGAGCCGAACACCTTCAGGACCGAGAGGGCGGCGACGTCCTGCTCTCCGCGCGCGGTCTTGGCGAGGGCCGCGGAGCCCATGAGGCGCAGCGCGTGCGCGTCCATGATGAGCGTGGCGTACCAGTCGCGGTCGAGGGGGGTCTCGGGCTTGAAGTCGCGGATCTCCTCTTCGAGCCGGGCCGCGAAGCTCAGCCACAGAAGGGTGCGTTCGTGCCCGAGTGAGCCGTTCGCGACGCGCCAGCCGTCGTTCAGCGGGCCGAGGAGGTTCTCCTTCGGTACCCGGACGTCCTCGAAGAAGACCTCGTTGAAGTCGAGGTCGTCCCTGCCCGCGATCGAGCCGAACGGGCGGCGGGTCACGCCGGGCAGGTCCGTCGGGATGATGAGGACGCTGATGCCCTTGTGCTTGGGCACGTCGGGATCGGTGCGCACGAACGTCAGCAGGACGTCGGCGTCGTGCGCGCCGGACGTCCAGACCTTCTGGCCGTTCACCACGAACTCCTCGCCGTCCAGGACGGCCCTGGTGCGCAGCCCGGCCAGGTCGGAGCCCGCGCCGGGCTCGCTCATGCCGAGCGAGGCGGTGATCTGCGCGCGCAGGATCGGCACCGCCCAGCGCCGCTTCTGCTCCTCGGTGCCGAACGACAGCAGCGAGGCCGCCACGATGCCGAGGCCCTGCGGGTTGAAGCTGTGGTAGATCCGGCGCTTGGCCAGCTCCTCAAGGTGGACGTACTGCTGGATGATGCTCGCGTTCCGGCCGCCGAACTCGGGGGTGTTGCCGGGCAGCAGCCAGCCCTCGTCGAACAGCCTGCGCTGCCAGACGCGCGCCCACCCGGGCACGTGCGAGCTGGACCGCGACCGCTCGGCGGCCTCCTCGGCGGTCGGGGTGTGCGCGTCGAGGAACGCCGCGAACTCGGCCCGGAAGGCCTCCACCTCGGAATCGAAAGTCAGCCGCACAGGTGCTCCTCGACTATGCGCGCCCGGTGCTCCGCCGATCCGCCGAGCAGCAGCTCGCCGGCTTTGGCGCGCTTGAGCGCGAACTGCAGGTCGTTCTCCCACGTGTAGCCCATGGCCCCGAACAGCTGGAAGCCGTGCCGGAACACCAGCCCCTGGCACTCCCCCGCCGCGGCCTTGGCCATCGAAGCGGCGAACGCGGGACGGTCGCCGTCGGCGGCGATGACGAGGGCCGCGTAATAGGCCAGGGCCCGCGCGCGCTCGATCGCCACGTGCATGTCGGCGGCCTTGTGCTTGACGGCCTGGAACGACCCGACGGGCACGCCGAACTGGTGCCGGGTCTTCACGTGCTCCAGCACGAGGTCGAGGACGCGCTGGCAGGCGCCGACCATGGTGAGCGCGACGCCCGTGACGGCCAGCGGGCGCGCCTTCTCCACGGAGACCGCGCTCCGGTCGCCTTCGCCGACGCGGACGCCGTCGAAGGTGACTTCGGCGACGTGCAGGAGCGGGTCGAAGACCTCGCCGCGCACGGCCGCCGCGCGGGCCGCCGGGACGGCGAAGACGCCCGCGTCGGTGGCGACCGCGAACCAGTCGGCGCGATCGCCGTCCAGGACGTGCCGAGCCGTGCCGTCGAGCCGCCAGCCGTCGCCGTCGGCGGTCGCGGTGACGCCCTCGAACACGGCGGTTCCGGCCTGGCCGGGCGCCGCGGTCTCCGGGAAGAACGGGACGAACTGCGTCATCGTCGCGAGGTAGGGCGTCGGGTCGACCGCGCGGCCCAGCTCCTCCAGGAGGATCGCCAGCTCGACGGTCTCGCCGCGCTCGGTCAGCTCGGTCCAGCCGTGCCGGGCGTAGGCGGCCCAGACGGGCGCGGGGTCCACGCCCGCGTCCACGACGCTCCGGACCAGCGCGGGCGGGCACTCCTTGGCGACGGCCTCGCGGACCGTCGCCTGCCAGAACCGCTGGTCCTCGTCGAACTCGAAGATCACGGCTTCCTCCGCCGCGTCCTGCCCAGCGGGCTCCTCATGGTCTCTCCTTCTGTCGTGTGTGCTGGGGCGGGAAGGCCGGCGGCGCCGCGCAGGGCGTCCTTCATGACCTTGCCCGCGGCGTTGCGCGGCAGCTCGGTGCGGAACTCCACGGCGCGCGGCACCTTGTAGCCGGCCATCCGGCGCCTGCACCAGGCGAGCAGGCCTGCGGCGGTGACGGGGGCGCGGGACACGACGAACGCCATGCCGACCTCGCCGAGCCGCGCGTCGGGAACGCCGATGACGGCGGCCTCGGCGACCGCGGGGTGCTCCATCAGGAACCCCTCGATCTCGGCCGGGTAGGCGTTGAGCCCGCCGACGAGGAACATGTCCTTCTTGCGGCCCTTGATGCGCAGGCGTCCCGAAGCGTCGAACGCGCCGAGGTCGCCGGTGCGCAGCCAGCCGTCCGGGCCGATCGCCTCGGCGGTCGCCGTAGGGTCGTCGAGGTAGCCGCGCATGACCGAGTAGCCGCGCACGAGCACCTCGCCGTCGTCGGCCAGGCGCACCTCCATGCCGTCGCAGGGCGTGCCGACGGTGCCCGCCACGTCGGCGAAGGCGTCGCCGGGGCGGGAGGCGGTGACGGTTCCCGCCTCGGTGAGCCCGTAGGCCGTGGTGATCTCGGTGAACGGCAGTTCGGCCAGGATCCTGCGGACGAGGTCGGCGGGGATGTCGGCGGCGCCGGTCGCGGCGACCCGCAGCGAGGACACGTCGCGCCCGCCCCGGACCGCGCGGTCGCCGGGCGCCGCCAGCAGCCCGTGGTAGACCGCCGGAGGTCCGGGCAGCACGGTCACCTTCTCGCGCTCGACGAGTTCGAGCACCCGGTCCACGTCGAAGACGGGCACCGGGAGGATCGCGCAGCCCTTCAGCAGGGACGCCACGCATCCCGCCTTGTAGCCGAACGTGTGGAAGAACGGGCTGGCGACCAGGTAGCGGTCGCCCTCGCGCAGTCCCGCGTTGTCGCCCCACGAACGGTACTTGCGCAGGGTCTGGCCGTGGTCCATCAGGACGCCCTTGGGCCGGCCGGTCGTGCCCGAGGTGAAGACGATGTCGCAGAGGTCGCGGGCCTCGACGGGGCGCGTGAGCTCCGCGCCGCCGTCGAGGAACCCGGACTTGAGGTCCACCACCCGCACGCCGGGCGGTCCCGGGTAGTCCCGGCCGAGGAAGCCGTCCTGGACGAGCAGCAGGCGGGCCCCGCCGCGCGTCACGACGTCGGCGGCCTCCTCGGCCCGGAACCTGGTGTTGACCGGGACCAGCACCCCGCCCGCCGTCACCGCCCCGAAGGCGGCGACGATCCACTCGACGGAGTTGGGCGCCCAGATCGCGACCCGGTCGCCCTTGTTCACCCCTGCGGACGCGAACGCGCCCGCGGCCACGCGGACCCGGGTCGCGAGATCGCCGAAGCCGAGCCGCACGGGGCCGTCCACGACCGCTTCGGCGTCGCCGAAGCGGTCCGCGGCGGCGAGCACCATCTCGGGAATGGTGGCCGGGGTCACGCGGAGATCAACCTGGCGAGGTTGCCGCCCATGATGAGCGCCTTGTGCTCCTCGGACAGGCCGGCCAGCTCGTCCACGTAGGTGATCGGGTCGGCCAGGCCCTCGGGGTGGGGGTAGTCCGAGCCGAACAGGACGCGCTCGACGCCGATGGTGTCGGCGAGCCTGCCCATGTCGTCCTCCCAGAAGGGCGAGACGTGGATGCAGCGCTTCACCGCGACGACCGGATCCTCGATGAACGCCTCGGGCATCTTCTTGTAGATGCTGGCGAGCTGGTCGAGCAGCGGGCCGACCCACACCGAGCCGTTCTCGATGACGGCGATCTTCAGTTCGGGGAACCGGGAGATGGCGCCGTGGCAGGCGAGGGCGGCGACCGCGTCCTGGATCGGCCGCCACTCGAACACGCCGCGGAACGCGTTCGGGACGAACGGCAGCATCTCCTGGTCGACGCCCTGCCAGTCGGCGAGGTAGCGGCTGTAGCCGGAGTCGGAGGAGTGCAGGGCCACGAGGACGTTGTGGTGGACCACGCGCTCCCAGAAGGGGTCGAACTCGGGCAGGCCGAAGGAGCGCGAGTGGCGGACGCCGGGCACCGGAGCCGGGCGGATGAGGACCGCGCGGGCGCCGTTCGCGACGACCCAGTCGAGCTCCTCGATGGCCTTCTCGACGATCGGGAGGCTGATGACGGGCGTGGTGAAGATGCGGTCCTCGTAGTTGAAGGACCAGGTCTCCAGCAGCCACTGGTTGAGCGCGTGGATGACCGCGTGGATCATCTCGGGGTCGTCGCGCATGCGCTCCTCGATGAGGCTCGCCAGCGTCGGGAACATGAGGGTCTGCGCGATGCCCAGCTCGTCCATCAGCTCCAGGCGCGGGGCGGGCTCGCGGAACGCCGGGATGGACCTCATCGGCTTGCCGAAGAGCTCGCGGCGGCTCTTGCCCTCGGGGTTGCCGACGCGGAAGTAGTCCTCCATCGCGCCGGGCCGGGCGACGACCTCGAAGGTCGGGTTCGGGATGTACTCGCTGATGTGGCCGCGGACGGCGATCTTCGTCCGGCCATCGACCTGCACGTACTTGATGGCGCCCTTGTACTTCTCCGGCAGGTACTTCGTCAGGGCCTCCTCGGTCTCGTACAGGTGGTTGTCGGCGTCGAACAGCGGATACGGGAGTTCGCGCGAAGGCATGGAGATCTCCTTTGGGGGACCAGATCAGGTGTAGATATGATGTTCTCCATGTACGAGAACATCATATCCATATTTGGAGAATGAACTATGGCCAGTGAGTCCTCGGTGTCGGCGCACGGGCTCGGGCTGGCGGTCGTGCCCCACGAGCGTTTCGGCGGAACCGTCCTCTACCTGCACGGCGACCGCAGCCTGGCGGGCGAGCCGGAACCCGGGCTCGCCTTCGCCGAGGACCTCGCGGCGCGCACCGGGGCCGAGGTCTTCTGCGCCCGGTACCGGCCCGTGTTCCCGGCCGCGCTGCACGACGTCCGCGCCGCCTACGGGCACTGCCGGACGCGCGGCGGCCCCGTCGCACTCGCGGGACGGCTGGAGGGGGCCGGGCTCGCCGCCGCGCTGCTGCTCAGCCTGCGGGACGACGGCGCGCCCCTGCCGCACTGCGCGGTGCTGCTGTCGGCGCTGCTCGACCTGCGCCTCGACGCGCAGAGCCTGCTCCTCAACGGCGCGACCGACCCGGCCTTCGACCTCCGGGACCTGCGGGCCCGCACCCTCGCCTACGCAGGGCGCGTGCCGCCGACCGACCCGCTGCTCAGCCCGCTGCTCGGCAACCTCCACGGGCTGCCGCCGGTGCAGCTCCAGACCGCGGGCACCGACCCGCTCCTGGACGACTCGATCTCGTTCGCGGCACGGGCCGCCCGATCGGGCGTCGACGTCCACCTGCGGGTCCGCTCCGGCACCGCCGAGCTGCGGGAGAACCTCACCCGCTCGGCCGCCGCGTTCCTCGCCGCCCGGGCGTCGGCGACCTGAGCCCGGGGCGGGGCGCGGACCGGCGCCGGAGCACCGGCCGCGCCGCCGCGGCGTCATGTGATCGCGCCCTTCGTCTTCAGCTCGATGACGCGCTCCCAGGTGAGCCCCAGTTCGAGGAGCACCTCCTCGGTCTGCGCCGCGAACTCCGGGGCCGGGCCGGCCTTGGGGCTCGCGACGTCGAACTGCACGGGGCTCGCGGCGACCGTCAGCTCACCGGTGTCGACGAGGTAGTCGTTGGCCCGCACCTGGCCGTCGGAGACGACCTGGAAGGAGTCCTGAACGGGCGCCCACGGTCCGGACAGCGTCGTGAAGCGCTCGCTCCACTCCGCGAGGGTGCGGGTGGCGACGACCTCCCGCAGGATCTCGACGGCCTGGCCGGTGTTGGCCGCGATGTCGGCCCCCGTGGCGAAGCGCGGGTCGTCGATGAGGTCGGGACGGTCGAGGTGCCGGCACACGTCGGCCCAGAACTTCTCCGCCTGGAGCATGACCAGCGACAGGTAACGGCCATCGGCGGTGCGGTACAGGCCCGTCAGCGGGTTCGCCGGGGAGCCGTGCACGCCTGTCTTGGCGGCGACCATCGGCTCGCCGAGATGCGCGGACAGGGCGATGCCGTGGCCGAGCGCCCACACGCCGCTGCCGAGCAGGGACACGTCGACGACGGACGGCTCCCCCGTCCTGCCGAGCTTCACCAGCGCGGCGGCGATGCCCCCGGCGAGGTTGGTGCCGGAGATCGTGTCGCCGTAGGCCGGGCCGGGAGGGCTGATCATCCCCTCCACGTCGGGCGGGGTGAGGCTGGCGGCGGTCCCGGCGCGCGACCAGAAGGCCGTCATGTCGTAGCCGCCGCGCGCGGCCTCCGGCCCGCGCGGGCCGAGGGCGCTGCCCCGGGCGTAGATGATCTTCGGGTTGACGGCCCGGATGTCCTCGACGTCGATGCCGAACCTGGTCCGGTGGCCCGGCAGGAAGCTGGTGAGGAACACGTCGGAGGTGCGCGCGATCTCGTAGACGACCCCGCGGCCGTCCGGGTGCGACATGTCGATGCCGATGCTGCGCTTGCCCCGGTTGGCGTGCGCGAAGTTCGGGTTCGGATCGCCCTCGACGCGCATCGTGCCGGTCTGGCGCAGCCCGCGCTGCGGGTCGCCGTGCACGGCGTGCTCGACCTTGACGACGTCGGCGCCCCAGTCGGCGAGCACTCCGCCGGCCGAGGGGACGAACCCGTACATCGCCACTTCCAGGACGCGGATCCCCGCGAGCGGCCCGCTCATCCGACGACCGCCGCGAAGACCTTGCTCTCCAGGAACTCCTCGAAGCCCGGCACACCGCCTTCACGGCCCAGCCCGGACTGCTTGTAGCCGCCGAAGGACGCGTCGCCGCCGAAGTAGTAGCCGCCGTTCACGCTCAGCGTCCCGGTGCGGATGCGCCGGGCGACGGCGATGGCGCGCTCGCCGTCGGCGCCGAAGACCGCGCCGGACAGGCCGTAGATCGAGTCGTTGGCGATGCGGACGGCTTCGTCCACGTCGTCGTAGGCGATGACGACGAGGACGGGGCCGAACACCTCCTCCTGGGCGATCTCGCTGTCGGGCGCGACGTTCGTCAGCAGGGTCGGCTTGTAGTACCAGCCGGGGTCGACCTTCTCGCCGCCCGTGACGAGCTTCGCGCCCGCCGCGACCGCCCGCTCGACCAGGCCGTGCACCTTGTCGCGCTGCCGCTCGCTGATGAGCGGGCCCATGTAGGTGGCGGCGTCGTTCGGGTCGCCGTAGTTGATGCCCTGGAGGAATCCGGCGGCCTGCTCGACGAAGGCGTCGTGCATCGCGCGCGGCACGAGCACCCTTGAGGTGATCGCGCAGCCCTGGCCCGCGTGGCTGCAGATCATGAAGGCCGAGGCCATCGCGCACAGGCCCGCGTCGGCGTCGTCGAGCACGATCATCGCGGACTTGCCGCCCAGCTCCAGGAACGTCTTCTTGACGGTCTTGGCGGCGGCCTCCATGATGCGCCGCCCCGTCGGGGTGGAGCCGGTGAACGTCACCATGTCCACGTCGGGGTGCGTGGTGAGCGCCTCGCCCGCCTCCGCGCCGGAGGACGACAGGACGTTGATGACCCCCGCGGGGATGTCGGTGTGGTCGTGGATCAGCTCGCCGAGCGCCTGGGTGACCAGCGGCGTGTCGGGGGCGCCCTTGAGCACGACGGTGCAGCCCGCGGCGAGCGCCGGGGCGATCTTGGCCAGCGCGATCTGGACCGGGTAGTTGTAGGGGACGATCGCGGCGACGACGCCCGCGGCCTCCTTCTCCACCCAGCGCCGGTGCTTGCGGCCGCGCGTCTCGACGACGCCCAGCTCCTCGCTCAGCGGGTACGTGCCGAGCAGGTCGGCGTAGTAGGCGACGATGCCGATGGGCTCGTCGAGCTGGGTGGCGTGCGTGGTCATCCGGGGCGCGCCGGCCTCGGCGATGAGCACCTCGCGCAGTTCGTCGGCGTGGTCGAGCAGCGCCTGGTGGAGCTGCCTCAGGCACCGGACGCGCAGGTCGGCGTCGGTGGACCAGTTCGTCGTGTCGAAGGCTCGGCGGGCCGCCGCGACGGCAGCCTCGGCTTCTGCGGCCGTGGCGTCGGGGGCGTGTCCGACGACCTCTCCGGTCGCCGGGTTCAAAGACGAGAACGTCGTTTCCGTCTCGACGAGCCTCCCGTCGATGAGCAGCTTTGCCCGTCTTGGCGTGGGTGGCACCGGTCCTCCTCGGGGTGAGTGGCAACCATTTAAGGGAGTGAGCGGACGCTCATCAAGCCTGGTTTTCCGTCCTAGTTGAGAGTATGGTTCTCGCAATCGGAATCGGGCTTCTTTCGAGACGAAAATTTCTTGTCTCGCTCGGAAACCCGCCCGACGCCCCCTGCCGCCCCGAACAAGGAGCCACCCCATGGGACGCGTTGACGGAAAGGTCGCCTTCATCACCGGAGCCGCCCGCGGCCAGGGCCGCAGCCACGCGGTCCGGCTCGCGCAGGAAGGCGCCGACATCATCGCGGTCGACCTGTGCCAGGACTTCGGGACCGTCGACTACCCGATGTCCACCCCCGACGACCTCAAGGAGACCGCGCGCCTCGTCGAGGAGCAGGGCCGCCGGATCGTCACCGTCCAGGCCGACGTCCGCGAGGCCGCCCAGATCCGCGAGGCGCTGGAGCAGGGCATCGCCGAACTCGGCAAGGTCGACGTGGTCGTCGCCCAGGCCGGCATCGCGCCCCTGCACGGCAACCCGCCCCTCCAGGCGTGGAGCGACGTCGTCAACGTCAACCTGCTCGGCTCCATCAACGCCGTCCAGTCCGCGCTCCCCCACCTCGCCGAGGGCGCGTCGGTCATCACCGTCGCGTCCGCCGCCGCGCTCATGTCGATGGGCATGGTGCAGAACCCCGGCTCCAACCCCGGCGGCAGCGGCTACGCGTGGGCCAAGCGGATCCTCGCCGACTACACGCACGAACTGGCCCGCCAGCTCGCGCCGCGCTCCATCCGCGCCAACGTGGTGCACCCGACGAACGTCAACACCCAGATGCTGCAGAGCAAGCCGATGTACAAGTCGTTCCGGCCCGACCTGGAGGACCCGCAGCGCGAGGACGCCGAGCGCGCGTTCTACGTGCAGCAGGCGATGCCCGTCCCGTACATCGAGCCGGTCGACATCAGCAACGCGATCCTGTTCCTCGCCTCCGACGAGGCCCGCTACGTCACCGGTATGCAGCTGCGCGTCGACGCCGGCGGCTACCTCAAGTGGCACGACTTCCACGTCTGATCGCGAAGGAGAACCACACCGTGAAGGTCACCGTCGATCAGGCACGCTGCCAGGGGCACACCCTCTGCGCCATGAAGGCCCCCGACGTCTTCGAACTCGACGACGTCGACGGCCACTCCACCCCGGTCAGCCCCGAGGTCCCGGCCGGCCAGGAAACCAAAGTGATCGCCGCCGTCCGGTCCTGCCCCGAGCAGGCCATCTCCGTGGAGGACGCCCCATGAGCGCCGAGGAGATCTCCGGCGACGAGGCGCGCAGGTGCCCCGTCTACTCCTTCGACCGCCACGCGCCCGGCTACCGGGAGCGGTTCGAGGAGATCACCCACGAGATGCACGCGAAGTGCCCGGTCGCCTGGAGCGACACGCACGGCGGCCACTGGGTCGCCGCCGGGAGCCGCGAGGTGTTCGAGCTGGCGGCGCGCAACGCCGAGAACCTGTCGAACGACCACGACGTGAAGAACGAGCGGCGCGGCTACCAGGGCATCTCCATCCCCGCCCCGCAGCGCGCCCGCGGCAGCCGCGGCGGCTTCCTGGAGATGGATCCGCCCGAGCAGCGGCACTACCGGCAGGCGCTCAACCCGTACCTGTCGCCCGCCGCGATCAACCGCTGGATCCCCTGGCTGGACGAGCTGGTCCGGGCCTGCCTCGACGAGAAGATCGAGTCGGGCTCCATCGACTTCGTCGAGGACCTCGCCAACATCGTCCCCGCGGTCTTCACGCTCGGCATGCTCGGCATCCCGATCAAGGACTGGGAGATCTACTGCGAGCCGGCCCACGCCGTCATCTACACGCCGATGACGTCGCCCGACATCATGCGGGTCGGCGGGCTGCACATGGAGATGCAGGCGGAGATCGCGCGGCAGCTCGCCGCGATCCGCGAGAACCCGCGGCCCGGCCTGATCGACGCGCTGGTCAACGCCGAGATCCTCGGCGGCCCCCCGGCCGACGACGAGATCCGCGGTGTGCTCGGCCTGCTCATCGGCGGCGGCTTCGACACCACCACGGCGCTCACCGCGCACGCCATCGAGTGGCTGTCGGAGCACCCCGCGGAGCGCGAGAGGCTCAGCCGCGAACGCGACGACCTCCTCGACTCGGCCACCGAGGAGTTCCTGCGCTTCTACACCCCGGCCGTCGGCGACGGCCGCACGATCTCGGCCGACTGCACGGTCGGCGGGATCGAGTACAAGGAGGGTGAGCGCCTCTGGCTGTCGTGGGCGATGGCCAACCGCGACCCCGCGGTGTTCGAGAACCCCGACGCGATCGACCTCGGCCGCGAGGGCAACCGGCACGCCAGCTTCGGCCTCGGCCTGCACCGGTGCATCGGCTCGAACGTCGCCCGGACGGTCTTCAAGCGGATGCTGCTCGCCGTCCTCGACCGGATGCCCGACTTCGTGTGCGACCCCGAGGGCGCCGTGCACTACGAGACCATCTCGGTCATCAACGGCATGCGGTTCCTGCCCGCCACGTTCACCCCCGGCAAGCGCCTGGGACCCGGGCTGGCGGAGACCCTGGAGATCCTCCAGAAGGCCTGCGACGAGCAGCGGCTCGCCGAGCCCGTCACCGTGCGCAAGGCCGCGGCGAAGCTCACCGCCCAGTGAGCCGGTCTCCGGACGGCATGTCCCGTGGGGTGGCATGCCGTCCGGCCGACCGCGCCGCCCGCCCGCGCGGCGTCCCTGGTGCCCCGGAGACCGTCGAGGTCACCGGCATCCCCATGTCGGCCCTGGTCAGCCGCACCCGCGCGCCCCGCGCCGTCCTCCTGGCCCTGCACGGCGGCATGACCACCAGCCGCTACTTCGACCTCCCCGAGCTCCCCCGCCAGTCCCTGCTCCGCACCGCCTCGGCCCTCGGCTTCACCGTGGTCGCCCCCGACCGCCCCGGCGTAGGCGCCTCCGCGCCCAGCACGCACCTGTTCGCCGGCTCGCCCCAGCGCCGCGTCGACCTCGTCCGCGGCCTCCTCGACGCGCTGGTGCCGCCCGCCGCGCGCGGCGCGGGCGTCTTCGTGATGGGCCACTCGCGCGGCGCCGAACTCGCCCTGCAGCTCGCCTCGCGCGCCGCCCCACCCGACCTGCTGGGCGTGGAGATCGCGGCGACCGGCCGCCACCTGCACCCGAGCGCGGAGCGGGCGATGGACCGCCACCGCCGCGGCGAGCGCCCCACCGGCCTCGACGACATCCTCTGGGGGCCGGACGTGCTCTACCCGGACCCGATCGCCCGCGGCCTCCGCGTCCTCGCCCCGAACCCGTCCTACGAGGCGGCCGAAGGCGCGGCCTGGCGCGACTCCCTGCCCGGTTACGCCGCCGCCGTCCGAGTCCCCGTCCACCTCACCCTCGGCGACCACGAACGCTGGTGGCGCAGCGGCCCCGAAGCCCTCGCCGACCTCACCTCCCTCTTCACCGCCTCTCCCCGCGTCGTCGCCGAGGAGCAGGCGTCCGCGGGCCACAACCTCAGCCTCGGCACCGCCGCCTTCGCCTACCACCTTCGCGTCCTCGCCTTCGCCGAGGAATGCGCCGCGCGGGGCTGAACGCGCACCCCTTTCTCCCTCTCCCTCTCCGCGCCGGACGGTCCGTCCGGCGCGGTTTCGCGCTGCGCGCGCCCGCGGGAGTAACCTGGTGATCATCGGCGGGTCGAGTCGGCAGGGCGTCACGCGTACTACTATGTAAGTATGTGCCCACTCACCTCTGGAGCCCGCGTCACCGGCGCGCGCGGCGGAGCAGTCCCCGGGAGACTCGCATGAGCACCAAGCCGGCCGAGCCCGCGACGGCGGTCGAACCCGCCGAAGAGGCCGCTCCCGCCGAGAAGAGGCCTCGGCGGCGGCTCACGGCGGCGGCGCGCAAGAGTTCCATTCTCGCGGCGGCGCGGCGCGCGTTCATCGAGACCGGGGATATGAACGGGACGACCATCAAGCTGATCGCCGAGCACAGCGGGATCAGCGAAGGGGTCATCTACCGGCACTTCGAGAGCAAGGACCAGCTGTTCTTCGAGGCGGTCGTGGAGCCGCTGCAGCAGGCCGTCGACGATCTCGTGGCGGCCACGCAGACCGTGGACAGCGAGCAGTCGCTCACGCCGGAACGGCAGCTCCGCACGATGACGGGGCTGTACCGGCAGTTGATCTCGACGCTGGAGGAGATCCTTCCGCTGCTCGGACTCGTGCTGTTCGGGGACCCGGTGGTGGCCCGGCGGTTCTACCAGGAGAACCTCACCGTCGCGATGGACCGGCTGGCCGAGGCCTGGCGCGAGGTCGAGGACCGCTACGGGTACCCGTTCGAGTCGCCCGACATCTCCGCCCGCGCCGTCATGGGCATCGCGCTGGTCCTCGCGCTGGAGAGCCACCACGGCAAGGGCTTCGACCGGCACCGCGCCGTCTCCCTCATCAGCGAGGGCACCGTGAAGGGCTTCTTCCCACCTCTGGAGCCGGCCCGCCGCCGCCAGTGACGCGGTCCGGCGTCACGCCCGCCGGTAGGCGAGGTGGTGGTGGAGGTCCAGGTCGTACCCGACGGCCTCGAATCCGGACCGCCGCTCCCGGCCGGTGAACGTCAACGCACCCTCGGCGCAGGTGTAGGCGAGGCCGAAGGGGAGCGCGTCGTCGCGCCCCGACGAGCGCACGCTCTCGGTGACCGAATAGGCGTCGGCCTGACGGGACGGCTTCACCCGTTCGCTTCTCGCGCGGACCTCGCCCTCCGCGGTCTTGCGGCGGGCGACGAGCCTGCCCCGCGCGTCACCGGAAAGGCGCACCCGCACCCTGAGGACACCGCTGTGGGCGGTCCGGACCGTGCCGTCCGAGGTCTCGGCGACGACGGGGGCGGCTTCGGCGAAGTCGACGGTGGCCAGACCGTCCCGGATCGTCAGGTGCTGGCCCTCTCCCCCGCCCAGCCGGGTGACGGCGTACTCCCCGTCGAACGTGCCGACGATGACGGTGGACGTCGCCGAGAGCCGCCACGAGCCTTCCGCGCACTTCGCCGCCGACGTCGGAGCGGTGGCCCCCATCGGCACCGCGACCACGACACCGACCGCCACGGCGAGAGCCGCGGCCGCGGTGACCCGCCTGAATCCTCGAACGCGCATGCTCCTACCCGCTCCCGCACCGGACGACTCCGGGAAAGGTATCGGAAAGATCATCGACAGGTGCGCCGATGCGTCGGGGTCGATCGCTAGCGCGGGGCGGGGACGTCCAGGAGGAGGGCGGTGCCCATGCCGCCGCCGGCGCACATGGCGGCGACCGCGGTGCCGCCGCCGCGGCGGCGGAGTTCATGGATCAGGGTAAGGACCATGCGGGTGCCGGTCATCGCGACCGGGTGGCCGAGGCTGCAACCGCTGCCGAGGACATTGACGGTGTCCTCGGGCAGGCCGAGTGACCGGGTGGCGGCCACCGCGACCGAGGCGAACGCCTCGTTGACCTCCCACAGGTCGACGTCGGCGACGCTGCGGCCGGCGCGGTCGAGCGCCTTCGGGATCGCCAGGATCGGCGCGAGGCCGGTCTCGGCGGGCGGCACCCCGACCGACGCCCACGACCGCACGATCGCGAGAGGCTCCAGGCCCGCGCCGTCCGCGAACTCCCGGTCGGTGACGACGAGGGCGGCGGCCCCGTCGTTGACGCCCGCGGCGTTGCCCGCGGTGATGGAGAACCCCTCGATCTCGGGGTGCAGCGGCTTCAGCGAGGCGAGCTTCTCCAGGGTCGAGGTCCGCCTCGGGTGCTCGTCGACCTCGAACGTGAAGGTCGTGCCGTCGCGGCGGCCGACCTCGATCGGCACGATCTCCTCGGCGAACGCGCCCGCGTCGATGCCGGCGACGGCCCGCTCGTGGGAGCGGACCGCCCACGCGTCCATTTCCTCGCGGCCGATCCCCGCCTTGACCGCGGTGTTCCAGCCGACGGTGATCGTCATGTCCCGGATGGGCGCGTCGGCGGTCTCGCGGTGGCTGGGCGCCAGCCAGTCCTCGGTCCAGACCTCGGTGCCGGGCACGCGCCGGTTCACCTTCGGCATGGTGGAGCTCGACTGGACGCCGCCCGCGACGACGACCCTGTCCATGCCCGCGATGATGGACGCGGCGGCCGTCTGGAGGGTGGCCAGGCCGGACGCGCAGTGCCGGTTGTGCGCGAGGCCCGGCACGTTGACCAGGCCCGCCTCGATCGCCGCGTACCGTCCGATCGCGCCGCCGCCGTACAGCGACTCGCCCAGCACCACGTCGTCGAACAGGTACGGCTCGATCCCGGACCGCCGGACCGCCTCGGCGACGGCGCTCGTCGCGAGGTCCATCGCGTCGACGTCGGCCAGGGAGCCCCGGAAGGCAGTGCCGATCGCCGTCCGGGCACCCGCGACGATCACCGCTTCACGGCTCATCCCGCGCTCCTCGTCCCGCCGCCACGACGGCGAAATTAAGTAAGTGAGCATTCTCTTATGTCTGCTGGGATAGTAGCTTCGGGGTATGGCGACAGCAAGGGTGCACGGACTGGCGGTCGGGTACGAAGTGGTCGGCGACACCGGACGCCCCTGGGTGCTCACCCCCGGGGGCCGCGACTCGAAGGACACCCCCGGACTTCGCGAGACGGCCCGCGCGCTGGCCGAGCACGGGAACCGGGTCCTCATCTGGGACCGCCCCAACACCGGTGAGTCCGACGTCTGCTTCACCGGCGAGTCCGAGTCGGCGATGCAGGCCGACACCCTCGCGGCGCTCCTGCGCCATCTCGGCCTGGCACCGGCCGTCGTCGCGGGCGGCTCCGGCGGCTCGCGCGTCTCGCTGCTGACCGCGGCCCGGCACCCGGACGTCGCCTCCGCCCTGGCCGTGTGGTGGATCAGCGGCGGCGTCTACGGGCTGCTGTCGGTCGGGACGCACTACTGCGGCGAGTCGATCCGCGCCGCCTGGGAGGGCGGGATGGAGGCGGTCGCGGCGCTCCCGTCGTGGGCCGAGGTGATCGAGCGCAACCCGGGCAACCGGGACCGCTTCCTCGCGCAGGACCCCGCCGCGTTCATCGCCGCGATGGAGCGCTGGCTCGCCGTCTACTGCCCGTCGGACACCGAGCCCGTCCCGGGACTGAACGCCGAGCGGGCGCGGGCGCTCGACCTGCCCGCGCTCGTCCTGCGCAGCGGCGCCGCCGACATCCACCACCGCCGCGAGACGTCCGAGGAGCTCGCCCGGCTGCTGCCCGCCGCCCGGCTCGCCGAGCCGCCGTGGGGCGACGCCGAGTGGCCCGAGCGGCAGGCCGCCCGCACCTCCGGCGCGGCCGCGGGCCTCTTCGTGCGCTGGCCGCTGCTCGCGTCCGTCCTGCACGACTGGGCCGAGTCCGTGCTCCCCGCGCACAAGGAGGCCTGATGGAACCCGAGAGCAACGCCCGGCGGATCCGCGCGCTGGCCGAGTCCTGCGACGGCACGCCCGTGCTGCGGTGCCTCGGGGCGGACGGCTCCGAGCGCGCCCTCACTTGGCGGGATCTCGACGACGGCGCGTCCCGGCTCGCCGGAGCGCTCGCCGCGCGCGGCCTCGGCGCGGGCGACAGACTCGGGATCGGCCTGCGCAACTCCCCCGAGTTCGTGCTCGCGGCCTTCGCGGCGTGGAAGCTCGGCGCGGTGCCCGTGCCCGTCCGCTGGGACCTGCCGGAGTGGGAGCTGACGCGGCTGCGGGAGGTCGTCGCGGGACGCGTCCACCTGTGCCCGGACGACCTGCCCTGGATCGCCGAGTCCGCGCACGAGCCCGTGCCGGATCTGCCGGACGTCCTCTCGCCGCACGCGCACGGCATCTGCAGCAGCGGCTCCACGGGGCTGCCGAAGGTCATCCTGCACGACCGGCCCGCCTTCCACGATCCGGTGTTCAGCACACCCCTGATGCAGATGTGGCGGCCGGTCGCCCGCCCGCAGACGATCCTCGTGCTCGCCCCGATGTACCACGCGAACGGCTTCGCGACCCTGTTCGGGCTGCTCGCCGGAGACCGGCTCGTCCTGCTGGAGAGGTTCGACGCGGCCCGCGCCGTCGACGCGATCGAGCGCCACCGCGTCACGACGTTCACGGCCACCCCGACCATGCTCCAGCGGGTCGCCGACCTCCCCGGCGTCGATGGGCGCGACCTGTCGAGCCTCGACTGGATCCTCCAGGGCGCCGCCCCCATGCCCCCGTCGCTCGCCCGCCGCTGGTGCGCCCTGATCGGTCCCGAGCGGCTCGCCATGGCCTACGGCATGACCGAGGCGCTCGGCATCACCGCGCTGCGCGGCGACGAGTGGCTCGCCCGCCCCGGGAGCGTCGGGCGGGGCCTGCGCGGCACCGAGATCCGCGTCCTCGACGACAAAGGCCGCGACCTGCCTCCCGGCGAGCCCGGCGACATCTACCTCCGCTCCCCCGCCTACCACGGCTACCGCTACCTGGGCGACGCCCCGCGCCTGCCCACCACCCCCGACGGCTTCCAGACGGCCGGGGACGTCGGCCACCTCGACGAGGACGGGTACCTCTTCCTCCTCGACCGCCGCGCCGACATCGTCATCACCGGCGGCGCCAACGTCTACCCCGCCGAAGTGGAGGCCGCCCTCATCGACCATCCGGCGGTCGCCGACGTCGTGGTGCTGGGCCTGCGCGACGACACGTGGGGCCGCCGCGTGCACGCCGTCGTCCAACCGGCCGACCCCGCCGACCCTCCCGACCCGGACGCGCTCATCGCCTACGCCAGGTCCCGGCTCGCGCCCTACAAGGCGCCCAAGACCGTCGAGTTCGCGGAGATCCCTCGCAGCGCGGCGACGAAGGTGAACCGCGGCGCGATGCGCGCCGCCCGCGGCGGCTGAACGCGGGCGCGCCCCCGTGAGGGACGCGCCCGCGCGCATCTTCGTCAGCCCCGCGCACGGGGCCGTGCCCCGCCTACAGGGGCCGCTTCTCGAAGAGCCGGATCCCGACCTTCTTCTGGCCGTGGCGCTTGTGCTTCACGCGGCCGTGCTTGACGTGCTTCGCGTACTTGGAGTGCTTGAAGTGCTTGAAGTGCGGGCGCTCGTAGCGCACGTGGTGCCGGGACTTGTGGTGCCCGAACACGAAGTGCTTGAAGGCGACCCTGTCGAACCAGTCGTCCCGGTCGCGGTGGTGGCCGCGCCGCACGAACCGGTTCTCGACGGTGATCCGGTTGATGCCCTTGCGGATCTGCAGGGCGCGCGGCCGGATCAGCGGCGGCCCGAGCGGCTCGACGGAGCCGTTCCCGCCGGACGCGAGCTCCCGGACCCGGCAGCGGGTCAGCGCCGGGATGCCGGTGACCGCGCTCTGCGGGTACGTCCCGGCCACGGTGCCCGCCGCGATCGTGAACCTGCGGTCGAAGGTCGTGCCCTCGCAGTCCAGGTCGAGCACGATCTGGCCCTGCCGACCCGCACCCGGCCCGGCGATCTTCTTGACGACCTCCAGATCCCCCGTGGCCCGCCGGTAGGTGTCCCTGACGGTGACCTCTTCGGTCTCGCCCTCCGCGATGGTCACTTCCTCGTCACTGATCTGGACGACGGCGGTCACCACCGGGTTGGCGCCGTTCGTGGTCTCGGAGATCGTGCAGACGCTTCCCGCGGGGATGCCGCGGAACGTCCGGGTGTAGGAGCCGGCGTCCAGGCCCCTGCGGAAGCGCGCCTCGAACGTCCGGTCGCGGTCGTCGACCTGGTCGACACAGGCGACCTGCACGACGACCCGGCCCTGGCGGCCCGCGCCCTCGCCCGCGATCGTCTTGGTGATCCGCAGCGCCCCCGCGTCGAACCGGGTGAGCTGCGCGCCGCCGCGGACCACGAACTCCTGATCCCGGGCGAGGATGAGCTTCTGCGCCTGGGTCAGAGGCGGGTTCGTCCCGTCGTAGAGGAAGACGGCGCCGGTGCGGATCTCCGTCGTGCGTTCGATGACGAATCCCTGCGAACTCACCGCCGACACGCTCCGCGCCCACAGCGTGGTGCGCGGCTCGACCTCGTCGCCGTTCTCGAGCCGGTTGCGGCCCTCCCGGTCGGTGAACACCTCGACGCCCGTGGCCTTCAGGGTGCCCGAGACGTTGCCCGTCACGCGGAACGGCCCGACGATCTCACCGGTCGAGGGCACGTCCATCGTGTCCGGCGTCACCTCGATCCGGGGTTCCTCCGGCTCGGGGCGCGGTCCCGCGGCGAGCGCGTCGTTGACGATCTGCTCGGTCAGCGCGCGGTAGGTGCTGTCGGTGTTCAGCACGAACTTGTCGGTGAAGTACCAGATCGCCGCCTGGACCGCCGCGGCCCGCAGGTTGTTGTTCGCCGCCTGAGGCTGGTCGGCGACCGCCGGGTAGTAGTTGAGCAGGATGTGCTCGACGTAGCCGAGGTTCGGCACGTTCGACTCGTCCCACTCGCCGAGTTCGTAGTTCACGCCGATCTGGGTGTCGGTCTCCAGGTCGATGCAGTAGGTGAGGGCCGTGTTCCCTGCCGAGTCCTCGACCCTGATGAGTCCGGCCCAGCCTGAGTGGGCCGTGTCGTCCGCGGGTCTGGTCGCCGGGTAGCGCTGGTCCAGCGGGTCGAAGCCCGACGGCGCGATGCCCCCGGCCGTGGTCAGGCCGTCCCCCGTCCCCGTGATCCGCGCCTCGGTGAGGAAGCCCCTCGTGCCGCCGACTCCGCCTCCTTTGGGGTCGATCCCCGCCATCGCGGTGCCCGGTGCGAGCAGGACCGCCGCCGTCGCGGCCGCGCACATCGTCAGCAGCCTGGGCGCGCGCCCCTTCCGCGTGCGGGCCGCCGTCGCTCTTCCTACCTCCGCGCGGCGCTCGCCTCGGCGGACGGCGGCGCGTGCCGCCATCCGCCCGAGGCGGCGCGCGGACACCGCAATGCCCATGAATCCCCCTGTTCACCGACGCCGTCCCCGAATGCTCCGCGCGGGAGCGCGATCCGTCCGCCGGGGAACTACAGCGTTGTCATTCCGACACCCCTTGTGCTTTCTTCGAAGGCCGCCTCTCAACCCCGCCGCAGAGTAAACGATCTTCATAGCGCACGGTTTGTCAGTGCCTCTCTCTAAAGTCGGCGGGGTCTCAGAGGCCAGGAAAGGCGGGCGGCTCGGTGGAGTTCTCCTGGAATGACGTGTGCGCTCGGCGGCTGGAGCGGCACGGGCTCGCGGCGCCGCGGGAGGACTGGACGCCCGCCGATGCCGCCGAGGCCGTGGCCGGGGTGCACGCGCAGGTGATGTCGGCCGCCGAGGCGGGCATCGCGATGCGGATGGCCGACGCCACGCGCCAGGACGTGCGGGACGCGCTCTGGAAGGAGGGCTCCCTCGTCAAGACCTATGGGCCGCGCGGGACGGTGCATCTGCTTCCCGCGCGGGACCTCGAAGCGTGGGTGGGCGCGCTGGCGGCGCTCCCGCTCGTGGAGCCCGCCCAGCGACCTGAGGTCGGGCTCACGCCGGGGCAGCGTGAGGAGGTCATCGCGGCGATCGGGGCGGCGCTGGCGGAGGCCGACCTCACCGTGGACGAGCTCACCGAGGAGGTCGTCGCGCGGACGGGCCCCTGGGCGGGGGATCCGGTGATGGAGGCGTTCCAGGGCAAGTGGCCGCGCTGGCGGCGGGCCATGCACCTCGCCGGGATGCGCGGCGCGCTCTGCTTCGCGCCGAACCGGGGGCGCAAGGCGGCGTTCACCCATCCCCGGCGCCGGCTGCCCGGCTTCGCGCCCGCCGACGCGTCGGTCTCCCTGCCGTGGCTGGTGCGGAGCTACCTGCACGCCTACGGTCCGGCCACGCCGGAGCGGTTCGCGCACTGGGCGAATGTGCCGCGCGCCTGGGCGGGCGAGCTGTTCGCCTCGCTCGGCGACGCGCTCCAGGAGGTGCGCGTGGAGGGCGAACCCGCGTGGGTCTCGGCCGGGGACCTCGCCGTCCCGGAGACACCTCCCCGGGGAGTCCGTCTCCTCCCCTACTTCGACCCGTACGCCTACCGCGTGGGCAACCAGCCGCCCGCCCTTCTCTCTCCGGGTCCGGCCGGCGACCGTGCCCGGCGCGGCAACTTCCAGCTCCTCCTCGTCGACGGAACCGTCGCGGGGCTCTGGCACCAGCGCCGCTCCGGGCGCCGGCTCGCCGTCACCGTGGAGGCGTTCGCGCCGCTCGCGCCCGACCGGCTCGCCGACCTGCACGGCCAGGTCGCCCGGCTCGGCCGCGTCCTGGAGGCCTCACCCACCCTGACGCTCGGCGAGGTGACCACCGGCGGGCACGCTTAGGCGGGCGTGACGAGGCGGCCCGGGAGGGCGTCGGTGAGTTCGTCGTGGTCGATGAGGACCTCGCCGTTGACGAGGGTGTGGCGGTAGCCGGCGGCGCGCTGGGTGAAGCGGGCCGCGCCGAGGGGGAAGTCGGTGAGCATCTCGGGGGTCTTCAGGTCGAGGGCGGCGAGGTCGATGACGTTGACGTCGGCGTGCATGCCGGGGGCCAGGACACCCCGGCCGGGGATGTTCCACAGGTCGGCGGCGTCGGCGGTGAGGCGCTTGACGGCCTGGCCCAGGTCGAGGTGGCCCCGGTCGCGGATCCAGTGGGTGAGGAAGAACGTGGTGTTGCCGGCGTCCATCGTGAGGGCGACGTGCGCGCCCGCGTCGGCGACGCCGAGGACGACGTCCGGGTTGGCGATCATCGCGGCGACCGCGTCGAGGTCCTGGTTGAGGACCGGGTAGTAGAGGAGTCCGACGCCCCCCGTCTCGCGCAGGAAGGCGAGGAACGCCGCGGGCGGGGTGACGCCCCTGCGCGCGGCCTCGGCGGCGAGGCTGTTTCCGGGGGTGACGTCGTAGCGGGCGGTCCCGGGCGGCATGAGGTAGATCTTCGAGGGGTCCTTCGGGGCCAGGGGGCCCTTCAGCTCGGCCGGGCGGTCGGCCTCCGCGACGAGGCGGGCGCGCAGGGACTCGTCGTCGAGTGCGGCCAGGCGTTCGGGGATCGGCCGCGCCATCAGCTCCGCCCACGAAGGCAGCGTGTCGTAGGGAGTGCGGCTGACGAGGCCGTAGACGATCGCGCTGCCCCGCACGGAGGTCATCGGGCGCAGGTCCGCGCCTCGGGAGCGGGCCTCTGCGGTGGCGTCCATGACCCAGGACCACAGGCCCGGCCGGCGGTCGCTCTGCATGATGGAGAACGCGAACGGGCGGCCGGACGCCCGGCTCACCTCCTCCATCCAGGCCATCTCGGCGCGGGAGTTGGCGCGGTCGGCGCCGTCGCGCTCGCCGATGCGCGGGACGACCTGGAAGGTGCCCCGGCCGCGGGCGGCCATGGCTCCGGCGATGGCGGCGAGTTCGTCGGGGAGCGCGTAGGTGCCGGGCACAGGGCGGCCGTCGGGAACGGTGTGCATGAAGGTGCGCGAGGTGGAGAACCCGAGGGCGCCCCCTTCTACGGCCTCGCCCACGAGTGCGGCCATCGCGGCGATGTCGTCGGCGGTCGCGGGCTCCTCGCCCAGGGCGCGCTCGCCCATGACGTAGGTGCGCAGCGCGCAGTGTCCGATCAGGCCGCCCGCGTTGACGCCCAGGGGACGCCGCCCGAGGGCCTTCAGGTAGTCGCCGTGGCTCTCCCAGCCCCAGTCGAGCCCGGCCATGATGGTGTCGGCGGGGATGTCCTCGACGGACTCCATCATCGCGGCGAGATAGCCCTCCTGCCCGGGCCGGACGGGCGCGAAGGTGACGCCGCAGTTGCCCATGACGACGGTCGTGACGCCGTGGTAGCAGGACGGGGTCGCGGCGGCGTCCCAGAAGAGCTGGGCGTCGAGGTGGGTGTGCACGTCGATGAAGCCCGGGGTGACGAGGGCGCCTCTTGCGTCGATCTCGCGCCTGCCCCGGCCGAGGCCCTCTCCGACCGCGGCGACGCGGTCGCCGTCGATCGCGAGGTCGGCGCGGCGCGGCGGCGCGCCGGTCCCGTCGGCCACGTCTCCGCCGCGGATGACGATGTCGTGCATGGGGTCCCCTCTCGGCCTGCGCCATAAAAAAGCGGGTACTCACTTACCCTAGCCTGCCACCCTCTGCGAGAGTAAAAAAGTATGTGCTCACTTTGCTAGCCTGGATCTCCGGGGGCCGGGCACGGCCCTCCGGCCTCACCTCGGGAGTTCGTCCAGTGGGAACGTCTGCGGGATCGGGACAGACAGGATCGATGGAGGGCCGCGTCGCGGTCGTCACCGGCGCGAGCCGGGGCATCGGGCGGTCCATCGCCGAAGGCCTCGCCGCGCACGGGGCCGCGGTCGCGCTGGTCGCGCGCACCGCCGCGCCCGGCGAGTCGGTGCTGCCCGGATCGCTGGAGGAGGTCATGGAAGGCATCCGGGCCAAAGGCGGCCGGGTCGCCGCGATCCGCGCCGACCTCACCCTGCCCGAGGAGGTCGAGACCGTCGTCGCGCGCGCGGAGGCGGCGCTCGGACCCGTCGACACGCTGGTGAACAACGCCGGCGTGAACTTCTACGGGCCCGCCCTCGACGTCCGGACCCGGCGGTACGGGCTGATGTTCCAGATGATGGTGCACACCCCGTTCCGGCTCTGCCAGCTCGCCGTGCCCGGGATGATCGGGCGCGGCCGGGGCTGGATCCTGAACATCACCTCCAAGCAGGCGCGGCACCCGATCGGCCCGCCCTACCCCGCATGGGCCGCCGACGGCTGCACCCCCTACGGCATGTGCAAGGCCGCGCTCGACCGCCTCACCACGGGCCTGGCCGCCGAGGTGCACGGCACCGGCGTCAGCGTGAACTCGCTCGGCACGTCCGGCCTCGTCATGACCCCCGGCGTCGCCGTGGTGTCCCCGCACACCCCCGACAACGCCCCCGTCGAGGACGACGACGCGATGGCCGCCGCCGCGCTGGTCCTGTGCGCCGCGGACCCCGGCACCGTCACCGGCCGGATCGCCTACAGCATGGACGTCCTCGGCCGCCCCTTCACCGAGGGGCCATGGTCCCTCGCCGCGACTTTCTGACCCCACCCCACCCGCAAGGAGGACGCATGAAGGCCGTCGTCAACCCTGACCTGTGCCAGGGCCACGCCCGCTGCTGGGAGATCTCGCCCGAGGTCTTCGGCCTCGACGCGGAGGGCCACGGCGAGGTCCTCGCCGCCGAGGTCCCCGCCGAACACGCCGACCGGGCCCGCCGCGCCCAGCGCAACTGCCCGGAGCGCGCCATCACCGTGTCCTAGCGCCGCGCCCGCCGGGCGAGCTGGCCGGAGCCCGCCGAGGGGTCGGCGGGCTCCGCGCTTCGGTCAGGAGACGGCGATGGTGTCCGGGTCCGCGGGCGTGAAGTCGTAGACGCGGGCCGCGTTGCCGACGGTGAGCTTGTGCTGGACGTCCTCGGGGAGGTGGCCCAGCCACTTGTTGGCCTGGGCGATGGTGTCGGGCCAGGTGGAGTCGGAGTGCGGGTAGTCGCACTCCAGCATGACGTTGTCCTCGCCGATGATGTCGAGGAGGCGCAGGCCCGCCTGGTCCTCGATGAAGGTGCCGAAGACGTGGTCCTTGAACAGGCGGCGGATGTCGGTGTCGAGGTCGAAGCTCGCGGCGCCCTTGGACTCGCCGCGGTCGTGCGCGGCGTTCATGTCGATGTCGAAGCGCGACGCCCAGTGCTTCTGCTTGTCGACGACCTGCTCGGCCCGCTCCAGGAAGTAGGGGATCCAGCCGATCGAGCCCTCGGACAGGGCGATCTTGAGGTTGCCGAAGCGCTGGAAGTTCCCGCTGAACAGCCAGTCGAGCAGGGTGCCCGCCTGGTTGACGGCAGCGGAGTAGGCGAAGAACGCGAGCGTCGGCATGTCGTCGGAGGTGCGCAGCAGGTTCGAGGACGACCCTACGTGCATCGAGACGACCAGGCCCGTCTCGTCGCAGGCCCGCCAGACCGGGTCCCAGTGGCCGGTGTGGATCGACGGCAGGCCGAGCTTGGTCGGGTTCTCCGAGAAGGCGATGGACTTCGCGCCGAGGCCTGCCGTCCGTTCGATCTCCGCCGCGGCGGCGGCCGGGTCCCACAGCGGGATGATCATCATCGGGATGAAGCGGCCGGGGTAGGCGGCGGCGAACTCCTCAAGGATGAAGTCGTTCCAGGCGCGCACGCAGTGCAGGGCGAGGTCCTTGTCCTTGGCCTCGTGGAAGACCTGGCCGCAGTAGCGCGGGAACGACGGGAACAACATCGAGGACAGGACGCGACCCTGGTCCATGTCGGCGACGCGGGCGGCGGGGTCGTAGCAGCCGGGCCGCATCTCGTCGTAGGTGATGGGCTCGGGAGAGAACTCCTCGCGCTTCTTGCCGGCGACCGCGTTGAGTCCTGTGGTGACGATCTGGCGGTCCTCGTAGACCCAGAACTCCGAATCGCCCTCCCGCACGATCCGCGGACCGGCGTCGCGCAGCCGCTCCGGCAGGCGTTCCTGCCAGAGCCGCGCGGGCTCGATGAGGTGGTCGTCGACGGAGACGAACCAGCTGAACGCCATGGTGGGGGCTCCCTACCGCCCGCGCCGCGCGACGGGCGCGGGCGGGCACGAGACTCACGCGGGTGAGCGGCCCGCGTACGTAAGAAAGCGAACGCTCACCTACTAGCTTAGGCGTCGGCTCCGCCGCGCGCCAGGGCCGGATACCGCTCGGCCAGCCTGGAGCGGTGCGCGGCGGGCGAGCCGCACAGCTCGCGGTTCAGCGTCGCGCGCTTGAAGTGGACGTGGATGCCGCTCTCCCACGTGTAGCCCATGCCGCCGTGCAGCTGCATGGCCGCGCCCGCCACCTCGACGGCAGCCGCGCAGGCGAACGACTTCGCCATGGCCGCCGCGACGGGATCGCCCGCCGCCGCTTCCCCGCGCACCGCCGCCGCGACGAGCCGGCCCGCCACCTCGACCTTGACGAGCATGTCCGCACAGGCGTGCTTCACCGCCTGGAAGGAGCCGATGGGGCGGTCGAACTGCTCGCGGGCGCAGGCGTAGGCGACGGTGGCTTCGAGCAGGGCCTCGGCGGAGCCGAGGCTGTCGCAGGCGAGCGCGACGGCGGCGCGGTCGTGCAGGCGCCGGACGGCAGAGCCCGGGTCGGCGAAGCGCAGCACCGCGTCCCCGGGCACGGTGAGGTCGGCCGCGACCTCACCGAACGACCTCGTCTCGTCAAGGACGGGAAGCGGGCCGACCGTCAGCCCTGGGGCGCCCGCCGGGAGGCCGACGAGCACGGGCGTGCCGTCGGGGGCGAGCGCGGGCAGCAGCAGGCGGTCGGCGGCGCGCGCGTCCGCGACGAACCGGGCGGTGCCCTGGAGTGTTCCGGAGGGCGTGAGCCGGAAGGGGACGCCGCCGCCCGCCTCCCCGTCCAGCGCGAGGACGGGCACGGTGCTCCCCGCGACGAGCCCTTCGATCAGCCGGTCCCGCGCCGCGGAGGACTCCAGGAGGCCGAGCGCGCCGAGCGCGAGGGCTGCGACGGCAGGGTAGGGGCCGCGCCCGGCGGCCCGCCCGTACTCTCGGAGCACGACGGCGGTCTCGGCGAACGACGCGCCCGCGCCGTCGCGCTCCTCGGCGGCCTCCAGCCCGAGCAGCCCGGAGCGGGCGAGCGTGCGCCAGTCGGGCGCGGCGTCCGGGCCGGTCTTGGCGAGCAGGTCGCGGACCACCGCGCGCAGCTCCGCGTGTGCTTCGGTGTGCGGCATCAGACCGCCTTGGGTTCGCGGGGCAGGCCGAGGCCGCGTTCCCCGATGATGGACCGCTGGATCTCGCTGGTGCCGCCCGGGATCGTCCACTCCCAGGAGCCGAGGAAGTCCAGCACCCACGCGCCGGACTCCCAGCCGCTGGACAGCGGTTTGCGCAGGACGGTGTGCGCGGCGGGCCCGGCGATCTGCGCGCCGAAGTCCGTCATCCGCTGGAGCAGTTCGCTGTAGTAGAGCTTCACGATCGAGGCGTCGGCCGGGCGCGGGGCATCGTTCGCGACGAGGTCGGCGCAGAGCGCGCGCAGCCCCGTCAGCTCGGTCTCCAGCGCGGCCAGCCGGTCGCGGACGCGGGTGTCGTCGAGCGGCACGGCACCGCCCGGACCGGGCCGGGCGCACAGGTCGACCAGGCCCCGGAACCCGACGTTCCCGAGCCGCTCGGCCAGCTCCAGCATGGTCATGCCGCGCTCCGCGCCGAGCGTCTCCTGGGCGACGCGCCAGCCGTCGTGCTCGGGTCCGACGAGGTTCTCGGCCGGGATGACGACATCGTCCAGGAAGATCTCGCAGAAGTGCGACTCGCCCGTGGCCTGCCGGATCGGCCGCACCTCCACGCCCTGGGAGCGCATGTCCATCAGGAGGTAGGAGATGCCCCGGCGCTTGGGCGCCGCGGGGGCGGTGCGGGCCAGGAGCAGGCACTGGTCGGCGTGCGCCGCGCCGCTCGCCCACAGCTTCTGCCCGTTGACGACGTAGGCGTCGCCCTGCCTGCGCGCGGTCGTGCGCAGGGCGGCGAGGTCGGAGCCCGCGTCAGGCTCGGAGAAGCCCTGGACCCAGATCTCGCCGTCGAGGATGGCCGGGAGGTGCCTTGCGCGCTGGGCGTCGGTGCCGGCCGCGAGCAGGGTCGCCGCCGCGTGGTGGATCGCGACGAACGCCAGGACGAGCCGGGGCGCGTCGTGCGCCGCGAGTTCCCGGTACAGCACGGCCTGCTGGGCGACGGACATGCCGCCGCCCCACTCCGCGGGCCAGTGCGGCACCGCGTAGCCCGCGCGGCGCAGCTCCTGGAACCAGGCCTGCTGGAAGGCGACGAACTCGGCGTCGCCCGCGCCCGTCTGCGTCGCCCGCCAGTCGGCCGGGATGTGCGCGCGGCACCAGGCGCGGACCTCGTCGCGGAAGGCCGCGAGGTCCGCGCTCACGCCCCGGCCCTCTTGGCGAGCGCGAGCAGCCGCTCCCGGTGCTCGGGCGAGCGCATCGTCTCGGCCTCGGCCGCGAAGCCCGCCTGGACGGCCCCGGCGAGCGCCTGCGCGAGGTGGGAGTTCACCACCCGCTTGGTGCCGCGCAGCGCCGAGGCGGGCTGGGCGGCGAGCCGCAGCGCGAGGTCCTTGGCCGCGCCGGGCAGGTCGGCGGCCGGGACGGTCCGGCTGGCCAGGCCCAGCTCGACGGCGGTCGCGGCCCGGATGCGGGCGCCGGTGAACAGGTACTCGCGCGAGCGCAGGATCGGGGTGAGCAGCGGCCAGAACGCCGCGCCCCCGTCCCCGGCGACGAGCCCGACGCTGACGTGCGGGTCGGCCAGATGCGCGTCCTCGCTGATGAGGACGATGTCGGACAGGACGGCGAGGCTGCATCCGAGCCCGACGGCCGGGCCGTTGACCGCGGCGATGACCGGCAGCGGGAAGCGGAGCATCTCCTCGATGATCTTCGCGCCCTCGCGCAGGCTCGCGTCGCGCGCGCCCGGATCGTCCAGGAAAGAGGTGATCCAGCCGAGGTCGCCGCCCGCGCTGAACGCCTTGCCCGCGCCCGTCACCACCACGACCTTCGCCTCGGTGTCGGCCGCGAGCATCTCCCACACCTCGGCCAGCGCCCGGTGCAGGGCCCGGTTCACCGCGTTCAGCTCGGCGGGCCGGTTGAGCACGACGGTGCGGATCGGCCCGTCCCGCTCCACGACGAGTTCCGGTGGCAGGCCGCCGTATCCGCTCACGCGCTCACCTCGCTGAACAGCCCGGTGAGGCCGCGGCGGCCGACCGCGCGGGTGAGCCGCGCGCGGGTGCCGGAGACGCCGTAGGGCAGCCGCCGCAACGGCTGGCTGTACCGGGACGTCCACGACAGCGCGGTCTCGTCGCAGAAGCCGATCGCGCCGTGCAGCAGGTGCGCGGTCCGCAGCACGGTCTCGGCGGCCTCCAGCGCGGCGAGCCGCAGCGCCAGCGCGTCCGCGACGGCCTCGGCCCGACCGTCCTGCACGCTCCACAGCGCGTACCGGGCGAGCATCGCGACGCCGGCCCGCTCCACCTCGGCGTCGGTGAGCTGGAACTGGACGCCCTGCTGTTCGGCCAGCGGCCTGCCGAACTGGCGGCGGACGAGCACGTGCTCGCGCGTCGCGTCCATCGCGCGGTCCAGCATGCCGAGCAGGGTCCAGCACGGCAGGACGAGGCCGAGGGCGAGGTCGCCGGGCGCGGCGGCGCCGTCCGGGGCGACGTCGAGGCCGGTGACGAACGCGGAGGCGCGGGCCGACTCGTCCGCGGGCAGGGCGCGTGCCGTACCGCGCGCTCCGTCCAGCGTCACGGTCGTCCAGTGCAGGTCCAGCCCTGCGACGGCCGCCTCGGGGTGCCGGTCGGCGACGACGAGGAGGCCGTCGGATCCGGCGGGGCGGGCGAGCCGTTCGGCGATCGGGTAAGGCACCGCCCAGTAGCCGAACGCCCGGCTGAGGGCGGCGGCGGCTTCGAGGTCGTCGGCGTCGCCGCGCGGGTCGAGGTCCCACGCGCCGAGCTCGGCAAGGACGGGCTCCACGAGGGCCGCCCGGCAGGACGGGTCGGCTTCGGCGCGCTGGACGAGCTGGTCGCCTCCCGCCGCGCCCAGCGCGCGCTGGGCCTCGCGTCCGTAGGCGAAGGCCTCTTCGCTCAGGTCGATGTTCACGCTTTCCCCAGGATGTGCCGGGCCAGCAGGATGCGCTGGACGTCGATGCTGCCGGAGGCGACGGTCGAGGCGTGCGCGTACTTGAAGTGGTCGGCGACCGCCGCGCGGAACCTGCGCACCTCCGCGCCCTCGCGGGGGGCGAAGCCGATGATGTCCATGAGCACCTCGGCGCTGTCCTGGTCGAGGCGGGTCACCGCGATCCGGTAGCCGGCGGCGTCGCCGGGCCTGACCTGGCCCTGGCTCTGGCGGTTCAGGACGCTGTAGGCGAGCAGGCGTGCGCGCCGGCAGTGGGTGAGCATCCGGGCCCACCTGCCGTGCAGTTCCTCGGGCAGGTCGTCCCAGGCATCGCCCAGCGCGTTGGGCGCCTCCAGCAGGAGCCGCTCGCAGCGCGCGTAGCGGGCGATGCCGACGCGTTCGAAGGCGAGGACCTCCTGGACGACCTTCCAGCCTTCGCCGACCTCGCCGAGCACGTCGGCCTCGGTGACCCTCAGATCGGTGAAGAACACCTCGTTGAGGTGGTGCGGGCCCATCAGGCAGTCGATCGGGCGGACCTCGACGGCCGGGTCGTCCATCCGGACCAGGAAGATCGTCAGGCCCTGCTGCCTGCGCTCCTCGGTCGAGGTGCGGGCGAGCAGGAAGCACCACTGGGCCATGCCCGCGTAGGACGTCCAGACCTTCTGGCCGGTGACGCGCCAGCCGTCGCCGTCGCGGCGGGCGGTGGTGCGCAGGGAGGCGAGGTCGGAGCCCGCGTCGGGCTCGCTGAAGCCCTGGCACCAGATGACCTCGCCGTGCGCGATCGGCGGCAGGTGCAGGCGCTTCTGCGCGTCGGTGCCGTGCCGCATGATGGTCGGCCCGACCCAGTTGACGCCCATGTACTGGGCGCCGCGCGGCTCGTGGTGCGCCCACATCTCCTCGCGCACGACGGTCTGCTCCCACACCGAGGCGTCCTCGCCGCCGTACTCCTTGGGCCAGGCGATGCAGAGCAGGCCGCGGTCGGCGAGCGTCCGGCAGAACCGCTGCGCGGTCTCCAGGTCGGCCGGATCGTCGGTGAACGCGCCGAGGAAGTCCGGCGGCACATGCTCGGCCACGAGCTTGCGCAGTTCGCCGCGGAGCGCTCCGGCGGCCGCGCCCATTGAGAAGTCCATGCTCCGAAGGTAGGCAATCCTTATAAGGATTGCAATACTTACAACTCTATTGATCCGTACGCACCGGACCGCGCACCCTCCCCCGGGCGTGCGCGGACCCGTCCCGCAGCGGGGGACGGGCCGGTCACCTCAGCGGGCGGTCCAGCCGCCGTCGATGACGATGCTCTGGCCTGTGGTGTAGCGGCCCGCGTCGGAGGCGAGCCAGAGGACGGCGCCCACGTAGTCGGCGGGGCCGCCGTCGATCGGCAGCGGGGTGTTGCGGCGCAGCCAGGCGCGGCTCCGCTCGTCCTCGTACAGGTCGGTGGTGATCTCGCTGCGGAAGAAGCCGGGGGCGACGGTGTTCACCCGGATGCCGTGGCGGGCCCACTGGACGGCGAGTTCGGAGGTCAGCCCCGAGAGGCCGAGCTTGCTCGCGGCGTAGGACGCCTGCGGGATGCCGGGGATTCCGACCCGCCCGCTGATCGACGAGATGTGCACGATCGAGCCGCCGCCCGCGTCCCGCATGTGCGGGAAGACGTCCTGGGCGAGCCGGAACGGGGCGACGAGGTTGAGGTCGAGGGTGCGCCGGATGCCGTCGAGCGACTCGTCCTCGGCCCTGTCCGGGCTGAGGAGGGCGCCCGCCGCGTTCACCAGCACCACGGGCGGGCCGAGCGCGGCGGCGACGGCCGGGACGACCTCGGCGAGCTGTCCGGCGTCGCCCAGGTCGCAGCCGACGGCGAGGCCGCCGATCTGCTCGGCGAGCTTGGCGAGCCGGTCGCGGCGGCGCGCGACGACCGCGACGCGGGCCCCGGCGGAGGCGAGCCCGCGCGCGAGCGCCTCCCCCAGCCCCGACGACGCCCCGGTGACGATCGCGACGCGCCCGTCGAGCCGGAAGGCGGCCAGCGCGTCCGGCAAGGGTACGGATTCCGACATGGCACTCCCTAGACGATGACGGTGCGAACGCCCTCGGCCCGGGCGACGAGTTCGATGCCGTGGGCGAGGTCGGCCAGGCCGATCCGGGTGGAGACCATCGACCCGAGGTCGAGCCGTCCGGACTCGGCGAGGGCGATGAAGCGGGGGAAGTCGCGCAGGATCTGCGCGCCGCCGAGGACGGATCCGGCCAGCCGCTTGCCGGAGAACACCGCCTGGACCGCCGGAAGGGTGAGCGCCGATCCGACGGGCGGCATCCCGACGAGCGTCACCGTGCCGTGCCCGCGCGCCATGTCGAACGCCTGGACCATCAGCTCCGGCCTGCCGACCGCCTCGAACGCGAAGTCCGCGCCGCGTCCCGCCGTCAGCTCCCGCACCTGCGCGACGGGATCGCCCGCGCCCGGGTCCACCGCGTGGGTCGCGCCCGCCGCCAGCGCCGCCGTGCGGCGGCCCGCCACCGGATCGACCGCGATGATCACCGCGGCCCCGGCGATCCGCGCGCCCTGCACCACGGACTGGCCGACGCCGCCGCAGCCGAGCACCGCGACGCTCGAACCCGGCGTCACGCCCGCGGTGTTGAGGGCCGCGCCGAGCCCGGTGGTGACGCCGCAGCCGAGCAGGGCGAGCTCCGCGTCGGCCAGATCGGTGCGCACGGGCACGACGGACGCCTCGTGCACGACCATCGCCTCGGCGAACGTGCCGCAGCCGCAGACCGCGGCGGCCCGCCGCCCGTCCGGCAGCGTGAACCGCTCGGCGGCCTTCACCAGCGGGTTCAGCGCGCACTGGTTGGAGATGCCGTTGACGCAGTTCCAGCAGGCGCCGCAGGCGGGCGCGACCGAGGCGAGCACCCGGTCGCCGGGCCGCACCCGGCGGACCTCCGCGCCGACCTCCTCGACGGTCCCGCAGCCCTCGTGGCCGAGCGCGATCGGCAGCGGCAGCGCCGACAGGCCGTCCAGCACGTTGAGGTCGGTGTGGCAGATGCCGCTGGCGGCGATCCGCACGAGCACGTCCCGCGGGCCGACGGCCGGGACGGGCAGGTCCTCAAGGACGGGCGGTTTTCCCGCCTCGTAGGCGATGGCCACTCTCACGGCAGCCTCACCCCGCCGCCGGGGCGCGGTCGCGCAGGCCGAGCAGCCCCGCGGTGTTGCCGCGCAGCACCCGCCGCGCGACCTCCGGGGCGCAGCCGTCGAGCCGCGGCACGTAGTCGCGCGGCTCGCGCAGTCCCTCGGGATGGGGGTAGTCGGAGCCGAACAGGACGTGCTCGGGGCCGAGGGCGGCGAGGAGGTCGTGCACGTCGTCCTCGGGGAACGGGCAGATCCACAGGTGCTCGGCGAGGTCCCGGCTGGGCCGGGCGGGCAGCGGCCCGCCGATCATCGGGCCGCGCCGGCCGAGCGCGGCCGCCTTGTCGACGGTCTTGAGCAGCGCGCGCAGCCAGCTCGACCCGTTCTCGATCGACAGGACCCGCAGCTTCGGGTGCCTGCCGAAGAGGTTGTGCAGGGTGAGCGCGGTGAGCGTGTCGACCAGCGGCCGCTCGGTGTTGCACAGCGCCCACTGCAGCGGCGACTGCCGGTGCGACGGGTTGTCGGGGTCCTCGCCCCAGTGGATGCCGTAGAAGTGCTGGTAGCCGCTGTTGGAGACGTGGAACACGACGGGCACGCCGGCTTCGGCGACGGTGTCCCAGAACGCGTCGAACACCGGGTCGGCGGGTGAGCGGCCGCCGGTGGGCCCCGGGCAGAGGTGGACCAGCCGGGCGCCGGCCGCGAGGACCCGGTGCAGCTCGCGCACCGCCTCCCCCGGATCGAGGAGGGAGAGCATCGGCACCGCGAAGAGCCTTCCGTCGTCGCCGTAGCCCCAGTCCTCCTCCAGCCAGCGGTTGAAGGCGCGGAGGCTCGCGTAGGTGAGGGCCACGTCGTCGCGCATGTCGTTCTCGACGGCGACGCCCATCGTGGGCAGCAGGATCGTGGCCTCGACGCCCTGGTCGTCCATGAGGGCGAGGCGGGCCCCGCGCTCGGTGAACTCCGGGTGGTCCTTGGCGTTGATGACCTCGCGGTGCGTGAAGCCGTCGGCGACCTCGCCCGCGAAAAGGCCCGCGAGCGCGCCCGGCGCCGAGGCGTGGTCGCCCGGCATGACGCTCATGAACGTGCGCCCGCCGCGCAGGAAGATCCGGCCGAGCCCGTCCGCGCCGCGCGTGACGCGCACCGTCTCCTCGCGGTACCGCGCCTCGATGTGGCGGGTGAAGCAGTCGTCGGGCTCGTAGTAGTGGCCGTCTGCGTCGATCAGCTGGTAGTCCATCGCCGCGCATCCTCCGGACGGGTCGGGGTGAGCCCTGACGGGGCCCACCCTGGTCGGGCGAACTCGCGAAGGCTAAGTAAGTGAACGCCCAGTTATTTATCCTACGTGGGCCGGGAGGGTGTCAAGCCGGTGATCAGCCCAGCGTGCGCAGCAGGGCGTGCGTGTCCTGCTGGAACACCCGGATCTCCTGGACGAGCCCGCCGTCGACCGCGAACAGCTCGACGACGTCGACGGTCTCGGCGCGGCCGGTCTCCTTGGCCGTCCAGGTCTGGGTCGTCACCTGGACGGCCTGCTCGGGGCCGCAGCCGAGCACCCTCGGATCGGTGATGACGCGGTCCCAGTGCCGGGCGAACAGCGCGCCCATCGCGGCCATGCCCTCCCGGCCGCGGTGCACGCCGCCGTGCGGCAGGGACGCGGGCTGCTCGATCCGGAACTCCGGATGCAGCAGCGCGAGCGCCCCGTCGACGTCCCCCGCCGTGAACCGCCGCCCCATCTCGGCCACCACCGCGGCCGCCGTGTCCTGATCGCGCACGCTTCCTCCTCGTCCGTTGTCTCCGACCCTCCCGCCGCCTACAGGCGCCTCGCACTCGGTGCTCATGGGTCGGCGCGGGGAGACCGGGCCGTTCCGGCGGCGAGCAGCGCGGCGATCTTGGCTTCGCCCAGGCCGATCTCGGCGAGGACCTCGGTGGTGTGCTCGCCGATGCCCGGAAGGCTCAGCCGGACGGCCGCCGCCGGCGGGGCGTCGGCGGGCCCGTAGCGCAGGAGCGGGCCGATCTGCTCGAAGCGGCCCCAGTCGGCGGTGCGGTAGGTGACGGCGCGGCCGGTCTGGCGGTTCACGGGGTCGTCGAGGATGGCGCTGCGGAACCCGTCGCGGTCGAGGGGTTCCACGGGCTCGGCGGGCACGCCCAGCGCGCTCAGCCGGTCCGCCCACGAGGAGGCGGACGCGCCCGCGAACGCCGCTTCGAGGATCGCCTCGGCCTTGCGGGCCGCCTCGTCCGACGCGCCCGCGCGCAGCGGCGCGTAGGTGGGCAGTCCGCCCACGGCCTCACCGAGCCGCGCCCAGGCCTCGGGATCGGGGACGACGACGGCGATCCATCTCCCGTCGGCGCACTCGTACAGGCGGTAGCCGGGGCCGTAGCCCGTCTGGGCCGCGTCCAGGGACGGCCCGAGGACGAGGTCGCCGTCGCGCAGGTGGACGCCGCTGTGCGCGAGCATCCCCGCGCCGAGCAGGCTCGTGACGACCCGGCGGCCCCTGCCGTCGGCGGCGCGGCCGACGAGCCCCGCCAGGATGCCGCTCGCGGCGACCCAGCCGCCGGCCATGTCCAGGGGGATCCAGGTCGCGGCGATCGGCTCGTTGCCCACCCCGCCGATCGCCGTCTCGAACCCGGTGACGGCCTGCATCAGCGCGTCGTTGCCCGGGAACTTCGCGCGCGGCCCGGTGTCGCCGAAGGCGCTGGCGTGGCAGTACACCGCGCCGGGGTTGAGCCGGGCGACGTCGGCGGCGCCGATCCCGAGCCGCTCGGCGACCCCGACCCGGAAGTTGTGCACCACCACGTCGGCCCAGGCCAGCAGCCGCTCGACCACGGGCCGCGCCTCGGGCGCGCCGATGTCGAGGGCGACGCTGCGCTTGCCCCGCTGGCAGGCCGCGACGGCGTACGCCGCGGCCCGCATGGCCTCGCCTCCGGGCGGCTCGACCTTGACGACGTCGGCCCCCAGGTCGGCCAGTACCTCGGCGGCGAGCGGCCCCGCCACGAACGCCGAGAAGTCCGCGACCTTCAGCCCGGAAAGCAGCCCGGGACCCTCTGCCGGTCTCGGCGGCGCAGAAGGCTCGTCGGCGAGGGGCGAGATGGAGATGGGCGAGCCCGGCAGGACATAGCGGTGGCCGTCCTCCTCGCGGGTGACGGCCAGGCCCGTCTCCGTGAGGTGCGGGTCGGCCAGCACCTCGCCGGGGGCGAGCACGGGTTCGCAGGCGACGCCCGCGCGGCGCAGGGCGGCGATCCACTCGGCACGGGGGCGGCGGGCGAACAGGGAGACCCAGCGCCGCGCGCGGACGCCCAGGCGGCCGGTCATCTGGTCGGTGTAGTAGCCCTCCTCGCTGGGCTCGTCGCCCAGCACCCCGAGGAGAGAGCCGTACATGCCCTTGCCGCCGAACCAGACCTGGATCAGCTCGCCGTCGGCGCAGCGGTAGAGGAAATTCGGGAAGGTGGAGCCCTTCGCCCAGTACGACTCGACCTCTTCGGGCGCGTGCTCGGACCTGCCGATCATGCAGCCGAGGGTCGCGAGCATCCCGTCGTACAGGGAGGTCTCGGCCCAGCCGCCCTCCCCCGTCAACGCGCGGCGGCGCAGCAGGCCGAGGACCGAGACGGCGAGCAGCGAGGCGGCGCCGACGCCGGAGGCTCGGGCGTCCACGAAGACGGGGCCGGGGCGGTGCCCTTCGAGCTGGGTGCACAGGCCCGCCGACGCCTCCACGAGCAGCCCGTGGTCGGCGGTCTCGCCCTTGGCCGTGCGGCTCGGACGGCACCGGACATAGACGAGGGAAGGGTTGGCCTCCGCGAGGTCGCGGTAGCCGAGTCCGCGTTTCTCCACGAGTTCTTCCGGCCCGTAGACGAGCGCGGCGTCCGCATCGCGGAGCAGGGCGAAGGCCGTGTCCCGGTCGTCGGAGGCGACGATCCGCTTGTCGCGGTGCCAGGCGCGGCCCCACGGCACGTCGGCGTCGAGCGGAACCGGCGCCGCGCCGGTGATCCGGGTGACCACGGCCCCCAGGTCGGCGAGGAGCAGGCCGGGCACTCCCCCGGCGAGCCCGAGGCCGAGGTCGCCCACCCCGACGGCGAGCTCCACCACGCGCAGGCCCGCGCAGGGACCGTCCGCCGCGCTCACGCCGTCACCCCGGACGGGACGGACAGCCGGGGCAGGACTTCCTCGGCCGCCAACCGCACGATGCCCAGGGTGTCCTCGCGGGCGGCGGGCGAGATCACGATGTGCCGCGCCCCGGCGTCGACATAGGCCTGGACGCGGGCGGCCACCTCCTCGGGGGTGCCGGCGGGGGCGATCCTGTCGAGCATCTCGGGTGGTTTGTCGCCGTAGGCCGAGCCGAGGAACCCTGCGACGTCCGCGCGGGCCCGCTCCCGGTCCGCGCGCACCGAGCAGTACAGGTAGACCATCCACTCGAATCCGGCGAGGTCGCGGCCGATGGAGGCCGCCTCGTCCCGGATGGTGCGGACCGAGCGGGCGTAGGCCGCGGGCGAGACGAGGTAGGGCAGCCACCCGTCCCCGCGCCGCGCGGCCCGGCGCATCGCCGGCTCCTTGCGGCCGGACACCACCAGCGGCGGACCGCCCGGCCGCATCCCCGGGCCGTCGCCGTGCCGGACCGGGCGCAGCTCCACGTCGTCGAAAGAGAAGAACCTGCCTTGGTGGCTCGCCGGAGCGCCCTGCCACAGCTTGCGCAGCACGTCCATCGCCTCGTCCGTGCGGGCTCCGCGCTCGCGGACGGGGACGCCCATCGCGGCGAACTCCTGCGGGAACTCGCCGCCGACGCCCACGCCCGCGATGAGGCGCCCGCCGGACCTGCTGTCGAGGTCGGCGAGCTGCTTGGCCGCCAGGACCGGGTGGTAGAGCGGCAGCATCAGGACCGCGCTGCCCACGCGCACCCGCTCGGTCCACGCGGTCATCAGCGCGAGCCGCGTGACCGCCTCGCCGGTCCCGCTCGGCGGGAGCACGTGCCCGCCCTGCCAGACGGACGCGACGGGCAGCCGCTCCACGGCGGCCAGCCAGTCGCGGTCGGGTTCGGGAATCGCCGCCGCCCCGAGGACGACGCGGTCTTCGGCCACTGCTGCTCCCCTCAGAACACCGCCGGAGGGGACGGCGTTCGATCGGAAGATAGCAAATGCTCACTTTTTTATGTAGACAGTTGGGGCGGGCGAAAACGCCCCAGGACGCGCCCCCGAGGAGGCAGCGGAGTGGACGCCACGGTCGGGATCCCCCCGGCGGTCAGCGAGGAGACCGAGCCGTTCTGGGCGGCGGCGAAGGAGGGCCGACTGCTCGTCGAGCAGTGCTCGGCGTGCGGCGCGCAGTCGTTCCCGCCGCGCGGGATCTGCCGGTCGTGCCACGCCCGGCCGACCGGGTTCGCCGAGCTCACCGGGCACGGCGTCGTGTACAGCCTCACCGTCAACCACCAGCGGTGGCTGCCGGATCTTGAGGTGCCGTACGCGGTCGTCCTCGTGGAGTTCCCCGGGCATCCCGGGGTGCGGGTGACGGGCCGGCTGCGCGGCTGCCCGCCCGAGGACGCCGCCATCGGCATGGAGGTCGAGATCGGCTTCGAGCCCGGCCCGGGCGGCTTCGCCATCCCCAGCTTCACGGCACGCTAGGAGAAGCCCGTGGGCACCGAGTTCTTCGAGCGCCGCGCCGTCATCTCCGGCGTCGGCCAGTCCTCCATCGGCCGCCGCCTCGACCGGTCGGGATTCCAGCTCACGCTGGACGCGGTGCTCGCCGCGGTCGAGGACGCGGGCCTGACCGTCGCCGACGTCGACGGGCTCGCCATGTTCCCGGGCGGCGGCGCGGCCAACCTGCCGGGGTACGCCAACGGCAACCTGTACGAGGTCCAGGACGCGCTCGGCATCACCACGTCGTGGCGGCAGGGCGTCAACGAGGGGATGGCGCTGCCGTTCTACGGGCCCGCCATGGCCGTCGCGACCGGGCAGGCCCGTCATGTCGTCGTCTGGCGGACCGTCAAGGAGGGCAGCGCGGCGCGGGCCGCAGGCGGACGCCCCGCTTACGGCTCCACCAAGCCCGTCGCGGAAGGGCCCCTGGCCTGGCTGCTCCCGGTCGGGATGCTCTCGCCCGTGTGCCAGGTCGCCCCCTACGCCGCGCGTTACCTGCACGAGTACAAGGCGACCCGCGAGCAGTTGGCCTGGATCCCCGTGACGCAGCGCGCCCATGCCGCGCTCAACCCCGACGCCGTCTACCGCACGCCGTTGAGCGTCGACGACTACCTCGGCTCTCGGATGATCTCCACGCCGATGTGCCTCTACGACTGCGACGTGCCCGCCGACGGCGCCACCGCGATCGTCGTCTCGGCCGCCGAGACCGCGCCCGACCTGCGGTCCCCCGTCCGGATCGAGGCGGCGGCCGGGGTCGTCGAGGGCAGGCCGTCGTGGGAGCAGTGGGAGGACATGGGCCGGGTCGGGCACGGGGCGGCGCGCGCGATGTGGGCGCGCACCGACCTCGGCCCCCGCGACGTGGACGTCGCGCAGCTCTACGACGGCTTCACGATCGAGGTCGTCTGGTGGCTGGAGGCCCTCGGGTTCTGCGGGGTCGGCGAGGCCGCCGCGTTCGTCGAGGGCGGCGCGCGGATCGCGCTGGACGGGGAGCTGCCGCTCAACACCTGGGGCGGCCAGCTCTCGGGCGGCAGGCTGCACGCCGCGTTCGGCCACACCGCCGAGGCGGTGCGGCAGCTGCGCGGCGAGGCCGGCGAGCGCCAGGTGCGCGGCGCGGAGGTCGCCGCGATCGGCAACGTCGGAGGGTTCGAGGCGGGCGCGGCGCTGCTCACCCGCTGGTAACAGGCCCTGTGCAGGACATACACGCGAGAGGCAAGGAGAACGGCAGTGGTGGAGCGCCCGGGAAGAGTCGAAGGCAAGGTCGCGATCGTGACGGGAGCGGGCTCGACGCCCGGACCCGGCATAGGGACGGGGAAGGCCACGGCCGTCGTCCTCGCCCGTGAGGGGGCGAAGGTGCTGCTCGTGGACCTGTTCCCCGAGCGGGCCGAGGAGACGCTGCGGCTCATCGAGAAGGAGGGCGGCGAGGCGTCGGTGTTCGCCGCCGACGCCACCAAGGCCGCCGACTGCGAGGAGATGGTCGCGACCGCCGTCGAGCGGTACGGGACGCTGGACGTGCTGGTGAACAACATCGGCAGGGCCGCGCTCGGCACCGTCGTCGACACCTCCGAGGAGGACTGGGACCGCGCGCTGGACATCAACCTGCGCACCGCGTTCCTCGCCTCGAAGTACGCGGTGCCGGTGATGGCCGCGCAGGGCGCGGGCTCGATCGTGAACGTCTCGTCGATCTCGGCGCTGCGCGGGGACGGCACCGCCGCCTACTCCGCGGCGAAGGGCGGCATGATCGCGCTGACGGTCGACATGGCGTACGCGCACGGGCGGGACGGCATCCGGGTCAACGCGGTCGCGCCCGGCCACATCACGACGCCGATGGTGATGTCGGTGTCGGCGCCGGGGCCGCGCGCGGAGTTCATGAACGCGATGCGCAGCGAGGCGGGGCTGCTCGGCACGCCCGGCGATGGCTGGGACGTGGCGTACGCGGCGGCTTTCCTGGCGAGCGACGAAGCACGCTGGATCACCGGCGCGACCCTGCCCGTCGAGTCGGGCGTGCTCAGCGTGACCCCGCTGATGATGGCCCCGCGCCTGCGCGGCGTCCCCGAGCCGACGGACTGAGCGGCCCATTGCGTGCGGCGGGCCCGCCCGCCTAATGTAAGTAAGTACCCACTCTCAAAGCGGAGGAGTTCACGCGCATGGCCGACCAGGACGCGGCGGCGGCCGCTCTCGCCACGCCCGCATCGCCCCAGACCCCGCTGTGTGAGCGCTACGCGGTGGCCGACGTCGACTCCCACATCATCGAACCCGCCGACCTGTGGACGTCGCGGATCTCCACCGCCAAGTGGGGCGACCTCGTGCCGCATGTTCGCTTCCACGAGCGCCGCCAGGAGGACGTCTGGTACATCGGCGACCGCAAGCTCTACGGGGTCGGCGCGTTCGCGCAGGCCGGCTGGGCGGAGTTCCCGCCCTCGCACCCCAAGCGCCTGGCCGACGCGCTGCCCGCCGCGATCGACGCCAAGGAGCGGCTCGCCTACAACGACCGGGTGGGCGTGCACTACCAGGTGCTCTACCCCAACATCGTGGGCTTCCACAGCCACCGGTTCCTCAACCAGATGCCGCGCGAGCTGGCCACCCAGTGCGTCCAGGCCTACAACGACTGGGTCGCGGAGTGGGCGTCGGCCGACTCCAGCCGGCTCATCCCGATGATGATGCTGCCGTTCTGGGACATCGGCGAGTCCGTCGCCGAGATGCGCCGGGCGTACGAGATGGGCCACAAGGGCGTCCTGTTCGCCGCGCGCTATGACAAAGTCGGCCTCCCCCGCCTCATCGACGACTACTGGGAGCCCGTCCTCGGCCAGGCCCAGGAGATGGGGCTGTCGATGAACTTCCACGTCGGCTTCCTCGCCTCCGACGAGGACCTCAAGGGGGCCGTCGACCAGTCCAAGAAGATCGACTTCACCCGGGAGAGCTCCCTGGTGCTGCTCGGCAACGCGCAGAACATCGCCGAGGTCGTCCTGTCCGGCGTGTGCCACCGCTATCCCCGCCTCAGGTTCGTCTCCGTCGAGAACGGCGCCGGCTGGCTTCCGTTCTTCGCCGAGACGATGGACTGGCAGTGGCTCAACGTCGGCGCGCACAAGGAGTACCCCGAAAGGCTCCTGCCGAGCGAGTACATGAAGCGCCAGATCTTCGGCATGTTCTGGTTCGAGCGCCGGTCCGTCCGCTCCGTCATCGACCAGCTCGGCGACAACCTCATGTTCGAGACCGACTTCCCGCACGCCACGAGCCTCTCCCCCGGCCCCGCCTCCGCGTCCCCCAGCCCCCGCGACGTCATGGAACTCGCCCTCTCCGGCCTCCCCGAGGAGACCATCGGCAAGGTCCTCCAGCACACCGCGACCGACCTGTACGACCTGGCCCCGCCGCTCCGCTGAGCCGCGCACCGCACGCCCGCAAGCGAAATGCCGGTCCTGGAAACCAGGACCGGCATTTTCCTTTTCGCATTGCGGCCGATGATTCCGAAGTGCAGATATCTGCAATTCTCAGGGCCGTGAATGGCCCGGTGCGGAGAAAAGTTCCGCGCGTTTTCCGGCCCCACCCTGATAGCGCGAACAGGTACGCGTTCCGCTCCCTTCACAAGACGGCGGAGGGCCGCACGGCCGGGAAAGGCTGTGCGGCCCTCGCTTTTTACCGGGCGACCTTGAAGGGTCAGAGCGCGGTGACCGTCGGGACAGGGGTGCTCGTGACGTTGAAGGTGCCGGTCAGGGTGGCGACGTCACCCTTCTTGATGGCGCCGAAGCAGCCGATGCTGGCGCTCGCGATCGTGATGTTGCTCGAGCCGGTGGCGGTGAGGGTGCCGTTGTTGTTGTAGGTGCCGCTGATCACACCGGTCTGCGAGTTGGCGCCGCCGGGGCCGTCGACCTGGACGACGCACACGCCGCCCAGAGCGGTGCCCTTGACCGAGACGCCCCTGATCTGGCCCGGGGTGACACCGGGGCTGCCGACGGTCGGGCCGGTGGCGTAGAGCTCCCAGGCGCCGAGAGCGGTGTTCGGCGTCAGGGTGAAGCTGAGGGCGGGCGAGGTGCTGGCGCAGCCGCTCGTGGAGATGGCGAGACCGCTGACGATCGGGTCGGTCGGGCCGCCGGCGGAGTTCCGCGTGCCGGTGGCCGTGCCGGAGGTGCAGTTGGCCGTGATGCCCGCCGTGACGTCTTGGAAGCTGATGTTGCTGGAGGTGGCCGAGAGCGCGGTGGCACCCGAGGCGGTCCAGGAGGTGATGCCGTAGGGGGCCGGCGGCGGGAAGGTCCCGGCCGCGAAGGCGGGGGTGCCGAGGGCGAGGGCTATGGCGCCCGCACCGGCGGCGGACACGGCGATCTTGCGCAGCATGAGCATGGCCTTTCATCGGGGTGGGATGGTGAGCGGCCCATTACAGACTGAGTAAAGGGCAGCTCAACGGGGGTCAGTAATCGATCACTCGGCTGAGTTTAAGTTGGGCATTCAGCCGCGACAAGAGTTCTGAAGGGTGCGGTGAGCTTCCCGATGTAAGTCTGTCAACGGATGAGCAACACGGCTTGTCTCTTCATATCGCCGGTGATGATCCGGTCTCCGATTCTTTTCTTCGACGCGAGTGCTGAATACGATCACCAACGCGGTTATCCTCCTTTCGAGGGGGTTCGGAGCGTCCCGGTACCGACCGGGGGAGAAAGGACCATCGTGCGGCGAGAGCAGGGAAGATCGCCGTTTCCGCAGGTCGCGGAGGCATTGCAGGCCGGGATTCCCGGGCTGGCGGAGGAGATCTACGCGGAGATCGACGCGTCCGTCCCCGACTACGCGTTCGCCGACGCGAGCCCGCCGGCGATAGCCGTCGTGGTGAACGAGGCACTCGCGTTCTTCGTCGCCCGCGTGGCGGATCCGGCGGTCCCGATGGACAGGCTCACCGGCCTGCTCCAGGCGCTCGGACGCAGGGAACTCGACAGCGGAAGGAGCCTTGACGCCCTGCACACCGCGTTCCGCATCGCCTTCCGCACGTCCTGGCACCGCATCGCCGAGGTGTGCACCCGGCACCGGTTCTCCGGCGACGTGCTGGCCGAGCTCGCCGAGTACCACATGGCCTACATGGACGAGCTCATCGGCCCGGTCGTCCACGGGTACCTGGAGGCCGATCCCCGGCCGCAGGAGGAGCGCGCGCAGCTGCGGCGGCGCCTGCTGCACCGGCTCGCCGAAGGGGGCGGGGCCTCCGGCGGCGTCGCCGAGCTCGCCGAACGCGCCGACTGGCCGCTGCCCGCCGTGGCCACGCCCGTCGCCGTGGCGCCCGGTGCCCGGTGGCCGCACGCCGCGGGGACCGGGGACGTGCTCCTCGACCTCGACGGCAGTGACCCGTGGCTGCTGCTCCCCGGCCCCTTCGACGCCGACCGGCGGGCCATGCTGGAGTCGGCCCTGGCCGGGTTCCCGCTGTCGGTGGGACTGACCGTGCCGCTCGCGCAGATCCCCGACTCGCTGCGGTGGGCCCGCCGCGTGTCGGCGCTCGCGGACGGCGGCGTGATCGGCGGCTCGCCGGTGCTGCTCAGCGAGGACCACCTGCTGGACCTCTGGCTGACCGCCGACCCCGCCCTGCTCGACGAGATCGTCGGGAGGTCGCTCGGCGGCCTCATGAACCTGCCCGCGGCCAAGCGGACCGCGCTGACCGAGACGCTGCGCGTGTGGCTGGAGAGCTGGAGCACCGCGGCGGACGTGGGGCGGAGACTGCACGTCCATCCGCAGACGGTGCGGTACCGCCTGCACCAGATCCGGGAGCGGATCGGCGACCAGATGGACGACCCCGAGGCGCGGTTCAGGCTGGAGGCGGCCTTGCGTGCCCTGCGGCTGCGCGACCGCGGGCGGTCCGCGCCCGGCGGCGGCCGGATGGTCTCCTGAGAGTCGCAACTTCGGGCATTGCCGGGGCCGGATCCTTGCTTTAACGTCAACGTGGCGCGAATCACAGTGAAGTAGAGGGCTTTTCTGGACGATTGGCGCTAGTGAGCATGTTCTCCGACCTTCTCCCCGACCTGGCCGAGCTCGCGCCCGGCCTCTCCGACGAGATCATCGACGGCGTCCGCGCCGCCATCCCCGACTACGACAGGCCGCAGGGCAGTCCGTACAACGAGGTGATCAAGTCCGGTGTGGAGCGCAATGTCCTCGGTTTCGTCACGTGGCTCGCCGACCCCGACAAGCAGGACGACAGACGCAACGAGCTCTGCCGCAAGCTCGGCGCGTTCGAGGCGATGGAGGGCCGGCCGCTCGCGGTGCTGCAGTCCGCGTACCGGATCGGGGCGCAGCTCTGCTGGTCCCGCATCCGGGACCTCCTGAACGGGCGCGAGCTGTCGGCCGCCGCGGTGTCGACGCTCGCCGCCGCCCTGTTCCGCTACATGGACGAGGCGGCCGAGCTGTCCCGGGAGGGCTACGAGCAGGTCAAGGGCGAGCGCCGCGGCAAACGCGACGCGGCGCGGCTGCTCCTGCTGCGCGACCTCGTGGCGTGCCCCGGCGGCGACGCCGACTGCGCCGCGCTGGTCGCGCTGCACCCGGCCGCCGACTGGACCCTCCCGGACCAGGTGACCGTCGTGGCGCTCGCCGCGGGCGCGCCCGTCGTCCGCCCCCTGCTCGATCCCGACCTGCTGCTCGACCTGCACGTCCCCGAGCCGTACCTTCTGCTGCCCGGCCCGCTGACGGAGGCGCGCAGGAAGATGCTGGAGGCGGCGCTCGCCGACGGCAGGGCCGCGGTCGGCCTGCCCGTGCCGCCCTCCCGCGCCGCGGACTCGCTGCGCTGGGCCCGGCACGCGCTCGCCCTCGCCGCCGACGGAGCCCTCGACGACGGCGCGCTCACCCTGTGCGAGGACCACCTGGTGAGCATGTGGCTGCTGGCGGACGGCCCGCTGATGGACCAGATCGCCGGAAGGCGGCTGGCCTTCCTGGCGCGGGCCGAGGAGCGGCGCCGCCTGTGGCTCGCCGACACCCTCCGCTCCTGGCTGCGCACCCGCGGCCCCGCCGGCCGGATGAGCGACGACCTCGGCGTGCACGTCCAGACCGTCCGGTACCGCATGCGCGTCCTGGAAGGCATCCTCCAGGAGGAGCTCACCGACCCCGACACCCGCTTCGCCACCGAGACCGCGCTGCGCGCCCTGTGGCTGCGCACCCGCGCCGAACGCCGGGAGGGACCGGCGCCCGCCGACCCGTGACGCCCGCAGTGCCGCCCTGCGGGCCGGTGCCGCCCTGCGGGGCCGGACGCGTGATGCCGGGGCGGCGCGAGCACGCCCGCCCCGGCGACGGGTCAGCAGGCGGTCGTCGCGGTGCCTTCGGCGCAGGCGGCCCGGACGAGGTTCGCGGTGAGCGCCGCCAGCTTGGGCGGGACCGTCGTCGTCGGCGTGGTCTCGGTTCCTCCGGCGGGCATGCTGGTCGCGGTGTCGGTCGGCTTGCCGGTCGGCACGACGCAGGGCAGGTCGATCTCGTCGCAGGCCGAGGTCGGCGACGGCGACGCGACGACCTCGTCCTCCGGGGTGTAGGAGTAGCCGAGGAGTTCGGCGGCCCGGTCGGGGTCCATGAGCGGCGCGACGACCGGCGAGGACGCCGAGTCCGCGACGAACAGGCCCTCACCGATCGGGATGTGCACCGTCCGGGCGTAGGCGAGCAGCGCGGGATCGGTGATCGGCCTGCCGAGCGCCTGCTGTCGCGCGGCGAGATCGTCCACGAACATCACGCCGGAACCGGCGGTGTCGAGGGAGTCCTGGAGCTCTTCGCGGGTGGCGCCCGCCGGGTGCTCGATCTGGAGCCGGATCTCACCGCCGGTGTAGCCCTGGCCGAGCGAACCGGCGAGAACCTGGTCCACCCGGACGACGAGGTTCGCGTACCGCATGGCGGCCGCCTCGTCGTCGTAGGGCACGACGGCGGTCGGGGTCTCGGCGTCGTCGGAGGCGAAGGCGATGCCCGGCTCGATGCCCACGAAGGCGCCGCGGATCAGCGTCGAGGCCGCCTTGAAGGCGCCGGAGTCGGCCGCGCCGGGCGTGAGGTCGGCGACCGAGTCGAACAGGTACAGATCGCCGGGCCCGCCCACCCCAAGATCACCGGTCTTGCGGTGACCGGATGTTCGCCTCCCCGTCACCCGCCCCGCCCCGGCGCCGCCGGGGCCGCCCGCGCGGATCGGTCGCGTTCTCCCCGCGGTCCCGGTCCGGACGGCGGGGAGACGCGGCGATCGGCTGCTACACGCGGGCGGGCAGGGACTCGAAGCCGCGGACCGTGGAGGTCGGGGCGAGTTTCGCGCCCAACTCGATCTCCCATTCGGGGTAGCGCTTGAGGATCTCCTCTAGGGCGATTCTGCCTTCCAGGCGGGCGAGCGCCGCGCCCAGGCAGAAGTGGGCGCCGCGGCCGAAGGTGAGCTGGGGGCCCACCGCGCGGTGGATGTCGAAGGAGTCGCCGGCGGTGTGGCGGCGCTCGTCGCGGTTGGCGGCGGCGACGAGGAACATGATGGCGCTGCCCTCGGGGACGGTGCCGCCGTGGAACTCGACGTCGCGGGTCACGTAGCGGGCCATGTGGTGGGCGGGCGGCTCGAAGCGCAGGAGCTCCTCGATCGCGTTCGGGATGAGGGAGTGGTCGGCGACGAGTTGGGCGCGCTGCTCCGGGTGGTCGGCGAGGACCTTGCCGGACCAGCCGATGAGCCGGTTCGTGGTCTCGTTGCCCGCGCCGGCGACGATCGTCACGTAGGTGAGGATCTCCTCGCGGGTGAGGGTGCGGCGGGTGCCCGACTCGTCCTCGAACTCGGTGCGCAGGAGGTCGGTCATGATGTCGTCGGACGGGTGCTCGGCACGCCAGTCGATGTAGGCGCCGAACGCCTCTCCCGCGAGGAAGTCGAGGTCGAGCTCCATCGGCTTGCCCTCTTCGGTGCGCAGCGAGTCGTCGACCTGGTCTCGGATCGCCTCCTGGTCGGCCTCGGGGATGCCGAGCAGCATGCCGATGACCCGCATCGGCATCTGCTTGCCGAGGTCGGCCACGAAGTCGAACCGGCCCGTCCCCGCCGTCCGGTCGAGGCTGCGGGCGCAGAAGTCGCGGATCTTCGGCTCCAGCGCGAGGACCTTGCGCGGCGTGAAGATGCCCGACAGCAGCCGCCGGTGGACGGTGTGCAGCGGCGGGTCCTCGAAGATGATCACGCCGGGCGGGAACTCCATGTTCGCCTTGATCAGCTCGAGGATCGCGCCCCGTCCGGAGATGAAGGCGGCCGGGTCGCCCAGGCCCGCCTCGACGTCCTCGTACCTGCTGACTGCGTAGAAGTCGTGCTTGTCGTTGTAGTAGAGCGGCGCCTCTTCCCGGAGCCTCCGGTAGACCGGATAGGGATCGGCGTCGATCTCCACGTCGTACGGGTCGTAGTAGACGTCGGACATAGGGCTCTCCTCACGGGGTGGCGGTAAGGCTAGGAGCGCAGGAGCCGGCCCGGGGCGACGCCGGGGAGGTCGACTCCCCCGGCGCGGACCGCCGTGCCGTTGACCCACAGGTGCTCGACGCCGGTGCTGCGGACGACGAGGCGGTCGGTGCCGCCGGGCTGGTCGTGCACCCGCTCCACAGGCGTGGTGCCGATGGTCGCGGGATCGAACGCGACGAGGTCGGCGTGGAAGCCCTCGGCGACCAGGCCTCGCTCGCGGATGCGGAACGCCTTGTGGGGGTGGCCGGTGAGCCGCCAGACGGCGGTCTCCAGCGGGAGCGCGCCGCGCTCGCGCACCCAGTGGCCGAGCAGGTGGGTGCAGTAGCAGGCGTCGCAGAGCTGGGTGGCGTGCGCGCCGGCGTCGGACAGGCCGAGGAGGGTGCGTTCGTCGGCCAGCAGGCGGCCGACCTCCTCGTCGCCGTCGTTGTCGAGCACGATCCGGAAGCGGGTGGACATGCCGTCGCTGAGGGCGAGGTCGAGCATCAGGTCGAAGGGGGTCGTGCCGCGCCGCTCGGCGAGGAGGTCGAGGGGAACGCCCACGGCGTCGGCGTGCGCGACGGTCTCCTCGACGCTGGTCTTCGGCCAGCGGTGCGCCCACGCCTTGAGGGTGTTCTCGCGGGCGCGGTCGCGCCAGGCCTCGTCGCGGTAGAGGCCGGCCCGCTCGGCGCGGGGAAGGGCGAGGACGTCCTTCCATTCGTCGATCTCGGCGAGCGGCACCGGGTCGGCCATGCCGATCTGCATGACGATCGGGCGGCAGGCGATCTGCGGGTAGACCTCGCCGGGCAGCGCCGCGCCGCGCTCGACCGTGCGCAGGGCCGCGCCGGGCTTGTCGGCGCGGGCCATGAGCGCGGTCCAGGTGACGGGGATGCCGTAGCGGGAGGCCATGTCGGAGAACTGGTCGACGAACAGGCCGGGCCCGATCGAGACCTGCAGGACGCCCCTGCCGAGTTCGCCGAGCACCGCGGCGAGCGCGTGGACCTCGTCGGTCTCGGCGAAGCGGCTGGGCACGGGGCGGCCGAAGGCGCCCTGGTGGGCGGGCTGGCGGGAGGTGGAGAAGCCGAGCGCGCCCGCCTCCAGCGCCTCGCGGACGACCTCGCGCATGGCGGTGAGCTCGGCGGGCGTCGCGGCCCGCTCCTCCCCGCCGGTGACGAACAGGCGCAGCGGCGTGTGGCCGAGGAACGCCCCGACGTTGAGCCGCTTGCGCCGGGCGTCGATCGCGGCGAGGTACTCGGGGAAGGTCTCGAAGCACCAGTCGATCCCGGCGTCGAGCGCCTCCATCGACATGCCCTCGACGTTCTCCAGGGTCCGCACGATGATCTCGCGGTGCTCCGGGCGGGTCGGCGCGACGCCGAAGCCGCAGTTGCCCATGACGACGCTGGTGACGCCGTGCCAGCTCGACGGGGTGAGGTCTGGGTCCCAGAGGATCTGCGCGTCATAGTGGGTGTGCACGTCGATGAAGCCGGGGGCGAGCACCAGGCCGTCGAGGTCGGTGGTCGCGGCGGCGTCGTCCGGGGAGAGCTCGCCGGGGTCGCGCACGGCGACGACGCGGCCTCCGGCGACGCCGACGTCGGCGCGGCGTGCGGGAGCGCCCGTGCCGTCGATGAGTGAGGCCCCGCGCAGCAGCAGATCCATGAACACCTCGCGATGTCGGCACCGGCGGTCCGGCGCGCCGCGCGGCCGGACCGTGACGAGCGGTCGAGGCGAGCATCCGAGGCCGGAGGTTCTCGACGTTCCCACCGACCGGTGTCCTCGCCGACCGACGTTTTCCGGCTAGCAAGTGAATGCTCACATACTTAGGTTAGGATAGCGGGCGTTCACTCCGGAGACTAGGCTCCGGTATTCGATTGCGGGAGGCCCGCGTGGACGACCGGCTGATGTACCGCAGAGAGTTCTTCATCGGCGGCGCGTGGACCAGGCCGGTGAGCGGCGGCGTGCTGCGCGTCGTGTCGCCGTCCACCGAGCGTGCCGTCGGCGAGTTCCCGTACGCGAGCGGAGCCGACGTGGAGCACGCGGTCGCCGCCGCGCGCAGGGCGTTCGACACCGGGCCCTGGCCGCGCATGGCGCCCGAGGAGCGGGCGGACGTCCTGGCGAAGGCCGCGGTGCTGCTCCGCGAACGCGAGGCGGACATCGCGGGCGTCACCGTCGACGAGACGGGCTGCGCGGTGAGCCAGGCCAGGCGGGCGCAGACGGGGCTGGTCGCCCCGCTCTTCGACTACTACGCCGACCTCGTCCGCACCCACCCCTTCGACCGGGAGGTGCGGGCGGGCGACCGCGCGGGGCTCGTCACGCACGAGCCGGTCGGCGTCGCCGCGCTCATCGTCCCGTGGAACGCGCCCGTCACGCTCGCCGCCTGGAAGGCCGCCCCCGCGCTGGCCGCAGGGTGCAGCATCGTGCTCAAGCCGCCGCCTGAGGCGCCGCTCAGCGGCTACCTCCTGGCCGAGGCGCTGGCCGAGGCCGGCGTGCCGGACGGCGTCGTCAACCTCGTGCCGGGCGGACGGGACATCGGCGAACTGCTCGTGCGGCATCCCGGAACGGACAAGGTCGCCTTCACCGGGTCGACCGCGGCGGGCAAGCGGATCATGAGCCTGTGCGGCGAGCAGGTGAAGCGGGTCTCGCTCGAACTCGGCGGCAAGTCCGCGGCGGTCGTCCTGGACGACGCCGACCTCGCCGCGGTCGTGCCCGCGATCGTCTCCGGCGCGATGCACCTGTCGGGCCAGGTCTGCGGAGCGCACACCCGGATCCTGCTCCCCCGCGCCCGCTACGCCGAGGCGGTCGAGGCCGCCGCGGCGGCGGCCTCGGCGGTGCCCGTCGGCGATCCGCACGACCCCGCGACGGTCGTCGGGCCGCTCGTCGCCGAGCGCCAGCGGGTCCGGGTCGAGCGGTACATCGCGATCGCCGTCGAGGCGGGCGCCCGGATCGCGGCGGGCGGCGGTCGCCCCGCGGACCTGCCGCGCGGCTGGTACGTCGAGCCGACGGTGCTGGCCGACGTCTCCAACGCCATGCGCGTCGCCCGCGAGGAGATCTTCGGCCCCGTCGTCTGCCTCATCCCCTACGACACCGAGGAGGAGGCGGTCGCCATAGCCAACGACTCGCCTTACGGCCTGTCCGGAGCGGTCTGGTCGGCCGACCCCCACCGCGCCCTGCGCGTCGCCCGCCGCCTCCAGACCGGCGGCGTCGCCGTCAACGGCGTCTACCCGCCCTACCCCCACGTCCCCTTCGGCGGCTTCAAGGAGTCGGGACTCGGCCGGGAACTCGGGCCCGAAGGCCTCGCCGCCTTCCTGGAGACCCGGTCCATCGGCCTGCCCCCGGAACTGCTCACCTGACCGTCCGGGGGAGCCGCGCCCGCTCACAGCGTCATGCCGAAGACGAGCCTCGGCTCTCCCTGCCCGAAGTGGTGCTTCCCTTCGCTGATCAGGAAGCCGAGCGACGCCACGTTGTCAGGACGCGTCGTCCCGCGTACGCGGGCGCACCCCCTCCGCCAGAGGCGTATGGCAGCCTCGGCCACGAAGCCGTCGCGGGCGACGCGACGGACCCGGCCCTCCCCGACGTTCACCGCGACGACCCGGCAGGGATCAGCGCGCGAGGAGTTCGCGGAGGTGGCGGACGACCTCGGCGGGGGCCTCCTCGGCCATGAAGTGGCCCGCGGTGGTGGTGCGGTGGGCGAGGTCGTCGGCCCAGGCCCGCCAGAGGGCGGCGGCGTCGTAGCCGAGGGTCGCGCCCCAGTCCTGCTGGACGACCGTGGTGGGCATGCGCAGCCGCTCGCCCCGGGCCAGGGCCGCGGTGTCGTCGGCGACGTCGACGCTTGCGGAGGCGCGGTAGTCGGCGACGATCGACGGGACCGCGTCCCGGCAGGCGGCGAGGTAGGCCGCCCGGACGTCGGCGGGGATCGCGGCCGGGTCCTTCACCCACTGGTCGAGGAAGTGACCGAAGAAGGCGTCGGGGGCCGCGCCGATCATCTGCTCGGGGAGACCGGGCGGCTGGGCCATGAGGTACAGGTGCCAGCCGACCGAGGCCGAGACGCCCCGCATGACGTCCCACATGTCCAGGGTCGGGACCACGTCCAGACAGGCGAGGTGGCTGATCGCCCCGGGGTGGTCCAGGCCGGCCCGGAACGCGACGAGGGCGCCGCGATCGTGCCCGGCCAGCGCGAACCGCTCGTGGCCGAGCGCGCGGGCCAGCGCGACGACGTCCGCGGCCATCGTCCGCTTGGAGTAGGTGTCCCGGCTCGTCTCGGCGGGCTTGTCGCTCGCCCCGTAGCCCCGCAGGTCCGGGCAGATCACGGTGAAGTCGGCGGCGAGATCGGCCGCGACGTGCCGCCACATGAGGTGGGTCTGCGGAAAGCCGTGCAGCAGCACGACCGCCGGGCCGCGACCGCCGACCGCGGCGGTCAGCGCGACCCCGTCGGCGACGGGGACGCGGTGGTAGGTGAAGTCCTGAATGACCGGTGACATGGTCCTTCTCTCCCGATGAGGCTCGTTGACGACCTGATGCCGCAAGCCTCGCCCGCGCCGATCAGCATCGGATCAGCGCTAGCGTGGAAGCCAGGGGAACAGGGGGACGGGTTGGGCGTGGTGCTGGGAGTGCTCGGTCCGGTGCAGGCCCGGGACGCGGCGGGCGGGATGATCGCGCTCAAGGGGCCGCGGTACCGGGAGGTGCTGGCCCGGCTCATCGCCGCGCGGGGGCGCGTGGTGCCGGTGGATCTCCTGGCGGCCGATCTCTGGGAGGACCCGCCCGCAGGGGCGGTCGGCGCGATCAGGACGTTCGTGGGGGCGCTGCGCCGGGCCCTGGAGCCCGACCGGCCGCCCCGGACCCCGCCCGGCCTGATCGTCACCGTGGGGCCCGGATACGCGCTGCGGGCCGAGGCCGGCGCCGTCGACGCGTGGCGGTTCGCCCGGGCCGTCGAGGCCGTGGAGCCGCCTGCGCGCCTTCTCCCGGTGCTGGACGCCGCACTGGAGCTGTGGCGGGGACCCGCCTACGCGGAGTTCCCCGAGGCGCCGTGGGCGCTGCCCGAGCGGACCCGGCTGACGGAGCTGCGGCTGCGCGCGGTAGAGCGCCGAGCCGAGGCGCTGCTGGATCTCGGCCGCGCCGCCGAGGCCGTCCCCGATCTCGACGCCCATGCGCACGCTCACCCGTGGCGGGAGGAGGCGTGGCGGCTGCTCGCGCTCGCGCTCTACCGGGCTGGACGCCAGGCCGACGCGCTGTCGGTGCTGCGCGGAGCCCGCGCCGCGCTCGCCGAGAGCCTCGGGCTCGATCCCGGGCCCGGGCTGCGCGCGCTCGAAACCGAGATCCTCCGCCAGGACGTCCGGGCGGCCCGCCCCGACGCGGCGGCCAGGGTGTGGGCGAGCGCGACGGCCGCCGCCGACCGCGTCGCGCCCGACGCGCGGCTGCGGCTTGAGGCGACCGTCGGTCTGATGCGCGGGCTCGCGGTGACCGGGGGAGGCGGCCTCCTGGCGGCGCGCGAGCACCGGGCCGCGGCGATCGAGGCGGCCGAGGAGCTGGGCGACGCCGATCTCACCGCGCGGGTCATCGGCGCCTACGACGTCCCGGCGAACTGGACCCGCGGCGACGACCCCGCGCAGGACGCGCGGTTGGTGGCGGCGGCCGAGCGGACCCTGGACCGCCTTCCGGCAGGGGCGCCGCCGGGCGTCCGCGCGCGGCTCCTCGCGACGGTCGCGCTGGAGTCGCGCGGCGGGGCCGCGCCACGGGCCCGCCGCGCGGCCGAGGAGGCCGAGCGGATCGCCCGGGACCTCGACGACCCCGCCCTGCTGGCGTTCGCGCTGAACGGCGTCTACATGCAGACGTTCGCGCGCACCGGCCTGTCCGGGGAGCGGGACGCCATCGGGGCCGAGATCGTCGCGCTGTCCGAGCAGCACGCGATGCCCACCTACGAGGTGCTCGGCCATCTGATCCGGCTCCAGTCTGCGTGCTCCGTCGCCGACTTCGCGCGCGCCGACGCCCACGCCGCGCGCCTCGACCTCCTGGCCGACCGCCATGACCGGCCGCTCACCGCCGTCTTCACCGGCTGGTACCGCGCGCTGCGCCTCGCCGAAGACGAAGCGGCGCCCTTCGCCGCCAAGGAGGACGCCTACCGCGCCAACGCGTCAGTCCTGGGCTCGGCGGGCATGCCCGGCCTCACCGAGGGCCTGCTCCCCCTGGCCCTCCTGAGCCTGGACCTGCGGCACGGCCGCCCGCCCCGCGAGCAGGCCCCCGACGCCTACGGCCCCTACACCCCGTGGACCCGTCCGCTCGTCCTGCTGGCTGCCGGTCAGAACGCGGACGCCGCCGAAGCCGTCCGCACGGCCCCCGAGCCCCCGCACGACCTCCTCGCCGAAGCCCTCTGGACCCTGGTGTCCCGCGCCGCCATCGCCGTCGGCGACCGCGACGCACTGCACCGGGCGCACACGGCCCTCCTGCCCGCCTCGGCCGAGCTGGCGGGCGCCGCGAGCGGCCTCCTCTCCCTCGGCCCGATCTCGGAAGTCCTCAAGGACACCGAGACCGCCCTGCGGCGCTGACGGCGCCGCCCCCCTCGCGGGGAACCGCTGTCCGTCCGACGACGCAGGGTCCAGAACGCTGCGGCGCCGATCGAGGACGGGTCCGGACGAGCCGGGGTCTGGAGCGGGTGTCAGGGCGGGGGGACCAGGGTTTCTCTGGCGGGGAGGAGGACGGAGGTGGCGAAGAGGTCGGGGGCGGGCGGTGGGGCGGTGGCGAACCAGGCGATGCGGGCGGACAGTGCCTCGGGGGTGGTGAAGTAGACCTCGGTGAGGGCGTCGTAGGGGGCGTCTTCGGCCGGGTGGGTCTGGACGTAGGCGAGGCCTCGGGCTTCGGGAGGGATGGGGACCCCGGAGCGAAGGGTGCCCGCGTGGGCCTTCCAGCGGGCCGAGAACGCGGCGCGGGTGAGGCCGGCGGCGCGGGTCGCGAGGGCCAGGTGCTTGAGCCGGGGGGCCGGGTCCGTCCAGCGTTCCGTGAGCCAGTCTTCGCCGCGCAGGACCGTCGCCTGCCCGAGGAAGGGCCTCTCCGGCCCGGCGAGGATCTCCAGGTCGCGGCGCGCGGCCCGCGCGGCCTGCCAGGCGGTGTGCAGCGCGGCGTGGGCGGGGTCGGTGAACCAGACGACCTCGACGCCGTCGGGGGCGGAGGCGGCGGCCTCGGGCAGGACGGTGTTCGCGGCGAGCCGCAGGGGGCGGATTCCGGCGGGGGCCTCGAACGCGGCGGCGAGCGCGTCCGGCCAGGCGGCGGCGAACTCCGCCCGGGTGGCGCCCGGGGCGCGGGTCGCGCAGCGGATCCGCCGGATCACGCCTCGGCCTTCGCCCGCCAGGCGGCGGCGGCCGCTTCCTTCAGCGCGGCGTAGCCCTTGATGTCCTGGGCGGAGGCCGCGGCCTCGACCCGGTCGGCGTAGGACAGGTCGGAGGTGAGGAGGGCGTCCACGAAGTCGGCGTATTCGGTGATCAGGGCGCGCTCCAGGCGGCGGTCCGGGTCGAGGCCGAAGGGGTCGAAGGGCGTGCCGCGCAAGCGGCGCAGGCGGCGCAGGACGTGGAAGCCGAGCTCGTAGGGGCGGCCCATCGGGAGTTTGCGCCGGAGGCCGAGACGGCGCAGGACGGGAGGGTGGAGGTGGAACACGAGCTTGTAGGGGCCCTCGATGCCGAGGTCGGCGGCGAGCGCGTCGTGGTCGGCCTTCAGGTGCAGACGGGCCACCTCGTACTCGTCCTTGTAGGTGAGCAGCCGGAACCAGGACTCCGCGACGGCGCGGGTGAGCGCCCAGTCCCGCTCCGGGCCGTCGGCCTGCGCCGCGCGGGCGACGAGGGCGAGGTAGCGACGGGCCCTCCCGGCGTCCTGGTAGTCGACGGCCTGGGCCGCCCGCCTCAGCAGCGGGCCTTCCAGCTCCGCTGGCGTGCCGGACTCTTCGAGCAGGACCCGGGCCGTCGCCTGCGCCTTGGCCGACGGGTCGGTGAGCCCGCCGCGCGGCGCGCCCGCCGCCAGGGCCGCCTCGACGGCCGCCGGATCGTGGACGGCCCAGCGGCCCCAGGCGAAGGCCGCGAGGCTCGCCTCGCCGGCCCGCCCCGCGCCGAGCGCGGCTTCGAGCGCGGTGAGCGGGACGGGCAGGCCGCCGCGCTGGAAGGCCGCGCCGAGCAGGACGATGTTGGCGGGAAGGTGGTCGGCGAAGACCCTTTCGGCGATCCGCCTGGCCGCCACGAGCACCGTCCGGTCCGCGCCCGTCCGCGCGGTGAGCGCGTCGCATAGGTCGGCGGCGGCGGGGGCGTCGCCGCGCTGGAGCATCGCCGCGGTGGGGGTCAGGGAGGGGTCGGCGACGGCGAGGGTCCGGCCGGGCGCGGTCTTGGCGAGGTGGGCGGGCGATGCCGCCTGGAGGATGTCCCCGGACAGGTACAGGTCGGCGCCGCCCTCGCTGACGGCCGCCGCGGCGAGCGCGCGCCGGTCCGTCGCCAGGTGCAGATGGGAGACGACGGCGCCCGCCTTCTGGGAGAGCCCCGTCTGGTCCATTCCGCCGACGGCCATGCCCGCGCTCTCGGCGGCGCGGGCCAGCGCCCGGACCGCGGTGATCACCCCGGTTCCGCCGATCCCGGTGAAGTAGACGCCGAACCTTCCGTCGATCGGGGCGGGCTCGGGCGTCGGGAGGCCGCCGGAGGGCAGGACGGGGCGGGCGTCCTTGCGCGCGCGCCGCCGCCCGCGCCGCACGGGCCGGAGAGTGACGAACGAGGGGCAGTCGCCGTCCAGGCAGGTGTAGTCGCGGTTGCAGGACGAATCGTGGATCTGCCGTTTCGTGCCGAACTCGGTCTCGACGGGCAGCACGGACAGGCAGTTGCTCTTCGCGGAGCAGTCGCCGCAGCCTTCGCACACCGCCTCGTTGATGGCGACGCGGCGCGGCGGCGTCGGCAGCAGCCCGCGCTTGCGCAGCCGGCGCGCCTCGGCGGCGCAGCGCTGGTCGTAGACGATCACGGTGACGCCGGGCTCGCGGCGCAGCCGCTCCTGGGTCGCGGCGAGCGCGTCCCGGTGCAGCACCTCGACGCCGCGCGCCCACCGAGCCCGCCGCCCGTACCGGCCGGGCTCCTCCGCGCACACCACGATCTTCCCGACGCCTTCGGCCTCCAGCGCGCGGGTGAGCGCGGGCACGTCCAGCAGCCCGGTCACGTCCTGGCCGCCGGTCATCGCCACCGCCGCGTTGTAGAGGATCTTGAAGGTGACGGGTGCGTCCGCGGCGACGGCGGCCCGGATCGCGAGGGTCCCTGAGTGGCTGAGGGTGCCGTCGCCGAGGTTCTGGATGAGGTGCGGTTCGGCGACGAAGGGGGCGAGCCCTATCCACGGCACGCCTTCGGCGCCCATGGGCGTCGGCGGTAGCCGCCGCAGGGACTCCTGCCGGGCCTCGAAGTAGAGGATGCCGTGGCAGCCCACGCCGCCTCCGGCGAGCGCCCCTTCGGGCACGACGGTCGAGCGGTTGTGCGGGCAGCCGCTGCAGTAGCCGGGCGCCCGGGCCGCGATCTGGAGCAGGGGCAGCGCCGGCCTTCGCGCGGGCTCGCGCGCCGCGTCCGGCAGCAGCCGCACGAGGACCGCCGCGACGGACCCCGCGTCCAGCTCCCCTGCGACGGGCACGAGCGGCACGCCCGAGGCATCCCTTTTGCCCCGCACGGGCACGGTGAGCCCTGCCTCATGCAGGATCGCCCGCACCTGGGTCTCCACGAACTGCCGCTTCTCCTCGACGACGGCCACTTCCGCGACGGACCCCGCGAACTCCAGCACGGTCTCGGCGACGAGCGGGAACACCATCCCGAGCTTGAGGATCCGCAGCCCGAGCCGCTCCGGCGTCGTGCCGAGGTCGCCGCACGCCTGGAGCACGTCGAAGTAGGTCTTCCCCGAGCAGATCACCCCGAGGCGGGCGCCGGGCGCCGCGCCGGTGACGCGGTCGAGCCCGTTGTGCCGGGCGTAGGCCCGCGCCGCGCTCAGCCGGTGCTCGGCGATCAGCGCCTCCTGGCCGGGCACCGCGTGCGGCCCGATCGTCCGCTGCGGCACGTGCCGCCACGGTGCTCCGTCGACGACGATGTCCTCGGGATCACGCGGCGTGTGCCTTCCGGGCTCGGGGTCGACGGTGCCGACCCCGTCCGCCACCGCGGTGACGACGCGCAGCCCGACCCACGCGCCCGCGTACCGCGACATCCGGAACGCGTGGACGCCGAGGTCGAGGACGTCCTGCTGGTCGCCGGGCACGAGGACGGGCACGCATGCGTCCTGGAACGCCCACTGGCTGTCGCAGGCGAGGGTGGAGGACTTCGCGGCGGGGTCGTCGCCGCAGAACAGGACCGCTCCCCCGTGCGGGCCCGCGCCCATCGCGTTGGCGTGTTTGAGGGAGTCGCCGCTGCGGTCCAGGCCCGGCCCCTTGCCGTACCAGACGCCCGCGACGCCGTCGACTCCGTCGTAAGGGACCGCCGCGCCCATCTGGCTGCCCCAGACGATCGCGGCGGCGAGTTCCTCGTTGAGGCCGGGACGGTGCGTGATCCGGTTCTCGGCGAGGGCGGGGCCGAGGCCGTCGAGGGCGAGGTCGAACGTGCCGAGCGGCGAGCCCGGGTAGCCGGAGACCATGGTCGCGGTCTTGAGTCCGTCGCGCTCGTCCAGGAGGCGGCGCAGGACGAGCAGGCGCACGAGGGCGTCGACCCCCGAGAGCACCGCCGTCACGGATACAGCCCGGGGTTGAGCCAGGCGAAGGCCCCGTCTTTCAGCACGGCCCTGCGCCGCGCCGGGTCGAGCAGCACGCCGACGTCGGTGGTCGGGTCGCCGTCGACGACGAGGAGGTCGGCCAGGAACCCTTCGCGGACCTGCCCGAGGGGGAGGCCGGAGACCGCGCCCATGGTGCGGGTCGCGGTGTGGATCGCCTCGGCCGGCGTCATCCCGGCGAACTCCACGTACCGCTGCAACTCGGCCGCGTAGGTGCCGTGCCGGGTCCACTGGTGGCCGAAGTCCCCGCCGGAGAGGATCGCGACGCCCGCCTCCCGCAGCCGGTGCAGGCCCTCGACCTGGGAGGCGAACTCCCGGTGGTAGCCGGACGCCTCGATCTTCTCCGGCGGCATCCCGTAGGGTTCGGCGTGCCCGTTGACCATCGCGTACAGGTAGTGCAGACCGGGACAGACCCACACGTCGCCGCGCCGCGCTTCGAGCGCCTTGACCGCGGCGTCGTCGAGGAAGCAGGCGTGGTGGACGATCCGGACGCCCGTCCGCGCCGCCATCGCGACGCTCGCCGAGCCGCGCGCGTGGACGGTGAGGAACGCCCCGTGCCTGTCGGCCTCCGCCACGGCGGCCTCCAGCATCGCGTCGTCCATGTAGACGTCCTCGGAGGGGAACTCGGGCACCACCCCGTCGCCGGAGATGAAGAGCTTGAGCGCGCGCACGCCCTGGTCGCACTGCCGGGCGACGATCTCGCGCAGGCCCGCGGCGTCGGCGGCGACCTGCATCATCTCGCCGTCGCCGCCGAGCCCGTCGAGCGCGGCGATCATCGGCCCGCTCGGCACGATCCGCGGGCCCGGGACGAGGCCGCGCCGGATCGCGTCGTCGATGAGGAGGTCGTCGCGCGGCTGGGTGGTGCCCGCGCCGATGACGAACGTGTAGCCGCTCTCCAGGAAGGTGCGGACGACGGCGGCGACGTCCAGCATGTGCTCGCCGGGCGGGGCCTTCGCGATCGCCGCGTGGTCGAACACGAAGTCCAGCGGCCAGCTCAGGTGGACGTGCGCGTCGCCGAGGCCGGGCAGGACCGTCGCGCCGCGCAGGTCGACGACCCGGGCCGCACCGGGATCGAGGAGGATCCCCGGCGCGACCCGGGAGACGCGGTCGCCCTCGATGAGGACGTCGGCGGCGAAGGGACGCTCGTCGGGGCCGCCGGTGCAGGCGAGGACCCGGGCGTTGGTGAGGAGGATGCGCTCGGCCATGGCGGTCAGGAGGCCGGACTGAGGCGGGGACCGGGGGTGAAGGTGATGGGCAGCGTGTCCGGAGAGCGGGTGAGGCCGCGGTGGTACTTCACCTTCGTGCCTTCCTCGTGGCGTAGGTCGTGCAGCCGTTCCAGCACCCTTTCCAGGGCGACCTTCAGGTTCATCCGGGCGAGGTTCGACCCGGCGCAGCGGTGCGGGCCCGCACCGAAGCTGAGGTGGCGGTTGCGCTCGCGGGCGGGGTCGAAGGAGTCGGCGTCGGGGAACTCGCCGGAGTCGCGGTTCGCCGACGCCCAGTGGATGAGCACCCTGTCGCCCGCCTTCACCGGGCAGCCTCCGAGGTCGGCGTCGCGCATCGCGGTGCGGCCGACCGCGACGAACGACGGGTCGAGGCGCAGCAGCTCCAGCGACGCCACCGGGATCAGCTCGGGCCGCTCGCGCAGCAGCGCGGGGATCGACGGGTCGGCGCAGAACCTGTCGACCATCAGCCCGAGCGCGCCGGCGGTGGTCTCCAGCCCGCCCAGGATGAGGAGCTGGACGGTGCCGATGACCTCCTCCTCGGTGATCGGCCTGCCGTCGACCTCGGCGTGCACGACCGCGTCGACGACGTCGCCGAGCGGCGGCGCGGCCTTGCGGGCCCGGGTGAAGTCGCGGATCCAGGCGTAGAGGCCCTGCCAGCACTCGCGCGCCTCGGGGTCGTCCGGTGTGGACGACTTCGACGCCATATAGGCGACCTTCTCCAGGTCGGCTTCGGGGGCGTTGATGGCGAGCTGGAAGAAGGAGAGGCTGGGGAAGGGCCGCGCGAACTCGTTCATGAACTCGCACCGGCCCGACTCGACGAAGGAGTCGATGAGGCGGTCGGCCAGCGCGCGGGTGGCCGCCTCCCAGGGCGCGACGGCCGCGGGGGTGAAGAAGGGGTTGATGAGCCGCTTGAAGATCCGCTGCTCGGGCGGGTCGGCCTGGACGGGCAGGTTCCGCACCACGAGCGGGGCGCGGGGGATGCCGAGCCCGTGCGCGGAGCTGTACACCTCCCAGTCCTGCGCGACGGCCAGGGCCTCCTCGTATCCGCTGACGACCCAGAACCCTCCGTGCTCCTCGCTGCGCGCGACCGGGTGCAGCGCCCGCATCCGGGCCATCGTCGCGGGCATGGTGGCGGCGAGTTCCGGGGAGAGATGGTCGAAGTGCCGCGAGCACCACTCGTCGGACATCGCGGTGGCGTGCGCGGCGGTGGGAGGCGGGGTGAGCTTCTCCATTCTCGCAACATAACAGGGTGAGCGATCACTTTCTAGGGACTGCCCAAGCCATGACGCTGACCTCTGGTGTGAGACTCGGAGAGACGGTATCTAGTAAGTGAGCATTCTTTTATCTTCGCTCCCGATACCACCCCACCGGCCCGTTCTCCCCGCTAAGGAGCCCCCATGCCGGCACCCGCACCCGCCGATCTCGTCGGCGGCCCGCCCAAGAAGCTGCTCATCGGCGGCCGCTGGGAGGAGGCCGCCTCCGGCCGCACCTTCCCCAGCGTCAACCCGTCCAACGGCGCGGTGATCGCCGCGCTCGCCGAGGCCGACGCGGCGGACGCCGACCGCGCCGTCGCCGCCGCCCGCGCCGCGCTGGACGGGCCGTGGGGCCGGGCCAAGCCGCGCGACAGGCAGGCGCTGCTGCTGCGGATCGCCGACCTCGTCGACGCCCACTACGACGAGCTGCGGCTGCTGGAGTCCCTCGACATGGGCTCCCCCATCGGCAGGCCGCGCTCGGGCCGCAGTCCCGCGTGGGAGGCGGAGGTGCTGCGCTACTTCGCGGGCTGGGCGACGAAGCTGCACGGCGAGACCATCCCGAACTCGCTGCCCGGCCACGTGTTCAGCTACACGCTGCGCGAGCCCGTCGGGGTCGTCGCGGCGATCGTGCCGTGGAACCGGCCGGTGAGCAACGCGATCTGGAAGCTCGCCCCGGCGCTCGCCACCGGCTGCGCGGTGATCCTCAAGCCCGCCGAGGAGGCGTGCCTGGCGGCCGTCAGGATCGGCGAACTGCTGGCCGAGGCGGGCGTGCCCGACGGGGTCGTGGGCGTCCTCACCGGATTCGGCGAGACCGTCGGGGCCGCGCTCGTCGCCCATCCCGGCGTCGACAAGGTCGCGTTCACCGGGTCCACGGCGGTCGGGCAGGAGATCGTCCGGGCGTCGGCGGGCAACCTCAAACGGCTGTCGCTGGAGCTCGGAGGCAAGTCCCCCGACATCGTCTTCGCCGACGCCGACCTGGACAAGGCGGTCCCGGGCGCTGCGTGGGGCGTCTTCTCCAACTCGGGCCAGATCTGCTGCGCCGGCACCCGCGTCTACGTCGAGCGGCCCGTCTACGACGAGTTCGTGGCGGGCATGTCGGAGTTCGCCGCGCGGCTGAAGGTCGGCGACAGCCTCGACCCCGCGACGAAGATCGGCCCGCTGGTCTCCGCCGAGCAGCTCAAGCGCGTCACCGGCTACCTCGACCTCGGCCGCGAGGAGGGCGCCAGGACCGCCTCCGGCGGCGCCCGCCTGGAGGACGGCGCCCTGGCCGACGGGTACTTCGTCGCGCCGACGGTCTTCGCCGACGTCCGCGACGACATGCGGATCGCCCGCGAGGAGATCTTCGGCCCCGTCGCGGCGGTCCTGCCCTTCGACACGATCGAGGAGGCCACCGCGCGCGCGAACGACTCCTCCTACGGCCTGTCGGGGGGCGTCTGGACCCGCGACGTCGGCAAGGCCCACCGGATGGCCCGCGACCTGCGCACCGGCACCGTCTGGGTCAACACCATGCTCCTGTTCGACCCCGCCGTGCCGTTCGGCGGCCAGAAGATGAGCGGCTACGGCCGCGAGATGGGCGCGCACGCCCTGGAGGAGTACCTCGACACCAAGTCCGTCTGGATCGACACCGCCTGACGCCGACGGCGCCCGCGCCGAAGCCCGCCGCGAGCGGGCTTCAGCGCGGTTCCCGGGCCTCCCGCAGTGCCTCTTCGAAGCCCTGGTGGAGGTGCTGGGGGGCGGGTTCGTTGCGGCCGAAGACAACGGTGCCGAGCAGGCCGGTCCGCACGCCCGGCTCGGTGCGGCCCGCGACCCAGAAGTCCTCGCCGTCGACGACGGTCTCGCAGATCCACGGGGCCATCTCGGCGGCCTTCGCCAGCTCTGCCTCGGGCAGGTCGGGCCGGAAGTAGGAGGTGTGGACGACCTCGGAGGTCGCCTCGTCGACGGGAAGGATCTGCCACAGCTCGGCGTGGCGGGCGTCGAGGGTGAGGCTGGTGTTGGGGAACAGGGCGTACTGGTAGCTGAAGTGCTGCCCGACGTCTCCCCACCACTCCTCGGGGACGTCCTTGAGCGCGTCGATCGAGCGCAGCGCCGAGCAGTTGCGCAGGTGGCGGCCGAACGCGTCGAAGGTGAGGACGCCGCCGTAGGCGTAGGTCGCGAGGGTGTTCTTGTGCAGATAGTCGAAGTGGTAGTTCTCGCGGAAGGTGTCGAGGGTGACCTTCCAGTTGGCCCGCACCTTGTGCACGTGGGGTTCGCCGTGCGGGAGCCACGTCGCGAAGTCGAGCATCGCCAGTTCGTCGGCGAGGCCGGGGCCGAGGAACGCCTCCACCTCCGGGAGCGGGCCCGGCGTGAGCCGGCCGATGACGAGCCCGTGCCCTTCGGCCACGGGCAGCTCGACGAGGCCCTTGTCCTCCTTGCACAGGCCGTCGAAGGCCGCCGCGGAGGGCATCCTGAGGAGGTCGCCCTTGAGGTTGTAGGTCCAGGCGTGGAACGGGCAGGTGAACCTGACCGCCTCCCCCGCCCCGTCGGCGACCCGGACGCCCCGATGCCGGCACGCGTTCAGCAAGGCGTGCACGCGCCCGTCGGCGTCCCTCGTCAGCAGGATCGGGGTGCCGAGGAGGTCGACGGTCCGGAAGCAGCCCGGTTCGGGCAGGGCGCCGGACAGGCACAGCACGAGGGGCTGGTCGCGGAAGAGGACCGCGACCTCCTCGGCGTGCCGTTCCGGCGCGTAGATGTCGGCGGGGAGTTCCACCACCGCGTCGGCGAGGTCGGTGGTGCGCTGCGCGATGTGGTCCAGCAGGCGGCGGACGAGACCGCGCTCCAGGGCTTCCCTATCCACACCTCCGACGCTAACAAGTAATCACTCACTCTACAAGGCCGCGCACTTTGTGAGTGAACGCTTGCTTCTCTAGCAGGAGAAGCTTATTTTCGTCTCATGCCGAAGACTGAAACGCCCCCTTCCAGGGACTACGTGGTAGACGCGGACTCGCACTGGTGTGAGCGCCCCGACCTGTTCACCAGCATCGCCCCGCCCGCATACCGCGACCGGGTCCCCCGGGTGGAGGACGTCGACGGCCGGCTCATGTGGGTCTTCGACGGTGTTCCGTCCGGCAACTTCAGCGCCGGCGGCGTCGTCGCCCGCGACGGCTCCAAGGAGGAGTCGGAGATCGCGCTGCACGAGTGGACCATCGACCAGATCCACGAGGGCGCCTACGACCCGAAGGTCCGCCTCGGCGTCATGGACGACCAGGGCATCGACGCCCAGGTCATCTTCCCCAGCACGATCGGCCTCGGCGGCCAGGGCCTGGCCGGGACCACCGACGAGAAGCTGCGCCGCCTCACTATCGAGCTGTACAACGACCGGCAGGCGCAGATCCAGGCCGAGTCGAGCAACCGGCTGCTCCCCCTGCCGCTCATGCCCGCCTGGGACGTCGCCGCCTGCGTGCACGAGGCCAAGCGGGTCGCCGCGCTCGGCGCGCGCGGCGTCAACATGACCTCGGACCCGAACGACCTCGGCGCGCCCGACCTCGCCGACCGCGCCTGGGACCCGTTCTGGGAGGCGTGCGCCGAAGCGCAACTCCCGGTGCACTTCCACATCGGGGCGAGTGTCACGAACATGACGTTCTACGGCAAGTACCCCTGGCCGTCGCACCCGCCGAGCACCCGTCTGGCCATCGGCGGCACCCTGCTGTTCATCGGCAACGCCCGCGTCGTCGCCAACGTGCTCGTCTCCGGCATCTTCGACCGCCACCCCGACCTCAAGATGGTGTCGGTGGAGAGCGGCTGCGGCTGGATCCCCTTCATCCTCGAAGCGCTCGACTACGAGATGACCGAGAACGCGCCGAGCGACCTCGCCAAGCTGGGCCGTCTGCCGTCGGAGTACTTCAGGACGAACATGTACGCCACCTACTGGTTCGAGAGCAGCCAGGCGAAGCTGCCCGCGCTCGTGGAGTCCGTCGGCGAGGACAGCATCCTGTTCGAGACCGACTTCCCGCACCCGACGTGCCTGTACCCCAACCCGGTCGAGCGGGCCACCGAGACCATGAAGTCGCTGTCCGACACCGTCCGGCGCAAGATCCTCGGCGAGAACGCCCGCGGCCTGTACCGGTTGTGAACCCGCCCGCCTGAGCCCGCGAGGCGCGCCCCGGCGCGCCTTCGCGGCGGCGCCGCACCCGTGCGACTTGGGGGCGGTGCGCGCGAGCGTCTTCGCCGACCGTGTGCCCCGGTGGGGCACCCGGAAACCGGCCGATCCGGCGAGTCCAGTGTCACACGTCGTGTCGTTAGGTAACGTCACCGTAGTGGGCATCAGCACAGACTCCGGAAGTCCGGCGGCCATGCGCGGCACCCTCGTCGACGCGCTGCGCAGGCACGGGATGGTCCGAAGCGAGCCGGTGGAGCGGGCGCTTCGCGCGGTACCGAGGCATCTCTTCGTGCCGGGCGTCCCCCTCGCGCGCGCCTACGGCCACGAGGCCGTCGTGACCTACCGGGACGAATCCGGCGCGGCGCTCAGTTCGCTGTCCGAGCCCGGCCTGGTCGCCGCGATGCTGGAGCAGCTCGACGTGCAACCCGGGCACCGCGTCCTGGAGATCGGGACGGGCACCGGGTACAACGCGGCCCTCCTCCGGCACCTCGTCGCGCCCGGCGGGCACGTCACGTCCGTCGACATCCTGCCCGGCGCCGTCGCGGTGGCGCGCCGGGGCCTCGCCCGCGCCGGCTACCCCGACGGACCGGGCACCCGGCTGGAGACCGTCGTCGCCGACGGGCTCCGCGGGCATCCCGCAGGCGCGCCGTACGACCGCGTCATCGTCACCGGCGGCGCCTGGGACCTGCCTCCGGCGTGGGCCGAGCAGCTCGCGCCCGACGGCCTCCTCGTCGTCCCGCTCCGGCTGCGCGGCGTCACCCGGTCGGTCGCGTTCACCCGCCGCGAAGGGGTGTGGACCGGGACGGGGCCGGTGCTCAGCTGTGGTTTCGTCCCGCTGCGCGGCGAAGGCGAGGTCGCCGAGCACCAGGTCGCCCTCGGCGAGCCGCCGGTCCTGCGGCTCCGCGCCGACGAGGACCGCGCCCTCGACCCGCAAGCGCTCCAGCGTGCCCTGGACCGGTCCGAGACCCTCGTCTGGACGGGGGTCCGGCCGCCCGGCGGCGAGAACCACCTCGACTTCGGGCTCGCCGCGCTGCCCGCGTGCTGCCGCGTCATGCCCGACCTCGACGCGGTCCGCTCCGGCACGCTCACCGCGGCCCTCTACCCGTGGGGCAGCATGGGCGCGGCCACCGGCGACACCTTCGCCTACCTCACCCGGCGCGGCATCGGCGAGACCGCCGAGATCGGCGTCAGCGCCCGCGGCCCGGCCGCCGCCGAGCTCGCCGGCACGCTGGCCGGCGTCGTCGCCGCCTGGGACCGCACCCGCCACCACGTCCTGCGGATCGACGCCCACCCCGTGGACGCCGCCCCGTCCGACGCGACCTGGACCATGCCGAAGCGGCACACCGCCGTGGCCGTCCACCTCGACCCGCCCGCGCCGACGCCGCTCCCGCCGGCCCGCGCCCTCATCCCGCCGGCCCGCGACGCGCGGTGACCCCGCGCCGCCCGCACCGGCCCGACTCCCGCCGACAGGAGGCGAGCAGCATGACCCCCGACACCGACCCCCGCGAGAACATCAGGGCCCTCATCCGGGCCATCCCGCCCGGCGACGACACCGAGGCCGCCGACATCGCCCGGACCCTGGCCTGGATCGACTCCGGCGCTCCCCTCTTCCGCACGGCCTGGCCCGCGACGCCGCCCAAGCACCTGGTCGTGTACTCGGCCCTCCTCGACGAGTCCGCGGGCACGCTCCTGCTGGTCGACCACGTCAGGTCGGGCCTGTGGCTTCCGCCCGGCGGGCACGTCGACGACGACGAGGACCCGCGCCTCGCCGTGCTGCGGGAGCTGCGCGAGGAGCTGGGCCTGCGCCCGCGCTTCCACCCCGCCGCGGGCGCCGCGCCGTTCTTCCTCGCCATCAACGAACGGGTCCCGCCGCACGCGCACACCGACGTCTGCCTGTGGTTCCTGTTCGTCGGCGACGAGCGGGCCCCGGTCGTCCCCGACCCGTCCGAGATCTGCACGACCCACTGGTTCCCCGTCGCCGACGCCGCCGGATGGGCCACGGACTCCGACCCGGCGGTCGAGCGGTTCCTCGCCAAGGTCGCGGCCGTCGGCGCCGCCTCGACGGGACGGTGACGATGCGGGCGTGGAGCGTGCGGAGCCCGGGGCCGATGGCCTCCGGGCCGCTGGCCTGGATCGAGCGGGACGTCCCCGAGCCCGGACCTGGCGAACTGCTCCTGCGGGTGCGGGCGTGCGGGGTCTGCCGGACCGACCTGCACGTCGCGGAAGGGGATCTGCCCGTGCACCTGGCCGGCGTGACGCCGGGACACGAGATCGTCGGGGACGTCGTCCGGGCCGGGCCCGGCGCGCACCACGCGATCGGCGCGAGGGTGGGAGCCGCCTGGCTGCGCTCGACCTGCGGGAGGTGCGCGTACTGCCGGCGCGGCGCGGAGAACCTGTGCCCGAAGTCGCGCTACACCGGGTGGGACGCGCACGGCGGCTACGCCGAGTACGCGCTGGCCGAGGACGCCTACGTGTACGCGCTTCCGCACGGGCTCGGCGACGTCGAGGCGGCCCCTCTGCTGTGCGCGGGGATCATCGGCTACCGGGCGCTGAAGCTCGCGGCGCTGCCTCCCGGCGGACGGCTCGGGATCTGGGGGTTCGGCGGCTCGGCCCATCTCGCCGCCCAGATCGCCCTCGCCCAAGGCGCCCGCGTGCACGTCTTCACCCGCGCCGAGGCCGCCCGGCGGCTGGCCATGGACCTGGGCACCGACTCGGCGGCCGGCTCCTTCGACCCCTCCCCCGAACCGCTGGACTCCGCGATCATCTTCGCGCCCGCGGGCGACCTCGTCCCCTCCGCGCTGGAGCGCCTCGACCGCGGCGGCACCCTGGCCATCGCGGGCATCCACCTCAGCGACATCCCGGCGCTCGACTACCAGCGCCACCTCTTCCAGGAACGCCGCGTCACCTCGGTCACCTCCAACACCCGCGCCGACGGCGAGGAGTTCCTCCGCTTGGCCGGCCGCCTCCCCCTCCGCGTCGAGACGACCGCCTACCCCCTCGCCGAGGCCGACCGGGCCCTCGGCGACCTCGCCGCCGACCGCGTCAACGGCGCGGCGGTCCTCACCGTGTGACGCGAAGAGGCCGCCTCCGGAAATCGGGGGCGGCCTCTTCGACGTGCGGGCGGCGGTCAGCCGATGTGCACCCACTTCGCGACGGAGGGGACGCCGTTGGCGTCGGTCGCGAACAGCATGTAGTAGCCGGGCGGGGCCACGTTCGGGTTGTTGGTCAGCTTGAACTTCACGGAGTTCCCCGTGACCGTCAGCTTCTGCGGGGCGACCGCGCGCTGGTTCGGGTCGGAGGAGTGCGTGACGGCGATCGGACGGATCAGCCACGCCGACGCGATCTGGCGGCTGGTCTTGAAGGTGTGCGTCGAGCCGTAGGCCCAGTTCTTGGAGTCCAGACCGGAGATCTTAGGCCGCGGCCCCTTGAAGAGGTACGGCGGGGAGTAGACCGACAGCCGCGTCTCGTAGAACGAGTTGGCCGGGTTGGAGCCCGCGGTCAGGACCCTGCCGTCCGGCAGGAGCACCGCGGTGGCATGGTAGGTCCGGCCGACCGGGTCGGGGGCCATGGCCGTCCACTCGTTCGGCTTCTTCGGGTCGAACACGGCGGCCTCGTACACGTAGCCCGCCCGGTCGCCCACCGAGCCTCCCGTCTCGAAGACCGTGCCGTCCGGCAGCAGGACCGCCGAGACGTACGCCTTCGCTGCGTTGAGATCGGGTCCCGGCTTGTACGCCGGCGTCGCCTTGTTCAGGTCGACGATGTCGGTGTGCGCGTGGGCCTCGCTGGGCTTCTCGTCGAAGTCCATGCCGCCCATGATCATCACCTTCTGGCGCTGCGCGGGCGGCAGCAGCACCGAGGCCGCCTGGTCACGGGCGAATTTCTCCGTCAGCCCGCCCACCGGCCGGAAGTCGTCGGTCTTCGTGTGGTCGAGGACTCCCGGGCCGAGGAAGGCGTTGTCGTTCTGCCCGTAGTTGCTCTGGTCGGACTTGCCGACGGGGTGGCCGAAGACGCTGCTGCCGGTATAGAAGAGCCTGCCGTTCTGCATCAGGATCAGCGACGGGTAGGTCGCCCAGTTGATGCCGGTCTGCGGGACCTTGTTCTTCGGCTGCCAGGCGCCGCCGTAAGGCGACTTCTTGCTGTACTTGAACAGCTCGGCGACCCGGGAGACCACCTGGTTCTGCTCGGCGTTGTAGTTCTTGGCGTAGCCGCCGACCGAGTACACGTCGCCGTTGCCGAGGACCGTCGCCGACGGGTACCAGTGCCCGTCGCTCATCGCGGTCTTGACCTGCGTGTACTTGTTGGTCGCCGGGTCGAAGACATAGGACTTGTCATCGCCCTGCCAGCCGAGGTAAGCGCCGCCGTTGTCGGCGTACTTCAGGGTGCCGCCGAGGACCAGGACGCGGCCGTCGGAGAGCTGGACATGCCCGGCGCAGAACATGTCGTTCGGGGTGTCGATCTTGGTGTACTTCCCGTTCTTCGGGTTGTAGACCATGCTCTTGAAGTACCCGGCCTGGAAGAGCTCCTTGTTGTTGCCGGAGCCCGCGATGAGCAGGACCTTGCCGTTCTTCAGCAGGACGGTGTGCATGGCGCGCACACCCTTCTTCTCCCGCACGTCCGCGCCGTCGCCGTAGTCGGCGTTCACCTCCTCGGGCAGAGCGTCGCCGAAGTCCCGGACCTTCCACTCGCCTTCGGCGCAGCCCACCTCGTCGGTGCACGTGGCCGACGCGCCGGCCGCGGCGGTGAGCACGTAGTCGTCCGTCGTGATGGCGCCCTTGCCCGAGATCGCCACGCCGAACCGCACCGCCCGGGTGCCCGCCGGGACCGGAGCCGTCTTGACGGACCGCTTGTGCCAGGCCGCGTTCTTGCCCCCCGCGCCGTACTCCGCCCACTTCGTCCAGGCGCCGTCGGCCTTCTGGCGGTAGAACTGGACCGAGATCTTCGCCGTCGTCGCCTTCAGGTAGAACGACAGCGACAGGCGCTGGCCCGGCTTCACCTTCCTGATCGCGCACGCCTTGGTCTGCACCAGCGCACGCGCGCCCGTGACGCGCATCGTCTGCTTGATCTGCACCGCGCGCTTGGAGACGCGGCCGGCGACGACCTTCGCCGAGCCCTCGTTGCGCCCGGTGGCCTCGACGGCCCAGCACTTGGGCAGCTTGCCCGCCGGCGTCTCCAGCTTGGGGTTGGGCACCAGGTTGGGAGCGGCGTGAGCGGGCACGGACCCCTGGACCACGGCGGTCGTCAGGAGCGCCGAGCCGACCAGGATCGAGCGGATCCTCGGCCTGCGGAACCTCATGGGGGGAACTCCTCGGGGGGTGTGCGGCGGGCTCAGCCGTCGCATGCGATCTTGTTTCCGTCGGGGTCGAGGCGCTGCGGGTCGCCGCCCTTGACCGCGACCGCGTCGCCGAACCCGTTGACCTCCAGCCAGAGGCACTTGTCGGCGTACTCGGTGATCCCGTCGGGGAACACCGCGGGGACGCACTGCGTCGACTCGCCGTAGTGGCGGTCGCAGGCGCCGGAGTCGAGCGCTCCGTCGCCCTGGGCCGGCGCCTCGTCGAGGTCGACGGGGTCGAGGCCCTCGGCCTGCGGCGTCACTTCCGGGGTCTCGCTCGGGACGGTGTCCGGCGGGATGGGCGGCGCGCTGGGCGGGTCGGTCTCCAGCGTGGGGACGTCGGGATTCGCCGCGGAGTGCTCCGGCTCTCCGCCACGGGCGAGCAGCACCCCCGCGACGACGGCGATCACCACCACCGCGGCGGCGATGCCGACCCACAGGGCTCTGCGCCCACCGGGGAACGACATGTGCGGACTTCACCTGCTTCGTGTTTCATGGATCGGCTCCGGACCGGAAGGCCGCGAGGCGGTCCGGTGAGGGGCCGACGTGAGGGGCGCCCCTCGCCGGCGGAATCACGAAGATCGCGCCCTGCGCCGGAGCGAGCCCGAACCTACCAAGGGTCATCACACGGTGTTAAGAGATCGCCGGTAACGGTTTTCCGGCGGCACTCCGCGTGACGGGAGGTCTTCGCGCGGCCGCGTCGATGCACCGTGAGAATGACGGCGGGCGCTCACGCGATCCGCTCAGGGCACCAGGGGAACGTGCCAGGAATCGTCGCTCGTCAGGCGGACCGATTCCGGCGGGCCCCACGTGCCTGGCGCGTACGAGATCGGGGCGAAGGGGGCGGGGAGCAGGTCGGAGACGACGCGCCAGCACTCGGTTATGGCCTCCATCGTGGAGAACCGGGTTGGGTCGCCGGTGACGGCCCCGGCCAGCACGTGCTCGTACGGGCGCGACCTGGACAGGCGCGGGAACCGCAGCGTGTTCGTCAGCTCGTCCACGACGGTCTCGTCGGCTCCGCGGCGGGCGAGCAGCTGGAAGGTGACGCCCGCGTGCGGCTCGAAATGCAACCGCATGAGGTTCGGCGCGGCCTTCTGCGCGCAGACCGTGTGGTGGTAGCCCGCGACGGGCCTGGCGAACTCCACCGCGATCTCGGTCGCGCTCGCGGCGAGGCTCTTGCCCGCCCGCAGGGCGAAGGGGACGCCCGCCCACCGGTCGGTGTCGATGTACAGGCGCAGGGCCGCGTACGTCTCGGTGTCGGAGTCGGGCGCGACGCCCTCGGTGCCGCGGTAGCCCTCGTACTGGCCGTTGAGGTAGTCCTCCGGCAGGACCGTGCGGATCGCCCTCAGCGCGCGGGTCCGCTCGGCCAGGACGTCCTCGGGCGATCCGCTGCGCGGGGTGTCCATGACGAAATAGGCGAGCATCTGCAGGAGGTGGTTCTGGACGACGTCGCGCAGGCAGCCCGTCGCGTCGTAGAAGCCGCCGCGGTCGGCGACGTCGAAGCTCTCGGCCGCGGTGAGCTGGACGCTCCGGACGTAGTGCCGGTGCAGGATCGCATCCACCATGGTGTTGGCGGCGCGGAACGTCAGGAGGTTCTCCACGGATTCCTTGCCGAGGTAGTGGTCGACCCGCCGGATCGCCTCGTCAGGGAAGTACTTCGTCAGCTCGGCCTGAAGCGCGCGGGCCGAGGCGAGATCATGGCCGAACGGCTTCTCGACGATGAGGCGCGCGTTCTCGTTCAGGCCCGCCTCGGCCAGGCAGCGCGCGGCGGGCTCGTACAGGTCGGGCGGAAGCGCCAGATAGTGGGCGAGGACCCGGCGGCCTTCGGCCTCATGCGCGATGCTCTGGAAACTCGCCGGGTCGGTGTAGTCGACGCGGGCGACGCGGAGCAGTCCGAGGAGTTCGTCGAGCGCGGCCCCGTCGACCGTGCCGTGCTCGGACACCGCCTGCCTGACGTGGGCGCGCAGCCGGTCCACCGACCAGTCGCTCCGCGTCACGCCGATGACCCGGCCGAGCGCGAAACCCTGGTTCACCAGGCCGTAGAGGGCGGGCAGCACCATCTTCTCGGCGAGGTCGCCGGTGATCCCGAACAGGACGAGCGCGTCGGCCCGTTCCCGGCCCGGTGGCGGACTCCCCGGCGAAGCCGGGCTCTCCAAGAGTCCCGCGGATTCCGTCTCGGCCATCGCGGCGCCCCCCTCCGCGCGGTTCGCGCCGACGCCCTCGCGCGACGGCCCAGTCCTCGTGGAACGTTCCCAGATCCGCTCCCGCGGAAAACAGGCGGTGTCGCGCGGCAGGTCAGGGGCCCGGGTGGAGGTGGGTGCGGCGGCCTCCATGATCGAGCATGGCGAGGATCTCGGCGGGCCCCCCGTGGGCGCCGAAGGCGTGCGGGACCATGGTGGAGAACTCCGCGGCCTCCCCCGCGCGGACGATGACGGAGCGCTCGGCCAGGCGCAGCTCGACCGCGCCGGACAACACGATGAACCAGTCGTGGCCGGGGTGGACCTTGAGATCCGCCGGCACCGGCCCGGTGATCCGCATCTTCGCGACGGTCAGGCCCGACTCGCGGCTCACCAGCCAGGTGGTGGTCCCCCGTTCCGGATCATGGTATGGGCGGATCACCACGTCAGCGTCGCCCGCGGGCTCGACCAGCTGGTCCAGGGTGGCGCCGAGGGCCCGGGCGATCGCGGTGAGCTGGTCGAGGCCGAGTCTGCGGTGCCCGGTCTCGATCCGGCTGAGCGTCGACGGGCTCAGGTGGCAGCGGGCGGCGAGTTCGTCGAGCGACCAGCCCGCGGCCGTGCGCAGGCCGCGGATCCGGGCCCGGACGAGGACGTCGATCTCATCGTCTTGCTTCATACGCAAGATGGTATGCCGGTGCCGCAAACGACGTTTACGCTGATGACATGGCGAACCACCACGAGCACCATCAGGAACACAAGGCGCACGGCCACGGGCATGGCCATGGGCACGAGGTCGAGGAGTCGGCGCTGCTGCGCATCCTCGACCTCGACGCGGCGGTGTTCGCCGGCCTCCTCGACGAGGCGACGGCGCTGATCGCGGAGGAGGCAGGAAGCACCCCGCCGAAGGAGATCCTGGATCTCGGCGCGGGGGCCGGCGCGGGCACGTTCGCCCTGCTGCGGCGCTTTCCGGAGGCGTCGGCCGTGTGCGTCGACGCCTCAGCGCCCTACCTTCGGCATCTGCGCGAGCGGGCCGTCGATCTCGGCCTCCTCGGCAGGATCTCCCCCTCGCTCACCGACCTCGACGGGACCTGGCCGCGGTTCGAGCGGCCCGATCTCGTCTGGGCGTCGAACTCGCTGCACCACTTCGCCGATCCGGCGCGGGTGCTGCGCGACCTCGGCGCCCTCCTGGCCCCGGGCGGTCTCCTCGCCGTCCTGGAGATGCCCGGTTTCCCCACGTTCCTCCCCGACGACGGGGCGGGTCTGGAATCCCGCGTCCAGGAGGCCCTGTCCGCCGAGAACGCCGCACACCTTCCGCACCGCACCGCCGACTGGAGCGCGCTCCTCACCGAGGCCGGCTTCACCATCACGGCGCACCGCGACCTGGAAGCCGATCTCCCCGCCCGCACGGACGCCGACGCCCGCACCTACGCCGAACTCAGCTTCCGGCGGCTGTCCACCCACCTCGCGCACCGCCTCTCCCCCGAGGACCGGGCGGCCCTGGACGCCCTCGTCACCAACGGCCTCGCCGAGACCCCGCTCCACCTGCGCACGTCCCGCACCCTCTGGCTCGCCCGACCCGACGTCTTTACGCAGTAAGGTACTTTCGGAGTGGTCCGAGGCCTTCGTTCCTGCCAGTGACCACCACGCCGACGGCGCCGACCTCATCGTCACCATGCCGGGCCGGACCGGCGACGGCACCGTCTTCGCCCTTTTCGCGGGGGCAAGCGCCTCACCCAGCGCTGGACCTGGACCGCGCGGGGCCACCGCTCCTACCCAACCCACCTCCAACACCATCGTCGTCCACATCGGCATGCCCACCCTCGCCGACGTCGCCGCCTCCCCCACCCCCTGACCCCGGGCCATGAGACAGCGGGTGTGGACGGAGTGAAGCGCTGCAGGTCGGAGGCTGCGGCGCCCCGGGTGCTTCGCGTTGAGCGGCGAAGCACCCGGGTGGGGCCGGGCCTTCGGGGGGTCAGGGCATGAGGAGGACGGGCTTGATGGCGGTGCCCTTGTGGGTGTCGGCCTCGGCCTGGTTGATGTCGGTGAGGGGGTAGGTGGTGATGAGTTTGTCGAAGGGGAAGAGGCCCTGCTTCCAGAGGGTGAGGAGGCGGGGGATGAAGAGGTGGGGGATGGCGTCGCCTTCGTAGACGTAGGTGACGGTCTTGCCTACCAGGCCTGCGGGGTGGACGGTGAACATGTCCATGCCGGCGCCGACGAGGATGCAGCGGCCGGGACGGCCGAGGACGTCGACGGCGGCGCTCATCGCCGAGGTGACGCCGGTCGTGTCGAAGGAGACGTCGAGGCCGGGGCCCGCGCCGCGGATCTCGGCGACGAGGTTCGGGTCGGCGCCGTCGACCGCGCGCGTCGCGCCGAGTTCCAGGGCCGCCTCGCGGCGGGCGGGGTTGAGGTCGACGGCGACGATGTCCGTCGCGCCGGACGCCTTCGCGGCCATGATCGCGGCGAGGCCGACCGCGCCGGTGCCGAACACCGCGATGGACTCGCCGGGCGCGAGCCTCGCGGAGTTGAGGACGGCGCCCGCGCCCGTCTGGATGCCACAGCCGAGCGGGCCGAGCAGCTCCAGCGGGATGTCCTTGTCGACCTTCACCATGTTCCGCTCGGTGGCGAGCGTGTACTGGGCGAAGGACGACTGCCCGAACCAGCGGCTGGTGAGGGGCGCGCCGGAGGCGTCCTGGGCCGAGCCGGTGCCGTCGGGGCGCAGACCGGTGAGATTGCTCAGCTCGAACAGCGCGCAGTTGGCGGGCTGCCCGGAGATGCAGGCCGCGCACTTGCCGCAGTACTCGAAGGTGAGGACGACGTGGTCGCCGGGCGCGACGGCGGTGACGCCCTCGCCGACCGCCTCGACGACCCCGGAGCCCTCGTGGCCGAGGATCGCGGGCAGGAACGTCTCGCCGAAGACCCCGGCGCGGCCGAGCTGGTCGGTGTGGCACATGCCCGCGCCGACCACGCGGACGAGCGCCTCTCCCGGCTGCGGCGCGTCGACGGTGACGGTCTCGATGCTGAACGGTGCGGCGGTGTCGCGCAGGACTGCGGCGCGGGACTCGGTCATCCGGTGATCCAATCTGGGGTGGGGCGGCTCACGTTCCGGCCACTCTTAACCCCGAACCATGTTCTGTCAACGATCACTTACTCGTGTTCGCCGGAGAACACCGAGGCCCGCGCGTCCTCTGACCGGCGGGGGCCGGACGGGAACGCGCGGGCGGGAGGGACGTGCCGGACCAGACGGGCACCCGGTCCGGCACGCCGGGCCTCAGCCCACGGGGTTCCAGCCGTCGGAGCCCGCGAGGTACTTCTGCGGCGTGTACTCCCCCGCCTTGGAGGCGGCCAGCTGCGGGCGGTTGCCGTTCGTGCCCGCGCCCGCGCCGGTGTTGCGGTACTCCAGGAAGCGGGCCTTCTTCCAGGACGCCGACGACATGTCGATCCACGGCTGGGAGCCGCGGATCGTGTTCGTCAGGTTCGACTCCCGGTAGAGCACCTGGGCGTTCTGCCGCCACGGCCGGCCGAGGGTCGTGGTCCCCGCGGTCGCGCCGGTGACCGTCGACTTGTAGATGAGGAAGCCGTACTTGCGGCCGGCGGGAGTGCTCGCCGCGGTGATGGGCCCGCCCGTCGTCCGCTTCTCGTGGATCGTCGAGGAGTGGAAGACGGCGATGCCGCCCCCGTAGATGAAGTCGACGGTCCCCTCGATGTAGGAGCCCACGAAGTAGACCCGGGCCGAGTCGTTCACCAGGAGCGTGTCCTGGTTGCTCAGCAGCCGGACGTTGCGGAAGGTCCCCCGGTCGACGTTGAGGTTGAGCGCGAGGGTCTGGACGCCGACACCGTAGTCGTTGGAGATCGTCAGGTTCGTCGCCGTGAAGTCGTGCCCGAACACCGCGGCGGTCGCCCCGTTGTTCGCGCTGCCGTCGGCGGCGGTCCGGTTGTTCACGATGACCGTCTTGGACGGGCCCGAACCGAGGCCCTGAAGGGTGATGTACGGCTTGTTCGCGGGGACCGTCACGCGCTCCCGATAGGTACCGGCCTTGACGGTGATGACCGTCCTTGCCTTGTTGTTGGCCGGGACGGCGTCGATCGCCGCCTGGACCGTCCGGTACTTGCCGGTGCCGTCCGCCGCGACGACCGGCTTGGCCGTCGAGGGCGGCTGCGTGGTCGTGGGGGGCGGGGTGGCGCCGACGGCGTTGAAGGCGATCTGCATCCGGGCGATGTCCGAGCACCGCTCCTGGACGATGGGGTTGCCACCCGCTGTCGATCCGTCCTTCGTGCTCAGGCACTGCCCGCTGGACAGCGCCGACACCCGGTACTTGCCCTTCGCCGCCGACGACGCGGTGAAACTCCACAGCTGGTTCGCCTTGTTCGCCCCGCAGTCCCACTGGAGCAACGGCACCCCGGACACCGCCGAGTAGCCCGGCACGTCGAGGCACAGCCCGCTGTTCACGTTGACGAGCTGGAACCTGCCCGACGCGGCGACGGCACGCCACTGCTGCCGGGCCGCCCCGGCCGCGCACGCCGCCTGCGCGAGGACCGCGCCCTTGGCCTTGGCGGAGCCGACGACCTCGACGCACTTGCCGCTCGCCCCGGGCACCAGCGTGTAGACGCCGCCGTTCACGGGCGCGACCGGCGCCGCCGCCACGGGTGCCGCAAGGAGCGGCAGGACAAGCGCGCTCACCGCGGCGGCGCACACGGCGGCGGCCTTCGCGGAGAACCGACTGCTTCGGACCATGATCGGACCTTCCCGCCCGCGCCGTGCGGCGCGGGCAGTACGGGAGCCGGCGGCCCGCCCCTTCGTACGGGGTGGGAACGGGCCGTGGCTCGGGGGTTCGGAGCGCGGCTTCCCTGGGGCCCCTGGGGTCGCCGCGGTCAGGAGACGGGTCCGGCGCCGCGCGGATAACGCTTTTGCGCGAAGTTTTTTTCGGACGCTCATCCCGATCCGTCCCGGCATGCTCAGAAACAGCGTCTCTTTACAGGAAACGCACGGCTCTGCCAGGATCTCGCGGCGTCCGCCCCAACGTCCCCGGGAGCCAGCGTCGATGCACCCCGCCGTCACCGATTCCGCGCTGGTCCGGGCTGCCGGGTCCGGCGACCGGCAAGCCCTGGAAGACCTCCTCAGCGCGCATCTTCCGCTGGTCTACAACGTCGTCGGACGGGCGCTCGACGGGCATCCGGACGTCGATGACGTGGTCCAGGAGACGATGCTGCGCGCCATGACCGCGCTGCCCGGGTTGCGCGATCCCGCGCGCTTCCGCTCCTGGCTGATCGCCATCGCGCTGCGCCAGACCCAGGAACGCGGCAGGAACCGGGGCGCCGCGCTCGCCCGGCAGCGCCCCCTGGAGGAAGGCGCGGAACTCGCCGACCCCGGCGCGGACCCGTTCGGCGAGACGCTGGTCAAGGTCGCGCTGAGCGAGCAGCGCCGCGAGATCGCCGCGGCGACCCGCTGGCTCAGCCCCGACGACCAGCGGCTGCTCGCGCTGTGGTGGCAGGAGGTCGCCGGGACGCTCAGCCGCGCCGACCTGGCCGGAGCGCTCGACATCAGCCAGGCGCACGCCGCAGTCCGGGTGCAGCGGATGCGGGCCCAGCTCGACCTCGCGCGAGGGCTCGTGCGGGCCTGGCGCGCGACGCCGCGCTGCGCCGGACTCGGCTCGACGGGCGGCGGCCGGGGCAGCCGCGAGGCATTGTCACTCAAGCGGTTCGCCAAGCACCTGCGCGAGTGCGAGGTCTGCGCAGCGACGCACACCGCGCACATGCCCGCCGACCGGCTGCTGACCGCGGCCGCGGTGCTCCCGGTGCCCGCGCTGCTCGCCGCGAAGATCGCGGCGCTGCTCAAGGCCGGGGCCGTCGCGCCGGCACTCGCCTCGGCCGCGCAGAGCGGGGGCGGGTCGGCGCTGCTGCTGCCGCCGAAGGCCGCCGCGATCGGTGGGTCGGTGGTGGTGGCCGCCGCCGCGTCGTTCGTCTTCGCCGTCAACGTCTCGCCCGCGCGGACGCCGCTGGAGCCCGGCGGCCCCGACGCCGCGGTGCCCGAGGTCGTCTCCGTGCTGCCGCCCGTGGTGGGACCGACCGAAAAGCCCTCACCGAAGAACAAGGGCACCAAGCCCGAGAGCGCGGCGGGGCAGACCGGCACGGCCGACGACGCGGGTGGCGACGACGGCGGGAACCCTCCGGCCCCGGGGGTCACCGGGGTCTCCAAGGCCGACCTGTACGTCGCGCCGAACGGCAGCGACACCAACGCCGGCACCCTCGACGCTCCCCTGGCCAGCCTGAAGAAGGCCGCGGAGGTCGTCGAGCCGGGGCAGACGATCGCCTTGCGCGGCGGCACCTACCGGCCCGCCGAACCCGTCGCGATCTCCACGAGCGGCACCGCCGACCGGCGGATCACGCTGAGCGGCTACCGCGACGAGGAGCCCGTGATCGACGCCTCCCTCATCCGCGGCAACCAATGGTTCGTCACCCAGCGTGCCTCATTCTGGACCGTCCAGAACCTGGCCGTGCACAGCGCGAAGACCTACCCGTGGGTGTGCTTCAGCTGTACCGGCACGGTGTTCCAGCGGCTGGAGATGTACGAGAACGGGGCCACGGGGCTGATGCTGCGCGGGGAGGGCACCTCGGGCAACAGCGTCCTCGACTCCGACTTCCACGACAACCACGACGACGCGAAGAACGGCGAGAACGCCGACGGCGTGCAGTTCAAGGACGGCTCCGGCACGGGCAACGTCATCCGGGGCGTGCGGGCCTACCGCAACTCCGACGACGGCGTGGACCTCAGCGGGTTCGCCTCGCCCGTCGAGGTGCGCAGGTCGTGGGCGTTCGGCAACGGGCACAACCGCTGGGGCCTGCCCGACTTCGCCGGCGCGGGCACCGGCTTCAAGCTGGGCGGCGGCGACCCGGTGCCGGACGTCGCGCACGTCGTCACCGACAACGCGGCCTGGGACAACGCGAGCTTCGGCTTCACCGAGCAGAACAACAAGGCGGCGATCGTGATCACCCGCAACACCGCCTACCGCAACGGCGACGACGGCTTCGCGTTCTGGTACTCCAAGGCCGTCATGCGGGCGAACCTGGCCCTCGGCAACGGCCGCGACGACAACCGCGGCGACGAGACCGTCGAGTCGGGCAACTCCTGGGACCAGCAGGGCTGGGACACCGCCGACCTCGCCAGCACCGACCCCTCCTCCGCCGAGGGCCCCCGGCCCCCGGACGGCTCCCTGCCCGCCACCCCCTTCCTCACCCCCACCCGCCCCGACGCCGGAGCCCCGATGATCGACTGACCCGGGCGGGGGGCGGGGAACGTGCTTCTGCGGACCCGTGGTCCTTCAGGAGTCCGTGCGCAGGAGGAGGACGCCGCTCGGGGTCAGGCCGCCGCTGCTCACCGCGGCCACCCGCGCGTCCGGGATCTGGCGGTCGCCGGCGTCACCGCGCAGTTGCGCGACGGCCTCGTAGACCAGGCCCATGCCGTGGGTGCGACCGTGGGAGAGCTGGCCGCCGTGGGTGTTGAGCGGCAGGACGCCGTCGCGGGCGATGTTCTTGCCTCCGTCGAGGAAGTCCTTGGCCTCGCCGATGCCGCAGAAGCCGAGCGCCTCGATCCAGGACAGGCAGTTGAACGTGAACCCGTCGTACAGTTCGGCGACGTCGACGTCCGAGGGGCGCAGGTCGGTGCGCGTCCACAGGTGCGCGGCCGGGCCCAGCACCTGCGGCTCGTGCGTCGAGGTGCTCTGGTCCCACTCCAGGCGTTCGACGATCTGCGTGCCGACCGCCTCGACCCGCACGGGCCGCACCCGCAGGTCGCCGGCGGTCTCGGCGGCCGAGACGACCACCGCGATCGACGCGTCCACCGGCACGTCGCAGTCGTACAGCCCGAACGGTGTGGTGATCGGCCGCGCGGACAGGTAGTCGTCCATCGTCATCGGCTCGCGGTAGACGGCCGTCGGCTCCAGCGCGGCGTTCGCGCGCTGGTTGAGCGCGATCCAGCCGAGCGTCTCGCGGGTCGTGCCGTACTTGTGGAAGTGGCGCTGGGCGGTCTGCGCGAGCGTGTGCGCGGCGGAGGTGCCGCCGAACGGCATGCTCCAGCCCATGTCACCGGCCGACCGCCCGCCGGACGGGGCGGGCATCGCGCCCGTCCGCATCAGCGTCTCGGACGTCGACTGCCAGACCGTCCGGAAGCACAGGACGTGCCGGGCCAGCCCCGCCGACACCGCGAGCATCGCCGCGATCATCGATCCGCCCGGCCCGAATGTCTCGCCGCCGCCGTTGAACCAGGTCGGCCGGATCCGCAGGGACGCCTCCAGCGCGGTGACGCCGCCCTCGCCCATCCCGTGCTCCAGGCCGCCGCCCGGGTAGGTAGAGAGGCCGTCGATGTCGGCCATGGTGAGCCCGGCGTCGGCGACGGCCCGCTCGCACGCCTCGACGGTGAGGGCGAGCGGCTCGACCATGAGCCGCCGCCCCGAGACCGAACGGCCGATGCCCGACAGGACGACGTCGTCCTCGAACTTGCGGGTGGTCGGCGCGGGCCTGACGAACTCGCGGACCCGCTCGGCGGGCAGCTCGTCCTCCGGCAGCGGGGCGGGCTCGGCCGGCTGCTCGGCCGAAGGCCGGAAGTTCGGCAGCCACACGTCGTCGACCTGCTCGAAGACGACCTCCACGGCCATGCCGAGATGGAGGTCGTCCGCGGCGCACTCGACCATGCGGGTGGTGAGCTTGACCCGGGGGTCCTCGTCCAGCGCGACCTGGGCGACGATCACGGGAGAGGGGACCCCCGGGAGCTGGAACCGGTGGCTCATCGTGAAGCCGAACAGCGAACCGCGCCCGGAGACCTCGCGGACCTCCGGCTCGGCGCTCCGGCACGACGGGCACACCGGCTTCGGCGGGTGGATCAGGGCCGAACAGGACGCGCACCCTTTCAGGCGCAGCACCCCGTCGGCCCCCGACCGCCAGTAGTACTCGTTGAACGGAGTGACGAAGGGAAGTGGTCTGCCTTGCGCGCTCATGCTCCAGCCTCCTTGCCCGGCGTGGAACCGCCCCGCTCTTCCGGAACGGACACTTCGTCGTAGATGACCACGACGCACTCCCCTTCGTCGATGGTGCGGCTAGATCTTCGCCGTGGCGGCGCGGACGGTGACGGGCTCGGCGAGGCGCTGGGCGTCGCAGATCTCCTGCATGCGGGCGATCGTCTCGTCCAGGCCCGGGCCGAGGCGCTTGCCGGGCGTGAAGGTCGCCGGAAGGTGCTTCATGCCGTTGATGACCCCGGTCGTGTCGTAGTGGACCGCCTCACCAGGCGTGCACACGAAGTCCGGCATCCGGTCCAGCACCTGGGTGAGCATGATCTTGAAGACCGCGCGCGCCACGTTCGACCCGATGCACCGGTGGATGCCGAGCCCGAAGCTCGCGTGCCGGTTGCCCTTGCGGTCGAGGTGGACGTTGTGCGGGTCCTCGAAGACCTTCTCGTCCCGGTTGGCCATCGCCCAGGACAGCCAGAGCCGGTCGCCCTGCCTGAACTCGGTGCCGTTGACGACGCAGTCCTGCGAGATCGTGCGCCCGTCGCCCACGGCCGGGGTGTAGAAGCGCAGGAACTCCTCGGTGGCGCTGTCGAGGAGCGTGTCCCGCTCCCGGCTGAGCCGCGCGCGCTCGTCGGGGTGCTCCGACAGCCACTCCAGGGAGTGCGCGGTCAGCGCGGTGGTCGTGTCGAAACCGCCGCCGATGAGCAGCATGACGACGCCGAGGATCTCGATGAGGCCGGGGTTGGCGCCGTCGATCTCGGCGTTCCACAGCGCGTCGATCAGGCCGGGGCGCGGGTCGGCCTTGACCTCCTGCAGGCTCTCCATCATGCGCATGCCCATGCGCTGCTGCAGCGCCTGGATCCTCGGGTAGTCCGGCGAGTCCGGCGAGGTGTAGACGCTCGCGTGGGTGGGCTCGCAGTAGATGTCCCACTCCTTGAGCGGAAGGCCGAGCATCGCCAGGGTGAGGACGGCGGGCACGATGTTGGCCAGGTCGTCGACGAAGTCGATCCGGCCGGTCTCGATCCGCTCGTCGAGGCAGGCCCGGGTGAGTTCCTCGATCACGGGCTTCCACCGCGCGACCGCGGCGGGCGACAGGTACGGGTTCAGCGTCTGCCGGTAGTGGCGCTGCCCCGGCGGGTCCATCTCCAGGAAGCCGCCGATCTGCCCGATGGGCGACGGCTCCGGGTGGGGGATGCTGATCCCGACGTAGCCGTCCTCGTGATTGGGGTCGCGGCGGTTGGACACGAGGTCGGCGCGCCGCGCGAGGTCGAACAGCTCCTTGTTCCCCGAGGCGAACCAGTAGCCGCCGTGGGTGTCGTTCCAGGCCACCGGACACTTGCCGTGGTACTCGCTCGCGAGTTCTTCGAACCCGACGCGGTAGTCCGGGCTGTGCCGGTTCAGGCTGATCTTGGGGTTCTTGCGCTCCGCGTCCGCGGACAGCGCTTCTTCAGTGCTCAAAGGTGTCGTCTCCAGCCGGGATCGGTCGGATTCAGAACAGGACGATCGCCTGTTCGGGGCACGAGCGCGCGGCCTCCTTGGCCTCGCCCTCCAGGTCGGCCGGCACGTCCTCCGCCAGCGCGTAGGCGTGGCCGTCCTCGTCGCGCAGCGCGAACAGCGCGGGGGCGTTCATCGCGCACAGGGTGTGGCCCTGGCACAGTTCGCCGTCGACACGGACCTTCATGGGAACCTCCGTTGCTTCTTCGGATCAGAGGCGGGCGGATCAGACGTGGAAGTCGTGGAACTTCAGGTAGGAGCCGCCGTCCACGCGCAGCTGGAGGCCGGTGACGTAGCGGGCCTCCTCCGACGCGAGGTAGACGACGGCGTTGCTGATGTCGACCGGCTCGATGTACGGGATCGGCATGGCCTGCTGCGCGGGGAACGCCGGGAGCGCGTCCTCACGGGTCGGGTTCTCCAGGTCGGGCCGGAATGCCTTGTACATCGGGTCGCTGTTGAGCATGTCGGTGTTGCAGTTGGTCGGGTGGACGGCGTTGGCGCGGATCGAGCGGGGCGCGAGGTTGCGGGCCAGCTCGTGCACGAACTCCGACAGCGCGCGCTTGGCGTACTGGTAGCCGGCGCCGCCCGGGTCCTTGCCCGGCTCGGCGATCTGCATGCCCGTCATGAAGGCCGCGGCCGAACCTGTGGCGATGAAGACGCCGCCCTCCTTCAGGTGCGGGATGGAGGCGTGCGCGGCGTTGATGACGCCGAGGAGGTTGGTGTCCACGACGTCGATCCAGCCGAGCATCGTCGGCGGCTCGCCGTGCGACGGCATGATCCCGGCCTGGGCGACGACCACGTCGAGGCCGCCGAGTTCGGCGATGCCCCGCTCGATGGCCGCGGTCAGCTGCGAGCGGTCCCGCACGTCGGCCTCGACCGCGACGACGCGGCGGCCGAGCTTCTCGACGAGCCGGGCGGTCTCGCTGAGGTCCTCGGACGTCGCCAAGGGGTACATGTTCGTCTCGATGTCGTGGCAGATGTCCACGGCGATGATGTCGGCGCCCTCCTCGGCCAGCCGGACCGCGTGGCTGCGGCCCTGGCCGCGGGCGGCTCCGGTGATGAACGCGACCTTGCCTTCGACTCGGCCCATGATGGTGCCTCTCTTTCTGTGGGGTGGGGGGTGTGCGGGTCAGCCCGCGACGGGGGGACGGGAGATGGTCTTGACCTCAAGGAAGTCCTCAAGGCCCTCGGTGCCCCATTCGCGGCCTATGCCGGACTGCTTGTAGCCGCCGAACGGGGACTCGACGTCGAACCACTGGGCGCCGTTGACGCTGACGGTGCCGGTGCGGAACCGGCGGGCCATCGCCATCGCCCGGTCGGTGTCGGCGCTGAAGACCGCGGCGGACAGACCGAAGATGGTGCCGTCCGCGATGCGGAGCGCGTCCTCGTCGTCGTCGTAGGACAGGACGACGAGGGCGGGTCCGAAGATCTCCTCCTGGGCGACGGACGCCTGGGGGTCGATGTCGGTGATGAGGGTGGGCTCCACGAAGTAGCCGCGGTCGAACCGCTCGGTCGGCCTGCCGCCGACGACGACCCTGCCGTCGCGGGCCGCGGACTCGTAGTAGCGCAGGATGCTGTCGCGCTGGGCTGCGTTGATGACCGGGCCCATCAGGTTGGCCGGGTCGGTCGGGTCGCCCCACGGGATGTTCGGCATGACGGAGGCGGCGAGGCCGACCGCGTCGTCCAGGCGGGAGCGCGGGACGAGGAGCCGGGTGAGCTGGGTGCAGCCCTGGCCCGCGTGGGTGCAGACGCCCCCGGCGAGGCCCGGGATGATCGCCTCCAGGGGCGCGTCGTCCAGGAGCACGGCGGCGGACTTGCCGCCCAGCTCCAGCGTCACCCGCTTGACGGTCTCGGCGGCGGCGGCCATGACCCGGCGGCCGGTCACCGTGGAGCCGGTGAGGGTGACGGCGTCGACGTCGGGGTGCGAGGTGAGCAGGGAGGCGACGCGGGTGTCGCTGGTGCTGATCACGTTGAGCACGCCCGCGGGGATGTCGGTGTGCTCGGCGGCGATCGCGCCCAGCGCGAGGGCGCTCCACGGCGAGTCGGGGGCGGGCTTCAGCACGACGGTGCAGCCCGCGGCCAGCGCCGCGCCGACCTTGCAGATGTTCAGGTAGAACGGGTAGTTCCACGGGGTGATCGCGGCGACCACCCCGACTGCCTCGCGCCGGATGATCCGGTCGCTCGGCATGCCGAAGATGTCCTTGGTCGGCAGGGTCCGCTCGAACGCGTAGGTGTCGAGCAGGCCGATGTAGTGGTCGAAGTAGCCGATCGCCGCCTCCAGCGCGATGCCGCCGGTCAGCATGACGGGCACGCCGATCTCGGCGACGACCATCGACCGCAGCTCCTCGACGTTGGCCCGCAGCGCGTCGCGGAGCTGGACGAGGCAGCGGCGGCGCAGGTCGGTGTCGGTGGACCACGAGCCGGTGTCGAAGGCGCGGCGGGCCGCGGAGATCGCCCGCTCGACGTCGGCGGCGGACGCCTCGGGCGCGGTGCCGATGACCTCTTCGGTCGCCGGGTTGATGTTGTCGAACGTGCGGCCGCCGGCGGCGGCGACCAGCTCGCCGCCGATCAGCATGCGCTCACCGAGTTTGGTCACAGCGGTACTCCTGGGGGTGTGGGGTGGTTTCAGGCGTTCTGGCCGGGCCAGAGCAGGTGCTCCAGGACCGCGAGGGCGCCGTTCAGCGCGCCCAGATCCGCGCCGAGGTCGGCGGCGGTCTCGCGGACGACGGTGAGGTCCTTGCCGAGGAACTCCGCGACGGAGGAGGCGAAGCCCGCGACCGAGCCGCGCGAGGCGATCCCGGCGAGGGCCCGGCTCGCGCCGCTGCCGTGCTCCAGCGCCTGGAGCAGCGCGCCCTCGGCGACGCCGAGCTTCTCGGCGACGGCGACGGCCTGGCCGACGACGCCGATGTTCGCGGCGAAGACCGCGTTGTTCAGCAGCTTGATCCGCTGCCCGTCGCCGAGCCCGCCGAGGTGCAGGATCGGGTCGCCGTAGGCGGCGAGGAAGGGCCTCACCCGCTCGAACGCGTCGGTGGAGCCGCCGACCAGCAGGGTGAGCGTTCCGGCGGCGATGTCGTGCGGGCCGCCGCTGATCGCGGCGTCCACGACGGCGACGCCGCGTGCGGCCGCGTGCCTGCCGAGCAGATCGACCGTGCGCGGGCTGCACGTGGTGTGCACGACGAGCACGGACCCTTCGGCGAGGGTGTCGAGCAGCCCGCCGTCGAGGCAGACCGACCGCACCTGCGCGTCGGTGTGCACGCACACGCCGACGATCCCGGCCGCGGCGAGGTCGGCCACGGTCGCGGTGGTCCGCGCGCCTTCGGCGGCGAGCTCCGCGCGGGCCTCCTCGGACGCCTCCAGCACGGTCACCTCGTGGCCGGCGGCCAGGAGGCGGCGGACCATCTGGCCGCCCATCCGGCCCGCGCCGACGAAGCCGACCCTCATCGGGCGCACCCCATCGACTCCAGGGCCGCGTCGGCGGCGGCGAAGACCGGGCCGGCCTTGAGGCCGTTCTCCTCGGCGAGGTCGGCGATGATGCGGGCGTCCTTCTGGAGCAGCGGGCCCGCCTTGTCGCCCATCGGGCCGAGCACGAACCCGGCGCGGGGCAGCATGCCCGTCGCGAAGCTCGATCCCGAGCCGCGCGCCAGGACGATGGCGAGCTGGGCGGGGTCGACGCCGAGTTCACGGGCGAGGGCGAACGCGCTCTCGGCGACGCCGAGGTTGGCGGCGAGCAGCAGGTTGTTGATGAGCTTGGCCCGCTGCCCGGCCCCGACGGGGCCGAGGTGCACGATCGGGTCGCCGTAGGTCGCGAAGACCGGGCGGCAGCGCTCGACGGCCTCGGTGTCCCCGGCGGCCATGACGAGCAGCGCGCCCTGGTCGGCGGCGGGGCCGCCGCCGCTGACGGGGGCGTCCACCAGCGCGACGCCGCGCTCGGCGGCGCGCTCGGCGAGCCGGGCGCAGGTCTCGGGGTGGACGGTGCTGTGCACGGCGATCACACCGCCGGGCCGCATGCTCGCCAGCAGCCCGGCGACGATCTCCTCGACGCCCGCGTCGTCGAGGACGCAGACGCAGGCGAGGTCGACGGCCGCGCCGACCTCGGTGGGCGAGGCGGCGACGGTCGCGCCGGTGCCCGCGAACGGCTCAAGGGTCTCCTGGCGGCGCGCCCAGAGCGTCGTGGGGAAACCCGCCTCGATGATGCGGCGGGCCATGGGCGCGCCCTGGCTGCCGAGGCCGATGAAGCCGACCGTCCGGATCGCGCTCATGTGACGGCACCCGCGATCTTCAGCTGGATCAGCTCCTCGTCGCTGAGGCCGAGGTCGCGCAGGATCTCGTCGGTGTGCTCGGCGAACTGGGGCGCGCGCTTCAGCTCGATCGGCCGCCGGTCGAACACGACGGGGCTGGCGACGAGCTTCTGGGTGCGGCCCTCGGCGTCGACGACGTCGGCGATCTGGCCGATCGCGCGCAGCGCCGGGTCGTGGCCGACCTCGAAGTTGTTCTGGACGACCGACCACTGGCCTTCCAGGTGCTCGAACGCCTTGACCCACTCGTCCTTGGTGCGCTGGACGATGATGTCCTTGATGATCTGGACGGCCTCGGCGGAGTTGGCCGTCAGCTTCTCCGCGGAGTCGAAGCGCTCGTCCACGGCGAGGTCGGGGCGGCCGACCTTCTCGCAGAAGTCCGCCCAGTAGCGGCCCGGCTGGAGCATGATCAGGCTGATCCAGCGGTCGTCGGACGTCAGGTAGTTGTTCGACAGCGGGTTCGGCACGGCCTGCGCCTGGCGCGGGTCGTACTTGGGCAGCGGGCCGCCCGCGAGCAGCGCCATGTTGACGTTGAGCTGGTTGGCCCAGGCGCCGACGCCGAGCAGGGAGATGTCGACGGTCGGCGCGCCCTGGCCCTGGGCGCGGGCGAACAGGGCGGCGGCGATGCCTCCCGCGATCGTCATCCCGCCGATGTTGTCGCCGAAGGCGCCGCCGGGCTGGTTGATGATCCGGTCGTAGCCGGGCGGGGTGGAGCTGTCGGCGTTGCCGGCGCGGGCCCAGAAGGCGGTGCCGTCGTAGCCGCCGTTGTCGGATTCGGGACCGCTGTGCGCGAAGCTGGTGCCCGAGGCGTAGATGATCTCCGGGTTGAGCGCGCGGATGTCCTCGACGTCGATGCCGAGCCGCTTGCGGGCGCCCGGCAGGAAGTTGGTGAGGAAGACGTCGGCGCCGCGCACCAGCTCGGCGAGGATCGCCTTGGACTCGGGCTTCTCCAGGGACAGGCCCAGGCTGCGCTTGCCGCGGTTCGGGCCGTCCATGATCGGGGCGAAGGTGGAGGCGTCGTCCACGACGCTCTGGCCGTAGACCTTCACCAGGCCGCGCTGGGCGTCGCCCTTCTCCGCGTGCTCGATCTTGATGACGTCGGCGCCCCAGTCCGCCAGAACCGCGCCGGCCGACGGCACGAACGTGAACTGGGCGACCTCGATGACACGGACGCCTTGCATCGGTAGGAACACAGGAAGAGACCTCGACTTCCTCACGCCGGCCTTGGGGGCGACGAAGACTGCGGAATCGGAAGGGGCGGACGGGACCGGTTCCGGGGCCGCTGCCGCGGCGTCCCGGTGAACTTCGGTTCGATAGAACAATATCCATCGAACTATTTAGTGAGCAAGACCTCATGTGACGGCTCTTGAAAAATATTTCGATGGTGTTCGAAGCATCGCAGCACGAACGCCCTCTCCGGCATGCGCACGTCTGCCGGAGAGGGCGTCGGGAGCCCGTCAGGGGGCTAGGCGGTGGCCTGCGCCTCGGTGCGGACGAGGGCCACGAGGTCGCGGCGCAGGACCTTGCCGGTCGGGTTCACCGGGAACTCCGCGACGAACTCGACGTACCTGGGCGTCTTGGAGCCGCGCAGGCGGTCGCGGACCCAGGCGCGCAGTTCCTCGGCGGCCACGGACGCGCCGGGCCGGACGATGACGAAGGCCGCGATCTGCTGGCCCCACTCGACGTCGGGAACGCCCGCGACGACGGCCTCCCGGACGGCAGGGTGGCCGCTCAGGACGTCCTCGATCTCGGCCGGGGCGATGTTCTCGCCGCCCCGGATGATGGTGTCGTCGGCGCGGCCCCGGACGAAGAGGTAGCCCTCGGCGTCGAGATAGCCGCGGTCGCGGGTCGGGAACCACCCGTCCGCGCGGACCCTGCTGCCCGCCTCCAGGTACTCCCCCGCGACCTGCGGGCCGCGCACCACGATGTCGCCGACGACGCCGGGGGCGCAGACGGATCCGGCCTCGTCCTGCACCTCGATCTCCACCGAGGGCAGGGCGCGGCCGACCGAGCCGAGCCTGGCCCGCGTCGCGGGATCCGCGGCGGAGACCGCGGCCCGGTGGTCGTCGGGGCCCAGCACCGCGATCGACGACGCGGTCTCGGTGAGCCCGTAGGCGTTGACGAACCCGGTCTCCGGGAAGCGCGCCAGCGCCTCCTCGATGACCTCGGGCGCGACCTTCGCCCCGCCGTAGGACAGCGACCTCAGGCAGGCCGGTCCCTCGGCGTCGCGGGCGCGCAGCTCGGCGACGAGCCGGGCGAGCATGGTCGGCACCACCATCGCGTGGGTGACGCGCTGGCCTTCGACCGTGTCCAGCCATCCGGCCGGGGTGAACTGGTCGAGGTAGACGATGCGCCGCCCGCTGTAGAGGTTCGACAGCGCGTTCGCGACGGCCGCGATGTGGTACGGCGGCACGCTCACCAGCGTCGCGTCCGTCTCGGGCACGGACGCGAACTCGACCGAGCCGAACAGGTAGGCGGTGAGGTTCTCGTGGCGCAGCACCGCGCTCTTGGGCGCGGCCGTGGTGCCGCTGGTCATGAGCAGCACCGCGACGGAGGCGGGATCGGTCGTGGCGGCCGCGTCGCCCGCCGCGCCGGCCTCGGGGAGCGCCAGGAACTCGGCGATCCCGAGCGTCGGCGCGCCCGGCACCCGCTCGGGCGTGTCGGTGACGACCAGGGGGGCCTCCTGGCGTCCCATGATGTCGGCGAGCTGGTCGTCGCCCAGCCGGTAGTTCACCGGCAGGAACGGCACGCCCGCGAGGCTCGCCGCGAACAGCGCGACGGGGAACGCGGGCCCGTTCGGCCCGAGGTAGACCAGCCGCCGCGCGCCCAGCCCGGCGACCTCGGCGGCGCCGGCCCTGGCCCTGTCGCGCAGCGCGGATCCGGTGAGCCCGGTCTCGGGATCCCCGACGAGGACGCGGTCGGCCATGCCGTCGGCGACCATGTCGAGGATCATCGCGAGGTTCATCTCGAAGTCCCCCTCAGCGTCCGCGCTTGACCTGGTTGAACGGGACGTCGCGGTCGAGCGCCGTCTCGCGGGGCATGCCGAGGACGCGTTCGCTGATGACGTTGCGCGCCATCTCGGTGCTGCCGCCGCCGAGGCTGCCGCCCTGGCGCATCAGGTAGCCGATGGACGCCCGGCCGGTGACGCCCTGCTCCGCGCCCGAGCCGAAGCCGATCCGCGATCCGGCGATCCGCACCGACAGGTCGTCGTTGAGCTGGGCGTACTCGGCGTGCAGCAGGCGCAGGAGGGAGGCCGCGGTGGGCGGCAGCAGGCCCGCGGCGATGCCGCGCGTGACGCGCGCGGCGGTCTGCTCGGCCACCTTCTCCATCGCGATGCTGCGGCCGACCAGCTCACGCACGCGCGGGTCGGCGCTCCGGCCCGACACGGCGGCGACCTCGAACGGGGTCGTGTGCGACATTCCGCCGCGATCGCGCTGCCCGCTCACGTAGGGCGAGCCGCCGCCCATCGAGTTGCGCTCGTGGAAGAGCTGGCGGGACGCCACGGCCCAGCCGCCGTCGACCTCGCCGACGACCGCGGACGCGGGCAGGACGACGTTGTCGAAGAACTCGTCGCAGAACTCCAGGGAGCCGTTGACCATCCGGACCCGGTTCATGGTGATGCCCGGGGCCTTGGTGGGCATGAGGAACATCGTGAGGCCCTGGTGCTTCGGCACGTCCCAGTTGGTGCGGGCCAGGCAGAGCGCCCAGTCGGCGGCGTAGGCCGAGGTGCTCCAGGTCTTCGAGCCGTTGATGACGAAGTTCTCGCCGTCGCGGTCGGCGCGGGTGATCAGGCCGGCGAGGTCGGAGCCGCCGCTGGGCTCGGACAGGAACTGGCAGAGGATCTCCTCGCCGCGGATGGCGGCGCCGATCCTGTCGCGCTTCTGCTCCTCACTGCCGCAGTCGAGGATCGTCGCCGCGCAGATCGCGAACGAGGGAAGGTTCAGCGCCAGCGGCAACTCGTAGCCGGCGCTCTCCTCGTTGAACGCCCGCTGGTGCGCCGGCGTCAGGCCGAGGCCGCCGTACTCCGCGGGGAAGCAGATTCCGGCGAAGCCCCCGGCGTGGAGCATCTGCTGGAGTTCGCGGGCCCGCAGCCAGTCGCCGATGTCGTCCTCGGCCAGCTCCACCGGGGCGGCGGCGCTCACGCGCGGCATGTGCGCGGCGAGCCAGGCCCGCGCGCGCAGGCGGAAGGACTCGACGCTCTCCATGCCGGTGCTCTCCATGGTGTCGGTCATACGGATCAGCCCTTCGGGGAGGCGAGGTCGGCGAGGCGCAGGCGGTGGTCCTCAGGGGTCCCGTACAGGGCCTGGTCGACCGTCGTGCGGCGGAGGAAGAGATGCAGGTCGTGCTCCCAGGTGACGCCGATGCCGCCGTGGATCTGGACGCAGTCCTGCACGATGAGCAGGGACTTCTCGCCCACGAACGACTTGGCGACGCTGGCCAGCTCGGCGGCCTCCGGCGAGCGCTCCTGGACGGCGGCGGCGGCCGCCTGGGTGGTGGCGTGGCAGGCCTCCAACCAGGTGCGCATGTCGGCGAAGCGGTGCTTCAGCTCCTGGTAGGAGGCCAGGGGGCGGCCGAAGGAGTAGCGGTCGAAGGCCCACTGGACGGCCATCGCGAAGACCCGCTCCAGGACCGCGCAGACCTCGGCGCACTGGATGACGACGGCGATCTGGAGCTGCCTCTCGATCACGTCGGTCGCGCCGGGGGCGCCCACGAGGGCGTCCGCGCCGACGCGGACGCCGGAGAAGGCGACCTCGCCGTAGGAGCGGGACAGGTCCACGTTCCACTGCGGGGTGATCGCCACGCCGTCGGCGTCGGCCGGGACGAGGAACTGCGCGACGCCGTCGGGGGTCAGGGCCGTGACGAGCAGCAGGTCGGCCTGCTCGGCCTCCTGGACCCGGTCCTTGCGGCCGTCGAGGACGTAGCCGGCGCCGTCGGGGGCCGCGGTGACGGCGGGGGCCAGCGGCGACCACTCGCCGTCCGGCTCGTAGACGGCCCAGCTCGCGACACGCTCGCCCGCGACCAGCGCCTCGATCGTCTCGGCGTGGTCGGGCCCGGCCCCGTGCGTCTCGACGAGCGCGGCGAGGACCACGTTCACGGGCAGGAGGGGGCCGGGGGCGAGGCCCGCGCCGAGTTCCTCGGCGAGGACGGCCAGGTCGCGCACGCCCTCGCCGGAGACGCTGCCGCCGCCCAGCTCCTCGGGCACGATCGCGGCGGCCCAGCCCAGCTCGGCGCCCTGCCGCCACCAGCCCCGGCTCCAGCGGGGCTCCGCGTCCTTCATGGCCCGGATGCGGTCGAGCGGGTACTCCTTTTCGAGGAGCCTTCTGGCCGACGTCTGGAAGAGCTTCTGGTCCGACGAGAGCTCCAGCTCCATCGCGACTCCTCTCACTTGCGCGCGAAGGGCGCCCGGACGCGGGTGCGGACACGCGTCGGCCCGGGTGCCCCAGGGGGAACGCCCTCACTGAACACCGGTGACCAACACTTGTCAATCTATCGAAGTATCTGGAAGTGTGCAGAAGCGATAACTTTCCGCAGGAAAGATCACCTTTGTGGGAGGGGTCACTCCGTGAACCGGGGTCGTATGCTTTCCGTTGAGATAAGTTCATGGTTGCCGATGAATGAAAGCGTCGGCTGCTGACCCGGTCGAGAGGAGGGGCGGCCATGCCGCGCGAGACCGTCGCGACGACGGAAGTGCTGAAAGCGCTGAGCGACCCGATTCGATGGAACATCGTCCAGCAGATCGCGCAGGAGGAGGAGTTCGCCTGCAGTGTCCTGGAGGACACGCTGCCCGTCTCCAAGACCACGATCTCCTACCACACCAAGATCCTCACCCAGGCGGGGCTGATCGAGGTGCGCAAGCGCGGCAGGAACTACTTCTACACGCTGCGCCACGAGGTCCTGCGCGAGGTCATCGACGAGCTGTGGAAGCTGGCTCCCGGACCCCGCCTGGTCGAGGCCCCGGCGCCGGCCGAACCGGCCGCCCCCGTGCGCGCCGAGCAGGCGCGCCTCGCCGCCGCCTCGGGCGACGCCGACGGGGCCGCGGGGCTCCTCACCTGGTAGCGACGGCGCCGACGGCACGTCTGCCCACGACGCGGAAGGGACCCGTTCATGGCGTCCGCCCCCAGCGGCGCGGTGGTGCTCAGCGAGCCCGGACCCGGTGTCCGGCTGGTGACGCTGAACCTCCCCGGCGTGCGCAACGCGATGACCGAGGAGATGACCCGGGCCTGGGACCTGGCCATAGACGCGGTCGCGGCCGACCGGGAGACCCGGGTCCTCGTGGTGACCGGCGCGGGCAGCTCGTTCTGCTCCGGCGCCGACCTGTCCTGGCTCGACCAGGGGGCGGCCGAGGACGTCACCATCGACCGCCTGCGCGAGCGGATGCTGCCCTTCTACCGGAGCTGGCTGCGCCCCCGCGCCCTGCCCTTCCCGGTGATCGCCGCGGTCAACGGCCCCGCCGTCGGCGCGGGCGTGTGCCTCACCCTCGCCTGCGACCTGCGCTACGCCGCGCGCACCGCGCGCTTCAGCGTCCCGTTCATCTACCGCGGCACCCACGGCGGCATGGCCTCGACATGGCTGCTGCCCGAAGCCGTCGGCGTCACCCGCGCCCGCGAGATGCTCTACACCGGCCGCGAGATCCCCGCCGCGCAGGCGCTGGACTGGGGCCTGGTCACGGGGGTCGGCGACGACGCGCTCCAGGAGTCCCTCGACGTCGCGGCCCGGATCGCTGAGGCGGCCCCGATCGCGCTGCGCCTCACCAAGACCGGACTGGAGCAGTCCGCGGCCGGCCTGGAAGCCTCCCTTCAGTGGGAGGCCCTCGCCCAGCCCGTCACCATGACCACGTCCGACCTGCACGAGGGCATCGCCGCCTTCCGCGAGAACAGGGCGCCGCGCTTCCGCGGGCGCTGAGCGTCACCCGACGGCCTGGATGCGGGCACCGTGCCTGCCGTCGGTGTTCACCGCGCAGCTCCCGGCCCTGCGGCCCGCCGTCATGACGGCGTGGGCGCCCGGGTCGGCGGCGTGCGCGCGGCAGGTCCGGACCGCGGCGTAGAGACCGGGGACCGGGAGACGGCCGTCCACGAGGATCGCACCGGTCTCCTCGTCGACGCCCAGCTCGCTCCGCACCTCGCTCAGGGAGCCGTCGCCCCGGGCGCACCAGGCGCGCACGGCGAGTTCGGGTGTGGGGCCGTCGGCCGGGAACTCGGGCCAGCGCGAGCGCAGGGCGGGAGCCGCCGCCTCGGCACGGGCCGTGTGCGCGGCGGACCAGGTCGCGGGCCCGACGAACTCCCAGTGCCGGGAGTCCATCGCGAGGACGACCGACCGGCAGTCGACCTCGGCGACGTCGAAGCCCGCCTCCCACACGGCCTCGGCGGCCCTGGCGAGCACGGGGCGCGTCCGCGCGGTGGCGAGCCCGCCCATCCTGCGCAGCCACCGGTGTCCGAAGGCCGCCCGCGAAGACAGCGTGGCATAGCCGAGCCCGCACACCTCCCCGCCCGCGACGAGCAGCTCGTGCGCCCGCGCCTGCGCGCGCACCTGGACTCCGGCCTCCCGCGCCGCGGCGCGCAGGCCCGCGCGCAGCAGCTCGCGGGGCCGCGGGGCGCGCCGGACCGGGATCCTGCGCTCGATCAGCGGGTCCTGGTCGAGGACCAGCACGCGGGCGTCCGCGTGCGCCGCGGCGAGCGCCGCCGCGGCTCCGGCCACGCCGAATCCGACGACGACCACATCGACCTGTCCGTCCAGCGCCATCGGCCAGCCTCCTCGCCAGCACGGGCCCGCGGGGTGGGGTGGCCCCGCGAAGCTGTCTTCGTCGACGCGGCTCACCCTACGAACCTCTGGTGACACGTGTCAACGGCTGGGCGGAAGCTGCCCCGCCCCGGAATTCTCCGGATGGGGGAAGCGCCGGTCAGGTGGTCTGGCCTTGGAGGACGCGGAAGGCCTCCTCCGCGGTGCTCCGCTTGAAGGCGGCGGCGCCGGAGCCGCCGAAGCGCTCCTCGAGCGCGCTGATGATGTGGCCGAGCGAGGCGGGGACGTCGGCCGCGACCGTGCTCAGGCGGGGCGTCATCACCTGCCCGAAGGGGGCGTTCTCGACGCCGATCACCGCGACGTCGTGCGGGACGCGCAGGCCCAGCGACTGCGCGGCGTCGACGAGGGCGAGGGCCACGAGGTCGTTGTAGCAGGCCAGGCCGAGGGGGACGCCGGTGCGCGGCAGCGCCTCCGCCAGGACCTTGCGCGCGCCTTCCTGCTCCAGGGGAACGCGCAGGTACAGCGGCGGCGCGAGGGCCTCGCGGGCGCAGAAGGCCGCGACGGCGTCGGCGCGCATCTGGCCGTAGGGGTCGTCGCGCGCGTCGGACAGGAAGCCGTAGGCGAGGGTCCCGTATCCGCGCGCCTTGAGATGCGTGGCCTGGAACTCGCCGATCGCGGTGTTGTAATCCGGCTGGCCTTCGCCGGCGACCATGAAGCAGCCGGTCTCGGCGACGAACTCGATGTCGCGCGGAGAGAGGCCGCCCAGGTCGATCACCCCGGCCGGGCGCAGCGTCTCGACCATGTGCTGGAGCCGCCTGGAGGTCTCGCTGCGGGAGCGGGGGACGCTGAAGTGCACGACGGGACTGAGGCCGATCTTCTCGACCTCGTCCGACAGCACCTCGATGACCTCCTGGACGTTGGTGAACGTCGTGTAGGGGACGACGAGGAGGACGAAGTCGCTGCGGCCCATGACCAGGGCGCGCCCGGCGGCGGAGCGGACGTAACCGAGGGACAGGGCCGCCTCGCGGACCCGCTCGACGGTCTCGGCGCTGAACCGCTCGACCTGGTTGTTCAGCACATGGCTGACGGTCGCGCGGGAGACCCCGGCGCGCCTGGCGACGTCGGCGCTGGTGGCGGGGCGCGCGCGCCCGGCCGGGGCGTCCCCGTCCGTCGGCTGCCTGGGCACATCGTCTCCTGAAGGTCCGCGCGGGACGGCGCCCTTGTGGGGGCGGCTGCCCGCAACTCCCACCGTACGGCAGACGGCCCTCGCGGCGCGCATCGGTGTCCGCGATCACCGGCGTCCCGTCCGAACTGCGACCATCGATACATTTACGACTTTAGAAATATCGGTTATGGTTCGAGTCGTCGCCGGGCGGCGCCGCGCCCGGCGACGATCCACGACCCCCAGGAAGCTGTGAGGTGGCCCCGTGCCCGAAGCCGTGATCGTCAGTGCGGTCCGCACCCCCATCGGAACCGCGAGGAAGGGCACGCTCGCCGCGACCCCCGCCGAAGACCTCGCCCTCCACGTCCTGCAAGAGGCGGTGCGCCGCTCCGGCCTCGCCGCCGAGCGGTTCGACGACGTGATCTTCGGCGAGACCCTGTACGGCGGCGGCGACCTCGCCCGCCACGCCGCGGTCGCCGCGGGCATGACCCGCGTGCCCGGCGTCGCGGTGAACCGGCACTGCGCGAGCAGCCTCACCGCCCTCGGCCTCGCCGCCGCCGGCATCCGCGCCGGATCCGAGCGCGCCGTCGTCGCGGGCGGCGCCAACTCCTCCTCCCTCGGCCCCGCCCTCACCTGGGCCCCGCCGCACTCCCCCGAGCGCCGCACGCCCCCGACGTTCCCCTACACCGACGACGCCAACGACTTCACCGACCTGACCGTCGGCTGGAACGTCGCCCAGAAGTACGGCCTGACCCGCGAGGAGATGGACGCCTGGGCACTGCGCTCGCACCAGCGCGCGGTCACCGCGACCGCCGTCGGCCTGTTCGCCGACGAGATCGCGCCCATCAAGGTGACCCGGCCCGACGGCGAGGTCGTCGAGTTCGCCGCCGACGAGCACCCCCGGGCGACGACCACCGCCGAGAAGATGGCCGCGCTGAAGCCGCTGCGCCCCGAGATCGAGGGCTACTCCATCACGGCGGGGAACGCCTGCGGCTCCAACGACGCCGCCGCGGCCCTCGCCGTCGTCGCCGACGACCTCGCCCGCGCCGAGGGCCTGACCGCCCTCGCCACGGTCCGCGCCTGGGCCTCGGTCGGCGTCGACCCGAAGTACACCGGGGTCGGCGCGATCGACGCCGCGACGAAGGTCCTGGACAAGGCGGGCCTCGCCGTCGCCGACATCGACCTGTGGGAGATCAACGAGGCGTTCGCCTCGGTGCCCGTCGCCGCCTGCAAGGTCCTCGGCCTGGACGAGGCCCGCGTCAACATCTACGGCAGCGGATGCAGCCTCGGCCACCCGATCGCCGCGTCCGGCGCCCGCATGGTCACCACGCTGGTCCACGAGCTGCGCCGCCGCGGCGGCGGCCGGGGCCTGGCCACGATGTGCGCGGGCGGCGGCCAGGGCGGCGCCGTCATCGTCGAGGTCCCCTGACGCCAGGCCCCTGAACCCGGCCCCGGCCGCGCCGGAACCTGCCGCGCCGAGGCCGGCACGGCCGCCCTCCCCTGCTCACCTTCTTCCGAGGCAGACATCATGGACATCAGCAAGATCGCCGTCATCGGCGCCGGGACGATGGGCGGCGGGATCATCCAGCTCGCCGCCCAGAACGGCCTCGACGTCGTCGGCGTCGAGACCTCCGAGACCGCCGCCGAGGCGGCCCGCGCGCGCATCCGCGCGGGTCTCGACGCGACCGCCGCCCGCGGCAAGATCACCCCTGAGCAGGCCGAACGCGCCGGCTCGGCCTTCCGCATCACCACCGACCTGACCGAGATCACCAAGGCCGACCTCGTGGTCGAGGCGGTCTACGAGGACGTCGAGCTGAAGAAGCGGCTGCTCGGCGAGATCGACCGCCTCGTCGGCCCCGACACGCTCATCGCCTCCAACACCTCCACCATCCCCCTGGTCATCCTCGCCGCCGCGACCTCCCGGCCCGAGCAGGTCGTCGGCCTGCACTTCTTCAACCCCGTCCCGGCCATGCGGCTGGTCGAGGTCATCAGGACTCCCGTCACCGAGCAGCACTGCATCGACACCCTGACGGCGTTCGCGACGAGCCTCGGCAAGTCGCCCGTCCTCGTCAACGACGTGCCCGGCTTCGTGGGCAACCTCCTCATCGTCCCCTACCTCCTCGACGCCATCCGCGCGTTCGAGCGCGGCGTCGCCGACATGGAATCCATCGACTCCGTCATCACCCTCGGCTTCAACCACAAGATGGGACCGTTCCGGCTGTCCGACCTCATCGGCCTCGACATCGTCCACGACATGGCCGCGTCGATGTACGAGGAGTACAAGGACCCGCGCTACTTCCCGCCGCCTCTGCTCAAGCAGTACGTGCGCCTCGGCTGGCTGGGCGCCAAGACCGGGCGGGGCTTCTACACCTATGACGGCTGATCCGCTCCCGCCCCCGCGGTGCCCCGTCGAGGTCGTCGAGGTCGTCGAGGTCGTCGAGTCTTGGGATGACGACCTGCGCTCGGCCGACGTCCTGGAGTTCCCCGGCTACACCGCGCCCGCCGCGTCCGACGAGTCGGTCCGCACCGCCCTGGTGGACCTCGCCGGCTCCCCGGCCGCCTGGATCGACTGCGACTTCCGCAGGTCGGGCGGCACGATGGGCGCGGTCGCCGGGGTCCGGATCGTCCGGGCCTTCGACCGCGCGGCGGCGGCCGGGATCCCGGTCGTCCAGACCGTCTCGACGGGCGGCGCGCGGCTCCAGGAGGGGATGATCTCTCTGCTGCAGATGCCGCGCACGGTCTCGGCGGCGGCCCGGCACACCGCGGCGGGCCTCCGCTCGGCCGCCTACCTCCGCTCCCCCACGACCGGCGGCGTCTTCGCCTCGTTCGCGTCGCTGACTGACCTGCGGGCCGCCCAGCCGGACGCGACCATCGGGTTCGGCGGCCCCCGGGTCGTCGCCGAGGTGACCGGCGCGTTCCCGCCGCCCACGTCGCACACCGCCGAGTCGGCGCTGGCCAACGGCCTCGTCGACGCGATCGTCCCGCCGGAACGCTGCTGGGAGTGGCTCGCGTCGGCGGTGGGCGCGGCCGACGGGTTCCCGCTCGCGCTGCCGCCCGGCCGCCCCGCCGCGCCCGATCCGAGCCCCGCGCGGCCCGACCCCTACGACCACCTGCTGCGGGCGCGCGGCCCGCACCGGCCGTCCGGCCTGGAGTGGGCGGCGTGGCTCACCGACTCCTGGGTGGAGATCGGCGGGTCCGACCCGGCGGTCCGGGCGGGCATCGCCGCCGTCGGCGGATGGCGCGCGGTCGTCGTCGCGATGGACAGGTTCGCCGGACGAACCCCGGGCGCGCCGGGCCCTGGCGCTTTCCGGCTCGCCCAGCGCGCGGTACGGCTCGCCGACCGGCTCGGCCTGCCCGTCGTCACCCTTGTCGACACCCCCGGCGCGGACCCCCGGCCGGACTCCGAGGCGGGCGGGGTGGCGTCCGAGATCGCCCGGACCCTGCTCGCCCTCGCCGAACTCGCCTCCCCGAGCGTCTGCCTCGTGGTCGGCGAGGGCGGCAGCGGCGGCGCGATGGCGCTCGCCCACACCGACCGGCTGCTGGTCCTGGACGGGGCCGTGTTCTCCGTCATCGGGCCGGAGGCCGGAGCCGCGGTGCTCTACCGCGACGCCGGGCGCGCGCCCGAACTGACCAGGGCGCTGCGGGTGACCCCGCGCGACCTGCTGCGGCTCGGCGTCGCCGACGCCGTGGTGCCCGAGGACGTGGCGGCGGTCCGGGAGGCCGTCTGCGCGGCCCTCGCCGGCTCCCGGCCGGGCACCCGCGACGGCAGGCCCGACGCGGCCACCGCCGCCGCCGTGACCTCCTAGGCCTTCGCACCACCCCGCACACCCAACGAGAAGGAGGCCCGAGATGGGCAGATCAGTGCTGCTCGCGTGGAGCAGCCCGGTGCCGGACGGCGCCGCCGAGCTGGCGCGATGGTACGACGAGGTGCACATCCCCGACGTCCGGGCCGCGATCCCGGCGATCGACCGCGTCGTGCGTTACCGCGTCGCGGCGGAGCCCGGCGAGCCGCCGAGGTTCCTCACCGTCTACGAACTCGCCGACGACGATGTGGCGACCGCCGCCGCGCAGTTGGGCGAGGCCGCCAAGGCGGGCCGGCTGACGCCGTCGGCGGCGATGGACCTGGCGACCCGGCCGCCCGTACTGGAATGGGCCGTCGCCGAGCCGGCCGCTCAGGAGGAGACGCGATGAGGCAGCAGCCCAAGCAGACCGGCGACTTCGGGATCGGCCGGATGGTCCACGTCGTGCACATGTCCGACGACGCACAGGAACTCCGCGAATGGTACGAGCGGGTCTTCGGCGGGTTCGTCTACATGGGCGTCGAGGAACCGAACTACCTGCCGTGGGAGGACCGCCACGCGACCCTCCTGATGATCGGCGACCTGTGCGTCGAGACGATGTCGCCCGCCGCGCCGGTCAATCCGAAGCTGCCGGTCGGCAAGTTCTACACGAAGTTCGGCAGGCACCTGCACTCGGTCGGCTACAAGGTCGACGACCTCGTCGGCCTGGCCGAGCGGATGCTGGACTCCGGCATCTACATCGGCAAGCCCGGCGGCGGCCGGATCGAGACGTTCGACCCGGAGACCGCCTACGTCTTCCCGAGCCCGCGCGACACCGCGGGCCTCATGGTCGAGCTGTGCCGCACGGACATGCCCTCGGACCCGCGCGACCTGGACACCTGGACGTCGCTGGAGAAGATGTGGCGCACCCACCCGCTCACCCTTGAGCGGTTCCAGTGCGTGACCCTCGGCGTGAAGGACCTGGAGTCGGCCGTGAAGATCTACGCCGACACGATGCAGGCCGTGCCGATCCGCTCCGGCACCGACGCCGACCTGGAGGCGAAGTCCGAGGTCCTGCGCCTGGGCGACTGCCTCCTGCAACTGGTCGAGCCGCTGAACGACGACTCCGACCTGGGCCGCCACGTCGCCCGGTGGGGCAACATGATCTACAGCCTGCGCTTCAAGGTGACCGATGTCGACGCCGCCGAGTCCTGGCTGAACGCCAACGGCGTCCGCACCGCCCGCCCGCGCCCGGAACTCCTCGTCACGAACACCGAGGACTCCTTCGGCGCGCCGCTGTACTTCAGCAGCGAGGCCTTCGAGGTCGATCCTCGCAGCGCCTGACGTGAGGGGCGGGCCGGCGCTCGCCGGTCCGCCCCTCACGACGAAGAGAAGGCCCCTGGGACGGATTCCGTCCCAGGGGCCTTCTCTTCGCTTCGTTCCCGTGTCAGCCGGTCACGAGGACGCGGGCGGTGCCGGTGACGAGGCGGTCGCCGTTCCGGCGGTCGGCCCAGACCGCGACGGTCAGGGCCGTCGAGCCGTCGCGGGCGGTCTCCAGAGCGGTGACCACGCCGCCGCAAGTGACCTCGTCGCCCTTGAGGGCGGGGGCCTTGAAGCGGCAGTCCAGGTGTTCCAGGCGGCCGCCCAGGGGGCGGGCCCAGTCGTCGGCCATCCGGTGGAGCCAGCTCCAGATGAGGTTGCCCATCCCGATGGCGCCGGGATAGCCCGCGGCCCTGCCGGCCTCGTCGTCCATGTGGATGCCGACGTACTCGTCGTTGACCGCGGCGAAGCGGTTCCACATCTCCAGGCCCGTGGTCCGGGTGAAGCCCGGGATTGCGGTGCCTTCGGCGAGGGGGCGCACTGCGGTTTCGGTCATCGGTTCCTCCCGGTGGTTCAGTAGCGGATGAGGGTCATGCGGAACGTCTTGACCTCGTCGCCGTCCTGGTTGGTCCAGACGGTGGCCGTGTCGGTCATGAGCATCCGGCCGAGGCGGCCGGTGCGCTCGGAGTACCCGGTGACCGCCGTGGTGGTGCTGATGACGTCGCCGAGCCGCATGGGCACGCCGGTGTAGTCGGCGGCGACTCCCCCGTTGAGGGCGCGCTTCAGCTCGGGCGGGCGGACGCCGAGGAAGTGCTCCATGGCGCCGGAGGCGCGGTAGGACGGGTCGAGGTCGATCTCGACGCCCGTCCCGGTGGTCTCGGCGGCGCCCCACGCGAACGGGTTGAAGTCCAGCGGGGCCACGAGGGTGCGGTCCCGCTCGGCGGCCGGGTCGGTGTAGCGCGCGGGGGGCCTGTCGGGGAAGTGGACCGCGGCCGCCCAGCGGCGGATGTCGGACGCGCCGACCGGGTACGACGTCAGGCGGCGGTAGGGCCTGCCGACGATCTCCAGCATGTCGGGCCGGATGAGGCTCTCGTCGCGTTCGCTCATGTGCCCTCTGTTCTCTTTCCCTCGGCCGGGCGGCAGGGCGCGGCCGAGTCGTGCGGTCAGGGTGATCGTACTCTATAGTTCGATAGATTGATAACTTTCACAGGAAGGCCCCCCACATGACTGCAGAGCAGACGCACACGGGAAGGCGCGCCCTCGTGACGGGCGCCGGCCAGCGGCTGGGCCGCGTCCTCGCCCGGGAACTGGCCGCCCGGGGCGCGGACGTCCTCGTCAACGACCTCGACCTCGCCCGCGCCGAGGCGGTCTCCGCCGAGATCCGCGACGCCGGAGGCAAGGCCTCCCCCGCCGTCTTCGACGTGACGGACTTCGCCTCCGTGATGGCCGCCGCCGAGGCCCTCGGGCCGGTCGACGTCCTGGTGAACAACGCGGGCAACGCCGGCCGCCTCGGCGGCCCCAGCCGCGACGATTTCGCCCCGTTCACCGCCACCGGCCCCGAGGACTGGCACGGTTTCCTGAGCGTCAACCTGTACGGGGTGATGCACTGCGCCCGCGCCTTCGTGCCCGCGATGACCGAGCGGTCCTGGGGCAGGGTGGTGACGATCATCTCCGACGCCGGACGCCTCGGGGAGTCCACGATGGCCGCGTACTCCGCCGCCAAGGCGGGCGCCGCCGGGTTCAGCCGGGCCCTGGCCCGCGAGGTCGGCCGGCACGGCGTGACCGTCAACTGCGTCTCCCTCGGCACCGTCGGCCCCGACCGGGCCGAAGGCGAGCCCGACGCGCCCGAGCTCGCCCCGTCCGTCAGCAGGTACGTGATCCGACGCTCGGGACGGCCCGACGAGGTGGCCGCGATGGTCGCGTTCCTGTCCGGCCCGCAGGCCGGATGGGTGACCGGCCAGACCTACCCCGTCAACGGCGGCTACTCCTTCGCCCTGTGAGACACGTCGGCGCGCGGCGGGGGCCGCGCGCCGACGGACCCCGCTCAGGCGGAGTGGTTGAGCTCGTACAGGCGGCGCCACTCGTGCTTGGAGCGCACCGTGGTGTCGACGTCAGGGGAAAGCGCGCGCAGCGCCCCGACGTTCGCCTGCTCCTTCGGGATGACCGCGAACGGGTCGATGTCGAAGAAGCGGCAGGTGTTCTGCCAGGTGATCATGTCGATCTCGTGGTCGGGCACGCCCGAGCCGCGCATCTCGGCCAGGACGAACTCCGGCGCGTTCGGCCAGATCGAGTCCGAGTGCGGGTAGTCGCACTCCCACGCGATCATCTCGATGCCGATGTCGTGGCGGACCTTCAGCGCGGTCGGGTCGGTGACGTAGCAGGCCAGCGAGTGCTCCTTGAAGATCTCGCTGGGCAGCTTGCCGCCGAAGTCGTGGCCCAGCCACTTCTGGTTCGTGTAGTGCCGGTCGCAGCGGTCCAGGTAGAACGGGATCCAGCCGATGCCGGCCTCGGACCAGGCGATCTTCAGGTCGGGGTACTTGCGCATCGCGCCGCCCCACAGCAGGTCCTGCGCGGCGAACGTGGAGACCTGGGTCGCGAGGATGATGAAGTTGTCGACGGGCGCGCCGGGCGCGCCGTTGATCGCGCCGAAGCCCTGGCCGATGTGCAGGCACATGACGACGCCGGTCTCGGAGACCGCGCGGAAGAACGGGTCCCAGTACTCCAGGTCGTGGTAGCTCGGCAGGCCCTGGATGTGCGGCAGTTCCGGCATCGTCACGGCCTTGACGCCCTTGGCCGCGACCCGCCGGACCTCCTTGGCCAGCTCCTCAGGGTCCCACACGGGGCCGAGCGCGATCGGGATGAAGCGGCCCGGGTACGTGGCGGCCCACTCGTCGATGTGCCAGTCGTTGTAGGCCTTCAGCATGATCAGGGCCAGGTCCTTGTCCTGGGCCTCCTGGAAGAAGCGGGCGCTGAAGCCGGCGAACGACGGGAAGCACATCGAGGCGAGGATCCCGTTGCGGTTCATGTCCTTGACGCGCTCGTGGATGTCGTAGCTGCCGGGGCGCATCTCGGCGAAGGTCGAGGGGTTGAGGCCCCACTCCTCGTTCGGCCAGCCGACGACCGCGTTCAGGCTGCTGGACGCGCTCGGGACGCCCTGGAACCACCACTTCTCGTAGCCGTTCTCGTCCATGATGGACTTGGGCGCCTGGTCCTTGTACTTCTCGGGCACATGGCCGTCGAACATGTCGCGCGGCTCGACCACATGGTCGTCGATGCTCACCAGGATCAGGTCTTCGACGTTCACTGGGGTTTCCTCTCTGGGTCCGGTCGGGGATGTCGCGGGCGGCGCGCCGGGGCGCCGTTCACCACCGGGAGATCTCGGGGATGACCTTCGCGCCGAGCGTCTCCAGCGGGGTGAGGGAGGCGACGGCGGGAAGCGCGCAGTAGACGGTCGTGAAGCCGAGGTCGTGGAGCCGGCGCAGCTCCTCCAGCAGGGTGTCGACGGCGCCGGGCTCGTCGACCGCGACGGGCAGCACCGCGGTGTTCTCGATCTCGGCGGGGTCGCGGCCGAGGACCGCGCAGTGCTCGCGCAGCCGCGTGATCTTCTGGCCGGCGTCGGGGCCGCCGAACACGTTGAAGGCGTCGGCGTACCGCGCGGCCAGGCGCAGGGTCTTGCGCTCGCCTCCGCCGCCGACCAGCACGCGCGGACGCGGCGCGGAGACGGGGCGCGGCTCGTTCAGGGTGCTGGCGAGCTTGTAGTGCTCGCCGACGTAGGAGCCGTTGTCGTCGCCCCACATCTGGAGGCAGATCTGCAGCGTCTCGGCGAGGCGCTCGAAGCGCTCGCCCTGCGGGGCGAACGGGAGCCCGAGGCCCTGGGCCTCCTCGTCGTTCCAGCCCGTGCCGATGCCGAGCCAGGCCCTGCCCTCGGACAGGACGTCGAGGGTGGTGACCATCTTGGCCAGCAGGCCGGGCGCCCGGTAGGTCGCGGCGGTGACGAGCGTCTGCAGCTCGATCTTCCGGGTCTGCCCGGCGAGAAAGCCGAGCGCGGTGTAGGCCTCCAGCATCGGCTCGTTCTCCTCGCCGATGAGGCTGATCTGCCACAGATGATCGGTGAGGCTCAGCCGGGCGAACCCGGCGTCCTCGGCCGTCCGCGCCACCCGACCCAGCGCCCCGGCCATCTGCCGGGGCGCGCCGAAGCTCGCGTAGTCATTGATGTGCAGTGCAAGTCTCATGCGATACCCCGGGCCGTCCCACTACGCAGAACATTTCGAAATCCATCCATCTATCGCATCATTGCGCACCAAGCGCGCAGAACGCAACGGGCTTGACAGACCCGGCAGGGCGTTCCTTAGATTTAAATCTCTCGATCTGTGAGCTGAGTCACCGGAGCTGCCTCGGCCGGGATCGTCCCGACAGACCCCCCCACCGGCAGGCGTCGAACGCGCCAGCCTCTCTTCGGGAGACCCCCATGCCACGCGATCCCCGCCGCGCACCCCTGCCCCCGGCCGCCCGCAAGGCCGCCCTCGCAGGATTCGTCGGCACCTTCATCGAGTACTACGACTTCGCGCTCTACGGCGTCCTCACCGTCTACTTCTCGCCGCTGTTCTTCCCCGCCGACGACACCTCGACGTCCCTGCTCACCGGCCTCGCCGTGTTCGGCGCCGGCTTCGTCGCCCGACCCGTCGGCGGCATCATCTTCGGCCGGATCGGCGACCGGCACGGCCGCCGGCCCGCGCTCGTCGCCAGCGTGCTGCTCATGGGCCTGTGCAGCACGCTCGTCGCGCTGCTGCCGACCTACGAGACCCTCGGGATCGCCGCGCCGATCCTCCTGGTGATCCTGCGCCTCGGCCAAGGCGTCTCCGCGGGCAGCGAAATGCTCGGGTCCATCACCTATGTCCTGGAGTCCGTGCCCAGGTCGCGGCGGGTCCTCCTGGCCTCGCTCACCCCCATGGGCGCGCTCGCGGGCGGCACCGTCAGCTCGGTCGTCGCCGCGATCCTCGCGGGCGCGCTCGGCGGCGACGCCATGGCGTCCTACGGCTGGCGGATCGCGTTCCTCCTCGCCGCGCCCCTCGCCGTCTTCGCCCTGCTCATCCGCTCGCGGCTGGAGGACTCGCCCGAGTTCACCGAGGTCGCCGCGCAGCGCGAGGTCGTCAAGACGCCGCTGCGCGAGATCTTCCGGTCGCACCGCCGCAACCTGCTCATCGCGGGCGGCATCGCGATGGCCGCCAACGGAGCGCCGAACACCGCGATCTGGTTCCACTCCTACCTGGTGGGCGAGCGCGGCATCCCCGGCGAGCAGGTGTTCGCCGCCAGCGCGCTGATGGGCGTCCCGATCGCGCTGCTCTCCCCCGTCGCCGGACGCCTCTGCGACAGGTTCGGACAGCGCCGCGTGCTGGTCGCCGTGCTCATCGGGTACCTGGTGGTCTCCTTCCCGGTGCTGCATTTCATCTCGTCGGCGAGCGGCGTGCTCCAGCTCATCGTGGTGATGGGCTCGTTCAGCCTCCTCGGCGCCCTCGTCCAGGCCCCCGCGTTCAGCTACATCGCCGAACTCTTCCCCGCCCCCGTCCGCTACACCGGCGCCAACTTCGGCCAGAACATCGGCACCGTCTTCGGCAGCGGCGTCGCCCCCTTCGTCGCCGCCCTGCTCGTCACCGCCACCGGCTCCACCCTCGGCCCGGGCCTCTGGATCGTCACCGTCTGCCTCATCGCCTTCACCGCCCTGTCCTTCCGCGCCGTCCACTACATGGCCGGCGTCGACTCCGCCGACACGGCCCGCGGCAAGCCCGCCGCCGAGCCCGCCTGACCCCGCCGGAAGGCCGGTTCCGTCATCGCCGCGGCGCTCGCCGTCGCGGCGATGACGGCCGTGGTCCCCCGCCGGGCGGCTTCGTCGTGTTCCCCGCGGTCAACGCACCCACCGGCGGGGACATCGACGGGCCGACCTTCCGCCGCCTCGGCAGATGCTCATCCTCGTCGGGCCGCCGAACTCGTCGTGGGTGCTCACCGCGGTCCCCACTCGGCTCGACGGACAGCGACCGTGGCGCGCCGGGCCTGGCCCGCCCGGCGCGCGAGGGTGTCAGGCGGGGGTGAGGACGCGGAGGGCGCCTTCCACGAGGGCTCGGCGGGCTTCGTCGGGGGGTAGGGGGACGCTTGAGCTGCCGGCGCTGCCTATGACGAGGGTGCCCAGGGCCATCCAGGCGCGCATGCGGGTCGCGGGGTCGGCGGAGCGGCCCGCGAGGGAGGTGACGAGGAGTTCTCCCAGGTCCAGGCCGTCCTCCACCTGGACGGCGCCGGTGGTCTCGGCCACGTCGGACAGCAGGAGGCCGACCTGGCGGCGGTGGCGCAGGGCGATGTCGGCGAAGTCCCGGACGACGGCCTCGGCCACCCGCTCGTCGGGGACGAGGGCGAGCCGCGCGGCCATCGCGGTGATCTCCTCGACGGCGGGGGCGAGCAGCTCGCGGAGGATCGCCTCCTTGTCGGCGAAGTGGTACAGGACCGAGGCCTTGGAGCAGCCGACCTCCGTGGCCAGGTCCTGGAGCGAGGTGCCCCGGTAGCCGCGCGCCACGAACAGGCGCAGCGCCGCGTCGAGGAGCCTGTCGTGCAGCACGCCGCGCCGGTGCCTGACCTCGGCCCGCGGCGGGGTCCGGGGCCCTTCGGGGACCTCCGAGCCCTGCGCCTCGGCCGGGCCGCGCCGCGCCGACGGTGCGGCGGCGGACGCGGGCCGCTCGGCGAAGAGCGGCGGAAGATCAGGACCGAGGTGACCCGGGAGGAGGGCGGCGAGGGCCGGGGCCACGCGGGCGGCGAGTTCCTCGGGCGACTCGGGCCGGGGGCGGTGCAGCCAGTCGGTGGCGGCGGAAAGGAGCGTGCCGGCGAGGAGGGCGGAGGTCGGGTCGTCGGGAATGTCCGCCGGGTCGTCGGCGTGGCTGGCGGCGGACGGGCTGGTGAAGTTGACGTGGATGGCGATCGTGAGGCGGCGGCGCAGGTGGTCGATGACGCGGGCGCTGCCGGTCGGGCCGAGCAGGGCGCGGTAGAGGTCGGCGCGTTCGCCGATCCGGGCGAAGAGCTCGGCGAGGGCGTCCCCGCCGCGGCCGACCACCTCCGGCGGGGACCCCGGGCCGACGACGGGGGCGGCGGCGATGATCTCGTCGAACAGCGCGGTGCAGGCGTGCGCGGCGAGGTCGTGGGCGTCGGTGAAGTGCTCGTAGAAGGTCGAGCGGTTGACGCCCGCGCGCTTGGTGACGTCGGACACCGAGATCTGGTCGAGGTCGCGGGAGGCCACGAGGTCGAGCAGCGCGTCCTGGAGGCGGGCGCGGGTCCGCTGCGCGCGCGGGCTGACGGTCGGGTGTTCGGTCACCCTCCCAGGGTATTATTCCAACGCCTGTCGGGAATACAACAGGTGTTGGAATTCACCCCCGAAGGGAAGCAATCATGGCCGACCAGGTCGTAGTCGTCATCGGCACCGGAGGCATGGGCGAGGCCATCGCCCGGCGTGTCGGCTCGGGCGCGCACCTCCTCCTCGCCGACTTCAGCGCGGAGGTCCTGGAGGCCGCCGCCGCCCGGCTGTCCGGCGAAGGCCAGCGGGTCACCTCCCAGATCGTCGACGTGACGTCCCGCGCGTCCGTCGCCGCCCTGGCGAAGACCGCGGCGGGCCTCGGCGACATCGCCAAGGTCGTGCACACCGCGGGCCTGTCCCCCGTCCAGGCCCCGGTCGAGGCGATCCTCGCGGTGGACCTCCTGGGCGTCGCGCTCGTCCTCGAGGAGTTCGGCGAGGTCGTCGCGCGCGGCGCGGCCGGGCTGGTGATCTCCAGCATGGCCGGCTACCACATGTCCGGCCTGGCGCCCGAGGAGATCGCGCAGCTCGCGACGGCCCCCGCCGACGACCTGCCGGCCCTGCCCGTCGCCGACCCCGCGAAGTTCGCCGGCAACAGCGGCTTCGCCTACGTCTTCGCCAAGCACGCCAACCACCTGCGGGTGCGCGCGGCGAACGGGGTGTGGGGCCGCCGGGGCGCGCGGGTCAACTCGATCAGCCCCGGCGTCATCGCCACCCCGATGGGCATGCAGGAGCTGTCCGGCGAGAGCGGCGCGCACATGCGGCAGATGATCGACGGCTCGAACGCCGGACGCGTCGGCACCCCCGAGGACATCGCCGCCGCGGCGGCGTTCCTCCTCGGCCCCGACTCCACCTTCGTCTCGGGCACCGACCTCCTGGTCGACGGCGGCGTCACCGCCACCCTGACGACCCCGCGGACCTGACCCCGGATCACCCCTGCCGACCGATCGGTCAGAGTTGACCGATCGGTCATAGGCAGGGACGGCCGTCAGACGGGCACCGGCGTCGAGGACGTGATCCGGCTGGTGCCGAGGTGGTCTGCGCCCAGCGCGCGCGTCCTCGGACCCGCCGTCGGCGGGCTGCGCGCCCGCTGAGGTCCGCTAGAGCCAGTCGCGGCGTTTGAACAGCAGATAGAGGGTGACGCAGGTGGCGGCCATGAGGCACAGGGCGAACGGGTAGCCGAAGTTCCAGTGCAGCTCGGGCATGTGGTCGAAGTTCATGCCGTAGACGGTGCCGATGAGGGTCGGCGCGAAGAGGATCGCCGCCCAGGACGAGATCTTCTTGATCTCCTCGTTCTGCGCGGTGTTGGCCAGGGCCAGGTTGCGCATCTCCTCGTTCTGCGCCTGGGTGACGAGGGTGGCGTTGACGGTGAGGATGTCGCTGAGGTTCTGGCGGAACCCGTCGACGCGCTCGGCGACGATCGTGGCGTGGTCGGCGACGTCGCGCAGGTAGCGCTGGAGCTCCTCGTCGGTGCCGTACTTGGCGAACCCTGCCGACAGGTTCTCCAGCATCCGCAGCAGCGGCCGGGTGGCGCGCTGGAACTCCACGACCTCGCGGGACAGCTCGTAGATGCGCCGTGACACGCCGGGCTCCAGGCGGAAGACCTCGGTCTCGATCTCGTCGATGTCGTTCTGCAGCCCGGCGACGACGGGCGCGTACCCGTCGACGACGGCGTCCATGACGGCGTAGAGGATCGCCTCGGGGCCGAGCCGCAGCAGCTCCGGGTCGTCCTCCATGCGGCGGCGCACGACGGACAGGTCGGGCGCCTCGCTGTGCCGGACCGTCACGACGAAGTTCGGCCCGACGAACACGTGCAGCTCGCCGAAGTCGACCTCCTCCTCGGACTCGACGTAGCGGGCGGCGCGCAATACCGCGAACAGGGTCTCGCCGTACCGCTCCAGCTTGGGCCGCTGGTGCGCGACGATCGCGTCCTCGACCGCGAGCTCGTGCAGCCCGAACCGCTCGGCGAGGGTGAGCAGCTGGGAGTCCGCGGGCCGGTACAGCCCGATCCAGGCGACGGTCCCCGGCCGCTCCTGGAGCCGCTGGAACGTGTCGGCGAGCGTCGGCGGCGAGTCGGTCCGCCGCCCCCCGAAGTACAGGGCGGTGTCGACGAGGCTGTGCTCGACCGGCGGCCGGTCCTCCTCCCGGGCCTCGGGATCCATGTCCCGCTCCGGAGCCCGCCCCGCCCCCGCCCCGCCGGCCCCCAGCCGCTTGGGCAGCAGCCCCCGCAACCGATGCTGATCCGCCAACACCCTCACCTCCCGCCCCCATGATCCCTTCTGCGCCGTCCGCCCGGCCACCCGGCTCCCCCGACCGGCCGTTCGACGGGCTCGGGCGTCAGGCGAGGCGGGCGGGGAGGGTGGCGGGGTCGACGGTGCCGGCGGGCTCGCCGGCGCGCAGGAAGCGGCCGGTGCGGCGGGTGCCGAAGTCGGGGGTGAAGGCGCCTTCTCCGTAGAGTTCGGTGCCGGCGACGAGGACCGCCGTGACCGCATCGTCGTTGCGGTTGACCATGCGGACGAGGCCGTCGTAGGCGTCGGCCGGGGCCTCGTGGACCTCGTCGAGGCGGGCGTCCAGGGCGGCGGGATCGACGATGACGAGGTCGGCGCGGTCGCCTTCGCGCAGGAAGCCCGCGTCGATGCCGTACCAGGCGCCGAGCTCGCCCGTCAGGCGATGCACGGCCCTCTCGACCGGCATGAAGCCCTCGCGGTGGGCGCGGCGCAGCAGGCGCAGGCCGAAGTTGTAGAAGGCCATGTTCCGCAGGTGCGCGCCCGCGTCGGAGAAGCCCATCTGGACCTCCGGCAGGCTGCTCAGCTTGTTCAGCGCGGCGGGCCGGTGGTTGGAGATCGTCGTGTGCCAGCGGACCTTGGGGCCGTGCTCGACCACGAGGTCGAGGAACGCGTCGACGGGGTGGATGCCGCGCTCGTCGCCGACCTGTCCGAAGGTCTTGCCCACGACGGACTCGTCAGGGCAGGCGACGATGTGGGCGTCGTAGAAGTCGCGGTGCCAGACGCGCGGCGTCCACTTGTTCTCGTAGTCCCGCCGGAAGCGGCGCCTGTACTCCTCGTCCTGGAGGAGGGCGTTGCGCTCGACCTCGTCCTTCAGGTGCAGGGCCGCCGCGCCGGAGCCGAACTCCTCGAAGACGACGAGGTCGATCCCGTCGGCGTGCACCTGGAACGGGACGGGCAGGTGCTGCCAGCGGAAGTCCGCGCCGAGCCGGTTCACCAGCCGGGCCAGCGGGCCCATCAGGTGCATCGCGGCAGGGTTGGCCTTGACGTCCGCGGCCGTCAGGAAACTCGTCTTCAGCGGCTTCCTGCGGCCCCTGCCGATCGACTCCAGCAGGGCCGGCACCAGCTCGTAGGGGTAGACGAGGTTCGGGATCGACTGCAGGACGCGGCCCGCGCTCCGCACGATCCGGTGCAGCCTGCGCCGCTCGGCCCGGCCCGCGAACGTCGAGGGGAGGGTGCGGGAGCGGTAGCGCTCGCCGTCGAGCTTGTCCCACGGGTTGCGCATCTCGGACAGGCCGAGCATGCCGGCCTTGAGTGCGTCGACGAGGAGGAGTTCCATCTTGCGGAGTTCCTCGGCGGAGGGTTCGACCGCCTTGTCCGTCGCGCGGCCGAGGCCCATGACGGCGGCGCGCAGATCGGAGTGGCCGAGGAAGGCCGTCACGTTCGGGCCGAGAGGCAGCTCCTCCAGGGCGGCGAGGTATCCGGCGGCGTCCTTCCAGCCGCCGCGCTCCTCCAGCGACCGTAGGACGTGCTCGCGCGGCACCGCCTCGACCCGGCTGAAGAGGTCGGCGGCGTCCAGGGGGTCGACGTGGACGGTCGACAGGGAGCAGGAGCCGAAGACGACGGTCGTCACCCCGTGCCGCAGCGACTCCCCCAGGCCCGGCCCGGAGAGCACTTCGGCGTCGTAATGGGTGTGGATGTCGATGAAGCCAGGCATCACCCACTTGCCGACTGCCTCGATGACCCGCGCGCCTTCGGCGTCGAGCGGCTCGGCGGAGACCGCCGCGAGGCGCCCGCCGGAGATCCCGAGGTCCCGGACGGCCGATGGCCCGCCCGTCCCGTCGAACCAGCGCGCGCCGCGAATGACGATGTCGTAGGCCATGCCCAAGAGGGAATCCGAATGAGGTTCATGTGTCAATGCCCCATGTGCCGAGGGGTGTGGGAGCGGGGGTACGCGCGCAGGGGGTCAGGGGCAGGTGATCTCGGCGACGACGTGGATCCGCTCGCGCTTCGGGGTGGAGGCGACGAGATCGGCGTCGACGGTGGCCCGGCGGGCCGTCGCGTCGAACGTCAGACCCTGCGCGGACACGCCTTCGAAGTCGCCGGCCTCCGACGGCCGGTCGTTGCGGTGCACTGCCATGTAGACCGACAGGACGCCGTCCTTCTCCGCGACGGACAGCGTGTAGTACGGCTGCCTGTCCTCCCAGATCGTCGCCCCGTAGGAGGTGGTTCCCTCGTAGGGCGGGTCGCACCGCACGTTCGCCTCGTCGACCTCGAAGTCGTACTCCCCGGTGACCTTGATGTCGACCGGTTCGAGGGTGACCCCGTCGGGCAGCGGGATCAGGGAGCAGCCCGTGCCGAGGAGGAGCGCCGCCAGGGCGAGTGTCCATCTGTGCTTCGTCATGCCACATCGGACTCTTCCTCCCGCGTCGGGGTTCGCCCGCCCCGGCGGCCCACCCCCTACTTGGCGCCGCCCCGGGTGAAGATGCCCCACGTCTTGGCCGCCCGGACGCCGACCGCCCACACCGACTTCGTGCCGGGCACCAGGGCCAGGCCGGGAGCGTAGACCTTGGTCGGCTCGGTCTTCCACGCGCCCGACGGGAGCAGGTGCAGGAGCCGGGGTTTGATGCCCGTGGAGGACTGGGCGTTCTCCGCGGTCTCCGCGCTGATCAGGAGGCCGCCGCGACCATCGGCGGCGATGTCGATGATGCTGGCCTTGGCGGACAGCGGCACCGTCGACCGGGTCCACTTCTTGCCGTTCCAGTGCAGCACGTAGGTGGGGCTGGAGCCGTCGACGGTCGCGACCGCGGCGGTGACCCAGACGTCCTTCGCGGAGGGGGCGTCCACCCGGTCGAGGATCATGAAGTCGTCCTCGCCGACCGCGGGCACGCCGGCGATCTCGACCCGCTTCCACGTCCCGCCGGACAGGCGGGCGAGGCCGTACCCGTCCTCGTACACGCCGATGGCGTAGTTTCCCGACAGGCCCCGCAGCGCGACCTTGGCGACGACCTGCTTCCACTTCCCGCCGCTGAAACGCCACTCCAGCGGCTTCCCGCTCTTGCTCAGGAGACCGGTGACGACCGCGCGTCCGCCGCTCAACGCCTTGATCCGCGCGTCGTCCGGGAAGCCATCGAGGGAGGCGCTGCGGGACATCCGCCACGTCTTGCCGTTCCAGCGCATGACGGCCACCTGGGACTTCCCGTTGTCGGTCAGCACGGATCCGACGGCCCATCCGCTCTTGCGCGAGGCGAAGTCCATGTCGTGGACCGCCCCCTGGAACTTCACCGGGAGCTTCGTCTTGACCACGCTCTTGCCGTTCCAGCGCCAGACGGGGACCGGCGTCCCGGGCGACCACTGGTCGCCGTAGAACCAGGTGTTGGCCTTGCCGAACGACTCGACGCTCACGAGCGGCCAACCCCCGTTCTTGCGATGCAGCTTCCAGAACTCCGCGGCGGCCGTCGCGGGGGTCCCGGTGAGCGGCACCACGAGGACGGCGGGCAGCAGGACGGCGAAGGCGCGTTTCATGGGGTCTCCGGGGGGTGAGCGACCGACGCACAGAAGTCGATCTTGCGGCGATTCGCGATTCTAGATGCGCACGGGGTGCCCGCGGTGGAAAAAGATCATCTTCGCCGACCCCGCTCCCCGGGTCCGGTGTCACTCCGGGTGACGCGGCCGATGCTGGGCATACGCCTAGCATTGCTGAGCGGATGCCCAGCATGATGAGATCGTTCCGGACGGAAGAGCAGGTGAAGTCCCATTACGATGGTCGCGCACTGCCCGGAAGATCATCCGGGTGGACGTACGGGAGGTCACGCCATGACATCGCCGCGCCGCATGGGTGCGCCCGAGGCGAAGAACCGGAGGCTCCTCCTCGACGCGGCCGAACTGCTGCTGCTCGAGGAAGGGCACACCGCGATCAGCTCGCGCAAGGTGGCGGCGAAGGCCGGGCTCAAACCCCAGCTGGTGCACTACTACTTCCGCACGATGGACGATCTCGTCCTCGCCGTCTTCCGCCGCCGCGCCGACGACGGCCTCGCCGCCCAGGCCGCCGCCCTCGCCTCCCCCCAGCCCCTCTGGGCCCTCTGGCGGTTCAGCACCGACCCGCACGGCGTCGGCATCACCATGGCCTTCGTCGGCCTCGCCAGCCGCAGCGAGGCGATCCGCGCCGAGATCGCCGCCTACTCCGAGCGCTTCCGCGCCGCCCAGACCGCCGCCCTGTCCACCGTCCTCACCCGCTACGACCTCCCCACCGACAAGTTCCCCCCCACCGTCATGATCGTCCTCCTCACCGCCATCTCCCGCGTCGTCCTCATGGAAGAGGCCCTCGGCTTCTCCACAGGCCACACCGAAACCCTGACCATGGTCGAATCCTTCATCCACTCCCTGGAAGGCACCCCCCGCCCCACCCCCGCCCTCCCCACCTGACCCCCTCCTGGCCGCGCCGCGTCGAGTCGCGTCCGCGCAGGGCCCGTTCTCCGGGGCGGTGGAGGCGCTCCTTGCTGAAGGCCGGGTCAGGAAGGGGTGGGTAGGGTGTTCTTGTAGATGTGGCCGTCTTTGACGATCAGGGTGAGGTTTCGGTCGGGGTCGGTGAAGAGGCCTAGGTCGCGGGTGGGGTCGCCCTCCACGATGAGGAGGTCGGCCCATGCGCCCGGCTCGATGACGCCGAGCCGGGCCTCCTTGTAGGGGTCGCGTTCGCCGGAGAGCCGGAACAGCTCCGCGTTGCCGGACGTCGCCATCCGCAGCGCCTCGACCGGGCTGAACCCGAAACGGCTCGACAGGAGGGTGAACATCTCGCTCTGCCTGGCGCTCCTGCGCGGATCGAGCAGCAGATCCGTCCCGAACGCGATCTTCGTCCCGCAGGCGCGCGCCCACTCGTACGTCCGGGCCACGCCGTCGCACACCTGCTTGTGCTTGGCGAGCGCGTCCGGCTCCGCCCGCGACACCGAGTCCTCGGTGAACGGCTGCGTGCTCAGCCACACGTCGTGCTCGGCCAGCAGCGCGATGGTCTCCGCGCTGCCCGCGAGGTGGCCGTGCTCGATCGAGCGGATCCCCGCGGCGACGGCGCGACGGATGCCCGTGTCGTTGTAGACGTGCGCGGCTACGTAGGTGCCCCAGTCTGCGGCGGCCTCGACGGCGGCTCTCATCTCCTCGTCGGTGAACTGGACGACGTCGAGGGGGTCGTGGAACGAGGTCACGCCGCCCCCGGCCATGATCTTGATCTGGGTCGCGCCCTTCTTGAGCTGCTCCCGGACCGCGGCGAGGACCCTGTCGCGGCCGTCGGCGACGCGCATGAAGCCGATCTCCTCGGCGCGTGAAGGCTTCCCACAGAAGACCGTCGCGTCGTCGTGGACCGCGGAGAAGTCCCCGTGTCCCGCCGTCTGGGAGAGCGCCGCCTGGCTCGGGTAGATGCGCGGGCCAGGGAAGAGGCCGGCATCGAGGACCTGCCTTAGCGCGCTCACGTCTCCGGCCATGTCGCGGACCGTGGTGAACCCGCGCATCAGCATCCGGCCCGCCTCGGCGAGCGCGTTGTAGTAGCCGACGCCGTCACCGCCGAACATCAGGCTCGGGATCGTGCTCGCCGCGGCGTACAGGTGCACGTGCGCGTCCGTCAGGCCCGGCATCAGGACCCGGCCGCCCCCGGCGATCCGCAGCGGATCGGGCGCGCTCACCCGCTCGACGATCCTGCGCCCCTCGACGCACACGTCCCGCGGGCCGCTGAGGCCGTCGCCGACCCCGTCGAACACCCGCACGCCCTCGATGACGATCGCGTCGACCCCCACCGTGCCCTCGCTCCCCGCGGATGCCCCCATCCGCCCCCTTCACCCCTCCCCCAGCGGGAGCCCGCGCACACGGGAGCGGCCCGGCGGACAGGGTCCGCCGGGCCGCCCGGGGTCAGGGGACGGTGATGACGGTGCGGCCCGACCGGACGCCGTCGGCGTATTCGGCGTGGAGGGCGGGCAGGTCGGCGAGGGGGCGGCGGGCCGCGACGTCGACGGTCAGCTCGCCCGCGTCGATCCGGGCGACGAGCGCGCCGAGCTGGGCGGCGTCGGAGCGGGCGAACATGCGCAGGGCGCGCACGCCGCGCGCCGCGTCCTCGGGCGCGGGCGTCGTCGCGCTGACCAGGACGCCGTCGTCGGCGACCAGCGCGGTGAGCGCCGCGGACTCCGCGGGCCCGGTCGGCACCAGGTTCAGCACGACGTCGTACCGCTCCGCCGACTCGGCGACGGGCGCCTCGGCGTAGTCCAGGAGGTGGGCCGCGCCGAACCCGGTGAGCCGCGCGGCGCTCGCCGAGCCCGCCGTCGCGGTGACGACGGCCCCCGCGCGGGCGGCGAGCTGCACCGCGTACCCGCCGACGGCACCGCCCGCCCCGTTCACCAGGACGGTCTGGCCCGGCACCAGGGACGCGTGCTCGAACAGCGCCTGCCAGGCCGTCACGCCGGGCGCGGGGATCGCCGCCGCGTCGGCGAGGGCGATCGAGGTCGGGGCGGCCGTCAGCAGCTCCGCCGGGACGAGCACGTACTCCGCCGACGCGCCGGGCTTCCCGAGCGGCAGGAACGCGATCACCGCGTCGTCCTCCGCCCAGCCCGTGACGTCCTCGCCCAGCTCCGCGACGGTGCCCGCGACGTCGATGCCGGGGGTGTGCGGCAGTTCCAGGGCGTAGGCCTGCTGGAGCAGACCGGCCCGGATCTGGGCGTCGACCGGGTTGAACGAGGTGGCCGCGACCCGCACCAGCACCTGCCCGCACCCGACCGACGGCCGCTCGGCCTCCTCGTGCACCAGCACGTCGGCGTCGCCATAACCGTGATACCGCACTGCCTTCATCGTCTCTCCAAGAACTCGTGCTCCGCACCCGAAGCATCCCGCGCCAGGACGATCTCCGCCGCCCTTTCCGCCAAGCCGCCCGCCCCGCACGCCACGAACCGCACGCCACGAACCGCACGCCACGAACCGGCCGACGCCGCGAGCTCCACCCTGGGCGGACCCGCCCGCGGCGCGCACCGGGCCTGGCCCGCCCGACAGGCGCTCACCTGCCGACCGCTCGACCCGGGCATCCACCCGACAGCGCGCCCCCCTCAGCCGCTCACCGCCTGTGGTCTGTCTGGCCCGTGGGAGCACTTGAGCCGGGCGCCTTAATGCGAAGAACATTGCCGCCGCGGCTCCGGGTCGGGTCGGAGGCACGGCGGCACATTTTTCGTGTTCTAGCAGCGGGCCTTTCGCAGGGTGGTTTCCCGAGCACCTATCGGATTTGACAAACGTAAGGAGAGTGACAAATGCCGCAGGTGTTGATTTTTCGGGCGGGGGGCGTCAGGCGGGGTGCAGCCAGAGCTGCTCGGGGCGGCGGGCGCCGGAGCGCTTGCGCCAGGTGAGCGGGTCGCCGGTGAGACGCAGGTCCGGGAAGCGGGCCAGGAGGGCGGAGAGAGACTCCTCGAGGACGACGATGGCGAGCCACTTGCCCAGGCAGATGTGCGGGCCCGCGCCGAACGCCAGGTGGTCGCGGGCGTTCGGACGCGCGAAGTCGACGGTGCGGGGCTCGGGGAAGACACCGGGGTCGGAGCTCGCGCCGTACTTGCCGAGGACGAGGACGCTGCCCTCGGGGATCTCGACCCCGTCGAGGACGAGGTCGCGGGCGGCGATCCGCGGCGGGCCGTCGTCGCCGCTGGCGGGCCTCGTGCGCAGCAGCTCCTGGACGGCGCCCGGGATCAGCGCGGGGTCCTCGCGGAGCGCCTCCCAGTGGGTGCGTCCCGGGACCGGGCCGTGGGTCAGCACGTGCAGGACCATCGCGGTGAGCGCGGTGGTGGTGGTCTCCCAGCCTCCGGAAATGATGTTCGCGCCGACCATGACGGCCTCCGCCGTCGTCACGTCGCCGCCCTGCGCGCCCGCGTAGGCCGACAGGACGTCGTCGCGCGGCTCGTCGCCCCGCCGCTTGTCCAGGAGGCCGCCGATGTGGGCGCACATCTCCTGGACTGCGGCGCGCGCGTCGAGAGGGTCGGAGAAGTTCAGGAACCTGTCGCCCCAGCCGACGAACAGGGGCAGGTCCTCCTTCGGCACGCCGAGGGACTCCCCCAGCACCTGGAGGGTCAGCGGCGTCGCGAAGTCCGCGACGAGGTCGAAGCGCTCCCGGCCGGCGAAGGCGGCGAGGCGCGCGTCGACGAGCTCGCGGACCCGGGCGCGCCGCCGCTCGACCTCCGCCCGCCCGAACTGCCGCGCGGCCGGCCTGCGCACCCGCAGGTGCTCCTTGCCGTGCATCGCCAGCATGGTGCCCTGGAGCGGGACGACGCCGGGGATCGGCTGCACGGGCTGCAGGAAGTCGTCCGGGCGGGTGAGGACCTCGACCAGGAGGGCGTGCCCGTTGACGAGGAACGCCGGCCGATCGGCCAGGTTCATCCAGATCGGCCAGACCCCCGGCCCGAGGTCGAAATAGACCTCGTTCAGGTATTCCGTCGGCTCCCCGCCGTCGAACGGATATCGCGGCGACCCATCATAAGGGCACTTCGCCGACCCCACATCTGACACCTGGCACCCTCCGGCCCGCGAAAAAACCTTGCAACTTCCACCGCGATCGTAATTCCCTCGCCCGAAATGATCAACGAAACCCGTTCCGTCCTATTTGCATTAACAGCCACCCCCATCCACCCCGCCCCACACCCCCACATCCACGAACCCGAACAGCCCGACCGGACGGGGAGACGGCCCGCCCTCCCTCGGAACCGGAGAGGCCGACGGCCCGAGCGCACCCTTCGCCCGGATGGCGATCCCACCGCACCCGAAGGTTCGAACACACCGGACCCTCCGGGTCTTGGGCGGCAGGGATGCAGCGGCCAGAGGTCCGAGCGGGCCCCGGGCCCTCAGGAGGGCTGGGCGGCGTGGAGGGCGGTTCGGGCGGCGGCGATGAGGGGGTGGTGCGCGGTGCCTCGGCGGTAGGCGATGCGGGTGCGGCGGCGGGTGGTGAGGGGGGTGAGGACGACAGGTGGAGGCGGGTCGGCCAGGGCGAGGTCGGGGACGAGGGCGACGCCCTGGCCTGCGGCCACGAGGGCGAGGACGGTGCCGAAATCGTCGGCGTGGTGGCGGATCCGCGGAACGAAGCCGTCCGCCTCGCAGGCGCGGACCGTCATCGTGTGGCAGAGCGTCCCGGGCGTGCCCGCGATCCACGGCGCGTCGCGGTGGGCGCGCGGCGGCCCCGCGGACAGCGCGGCGAGGTGCACGGTCTCCTCCAGCAGCGGTTCGGTCTCCAGCGCGGGATCGTCGGGCGACGCCGTGAAGTCGTACTCCTGGACGAGCGCGACGTCGATCGCGTCGGCCCGCAGCGCGTCGGGCACCGCCGCCGGATCGAGTTCGCTGACACGCAGCTCGATCCCGGGATGCGCACCGCTGAGCCGCACCAGCGCGGGCGAGAGCACCGTGCGCACGGCCGTGGGGAACGCGCCGATCCGCAGGATCCCGGTGAGCCCCGCGCGCGACGCGGCAAGTTCCGCCTCAGCCTCGGCGAGCACCGCGAGGACGGTCTCGGTGCGGACCGCGAGCCGCCGCGCCGCGGGGGTCAGCTCGACCCGGCGCCCGGTCCGCTCCAGCAGCGGCACCCCTGCCTCGCGCTCCAACGCCGCGAGCTGCTGGGAGACGGCCGAGGGCGTGTAGGACAGCGCCTCGGCGACCGCCGCGATCGTGCCGCGCCGGGCCAGTTCCCGCAGCAGACGCAGCTTGCGCACATCGAGCATCAGCCCAGCTTATGCTCAACGCGAGAAAGCCTAACTGGACCTGAAGAATCAGTCGGCGCGATCCTCGATCCATGACGTTCACCGGTCTGCACCTTCCGCTCATCACGCCGTTCACCTCCGCGGGCGCGCTCGCGGAGGACGCCCTGGAGGGGCTCGCCCACACGGCCCTCGACGACGGGGCGGCGGGCCTCGTCGCGCTCGGTACGACGGCCGAGGCCGCGTCCCTCACCGGAAGGGAGCGCGCCAGGGTCGTGGAGATCTGCGCCGCCGTCTGCGCGGAACGCGCGACGCCCCTGACCGTCGGCGTCGAGAGCGCCTCGACGGCCGCGGCCCGCGACGCCCTCGCCGCGCTCGATCACCGCGCGGCCGCGGCGATGGTGCCGGTCCCGGCCTTCGTGCGCCCTTCGGAGGACGGCGTGGTCGCCCACTTCACGGAGCTCGCCGCTCACGCGCCCGTCCCACTGATCATCTACCACATCCCCTACCGGACCGCCCGCCCGCTGAGCGCCCGCACCCTGCTCAGGCTGGCCGCCCTCCCGAACGTCGCCGGGTTCAAGTACGCCGGCGGCGGCATCGACGACACCGCGATCACCTTCATGGCCGGACGCCCCGAACGGACCGCGGTCCTCGCCGGAGACGACCGCTTCACCTCCCCGATGCTCGCCTTGGGCGCGTCGGGCGCGATCCTCGCCTCCGCCCATGTGGAGACGGCCCGCTTCGCCCGCCTCCTCGACCTCTGGCACGCCTCCCGCTTGCCGGAGGCCCGTGCCCTCGGCCACGAACTCGCCCTCCTCTCCGACGTCCTCTTCGCCGAACCGAACCCCGTCGTCGTCAAGTCCGTCCTCGCCGCCCAGGGCCGCATCCCGACCCCTGCCGTCCGCCTCCCCCTGCTGCCCGCCACCCCCGAATCCACCACCGCCGCCCTCCAGCGCCTGACCGCCCTCACCCCGCTCCCCGCCGCTCGCAGAGCCCGGAAGGAGCGCGCCGACACAAGCATGCGCCCCTCGGCATGACGACGAAGCGACCACCCCACCACGGCCCCCTGCCGAGCTGCGCGCGTGTCATCGAGCACCGACCGACACGCCAGGGCCAGCCCGAGCCGGCGCAATGACCGACCGCCGGACCACGGTCCCCGGCTCGGGCTCCTTCCGCGGCACGCGCGTGCTCCTTGACCAGTCAACCGACACGCTTGGGCGCGCGAGCGACGCAGCGACCGCCCACCACAGGCGTGGGAGGGCCTTGGAGGTGGTGTGCCGAACCCGGTGGAGCAGGACGGCTCGGCATCGCCACGGAGCTCGGGCGAGCGCGGATCCCCGGTTGAGCCCCTCCGCGCGGAGGGGGCGGCGAGGCCGTTGGGGGTCAGTCGATCCAGAGGAGGAGGGCTTCGCGTTCTCGGGCGGCGGCGCGGACGAAGGTGCGGAGGGGTTCGTAGAAGGATTGGACCTCGGTCAGGGCGTCGGGGGAGGACCACTTGCCCGATGGGTAGAGGTCGGCGGCGGCGAGGTCGGCTGGGGAGAGGCCTTCGGTAAGGGCGGCGAAGGGAGTGTCGGCCAGGGCCAGGGCGGCCTCGGCGACTTCGTCGGGCTCCAGGTAGCGGGGCGGGCCGTGGCCCCAGCCTTCGGCGGCGAACTCCTTGCCGCCGTGCACGAGGTCGACGGGGAAGGCCGCGCGGGACAGCAGGAACGCCAGCGCCTGCCAGGCCCAGGCCACGCTCAGCGTGCGGGCGCGCGCCACGGGCGGAGGCGCCTCGCCCTCCGCCTGCTCCAGCGCCTCGACGTACCCGCGCGCCCACTTCTCGTCGACGATGGCGGCCCCGAGTTTGCGCGCCGTGATCCTCGCGTACCTGCCGTTCATGCTCACCGTTCCAGGCTACGAGCGGAGTACGACATTTTCGGGAACCGCGCGGACACGGCGCGCGACGATGGCAGGAAAGGTGGGGTATCCGTCATTGCCGCCTTCGGGCTCCGCTGCGAGGCTGGCGGCATGGGAGCACGCGGCGTCCTCATCGTCCTGTTCGACGGGGTGCAGAGCCTCGACGTCACCGGTCCCCTGGAGGTCTTCCAGGGGGCGGCCGAAGCCGTCCCCGACGCGTACGCGGTCACGACCGCCGCGCCGGGCGGCCATGCCGTCCGGACCTCCTCGGGCCTGCGTCTGCTCCCGGACACCGACCTCGCCCGGGCCGGTGCCCCGCACACGCTCGTCGTGCCGGGCGGCGCGGGCACGGCGCGTCCGCAGCCCGCCCTCGTGGCGCGCGTCCGCGCGCTGGCCGAAGGGGCGGAGCGCGTGGTGTCGGTGTGCACGGGCGCGTTCCTGCTCGCCGAGGCCGGGCTGCTCGACGGACGCCGCGCGACCACCCACTGGGCGTACTGCGCCACGCTGGCGCACCGCTACCCGAACGTGCGGGTCGATCCCGACCCGATCTATGTCCGGGACGGGCGCGTCGCGACGTCGGCGGGCGTCACCACGGGCATCGACCTCGCACTCGCGCTCGTCGAGGAGGACCTCGGCCGCGACCTCGCCCTGCTCGCCGCCCGCCATCTCGTGGTGTTCCTGCGCAGACCGGGCGACCAGGCCCAGTTCAGCACCCAGCTCGCGGCCCAGACCGCGGCCCGCCGCCCGCTGCGCGACGTGCAGCGCTGGATCGACGAGCATCCGGGCGAGGACCTGTCGGTCGACGCGCTCGCCCGGCGCTGCGCGCTGTCCCCCCGGCACTTCGCCCGCGCGTTCGCCGCCGAGGTCGGCATGACGCCCGGCCGGTACGTCGAAGGCGTCCGGGTCGAGGCGGCCCGGCGCCTGCTGGAGGACACCGACCAAGGCATCGCGCAGATAGCGCGTGCCTGCGGGTACGGCACTCCCGAGGCGATGCGGCGCGCGTTCCTGCGCGCGCTCCACGTGCCGCCCTTGGAGTACCGCCGCCGCTTCCACCCTCACCCGACCGGAGGAACCTGATGCAGGTAGCCATCCCGCTCTACGAGGGCTTCACGGCCCTCGACGCCGTCGGCCCCTACGAGATCCTGTCGCGCATCCCCGACACGGAGGTCGTCTTCACCGCGACCCGGCCGGGCCCGGTACGGACGGACATGGGCAGCCTCGCCCTCACCGCGGACGCCTCCTTCGGGGAGGTGCCGTCCCCGGACGTCTTCCTCGTCCCCGGCGGGCCGGGCACCGCGGAGGCGCTCAACGACGCGGCGCTGCTCGACTGGATCCGCCGCGCCGACGCGGGCGCGACCTGGGCGGCGTCGGTCTGCTCCGGCTCCCTGCTGCTGGCCGCCGCGGGCCTCCTCGACGGGCGCCGCGCGACGTCCCACTGGATCTGCATGGAGTTGCTCGAGGCGTTCGGCGCCGTCGCCGTCGCCGACCGGGTCGTGCTGGACGGCAAGTACGCCACGGCCGCGGGCGTCTCGGCCGGTATCGACCTGGCGCTGCGGCTCGCCGGGGTCCTCGCGGGCGACCGGGTGGCCGAGTCGATCCAGCTCGTCGTCGAGTACGACCCGCAGCCGCCCTATGACGCGGGCTCCACCGCGAAGGCCCCGGCGTCGATCGTCGAGGCCATGCGGGCCAGCAACCTCGTCGTGACGGCCTGACGCAAACGAACGGGTCCGTCGGCCGCGTCAGGCCGACGTCTGCGGCGCCCGGCCGTCGCGGCTCCACGCCGCGACGGCCGGGCGCCGCGTCAGATGCCCGCCTCGACCTCTTCCCTGCTGCGGAAGGGGTCGGCCTCAAGGGGCGCGGTCGAGACGACCGGTTCCCTGGTGATCCCGCCGGCGACGCGTTCCTTGGCCTCCCGGAACTCGCGGATGGGTCCGGCCGCCTCGTGCAGTCCGTTCAGCGCGAGCCACAGCGCGCCGCGCTTGAACTTCAGCTCGACGCGGTTGGGCGGCCGGTACAGGCAGAGCTTCTGGGCCCAGCGCGGAAGGAGGTCCCGGGCGGCCCAGTCCATGAAGGCGCTGCCGGGGGCCCACGGAGGGATCCCGTTGCCTTCGACGTTCGGTCCCGTCTGGAACGCCTTGATGGGCGTGAGCGCGAGCTTAGGCAGGTACGACTCCAGGCATTCGAGCGTCTCCGCCTTGGTCGTAGGCAGGTCGGTGCCTCCGAGGGCCTCTCCGACGCGGACGAACTCGCCGTAGTACCGGTCGAGCTCTTTTCCGCGCAGCGGCTTGGCGTGGTACCGCTCGTGCGCGGTGGCGAGGCCCCAGACGACGGTCGCGTAGTTCCACCGCAGCCAGTCGGGGTCGTCGGCGTCGTAAGGCAGCCCGTCGGGGCGGACCCCCTTGACGGTGTGGTGCATCGCCCGGACGGTCTTGGCGAGCTTCTCGGCGGTCGCGGTGGTCCCGTAGGCGGTGCCGACGAAGAACGACACGGAGTGGCCGAGGCGCACCGCGGCCCCTTCGGGGTCGATCCCGCCGGTGGCCTTGCCGTCGACGCGCTCGACGAGCCTGGAGTGGTCGTGTCCCATCCAGCTGATGCTCGGGTCGAGGCCTTCGATGTAGGCGGCGGCGACGAGGCCGAGGACGAGCGTCGGCAGGTGGGAGTGCACGTACCAGACGGCGCTGTCGGGCCCGAACCAGCCGGGGTCGCCCTTGGGTTCGGCGAAGTCGAGGCCGCGGAAGAATCTCCGCCGGATCTCCGCGTCGAAGGCCGCGTCGAACCGGGTGGCGATGGGGTTGGCGACGGACATCCCGTGCTCCCTGGATTTTGTGGCTACGAGTGTCACCAGAATAGGTTTCTGGGTACGCCTGTGTCCAGACTTGGTAGGCTGCCTTCATGGCGACACAAGGGGGCGGCGCGGCCACGCGCTGGGCGGGCGTGCCCGTCGCGCGCCGCAGGGACGAGCGGCGCGACATGCTCGTCCAGGCCGCCTTCCGGCTGTTCGGCGACGAGGGCGAGGCGGCGCTGACCGTCCGCGCGGTCTGCCGCGAGGCGGGCCTGCACACCCGCTACTTCTACGAGAACTTCACCGACACCTCGCTGCTCCTGGCCGCCGTCCACGACCGGGAGGCGACGGCCCTGGGAGAGGCCCTTCTCAGCGCGCTGGAAGACGCGGGCCCCCAGCCCGAGCCGCGCATCCGCAAGGGCGTCACCGCGGTGCTGCGCTTCCTCAGCGCCGACCCCCGGCGCGGCCGCATCCTGTTCGCCGAGGCGCACGGCGACGAGGTGCTCTCCGCGCGCCGCCGCGCCGCGCAGACCGAGCTCCTGGAAGCCCTTCTCGAGATGACCCGGGTCCCCGATCCGCCGCCGGCCCTCGTCGTCGCCGCCACGATGTTCACCGGCGCCATGTCGGAGCTGGCCAGGCAGTGGGCCGAAGGCCGCCTGGGCGACGACCTCGACGGCGTCGTGGAGACCGCGGTGGCCCTCGCCCTCGCGTTCCACGACGCCGCCGTGCGCGCTGCCTCCTGAGCCGTCAGGCCGCGACGCGGTCCATGGCGGCGGCCCTGGCGCGGACGGCCAGGACCGCGACCGCGCCGAGCGCGCCGACGACCGCGAAGGCGTAGAAGCCCCACGGGTAGGCGGTGCCCGCGGTGACCATGGCCCCGCCGAGGATCGGCCCGGTGATGGCGCCGAGGCGGCCGACGCCGGCCGCGGTGCCCATCGCGGTGGCGCGGCCCTGGTCGGGGTAGACCGAGGCGACGTAGGCGTAGACCAGCACCTGGGCGCTGAAGACGAAGCAGCCGGTGAGGAAGACCGCGCCGTAGAGCGCGACGCCGGGCAGCTTGATGCTCAGCAGCGCCAGGAAGACCGTCGCGCCGCCGAACCAGGCGAGGACGGCCGGGCGCACGCCGACCCGGTCGGCGACGAACCCGGCGACGAGCAGGCCGGCGATGGCGCCGAGGTTGAGCGTCAGCAGCAGGCCGAGGGACGCGCCCAGCGGGTAGCCCGCCTCACGCATGATCGTCGGCAGCCAGGTGTTGAGGCCGTAGACGAGCAGCAGGCCCATGAAGGACGCGACCCAGAAGGCGAGGGTCGACAGGGCGAGGCCCCCGCGGAACAGGGCGCGGACCGACGCGAGGCCGGAGGCGCCGCTGGAGCGCTCGAACGCCTCGGACTCCGGCAGGTGCTTGACCATCAGGGGCACGAGCACGAGCGCGGGCAGCGCCCCGACCACGAACATGGCCTGCCAATGCGGCAGGATCGCGAGGCCGAGCAGAGCCGTCAGGACGGCGCCGACGTGGTAGCCGGTCATGATCAGGGTGGTGGCGCGGCTGCGCCGCTCGCCGGTGGAGTACTCGTTGACCAGGGTGAGCGCGATCGGGAGGCAGCCGCCCAGGCCCAGCCCGGCGAGGAAGCGGAGCGCGCCGAACATCACCGCGGACTGGGCGAAGGCGCACAGCAGGGTGAGGATCGAGAAGATCACGATGGAGCCGATCAGGGCCTTCCGGCGGCCGATCCGGTCGGTGATCGGACCGACCGCGATGGCGCCGATCATCATGCCGATCAGGCTGGTCGTGGTGATCGTGGTGGCCGTCGCGGGCGTCAGGCCCCAGACCTCATCGCCGAGAAGGACGGGCAGGACGGTGCCGAGCACGACGAGATCGAAGCCGTCCAGCAGGACCGCCGCCCAGCACAGCAGCGTCACCTTGCGTGCGGACCGATTGTTCATGAGGGCCTCTCGGGGGATGGGGAGAAGTGTGAGCTGAGTCCCACGAGTGGCCAGTTTTCCCAGTGACGCGCCCCACACCGGACGGAATCTTCCGCTGAGTGGAAGACCAAGGCAAAATCCCGTCAGCCCAGGACCGATTCGGCGGGGATCTCCGACGTCCCGCGGGCCGCGACGTCGCGGGAAAGCGATCTCGCCTCGGCGACGACCGCGGGGGCGAGCCTCCGGACGTCGGCGGCGCCGCTCCGGGCGACCAGGGAGAGCGCGGCCACCACGGCGCCCCGGGCGTCGCGGACCGGGGCGGCCACCGAGCAGGACCCGAGCGTCATCTCCTCCCGGGTCACCGCGAAGCCCTCCCGCCTGATCTCGGCGAGCTCGGCGCGCAGCCGCGCGGCGTCGGTGATCGTCCGGCGGGTGTGCGCCGTGAGGCCGTCCGCGATCACCCGGTCGAGGAGCGTCTCCGGCCCGTACGCGAGGAAGATCTTCCCGACGCCGGTCGCGTGCAGCGGCAGCTCCGTGCCCGCCCGCGAGACGATGGGCACCGACCGGGGTCCCCGGATCCGCTCCAGGTAGAGCGCCCGCCCCTCCCGGAGGATCGCCAGCTGCACGTTCTCGTGGGTCGCCGCGTAGAGGTCCTGCATGAAGGGCAGCGCGAGCTCCCGCAGCGCCGTCGCCGACGACGCCCGCGCCGCGATCTGCCACAGCCTGAGCCCCACCCGGTACGACCCGTCCGCGCGGCGCTCCAGGAACCCGCCGGCCGCCAGCTCGCCGATCAGCCGGTGCCCGGTCGCGAGGGGCAGCCCGGTCCGCCGGCAGATCTCGGTGAGCGTCAGCGCGTGGTCGCCCGGCGCGAACGCGTCGAGAATGCCCATGATCTTCGCCGTCACCCCGGGGACCTTGGACTCCTTCATCTCTTCACGTTATGCGACCGGCCGACGCCGCTTCGCGCCGGAGCGCCTCAGCCCTCGACGGCGGTCGCCGGACCCCGCCCCACGGCCAGCTTCACCACCTCGTCCGGGCAACCCGCGCCTCCCGTGTCCAGGCTCTCGGCGGTGTCGGGGGCGAGCAGCGCGCAGGCCCCCGCACCGTCCTTCCCGGCCACCGCCGCGGTGAACGCCTCCGCCCGGGAGGCCATCTCGCCCGTGTCGGGCATCGCGCAACCAACCAGGACGGGCCCAGGACGGCGAGGAGCGGCGCAGCCTTCCCCATCCCGGGCACCCGTTCAGCCTCCAGGGGTGGGCGGGGTCGCCGGAATGGGCGTGTGGAACGTGCGTGGCGGCGTGGTCACCGGCGACGGGGAGGCGGTCGGGGTGCGGGTCGGGGTCGCGGTCGGCGTCGCCGTCCGCGTAGGCGACCCGTTGAAGGACCGCGTGGCCGTCGGCGCGGGTGTCGCGGGGGCCGGCGTCGGCGTGGCGGTCGCGGCGCCCGTCGGCGAGGCCGGCAGCGTGTACACGTGCGCGGGCGTGACGATCGACGTGACGGCCTGGGCGAACAGCGTGCTCACCTCGTTCCCGTCATGCGGGATGTCGGTGTTGGCCAGGACGACGAGGGTCGCGTCCTCCTCGGGAAGCTGCACGGCCACCGTCTGGTACCCGGGGAGCGAGCCGTTGTGGCCCAGCCACCCGTGGTCGTAGAAGATGCCCAGCCCGTACCGCAGCCCCGGGACCCCTGAAGAGGGCGCCTTCAGCCGCTCCGCCTGCGTCTCGGGCTTGAGGAGGGCGCCTTCGGCGAGCGCAGGCGCCCACTTCCTCATGTCCTCCAAGGTGGAGGTCATGGCGCCCGCGGCCCACGCCCACGAAGGGTTCCAGTCCGTGGCGTCGACGACCTTCCCGTCGTCCTGCGCGGTGTACCCGTGCGCGTGCGGTTCCGGGAAATCGGCGTCGGTGGGGAAGGCGGTGTCTTGCAGCCTCGCCGGCTCGATCACCTCTGTCGTCAGGTAGTCCTGGAGGTCTTTGCCGGACGCCTTCTCGACGGCGAGGCCGAGCAGGACCGTGTTGGTGTTGCTGTACTGGAAGCGCTCGCCGGGCGCGAACTGCGCCGGATGGTCGAAGCTGAAGTCGAGCAGCTCACGGGGCGTCCAGGGCCGCTTCGGGTTCGCCAGCATCTCCTTCTCCCACTGCGGGTCCTCGGAGTAGTTGAACAGGCCGCTGCGCATCTCGGCGAGCTGCCTGAGCGTGATGTTCCGCCCGTTCGGGACGCCGCTCACATGGGCCGAGATCGGATCGTCCAGGCCCAGCAGGCCGTCGTCGACGAGCTTCAGCAGGGCGGTCACGGTGAAGGTCTTGGTGACGCTGCCGATCCGCATGTGCAGGTCGGTGCTCATCGCCGTGCTCTCGTCCTTGTCGGCGACGCCGAAGGCCCGCACGTACGGGTCACTGCCGGGCCGCCAGAAGCCCACGATGACGCCCGGGACGTTCGCCTCCCGCAGGACGCCCTTGACCGCGTCGTCGAGCCGCGCCGCGGTCGCCGCGTCGATCGGCACCGCCGACGGGGAGGGCGACCTCAGCACCTGGAGCGCGTTCGGCGAAGCGGGCCTTTCCCCGCAGCCCTGCGCCGTCAGCAGCAGCACCAGCGCCGCCGTCAGGACGGGACCAGAAGCACCTCGTCGTGGAAGCACCAGCCCCACCCTTCCCCCGGTTCGACGGAGCGGACGAGGGGGTGCCCGTGCGCGGTGAAGTGCGCCCGGGCGTGCCCCATCGGTGAGGTGTCGCAGCAGCCCACATGTCCGCAGGTCAGGCACTCTCGCAAGTGCACCCAGCGGGTACCGGCCCGCGCGCAGCCATCACAGCCGCGGGCCGTGCCGACGGACGCGGCGGCCGCGTCGTCCACGTGAACACAGCTCCGGTCCGTCGGCACGCATCTCTCGTCCGCCGCGACCCTCCACCGCATTGCGCTCCCCCTCGTGTCGCGTGACCTCCGCGTGCGCCTCATCCCCGGTTCACCCGCTCGCCACACGCCGGACCGACGGCCACAGCACGATCTTGGTCGTAACCCGACCCGTCTTGGAGCAGCACATGTCCTTCTCCCGCCGCGACCTGCTGCGCACCGGCCTCGTGGCCGGCGGCGCGCTCGCCGTCCCCGGTGCCTTCGCCGCCCCCGCGCTGGCCCGTGTCCGCCCGTCGATCACCCACGGCGTGCAGTCCGGTGACGTCGCCGGCGGGCGCGCCCTCGTCTGGACCCGCGCCGACCGCCCGTCCCGCATGTTCGTCGAGTACGCGACCCGCCCCGACTTCCGCGGCTCCCGGACCGTCCGCGGCCCGTGGCTCACCCCTGGCAGCGACCTCACCGGCCAGGTCCGCATCGCCGGCCTGCCCTCGGGACGCGACATCCACTACCGGGTGACGCTCGACGACGGCCGCGCCGAGTCCGCGCCCGAGATCGGCTCGTTCCGGACCGCGCCCGAACGGGGCGGGGACGTCAGCTTCGTGTGGGCGGGCGACCTCGCCGGCCAGGGCTGGGGCATCAACGAGGCCTTCGGCGGCTACAGGATCTTCGCCGCGATGGCGGCGACCCGCCCCGACTTCTTCCTGTGCAGCGGCGACTGGGTCTACTCCGACGGCCCCCTCGCCGAGACCGTCGCGCTCCCCGACGGCACCACGTGGAAGAACCTCGTGACCGAGGAGAAGGCCAAGGTCGCCGAGACCCTCGCCGAGTACCGCGGCCAGTTCCGCTACAACCTCCTGGACGCGCACGTGCGGGCGTTCAACGCGCAGGTCCCGATCGTCTACCAGTGGGACGACCACGAGGTCCGCAACAACTGGTACCCCGGCCAGATCCTCGACGACGTCCGCTACACCGAGAAGAGCGTCGACGTCCTCGCCGCGCGCGCCTCCCAGGCCGCCCACGAGTACATGCCGATCACCCCCGGCAAGACCCTCTACCGCAAGATCTCCCACGGCCCCGACCTCGACGTCTTCGTCCTGGACATGCGGACCTACAAGAACCCCAACACCGCGAACCTGGAGACCGACGGCCCCGGCCTGCTCGGCCCCGAGCAGACCGCCTGGCTGAAGCGCGAACTGCGCGCCTCCCGCGCCACCTGGAAGATCATCGCCAACGACCTCCCGATCGGCCTCATCGTCCCCGACGGCGCCGTCGACCAGGAGGGCGTCGGCAACGTCGACGCGGGCCTGCCCAAGGGCCGCGAACGCGAGATCGCCGACGTCCTGCGCGACGCCCACCGCCACGACGTCACCGGCATCGTCTTCCTCACGGCCGACGTCCACTACACCGCGGCCCACCATTACGCCCCTGAGCGCGCCGTTTTCAAGGACTTCACGCCCTTCTGGGAGTTCGTCGCCGGCCCCCTCAACGCCGGCACCTTCGGTCCCAACACCCTCGACCCGACCTTTGGCGCAGCACAAGACTTCATCAAGGTCGGTCCGCGGGCGAACGCGTCCCCGGCCGAGGGCGCGCAGTTCTTCGGGCACGTCGCGCTGGACGGCCGGACGAAGGTGCTGACGGTGCGGCTGATCGATCTGAACGGCGTCGTGCTCTACACCAGGGCGCTCGATCCCGCCTGATTGCGGAACTGCCCGGTCGGCCCACAGCACGGGTCGTCGCACGGCTCCCATAGGGGGGTGACGACGATCCGTGCTGGCTGTCGTGGCCCTGTCGGGTAGGCCTTGACGTGCCGGAGGATCTGGCTGAGCAGCTGGCGTTTGGGTGAGGGCCTCAGGAATTCCCATTCGGCGATGAGCCCTGCGACGAGGGGGCCGTAGTCGGTCTCGGTGGGCTGGCTGGTCGTCGAGGTGGCGAGGGCGAGGTCTTCCTCGGCGTCGGCGCGGTCTTTGAGGAGGCGTTTGCGGGCGAGGTCGTAGACGTCGGCGGGCATGTCGGGGTCGGTGGCCTTGTCGACGAGGAGGCGGGAGAGCGCGCCGTTGGCTCGCTCGATCCTGGCTTGCGCATCGGCTGCGGCGCGGTCTGCGTTCGCTCGGGTCTGGCGTGTGGCTTCGGTGACGGCGGCCTGGGCGGAGATGTCGCCGTCCCAGCTGCGCAGCGCGTCGAGGACGGCGGCTTCGAGGTGGCGGCGGAGGGGCCAGACGCCGGGGCAATCGCGGTAGTCGCGCCAGCGGGTGCAGCGGAAGCAGTAGCCCTTCTCCCTGTTTTGGGTGTGGGCGACCATAGCGGAAGAGCAGAGGCCGCACCGGACGTGTCCGGAGAGGGCGTAGTCGGAGGCGATCCGCTTGGGGTGGAGGGTGCGGGCGATGCCGCGGCGGTCCTGGTAGGCGTCCCACACGTCGGGGTCAATGAGGGCTTCGTGGGCGCCGGGGAGGTAGAGGCTGCGGCGGCACTGCTGCGGCTTGCCGCAGTGGCAGTCGGGGTGGTGTTTGCGGAGCAGTCCGGCGGCCCAGCCGGAGTCTAGGACGATGGTGAGGGCCTGTTCGCTCCAGGTACGCCCGTGTGCGTTAAGGATGCCGTCGGCTTTTAGAGCGCGGACGAGGTCGCCCATGGAGGTGCCGGTGGCGTATTGGGTGTAGCAGTCAGCGTGGCGGATCGGGTCCCAGGTGTCCCAGGTGACGAGGTATGCCTCGGGGGTGGTGGGGTCGCGGAGGGTGTGGTTGGGGTCGATGGGGTGGGGGATGCGGCCTACTCGGCGGTAGCCCCAGCGTTCTCCGGCGAAGGCGGGCAGGCCGATCGCCTCGCGGTGGGCTCGGATGTTCGCCCAGCCCTCACCGATAAAGTCGGACTGCATTTCGGCCATGGCGAGGGCGTTGGTGATGGAGTACTTGCCCATCGCGGTCTCGGGGTCGAAGGGCTCTGTGGCGCTTCTGACCTGGCCGCCCTTGTCCCGGACGCGCCCGATGTTGGCAAGGCTGTCGCGGGTGTTGCGGCCCCATCGGTCGTACCGCCAGACGAGGATCTCGCGGATTTCGCCGGCCTCGACGCGCTCGATGGCGTTCATGACTCGGCGCTTGAAGTTCCTGCCGGTCGTGTCGAGGTCGACAATCCAGTCGACGATCTCGCGGCCGTTCACGATGGCCCAGCTGGTGATGATGCTCCGCTGGATCTCCGGCGAGATCATCTCCTCGCGCTCCTGAGAGACGCGGACGTACCCGATGGCCGGGATAGGGGTGGTCATGATGCTCCGGGGTGTCAGCTGCTACTTCAGGAGGGCCTCGATGGGCGTTGCACCGCCGCTGCTCTTCAGGAGGATCGTCTCCGGCACGGTGCCTACGGGGAGGTCGTAGGCGAGGGTGACCTGTGCCTCTTGGTCCGGGGCGACCTGTACGTAGATCGGAACCTGCTGCGGGCTGAGGGAGAAGGCGGACGCGATTGCGTTTGGCCGGTATGTCGTGCCTGCGGACGTGACGGCTTGGTCGGCTCCGGCGAAGTCCGTGGTCGCGGTGCCAGTGTTCTTCACGGCCAGCATGACGGCCCACCAGGCCCCAGCGGCGGTCTGCTGCGTGGCTCCGGTGCCGATGTTCGTGCCCAGCGTCTCGACTTTGACGACCTTGACGGTCAGCAGGCCGACGGCGACGTCGGCGCCTACGGGCTGCGGCTGGGGAGGGGCGGACGCCGTGGGTATCGCGGCGGCGTTCGGGATGGTCGCGACGTCGGGTGGCGTCGGCGCGGGGGCGAGTTCGGTGCCGGTTTCGGTGCTGAGGGTGGTGAGGGCGATGGTGACCTGCGCGAGCTGGGCGGCGGTGGCGGTGGTGTGCGTCGTCATGGCTCCATCTTGTACAACTTCTCTATGTTGTACAAGACCTATGCCGAACGGGCATGGATGTTGTGCCAGTTGCCCAACTTGTACAAGCCTGAGATGCTGACCAGATGGAGACCAGACGGCTGAAGAGCCACGAAGTCCGCCGCGACATGCGCGACGTCCTCGACTTCGTCCGAACCGGCGGAACGGTCATCGTTGAGCACTACAACCGGCCCGTCGCCCGCATCACCGCCTGCCGAGCCGGAAACGCGGGCCCCAAGGTCGAGCTCTACGAAACCGGTATCGACGAGCTGACCCTCACCTTCGGTGATCAGGTGTGGGATCTCGGCGCCTACACATCGGCGAGAGCGGGGCAGTTCGTCGTGGATGCCCAGCACATCGAGAACGGGGACTGGGAGGTGGACGAGGAGAGCGAGCGGCCACCCACGAACACCTACAACATGGCCCCGGTGGCGGAGTTCGGCGACGGTGAGATTCTGCTGTTCGTCGACCCAATGGCGCTTCGGCCCACGACGCACGATTACATCGGCGAAGCGGCGATTCTGCTCCGCAAGTAGCACTGGCCCTAGAGCGTGTCCGGTGGATCTTGGTTGAGCCAGAGGAGGGCGCTGACCAGGGTGATG